>CBDFHU010000036.1:0-180821 GCA_965247375.1 Arsenicibacter sp.
GCTGGTCGATGTAATCGCCGGTTTTGCGGAAAAATACGGGGCGACCAACGCGCAGATTGCGCTGGCCTGGGTGTTGGCCCGAAAACCATGGATTGTCCCTATTCCGGGTACCACCAAACGGCACCGGCTGACAGAAAATAACGCAGCGGCGGCGATTGAACTTACGGCAGCGGACATTGCCGAACTGACAACTGCTTCGGAACAGGTGAAGATTGTCGGGGCACGCTATACCGAAGCACAGGAGAAAGCAACCGGATTGTAACAAGTGTATGGTTTTCGGGGGAACATATTCCGTGTCGCCTGCTTCTCCGCCATCCGGATATAGTTTATGTAGTGGTTTACTCAAAGTCTGTTGCTGTATACTGAAACGATCTGGTTATTAACTAGTGTAAAGATAAATTTGTCTGAGTGTCCATATTTAAGGTGTCTTTGTAATTATCAACCAATTAGTGATCAATACGATGAGACCAAAATTCGTTCACCCGGTTACACAACTGGCCGGCTTCGTTTTTACACTCGGCCTGATGAGTGCTGCGCCAACTCAGTCAACAGAGGTTTGGGTAGCAACTGATCCGAACACACGTTCTATTACGCGGATGGAGTTTTCCGGTAATCGCAGCCGTGTCCGGATTCTGGCTGCCTGTAGTCCCAATGATTGTGACTGGGGGACCGTCAGCGTTCGTAACCTTGACCCGAAAGGGGTGAATAGCCCGGGTGAGGGACAACCATACGAACTAGTTGTCGATCAGTCTATTGCCCGGCGGGAAATCCGCCTGAATGTAAAGCAGGAAATGACGTGGTTTATGCGTACTGTGTATAAAGACCGGCGGCCGTCCCGGGAGAGTCAGGGAACGCTTCGCCGTCAGTAATACAGTATAAATGAACGGGTTAAAATGTAAAAAAGATGACCAAAGTCGTACTGTTTCTTGTCCTTTTAACGGGGACGGCCGGTATTCAGGCACAGGATTGCGGTGGTTATTTCTCTTTTCAGAAAGGGCTGAAATTTGAACTCACCAGCTATGATAGAAAAGATAAGCCCGCTGCCCTGCTTAAGTATCAGATTATTGACTATAAGCCAGTTAATGGCGGAACATCGCTGGTTTTTTCTAATGAAACCTACGACCCCAAAGGTAAACTGCTGGCCAGAGGCGAATCATTTGGTAAGTGCATCGACGGCAACTATTATACGGATGTACGGAATATAAGCTCCGATATGATTCCGAAAGCGGCTAATCTGCGGATGGACATCACCGGGGATCAGCTTACATATCCGGCTAAAATGAAAGTAGGTGACAGGCTGAAAGATGCTGCTGTAACCGTTAAATCGAGTCTGGAGAGTGGAATGGCTCTGATGACTTTAACCGCCAATATCACCGGCCGGGAGGTTGCCGGAGAGGAAACCGTCGAAACACCGGCAGGCACCTTCGAGTGTCTCAGGATTACTTATACCATCAATTTGCGTCTGATGGGTAACCACACCCTGAAAGGGACTGAATACCCGGCTAAAGGAATCGGGGTGGTGAAGTCCGTGCAGGTCAACGAAGATGGACGGAAACAGTCGTCCATGATGCTGACCAGGCTGGAAAGATGATGCAGTCGTACTATGACGACTGTTTCCTGCTCGCCTGCTTTTTGGCCTGTTTCTCCGCCATCCGGATGTATAGCTGTTCCACTTTTTCACGGGCCCACGGGGTTTTCCGCAAAAACGTCAGGCTGGACTTAACGCTCGGATTGTCGTTAAAACAGTTAATCCGGATGCGGCTGCCGAGCTCTTCCCAGCCATAGTGTTCGGCCAGCTCGGTTACAATGCGTTCGAGGGTAATGCCGTGTAACGGGTTGTTGGGTTGTGCAGGAGTCATAACATGCAGGTAAAGTAAAACGTGATGCAAGTTACGCAATAAAGGCGAAGGCCCGGAGCAGTGCCCCGGGCCTTCGCCTTTATTTGTCAGTTACCGCCGGATTTTCCGGATGGTGACCGGCACACACACCGGCGTTTCCGGACAGCCGGCCGGTTCGACCGTTACCGTGACCAACGTGGTCACGCACAAGGTCGGATCCACACGGTCGCAGATGCGGTACAGGAATGTGTCGGTACCGGTAAACCGGGCAAACGGCGTGTAGGTCAGTGTTCCGTCCGGATTTGGTTTCACCGTACCGTTGGCCGGCTGCACGAATAGATCCGGTACGCCGACGGTAATAAGGCTTGCCGGCCTGCTCCCCCGGTCGAGGTCGTTGCTCAGCACCGCAATCGTAACCGGCACGCCGGAGGCCGTTGTGGCATTATCAGGGACGGCAAGCGGCGGCGCCGACCCGACTACAACCACTACCAGTGCCGAGTCGCACAGACTGCCGTCGACCGGATCGCAAATGCGGTAAACGAGGGTGTCTGGTCCGGCAAAGGCGTCGAGCGGGTCGTAGACCACTGTACCGTTCGGCGTTACCACTACGGTGGCGCTTGCCGGTGGCCGGACAATAACCGGACCCGTGACTGTTGACACACTCGCCGGCTGACCGGCACGGTCAAGATCATTCGCCAGTACATCAATCGCGATGGTACTGTTAAACGGTACGGTCACCACGTCCGTATTGGCTACCGGCGGAGCCGACCCGACAAACACGACAACCAGGGCCGAATCACACAGGCTGTTATTTACGCCGTCACAGATGCGGTACACGAGGGTGTCCGGTCCGGCAAAGGCTTCCAGCGGGTCGTACACAACGGTGCCATTCGGCCGCACAATCACCGTGGCATTGGCTGGCTGGGAAACAATCACCGGCAGGGTGACTGCCCCGACCGTGGCCGGCTGGCCGTTCCGGTCAAGATCGTTCGCCAGTACATTGATGGCTACTGTTGTGTTAAACGGGGTTGTCGCCTGATCCGGATTGGCCACCGGCGGCGCCGACCCTACGTTGATGACGACCCGTGCTGTGTCGCACAGCACGGGATTAACCAGGTCGCAGATGCGGTAAAGCAGCGTATCCCGACCGGCAAAACCGGTCGTTGGCGCATAGGTGATACTTCCGTCGGCATTAACTTGCGCACTGCCGTTGAGCGGCCCGCTGACCAGGATCGGAGCGGTAATGTACGACAGACTGGCTGGTCCCGATGTACGGTCGGTATCATTGTTGAGTACATTAATCACCACTGTGGTATTGAACGGGGTCGAGGCCACATCCTGGATGGCGTTCGGCGCCACTGAGCCGACGTTGAACGTTACCGTGGTTGAGCGGCACTGCGTCGGATCAACCACATCGCAGATCCGGTACTGGAGCCGGTCAATGCCGGCAAACGACGTGAACGGTGTATACGTCACGGTGCCGTCTGCGTTAATTACCGCCGTTCCGTTGGCTGGTGCGGCGATAATCTGCGGGAGGATCACTGTTTGCAGACCGGCCGGTTGACCGGCTTTATCCGCGTCGTTGGCCAGAACGGAGGCCGTGATGGTGCTGTTGAAGGCCACGTTGAACGCATCCGGTACGGCCACCGGCGGAGCAGACAACACAAGGATGGCCACCAGGGTAGTATCACACAGCGTCGCATCGTCAATATCGCACAGTCGGTAAATCAGCGTATCCCGGCCCGCAAACGTATTATTCGGGTTGTACAGGATACGGCCGTCCGGCTGAACGACGGCTACCCCGGCTGCCGGTTGCTGCACAATAGCCTGCGCCACCACATTAGTCAGCGTGGCCGGTTGTCCGGTTTTTGCCGTATCGTTCGACAAGACAACAATGGCAACATCGGTATTAAACGTGGTCGTTACCGCATCCGGATTAGCTACCGGCGGGGCTGAGTTTACCCGGATCGTGACCAGCGCGGTATCGCAAAGGGACGTATTTACTCCGTCGCAGATGCGGTACGTCAGGGTGTCGGATCCTGTAAACGTATCGTTCGGGTTATACAGCAGGGTCCCGTCCGGATTGATGCTGCCCGTTCCCCGTTTCGCCGGTACCAGAATCTGCGGCAGGGTTACGCCCGAGGTCGGTGTCAGGGTCAGACTGGCCGGACGGCCTCCCCTGTCAAGATCATTGGCCAGAATCGGGATGATAACGTCCGTATTAAACGCCGTCGTGCTGTTGTCCTGAATGCTGACCGGCGGTCTGGACGCAATAGTGAACACCACAAACGAGGTATCGCACAGGATCGGGTTTACCAGGTCACAGATGCGGTAGCGCAGCGTGTCATTCCCGGCAAATCCGTCGGCAGGGGTAAAGGTAGCGGTGCCGTCAGCATTGATGATAACCGTGCCGCTGGCCGGCTGGGCGACAATTTCCGGTGGACTGACATTCGTCAGTGAGGCCGGATTGCCGCCCTTATCAACGTCGTTGCCCAGAATCGGTACCGTCAGCGGGGAGCCATAGCCGGCATTATAGTTGTTCGGTGATGCGACCGGCGGGGCCGATTGTACCAGAATGGTCACCAGCGCCGTGTCGCACAGGATCGGGTCAACGATGTCGCACAGGCGGTAAATCAGCGTATCGCGGCCGGCAAAACTGTCATCCGGATTGTAAAGCAGGGAGCCATCCGCCTGAATTGTCGCCATTCCTCTTGCCGGTGCCCGGGTAATGACCGGCAGAATGACCATGTCCGTTACACTGTTGCTGAACCGAACCGGATTACCGTTGCGGTCGGCATCATTGGCCAGAATCGGGATCGTAACACTGACATTAAACGGTGTAATGGTATCGTTCCGGACAGCTACCGGCGGTGCCGACCCAACCCGGATAATCACCTGCGTGGTAGCACACAGCGTGGGATTGACAACGTCGCAGATGCGGTAGGTCAGCGTATCCGGCCCGGCAAAACCGGTTACCGGGGTGTACGACAGAATCCCTGTGGCATCAAACGTGGCCGTACCATTACGCGGGTCGGTTAGTTTCTGCGGCACGGTGACCATACTCAGCGTGGCCGGTTGTGCGTTGCGGTCGGTATCATTTGCCAGTACACTGACCGAAACCGGCGTATTAAACGGTGTATCGGTCAGGTCAGGCAAGGCATTGGGCGCCGACGAGCCGACGACGAGCGCTACCAGGGTGGTATCGCACAAGGTCGGATTAAACAGATCGCAGATGCGGTAGCGGACTGTGTCCGGACCGGCATAACCGGTGGTTGGCGTATAGTTCAGTAAACCGCCCGGCAGAATCGAAGCCGTTCCGTTGACGGGAGCGCCGGTGATTTCCGGTAAGGTCACGTTGGTCAGCGAGGCGGGGCGTGACGCCTTGTCGGTATCATTGAGTAGCACCGGAATCACCACGCTGGTATTAAACGGTACATTAAATCCGTCGGCTATGGCCACCGGCGGGGCCGAGAGCACATTGATGGTCACCAGCGCCGTATCACACAACGTCGGATTGTCGATGTCGCACAACTGGTAAATAACGGTATCGCGGCCGGCAAAGGTATTGCCTGGTACATAGTTGAGCACCGCCACCGAAGCACTCACCACCAGCGTTGCCGTACCATTTGTTGCCTGTCGGATGAGAACAGGGGTTGTAACATTCCGGGCGCCGCCGCTGAGACTGGCCGGATTTCCGTTTTTGTCAACGTCGTTCGCCAGAACCGGGATGCTGACCGGCGTCCGGAAGGCCGTCGTCGTGTCGTTCCGGATGGCTACCGGCGGTGCTGACCCGATCCGGATGATGACCTGCGCCGTGTCGCACAGGACCGGATTTACGGCATCGCATAACCGGTAGAGGAGCGTATCGCGGCCGGCATAGCCATTGGCCGGTGTATAGCTCAGGATGCCGTCCGGCAGGATCGAAGCCGCGCCATGCCGCGCCGGGTCAACGATCTGCGGCACTACCACGCTGCCAACCGGTGTCAGCGTGAGGGACGCCGGCCGGCTGGCCCGGTCGAGGTCATTGGCCAGAATCGTCAGGCTGACCGGCGTGTTGAACGTAGTGGTTGTCTGGTCGTCAATCGCCACCGGCGGGGCCGACCGGATGGTGAGCCGCAGCACCGTCGTATCGCATAAAACCGGATTAAATGTATCGCAGACACGGTACCGCAGCGAATCCCGCCCGGCATAGCTGTCGTCCGGATTGTAGGTAATCGTGCCGTCTGCATTCACCAGCGCGGTGCCGTTCAGTGGTTCGTCAACGATGGCCGGCAAAGATACATTGGTCAGTGCGGCGGGGCGGCTGGCTTTGTCCGTGTCGTTGACCAGAACCGGCACCGATACCGTCTGATTAAACGAGAGGGTCCGGATGTCCGGGTTGGCCACCGGCGGGGCCGACCGTATCGTAACGGTTACGAGGGCCGTATCGCAGAGCGTTGGATTAAACGTATCGCAGAGCCGGTAAATCAGAGAATCGCGTCCTGCATAGGTATCATTGGGGTTGTAGGTTAACCTGCCGTCCGGCCGGACAGACACCTGTCCGTTGAGCGGCTGAACAATGATCTGCGGGATCGTCACGTTGGCAGTACCGGTAACACTGGTCGGGCTGCCGGTTTTGTCCACATCATTGGCCAGCACGGCGATGTCAAGGGTCGTGTTAAACGGGGTCACAATGTCCTCCCGGTTCGCTACCGGCGGGGCGGACAGTACCGTAATAATGACGTCTGTGGTGTCGCAGAGGGCCGGATTAAACGGATCACAGATCCGGTAGCGCACCGTATCCTGACCGGCAAACGTGCTGACCGGTACAAAGCGCAGGGTTCCGTCGGCGTTGATGGAGGCCGTGCCGTTTTTCGGTAGTGTTACCAGTTGCGGAGCCGTTACCAGCGTCAGGTTGGCCGGCCGGTTGGCGCGGTCCACGTCATTGTCCAGAATACTGACTACCACACTGGTGTTGAACGGGGGCGTCACCTGATCCGGATTAGCCGTCGGTGCGGCTGAGCCTACGTTGAAAATCACGCGGGCGGTATCACACAAGGATGGATTGTAGTTGTCACAGATCTGGTAGAACAGCGTATCACTGCCCGCAAAGGCATTGTCCGGATTATAGGTGATCGAACCATCCGGATTCACCGCCGCCACGCCGTTGGCCGGTGCTGATAGTAGCTGCGGCAGGGTAATGTTGGCTGATGTACCGGTGGCAGAAGCCGGACGCCCGGCCTTGTCGGTGTCGTTGGCCGGTACCGGAACCGTTACCGTGATATTGAACCCGACCGTATACACATCATTTACCGCCACCGGCGGGGCCGACAATATATGAATGATCACGCGGGCGGTATCACACAACGCCGGATTGACATTATCGCAAATCCGGTAAATCAGCGTATCGATGCCGGCAAACGTATTGTCCGGGTTGTATAACAGGGTTCCGTCACCGTTGATCGTAACTACCCCGTTGGCCGGCTGGCGGGTGATGACCGGCGCACTGACGAGGGTCAGCGTGGCGGGGCGGTTTGCACGGTCAACGTCGTTGGTTAGTACCGGGATGGTCACATTCGTGTTAAAGGCGGTCGTCTGTTCATCGGCGTTGGCTGTTGGCGGTGCCGACTGGACGAGCAGACTGACGAGCGCGGTATCGCACAGCGTCGGGGTGACGTTGTCGCAGATCCGGTACAGGAGTGTGTCGCGGCCGGCGAAGGTATCGGCCGGATTGTAAGTAATCGTACCGTCGGCATTGACCGTGGCGACACCGTTGGCCGGCTGTGCGGTAATGACCGGCGCCGTGACATTGGTCAGCGCCGCCGGACGGCCCGCCTTATCTGCGTCGTTTTCCAGAACTGTAACCACCACACTGGTATTAAACGGCGTGGTGGCATTATCATTACGGGCCGTTGGCGGTGCCGACTGCACGGTAATGGTCACCTGCGCCGTAGCGCATTTAGTCTGGTCTACAACGTCGCAGATGCGATAAGTCAGTATGTCGGTGCCGGCAAAGGTATCATCCGGATTATACACCAGTACCCCGTTCAGGATAATGGCCGAACCGTTGGCCGGACCACTGACAATCAGCGGGGCCGTCACCAGCGTCAGGTTGGCCGGAGTGCCCGCCTTGTCGGTATCATTAGCCAGAATACTAATGGCAACATCCGTATTGAACGGCGTACCGGCTACGTCGTTTGTCGCATTCGGCGCGGCAGATCCGACGTTGTAGGTGACCCGGGCCGTATCGCATTTTGCCGGATCAATCAGGTCGCAGATGCGGTAGATCAGCTGATCCGTGCCGGCAAAGGTATCGTCCGGGTTGTAGGTGATGGTGCCGTCGGCATTTACTACCGCTGTTCCGTTGGCGGGTTGGGCCGTAAGGACCGGAACCGAGACATTGGTCAGGGCCGCCGGCCGTGCCGCCTTATCGACATCATTAGCCAGCACCGGTGAGGTAACGGTCTGATTAAAGGCAAGGTTGAACACATCCGGATTGGCCACCGGCGGGGCCGACAGGATCTGCACGACCACCCGTGCGGTATCGCATTTCGAGGGATCAATGAGGTCACAAATCCGGTAAACAAACGAATCCTGACCGGCAAAGGTATCGGCCGGATTGTAGGTAATGGTACCGTCCGGATTCACGGTTGCCGCGCCGTTGACCGGTGGCGATACCACAACCGGCAGGGATACCAGCGTGAGGTTAGCCGGGCGGGCGGCTTTATCCACGTCGTTAGCCAGCACGGTCATCAACAGGTTCGTATTGAAGGTAGTCGTGTAACTGTCGAAGCTGGCCACCGGCGGGGCCGACAGGATTTGCACGGTCACCTGCGCCGTGTCACATTTTGTCGGGTCAATCAGGTCACAGATCTGGTAAATAAATGAATCCTGCCCGGCAAAGGTATCGTCCGGGTTGTAGGTGATGGTGCCGTCGGCATTTACCAGTACGGTCCCGTTAGCGGGCTGCGCGGTAACGACCGGGGCCGAGACGTTGGTCAGCGCCGCCGGACGACCGGCCTTGTCCACGTCATTGGCCAGGACCGGAATGGTAATATTGGTGTTAAAGGCCGTCGTCACATCGTTGCGGATAGCCGTTGGCGGAGCCGAACCAATCCGGATCGTTACGAGGGCCGTATCACACTTCGAAGGGTCAATCAGGTCGCAGATCCGGTAGATAAACGAGTCCTGTCCGGCAAAGGTGTCGTCCGGGTTATACGTGATTGTCCCGTTGGCGTTGACCAGCACTGTCCCGTTGGAAGGCTGGCTGAAAATGGACGGAGCCGAGACATTGGTCAGTGCCGCCGGTCGGGCTGCCTTGTCCACGTCGTTGCCCAGCACCGTCATCGTCAGATTGGTGTTAAAAGACGTTGAGTAACTGTCCGGATTGGCCACCGGCGGGGCCGAACCCACCTGAATAATTACGAGGGCGGTATCGCACTTCGCCGGGTCGATAAGGTCGCAGATCCGGTAGATAAACGAGTCCTGACCGGAAAAGGTGTCGTCCGGGTTATAGGTGATCGTTCCGTCGGCGTTCACCAGCAGCGTTCCGTTGGCCGGCTGTGCGGTAACGACCGGGGCCGAGACATTGGTCAGCGCCGCCGGACGACCGGCCTTGTCGGTATCGTTCGCCAGCACGGGAATGTTGATGTTGGTATTAAACGCCGTGGTCACATCGTTGCGGTTGGCGACCGGCGGGGCCGACTGAATCAGAATGGTTACCAGTGCCGTACTGCAAAGCGAGGGGGTAATATTGTCGCAGATGCGGTAAGTCAGCAGATCGGTACCCGCAAAGGTATCATCCGGATTATAGGTAATTGAGCCGTTCGCGTTGACGATGGCGGTTCCGTTGACCGGCTGCACCACAATCACCGGTGCCGAGACGTTGGTCAGTGCGGCAGGGCGGGCCGCTTTATCCACGTCATTGCCCAGCACGGTCATTGTCAGGTTCGTGTTAAACGCCGTTGTGTAACTGTCAGGGCCGGCCACCGGCGGGGCCGACTGAATCAGAATCCGGACCAGGGCCGTATCACAAAGCGCATTATTGACGTTGTCGCAGATCCGGTAAATAAACGAGTCCTGCCCCGCAAAGGTATCGTCCGGATTATAGGTGATCGTTCCGTTGGCATTGACTATCACGACCCCGTTGGCCGGATTCTGCATAACGACCGGAGCGGTCACGTTGGTCAGGGCCGCCGGACGGGCCGCTTTGTCGGCGTCATTGGCCAGTACCGCAATTATGGTTGTGACATTAAAGCCCGTTGTCAGGCTTTCCGGATTGGCGAGCGGCGGGGCCGACTGGACGGTGATTGTCACGAGGTTGTTGCTGCACAGACTGGTATTCACATTGTCACAGATCCGGTAGCGGATGGTATCTACGCCCGCAAAGGTAGTATTCGGCGTGTAGGTCAGCGTTCCGTTTGCGTTGATGATGGCCGATCCGTTAACCGGCCCGTACAGAATCTGCGGGAGCGTGACGGTTGACAGGCTCGCGGGCTGCGAAGCGCGGTCAGTATCGTTGGTCAGAATCGTTACCGTAACATTCTGGTTAAACGGCGTTGACCTGACATCTGCTCCGGCAGTCGGCGCGTTGGACCCCACGTTGAAGGCAACGTAGGTGTTGGCGCACAGGGTACCGGAGAAGGTATCGCAGATGCGGTATTGCAGCGTATCAAGTCCGGCAAACGTGTCGTCCGGGTTATAGGTGATCGTTCCGTTGGCGTTAATAACCGCAGCTCCGTGCTTCGGCTGCACGACAATCACCGGAGCCGTAACGTTGGTCAGTGCAGCCGGACGACCAGCCTTATCGACATCATTAGCCAGGATACTAACCGTCGTTGTGACATTAAACGCCAGATTGATCGTTTCGGGATTGGCTACCGGCGGGGCCGAATTCACCCGGATCGTCACCAGTGCCGTGTCGCATTTCGACGGATCAACCGGATCGCAGATCCGGTAAATCAGCTGATCGGTACCGGCAAAGGTGTCGTTCGGGTCATACGTAAGCGACCCGTCTGCATTGACAACCACCGCGCCGTTGGCCGGATTCCGGGTAATGACCGGCGCAGTCACGTTGGTCAGCGCCGCCGGACGACCGGCTTTGTCGGTATCATTCGCCAGCACCGGAATGGTGATGTTTGTGTTAAAGCCTGTCGTGACATCGTTGCGGTTGGCCACCGGCGGGGCCGACTGAATGGTGATGAACACGAGTGCCGTGTCGCACAGACTCGTGTTAACGTTATCGCAGATCCGGTAAATCAGCTGGTCGGTGCCGGCATACGTATCGTTCGGGTTATAGGTCAACAGCCCGTTGGCTCCGATGGCGATGGTGCCGTTGGCCGGTTGCGCAATAATGGAAAACGAACTGACATTGGCCGATGCCCCCGTCAGCGAAGCGGGGCGGTTGGCGCGGTCAACGTCATTGGCGAGCGTATTGATCTGGACGTTTATATTGAACGGGGTTGTGACATTGTCGCGGTTGGCTGTCGGCGGCAGCGACTGAACCGTAATGGCTACCAGGGCCGTGTCACACAGACCGGTATTCAGGTTGTCGCACAGCCGGTAGATAACCGTATCCCTGCCCGCAAACGTGCTGCCTGGCCGGTAAACCAGCACGCCGTTGGTTAGGGTAGCTGTCCCGTTTTTGGGCTGGGTAAAAATGGTCGGGGCTAAGACGTTGGTTAAGGCGGCCGGCCGGTTGGCGCGGTCAACGTCATTGGTCAGCACATTGACGCTGACACTGGTATTAAACGGTGTTGACACCGCTTCGCGGTTAGCCGTCGGAGGGTAAGCCTGGTTGATATTAATCGTTACCTGGCCGCTGACCTGATCATTGAGGTTATCGCTGTAGGTCACGCGGTTGGTCACGGTTGCATTGGCCACCAGCGGACGCTGGGCAACCACCCGGAACGAGAGCGTGTCGCGTTGCGCCAGAATCAGGTCCCCCAGATTATAACCGGTTTCATCCAGCGGGAATGCTGAGTTGGGGCTGGTCTGGTCAGGGATAACGGTGGTCCGGTTGCGGCGTGTACTGTTAGCGATATACGTAAAGCCTGCGGGAATGGTATCCGTGATCGACACCACATTACGGGAACGCAGGGACGCATTCTGGACCACAATCCGGTACGTGACTTCATCGCCGGGGTCCACAATGCCGGGTTGTCCGTTATCGACGGAGATGGTGGCGAGCTTAGACACAAGAATTTTCCGGTCAGGAGTAACGGTAGTCCCAAGATCAAGGTAGGGGAGGCCCGGACCGGCGGTGGCGGCATCTTCACCCCAGGCCACGGCGATGAGGGTGCCGTCAAGCGTGTAAACCCGCATACCGGTCTGGTCGCGGTCGGTGTTGTCGTAAATCCGCAGCGACTGATCGGCAACGACCTGATACGCAACATCGTATTTCCCGCCGTTCGGATCCGTCAGCGGGCCGGTGGTCGGATCGCCGTCGAAGTCGGCATAGACGGTTGTGGCGTTGATGGCCAGCACCCAGACCGGACTTCCGTTGCCGGTATTGCTGACGGGGTCAGATGTACCCGGCCCATACCCGACCACCGCCGCCGTCGTAAGGAACACTTCGGGGAGCAGCGAAAAGCCCCAGTCCCAGGTCGATTGCTCGGTTACATCGGCATCATGGACACCAACGGCAAAGAATTTGTCACTTTCGTTCGTCGTGTAGAAGTGCGCCCCCGAGTTGTCGGGCATATTGTAGCGATAAGTGGCTTTCGGGCCAACCGTAAAGCTGGTAATGCCGCCGGTGGTACGCGCATTGATGGTCAGCGAGCCGGGACCGGGGTTATAAATAAAGACATTGACGTCGGCATTGATTGTGGTCCGCCCGACGGGGTTGTAGTAGCAGTTATCCCAGAGTGCAGTCGGGTACATGGCAAACGTCCGCGATTCGTAAGCCGCCCCGATGTCGCCCGTGACCAGATCGACCTGCACCGGTTTATTGGCCCTGACGGCAGCTCCGGCCAGCACATCGCCGACCGTACTGCCATTGAAGTGGTAGCTTTCGCCCTGGTTCAGCGTAGCTGTCGTTTCGTAGGTGCCGTCGGCATTCGCGTCAATTTCAATGGTGGTCGCATTTTCGCGGGCCATCACGAAAATGGACGTGTACTCAAATAAACAGCAGTTCGAACCGGCGTTCAGATCAGACGTCTCACCGATCGGTAGCTGAAAGGCACGGTCATATACTGTTGTATCGTAGACTTCTACCGATGATCCAAGCACCGATCCGGGCGATGTCGGTACCCCGATGCGGGTAACGGAGAGGTATTTGGTGGAGGCAATTTTATCCCGGCCGTCATACACGATGGTACTGGTACTGCGGGGAAGCGAAACATTGTTGATGAGGTTAATCCGGTCACCGGCACTGATTTTATCGACCGAATAGCCTGGCGGCATCCCGTTCAAAGGGTCATTATCTCCCCAGATCTGGGTACTGCTTTGTTTCGTTCCTGAAAAACTGGCCTGGTAGCCATCTTCCCAGTGGTCGTAGTAAATGACGGTGTTGTTATTCGTGGCAACAATCGAAATCGTAACGAGAATGGTGTTGCTGATGACGGTTGTAGTGTTTGGATTCGAGGTCAGGTTTTTAAAGGCAGTCTGTAGCTGTGGTTCCGGCAACGGTATGAAATAAACGTTATCAGGAACGGATTGTCCATAGAGATTTACCGAAAAAAAACAGCAAACCGCGATAATCAGTAGTTTCTGAAATGCTGAGTATAAACGTTTCATGCAAGCAATATTTTCTTGCCTCCATGAATGTCAACTAGTATACCATTTTGGTTGAATTAGTTAAAAGCGTGATGGAAATAGTCGTTACTATACAGTAAGTATTTTGGAAATCAGCCTTGTAGAAGGCTGAAAGCAGGATCAGGAATACTGCTTTTGTGTTAAAAAAGTAAGTATGTTCGGGGTTTTACAAAAAACGGGCCATTTTTCTCTGGTAGCCCGTTTTGTTAGCGTATATAGCGGTAATTGGTTAAAGGGTAATCCGCGCGCCGATAGAGGCGTAGTTAATCCAGGTAAAGTTATAAATATCGGTGACGTTGGCGCCGCCTTCCACGACCCGGTAGCCGGCTTTCAGGCTCACCGTCGGGTTGATGGTGTAGGTAGCGCCCAGGAAAATATCTTCGGCACGGCCTTGTTTTGAGCCTAACGCGTCTCCCTCCAGCACGGCCCGCCACTGGTCGGCCAGCTGGTAGCCTGCATAAAAATTCAGCAGCGGAACAAAGCCGACATTGCTGAAATTGGTCGTCCGCTGATCTCCGCTGATTTTAATGTCGGCATCCCGGATTTTGGCCGTGAGGCCCAGGCCAAGGCGCAGCTTGTCGGTACGGATGAAATCATAGCGGTAGGTCAGCCGGTAGGAGTTGAAGCGGTATTTTGCTTCGATGGGTTGGCTGGCGAGGAAAAACTCGCCGTTAAACTGCACCGGCTGACTGAAAGCGCCTTTGTAGGTAACCGTCAGCGGCGCGTAGAGGACCGAAATGGTATGCCGGTCGGCAATGGTATAGCCCAGCCGGATCCGGTAAAATGGTTTGGCATCCGGTTTCAGGTCTTTACCGATGTCGAAGGTAGTCCCACCGGTGGTTGGCCGGCGGATGGTGTTGTAGGGAGTTCCCAGGACAAGCCCGGTTTCAAGATCGGCAAAAAATTGCCCGTACGTCGGCATGGTCAGGCCGGATAAGAGGCATAGTAGTGCAATTGTCTTTTTCATAACGTTGTTTTTAGGGTAAGTACGCACGTCTGAGGCGGGTTGTTCAGGAAACCTATCTAACCGGCGGTGGCAATCTGATAAGTACAACAGACGGGCAGATCGGTATACAGTCCCGGCGGGAGCGTGTTATGAATCCGTGTACTTGTTCGTAAAACATCGCCATTTGTTATTTTATGCTGGAAAAAGTACATCCTAAGCTGTAGATTGCCGGACATGAAGTATCTGTGCCGCATCGCCTTGCTGCTGTTGATTGGGTATGCCCCCGCATTCGGGCAGCTCTATCCGGTCCGGCACTATACGGTGCGCGAAGGATTGCCGAATATGCAGATTGCCAACAGCCTGACCGACTCAAGAGGCTATCTCTGGCTGGGCACGATTGACGGTCTGGCCAAATTCGACGGCGATCAGTTTGAGCAGTTTGACCGGCATGATCTGCAACTGGAGTCGGCTTACATACAGGGTATCGGTGAAGATAGCCATCGGCGCATCTGGATCATGACCAGGCAGGGCCTCAGCCGTTTCGACGGAGCTACGTTTCAGCATTTTCCGTTTCCGGCCGGTTTTTCGTTAAGTAACACCCCGCTTCAGATCGACGATCAGGACCGGATCTGGTTTGTGGCTTCCGGCCGGCTTTGTGTCTTTCAGCACGGAACATACCGGGAAGCGGCCCCAACAGTGGCCGGATGCGCCTCGCTGACCGTTACCAGCCTCCGGTGGGATAAAGCCGGTAAACGGCTGTGGTTTACCGCAGATCCTGAGTCCGGCCGGCTGTATTATGTGGCGGCTAACCGGTGCTTCCGGGTTAGGGAGTATGCACCGCCGGCCGGTTTTCAGGCACACCTGATGCCCGGTTACCCACAACTGGTGTTACGGGAAGCCAATCAACTGGGCCAGACCCGGTACCTGACCGTTGAGGCGGGCCGGATTCCGGTTCCCTTCTTCGGGATAACGATGGGGTCGGGTAAAGCACTGGCCCCGTTTCCGGGCGATTTTTATTGTCTTGATAATACGTCCGGCAACTTCTTCCGGTATGCGGGCAACAGCCGGTCGGTGGCGGTCATTCACCGGTCACCGGGTAATCTGGCCTATGCTACCCCGGTTGTCCGGAACGGGAAAGTCTATTTCGGGACAGACAAAGGCCTGGTAGAGGTATTCGACAACGGACTCCGGTATTTCGACGAGCAGCAGGTGCCGTATGTCTGGAGCGTAACGGAACGCCCCGACGGCGATATCTGGCTGCTGAACTACGGATCACCGCCGCAGCGCTACCGCCGGACAGGAGACGACAGCGGGATCGTCGAGCCGCTGGAAGCTCCCTGGCTCCGGAAAGCCTTATCGGCCGGCCGGCCCCGCCAGCAAACGCTCTGGAACCGGTACTACTACCATCCTGTTCACGATCACAGCGGCAACCTGTACCTGCCTCATGAGACCGGCCCGCTTGTGTTTGACGGCAGGGACGCTCGTTTTCTGACCCGGCCGGACGATGGAACGGCCCTGTTTTTCTATCACGATCCCCGCACTGACCGGGTGTTCATCGGTATGCAGGGCGGATTCCGGGTCTATAAACAGGGGAAACTGATCCGGACCATTACGGCAAAGGAAGGGCTGCATCCCTGTCTGTACGGGCTGAGTGCGATTGCTGCCCATGAGCCGGATGTGTACTGGCTGGGTACCGGTATGGGACTGGCCCGGTATCACTTCGGAACCCGGCAGGTGGTTAACCGTACGGAAAAGCAGGGCGTTAATCCGGCAATGGCTGTAACCGACATGTGTGAAGATACCCGGGGAACGGTCTGGCTGGCAACGCGGGACGGACTGAGCTTTATTGACCGCCCGACACAGCAGGTAGTCCGGATTGCGGCCGGAACCCTCCGGAATAAGGCATCGTTTGTCGGTATGCTGAATGACTCGGTCCTTGCTATCGGAGAAACGCAGGGCATTTACCTGTTAGATCTGGCAACCTGGTACCGGAAGAAAAAGGTTGTTTTACAATTACTCAACCACCGGACGGGTTATCCGGGCATTCAGCCGGGGCAGGCCGGATTTTACAGAGACCGGCAGGGCAGGGCGTGGATTACGTCGGGAACCGTCCTGAGTTATATTGATACCAAACGGTTTGGCCGCCGCCCCGAACCACTGCATCCGGTCATCCGGAAACTGAACGGCCTGCGTTTACCCTTTTCGTACGAAGATTCAGTGTTCACACTGACCGGCGGGCAGCCTGTTGTTAAAGCCGGACTGGAAGTGCTGGGGGATAACCGGCCGGCGCAGACGCAGTATGCCTGGCAACTGGATGATCAGCCCTGGTCGGACTGGCAGACCGCACCGGTTATTCAGCTCCACGAATACGGGAGCGGGGAGCATACCCTGCGGGTTAAGGCCGGCACAGGCGGCTTCCATGACGTTAATGAGCATTTGACAGAACTGCATTTCCGGGCCGACATGGCATTCTATGAAACGCCCGTGTTCCGGCACATCATACCTTATCTGTTGTCCGGCGTTATCCTGACGGGCGGTTTGCTGCTCTGGTTTGTGATCCGCGGGCGGCAGCAGGTGAGTCTGGCAAACCGGCAGCTGCGTGAACGGGAAAAGGAAAGCCTGTTTCTGAGCGTTCAGACGATACAGGCCCAGCTCAATACCCATTTTATGTTCAATGTGCTGGTGCCTCTGCAAAACCTGATTCTTAAAAATAAACCTGACGAAGCGGCCGGTCTGCTGGTCGAGTTTTCGAATCTGGTCCGTGGCTTCCTGAACACATCGGCGGTAACCAACAGCCGGCGGCGCGGGCAGAGCCTGGCCGAGCGGGAAATTACCCTGGCCGAAGAAATGAATCTGCTCAGCAACTATGTGCGCTTCGAACAGTTGCTGTACCGTGATAAAATTACCGTACATTTCGATGCCGGCAGCCTCGACGGAAAGCTGAATCCGGAAACTATAACCTTGCCGCCCATGCTGATCCAGCCCTTTGTCGAAAATGCCATTAAACACGGTCTGGTTCATAAGTCCGGCCCGGGCAACCTCTGGATCCGGTTCATCGGTCTGGAAGAAACGCTGGTCTGTATTGTGGAAGACGACGGCATCGGGCGCGACCGGATGCGGCAGATTCATCAGTATTCGCAGAAAGCCTACCGCTCGCTGGGGGCTACGCTCGTGGAGCAGCGCGTGGATACCCTCAATCTGCTGGGCTACTGCATTAAAGTACAGACCGACGACCGGCTGGCAGGCGGAACGGTAGTGACGATAACCATTGCCCGGAGTGAAGACCGCTGAAAACCCTGTTATTAATCGTTTATACTCATGAAAACTGTTGCTGTCGTTGAAGATACTATTGATAGTCTGGAAGTTATCAGGTATTTTCTGGAACGGGATTATCCGCACCTTCAGCTTGCCGGCGAAGCGAGAAGTGTGGAGGAGGCCTATGCCCTGCTGGTACGCCGGCAACCCGATATTGTCTTGCTGGACATTCAGATTATGGGCGGGACCTCGTTTGACGTGCTGGCCCGGCTGGATGCGGCCGGTCATCCGTTGCCGCAGCTGATCTTTATCACAGCCCACGGTGTACTCGAAAACGCGACCAAAGCCCTGCGCTATACCGCCCTTGATTTTATCATGAAACCCGTCAATGAAGGTCAGCTGCGGGCGGCTATTGATACGGCTGTTCAGCGGCTTGAGGCGCACGATACCATGCTGGAGGAAGTCAGGGCTATGCTGGAACAGCAACGGCAGGGTGACCGGTTTGACCGGATCGCCATCCGGCTGCTGGGGGGCATACGGCGGTTGGTGGCGGTGCAGGAAATCGTCTATTTTCAGGCCGACCGGGAAATAACAAAGGTATTCCTGAAAGGAGAAAAAGAGCCGCTGACGGCAACGATCAACATCGGTCATTTTACGCGCACCCTTCAGGATGACTATGATTTTCTGCTGATCCATCAGAGCTTACTTGTCAATGCGGTCTACATCCGTGAGTTTAATCCGCGTGCCAGCGAAGTAACGCTGACAACAGGGCAGCGGCTGGCCACCTCACAGCGCGGGGAATATGCTGATGAAAGACTATGTCAGGCAGCGGGAAAACGGGAACGTAATGTCCACCGGACTGCGCCGGAATCTGCGCGAACTGCTCCATAACTGGGTCCGTGGCCGGCGCTGATTTTTGTCAGAGATGTTCGGTAAATCTCCCGGATTATGTGAAATACCCGGACACTTGTTGGTTTTCGGTTGCCGGTCAGGAGTAAGGGTAATAGTTTGGCAGTCAGAAATATACCTTTCCGGCTTATCCTTACCCAAACCATCGTAAACCATGCTGACCAACGCTGCTACGGAATTTATCCTGTTTGACAAACGGCAAATCTTTGCCGGAGACATTGTATGGATGGAGGGCGACTGGAATTACACCCGCATTCATACCATCCACAACACCACGTTGCTGAGTAGCTATACGCTGAAATGCTACCAGCAGCAGCTGCCGGGTTTCTGGCGGATCCGAAAGGATGCCATGGTGAATGCCGCTCACGTTTTTTCGGTAAAGCGCGTGGCAAACGATCCGAAAAAAGTGCAGGTAACATTAACAAATGGTGTGCAGATTATGGTGGCGCGGCGCCGGCAGTTTCAGCTCCGGCACCACTGGGCACAACACACCGGCCGCTTTCGGTTTGAACGGGAGAGCCAGCCATAATAATCAAGCAGTTTGCCGACGGCCTCCAGTCTTTGGCAACTGTGCGTTTGCGGGATTTTTGGCAAATTGCACCTGAACCAGAGTGCACTTCATCGCATGACCCCTGAACATACCCCACAGATTCCGGACGAACTGGCCGGAAAACTACATCAGCTGGCCCAAAAATACGCAGCGATGGGACAGGATATGGCTTCGTACCTCGAAGGCCTGCTACAGACCGATTACCTGACGTACTGGGATTACATCCACCTGGAAACGCTGCTTTCCCTGCAGAATCCGCGCACGGCTTACCCCGACGAACTGATTTTTATTACCTATCACCAGATCACGGAGCTTTACTTTAAACTCGTCAAACACGAAATCGCCCAGATTGCCGGACAGGTAGCAGACCCGTTACCGGCCGGCTTTGCTGAATTCTTCACGCAACGCGTGGTAAGAATTAACCGGTATTTTGAGATACTGGAAAATTCATTTTACCGTGATGGTCGAAGGCATGGACAAGGGACCAGTTTCTGAAATTCCGGATGGCGCTGTTGCCGTCGAGCGGATTTCAGTCGGTGCAGTTCCGCGAGATTGAGATTATGGCCACCGATTTTGCCCTGCTGCTCGACGAGCCAATAGGTGAAGGCGGAACCCTCGCGGACCAGTACGAACGGATTTACTGGAAACGCGGGGCAACCGAGCTGTCGAGCCGGCAGAAAACGCTGACCCTGCGCCAGTTTGAGCGTCAGTATTCCGACCGGTTGATCCGGCTGGCCGCTGACTATCAGCAGACGAATCTGCGGCAGTGTATGCTGGCCCTGCAACAGCAGGGAGCGTTACCGCAAGACCTGATTGCCGGGTTGCGGGCATTCGACGAACGGGTGAATGTACGCTGGAAGCTGATGCACCTGCGGTCGGCGGTACGGTATCTGCACAAAACACCGGAAGCCATCGAAGCGACCGGCGGTACAAACTGGCAGCGTTACCTGCCGCCCGCCGACCAGAAACGGGTGTTTTTCCCCGAGCTCTGGACGGAAGCCGAGCGGGAACATTGGGGGAGAGTGGTTTGACAGTCATCCTGATTCATGGAGGTAAAACCAGAATACGGGTTGATGGCAGGATGGATGTAATGACCATTTAGCCATCAATCCAACCTTTTAACTACAAAAGAGGAGGCTGAATAGCTGGTTCGGTTATATTTGTTTATCGCCAAAACCGAACCCAACTACATGCAACTAACGATTCAAAACCCTTTCCAAGACGTATTCTAACGGGGTAAAAGCCCTCGACAATGTCTCCCTGACCATCCCGACCGGCATGTATGGGTTACTCGGTCAGAACGGGGCCGGAAAATCGACGCTGATGCGGACCCTGGCCACGTTGCAGGGTGCCGATAGCGGAACCGCTTTTCTGGGCAGTTCCGACGCCGACAGCATTGATGTCCTGAACGATAAGGAGGCTATCCGGCAGGTGCTGGGGTATCTGCCTCAGGAGTTCGGCGTGTACCCGAAAGTAGCGGCCACCGACCTGCTCGATTACCTGGCTGTGCTGAAAGGGATTACGAACAGTAAGGAACGCAAAGAACTGGTAGGGGCCCTGTTACAACGGGTAAACCTTTACGAACACCGGAAAAAGGCGGTCAGCAGTTATTCGGGTGGGATGAAGCAACGCTTCGGCATAGCCCAGGCCCTGATCGGAAATCCGAAACTGATTATTGTCGATGAACCGACGGCGGGCCTCGACCCCGGCGAGCGGAACCGGTTCTATAACCTGCTTTCCGAAATCGGCGAAAACGTGATTGTGATTCTGTCGACCCACATTGTGCAGGATGTCATGGAACTCTGCCGCAACATGGCCATTATTCACCGCGGGAAGGTGCTCTACAGCGGCTCGCCCCTCGACTCGGTGACGATGCTGGAAGGTAAAATCTGGCAGAAATCCATCGAAAAAGCCGAACTCGCCGGGTATGCAGAACAGTATTCGCTGATTTCCAACAAGCTGGTAGCTGGTAAACCGCTGATTCACATTTATAGTGAGGATGTACCGGCCAATGGCTTTGAACTGGCTCAGCCCGATCTCGAAGACGTATTCTTCTCAACCATTTCTAATCATGCGTAATCCGTAACCTTCCTGGAAAAACATGTTTAGATACCTCTTTACCTTCGAGTTACGCTATTGGCTGCGACAGCCGATGGTGTACGTGTTCATGCTGGTCAACATCCTGATGTTTGCCTGGGCATCGGCATCCGACGACGTGACGATTGGCGGATCGTTCGGCACTATTTACAAAAACGCCCCGTATGTGGTGCAGAATCAGTTCGGCGTCTGGTGTCTGTTTGCGCTGCTGATGACAACCGCTTTTATCCAGAATGCGGCTATCCGGGACTTTAATTACAAAACGAACCAGATCGTTTTCTCGTCACCGATCAAAAAACTGGATTACCTGGCAGGCCGTTTTCTGGGGTCGTTCATTGTCTCGCTCATCCCGTTTCTGGGTATCTCGCTGGGTATTTTTGTTGGGGACGCTCATCGGGCAGACAACCGGTTCGGTCGATGCCGAACGGTACGGGCCGACAGAGCTGATGTCGCACGTAAACAGCTTTCTGATTTTTGCCATTCCGAACACCTTCATCAGCGGGGCACTGATTTTTGCCCTGGCCGCCCTTACCCGCTCGACCATTATTTCGTTTGTCGGGGCCATTCTGCTGCTGGTTGCCTACGGTATTTCGAGTAGTTTTCTGAGTGATGTCGAAAATGAACGGCTGGCGTTCTTCGTCGATGCGTTCGGTGCCCGTCCGTTTGACCTGATTACCAAATACTGGACAGTCAGCGAGAAAAATACACTCTCGGTAGGGCTCGATAATCCGGATATGCTCATGAACCGGCTGATCTGGATGGGTGTCGGCTTCGGGATATTGGCCTTTACCTACTTCCGGTTCTCGTTTGCCGAGCGCAACGCGGTGAACCGGAAAAAGAAAAAAGACCACATTCAGGAAGACAGCCCGCGGCCATTATTTATTCCGTTGCAACCGTTACCGGTTATAAACCCGCAAAAAGGCGCTTCGGTAGCCTGGACACAGATGATGCGCATTGCCCGTTCGGAGTTTTGGGGTATCATTACCGGAACAGCGTTTATCGTAATCCTGTTGGCCGGGATGCTCAACATGGGTTTCTCGCTACAGTATTCCGACCGGTTCTACGGGCTTATGTCGTATCCGGTCACCTATCAGGTGATTTCGACGATAGATACGCGGGACGATGTATTGCATTCCCTGATTGCCATTATCGTCTTTTATTCAGGATCGGTGATCTGGAAGGAGCGGGAGGCCGACATGGACCAGATTTATGATGCGATGCCGAACCGTACCTGGACCGTGTTTATGGGTAAGCTGCTGGGTCTGATCGGCATGGTGGCCGTGATTCAGGCGGTTTGTATTCTGGCCGGCGTCGTGACCCAGTTGCTGAAGGGATACACGACACTTGAACTTGACACCAGTACCTGATTGAATTCTTTGCTATTGACCTGATCCGGTTTATTCCCCTGATTGTGCTGTCGATGCTGGTACATACGCTCGTGAATCAGAAGTACGTCGCGTTTTTTGCGTTCATCGTAGTGCTGATTACCAACGCCTACATCTGGGGGCCGCTGGACGTAAGCAGCAATATGGTGCAGTTCAACGCATCGCCGGATTATACGTATTCCGATATGAACGGGTTCGGGCCGTTTGTGAAATCGTTTGTCTGGTTCCGGATCTACTGGACGCTGTTTGCCGCCTTGCTGGGCATGACGGCTATTCTGTTCTGGGTGCGGGGGCGTGACAGTACGTGGGCCAATCGCTTCCGGACGGCACGTCTGCATTTTTCGGGTACCAACGTGGCTATTACGGCAGGATTGTTCGGAGCACTGTTGCTCTGCGGAGGCTTTATTTTTTTATAATACGAAAGTAATCAACAGCTTTGAATCGGACGATGAACAGGAAGAACGCCAGGTCAGCTACGAGAAAAAGTATAAAAAATACCAGGGTATTCCACAGCCGCGCATCAGTGATGTAAAGTATACGATTGATGTCTATCCCGAAGAGCGGAATCTGTCGGTGAAAGGCGATTTTGTACTGGTAAACCGGTCCAGCTTCCCGATTGATTCGCTGCACATCCTGTATCCGAACGAACGGAAATACACGGTTTCGATTGATCGCGCCAGACTGGCCATGAACGATTCGGTGCTGCAATACCAGATTTACAAACTCAGTCCGGCGCTCGCTCCCGGCGACTCAATTCATCTGCGGTACACGATGCTGAAGGAAACAAAAGGCTTTGAAAATGAGGTCACGTTTACCAAGCAAATCAACCAGAACGGCTCGTTTTTCGATAACAGCGACATTGCACCGATGATCGGTTATCAGGATGGGTTCGAGATCGGGGATAAGAATAAGCGGAAAGAACATGGCCTGAAGGAAAAAGACCGGATGCCGTTGCTGACCCGGAACTGCACCGATAAGTGCATGAACACCTACATCAGCAACAACTCCGATTGGGTAATGGTGGAAACGGTCATCAGTACGTCCGGCGATCAGATTGCGGTGGCTCCCGGTTCGCTGCTGAAAGAATGGACCAAAACCGAAGATGGCCGGACGCGGAAGTATTATCACTACAAACTCGACCATCCGTCGCTGAACTTCTATTCGTTTATTTCAGCCCGCTACGAGGTTTCCCGTGAGAAGTGGAACGGTATTGATGTCGAGGTGTATTATGACAAAAAACACCCGTATAACGTCAAAAATATGCTGTCGTCGGTGAAAAAATCGCTGGCCTATTACACGCAGAATTTCGGACCATACTACCACAAGCAGGCCCGGATCATTGAGTTCCCGCGGTATGCCAGCTTTGCGCAGGCCTTTCCGGGCACCATGCCGTATTCGGAAGGCATCGGGTTTATCGCAAAGATTGATCCGGAAAAGGACATTGACATGGTATACTACGTGGTAGCTCACGAGATGGGGCATCAATGGTGGGCGCATCAGGTCGTAGGGGCGGATATGCAGGGCGCTACACTGCTTTCAGAGACGATGGCGCAGTATTCGGCGCTGATGGTGATGGAAAAAGAGTACGGCAAAGACCGCATGAAGAAATTCCTGAAGTACGAAATGGACCGTTACCTTGGTGATCGCGGAACGGAATCAGTGAAGGAAGTGCCGCTGGAAAAAGTCGAAAATCAGGGCTACATCCATTACCGGAAGGGGAGTGTGGTCATGTATTACCTCAAGGAGATGATTGGCGAAAAGGCAGTGAATAACTCGCTGCATGAGCTGGTGCAGAACTATGCCTACCGCCGCCCGCCCTACCCGAATGCCTACGCGCTGGTGGATCTGTTCAAGAAAAATACACCGGATTCGCTGCAATACGTGATTAAGGACCTGTTCGAAGAGATGACGATTTTTAACAACCGCGCGTTGTCGGCGTCGTACAAAAAACGGCCTGACGGACAGTATGCGGTGACGGTGTCGGTGCAGAGTGAGAAGTTCCGGGCCGATCAGTACGGGAACGAAAAACCGGTAACGCTCAACGACTGGATTGATGTCGGGGTTTACGGCCGTCCGGCCGACGGGAAGGAGCAGGGCAAACTGCTGGCCATCCGCCGCGAGAAGATGAACAAAAAAGAAGGAACCTATACGTTTGTCGTGAAAGAGGAACCGTATCAGGCCGGCATTGACCCGATCAGCTTCCTCGTCGACCGCGTGCCGGACGATAACCTGAAAAAAGTAGAGAAGCTGTAATTTTTTACCGCATAGTCACCTAGAGAAACAAAGATTCGTAATCTTATGTCCTCTACGTGACTATGCGGTATTTTTTTTAGTACGTAATGCTGAAGTAGCTGAAGACAGCCGGTTCGGTGCCCTGTTGCAGCAGGCCCGGGCGCGGACTGCGGTCCCACGGCGGCAGAAAATCCGCGTTATAGGCAGCTCCCTGCGATTTAACTTCCGACCAGCCGCCCTTGCCGTCGCCCCGGAAAAAGCGGCACAGATATCCCTTTTCCACCTGAATTTTAAGCGCTACCCCTTTCGGATTGCTGACGGTCTCCTCGTGCGTAACGGTCGTCTTGTCGTTTTTAACCTCGCGGATTTGCAGCTGGTTACCTTTCACGCCAATGCTGACCGATTGCCCGGCGTCTCCGTACAGCACCAGTCCTTTGAGGGCTGCATTCTGATTCGTTACAGCAGTGCTAATCGTGTAATCACCGCTCAGGGGGCGGACCGTAAGGGCTGTTCCGGTCGGATTTTTTGCATCAGGCGTGCCTGACAGCGCCAGATTACCACCGGTTAGTTTCCAGACCGGTTGAGTATGCCGGAAGTCCCACTGCCAGTCACCGGCCAGTACCGGCTTGTTAAATTCATCGCGGAAGTCCGGAATGGCAGCGGCTTTGGCTCCCAGCGGATGCAGCGAAGGCCAGCCGTCGGTCTGGTCCCAGCGCAGTTCGCTTAGCATACCCTGCCGGCCGGTATACACATTGTCCGCTTTGTTGTAGGCATGGTACAGGTAGTAGTCCCTGCCGTCTTTGCCGGTAACGACTGTGCCGTGGCCGGCGCATTTCCATTCATCGGTTTCGGCCAGGACCGGATTGCCCTGAAAGCGGGTGTATGGCCCCTCAATCGACTTAGACCGCGCCGCTTCGACCTGATAGGTACAGCCCCGCCCGCAGCAGGCTCCGAGCGAGTACAAGAGGTAGAAATAATCGCCTTTTTTAACAATGCACTGGCCTTCGATCCCTTTCCGGTCATCGTCGCGCAGGAGCATAAACGGCTCTCCTTCCAGCTTCATTCCGTCGGCGGATAACCGGCTGCCCAGAATTTCGATCGGGCGTTTGTCAAGGCCATAGGCTTTCCACGTCATGTACAGCTGGCCGTTTACGTCGATGACAAACGGATCAATGGCTTCCTTACCGAATGCGAGCATCACGCCATGATCGGTAAATCCTTTGGCCGGGTCTTTGGCCGTGGCCACGCCGATGCAGGAGATGCCGTCGCTTTTACGCCGGGCAACATAATAGACAAAGTACGTCCCGTTGTGGTAGTAGAGCTCCGGTGCCCAGAACGAGGACGATGCCCAGGCCGGTGTTTTCGGAAACACATAGCCCATGGGTTTCCAGTGGATCAGATCCGTTGAGGTGAAAAGCGGATAATGAGGTGCCCATTCAGAAGACGTTCCGGCTGCATAGTACGTATTGCCGCGCCGGATCACCGACGGATCGGCAAAGTCGCCGGGAATAACAGGGTTCTCCTTTACCTTGCTGCCAAGGGTATGGACAGTTTGTACAGCAACAGCTGAAGGTTCGTTAACCTCAGGTCTATTGGCTGTACTGAAAACATAGAGTCCGGACAGAAAAAGAAGAGCGTTGGTGAATTTAAGCATGTCAGGTTTGGGTGAAAATGAGTAGTGCACGGTTGGCTGCACTACTAATAGAGTCTGAAATAAGGGTTTAACCCCTGACCGGAAAAAGAAATTTTACCCCGGTTATACTTTTATAACCGGTCGTTATGAAGGTATAATTGTCGGTTATCAGCTCCTATGGCTTTTTCTGCCAACTTTGTATCAACCAAACGGCAGAAAGGCAGCCCATCCGGGACGCACGATGACGGATGGGTCGCGGCAGCCGAAAAGCGTATCGAGTAGGCAATTAACTCAACCATTTATTGTTATGAAAACGCTGAATCTGGATCAACTCGAAGTGCAGGAAATGAATAATCAGGAAATGATGGATACACAAGGTGGTAGCTTCCTGAACCTGGCAAATGTGACTGAAATTTTTGACTTCGCCGCGATAGGCACCAGCCTGTCAATCGGTGGTAGTGATGACTAATTATACGAGTAGGCCATCGCCGGTTCTTTAACTCCCGCGACTGTGCTTGACCAAAGAAGCCCGGCAATTTGCCGGGCTTCTGTTTTTTTACACCCTGCCCAAAACGCAGGAGACAGTTTTATGATGGTAACGGTTTTTATCCAACTTCGGCCGGTAAAATGAGCCGGATCGGTGGAAGCGGACTCGCCGGACTGTACTGAGCATCCAACGCCTCCTGGATTGATTCCTGTAGCTCCGGAATTGTGTCTCCCTGGGTCAGAATACCTTCTTCAAGGGAGTAGGCCTGATATCCTCCGGATTTATCAGACTCCACAAAAAATACTATTTCGGTTAACATGCCGGTAAAATTATCGGGCTGATCCGGCTTTGTCAACACATTCGGTAAAACTTAATATTGGGATGTAACGATAGCCGGAAAATATAACACAATGCGGGGTTAGGCCTGTTTATGGACCTTTTTTGTCCGGAAACGCCCGTATCTGATCCTAAGCACACCGTTTGTTTTATGGGGTAATAATAGCCCATCCGGCATTATCCGTATGTTAACGGGTTTTTGCTATCATTGCAGCATGACAAGCCAACGCCTTTCTCCATCAGCAAACCGCCGGACCGAAATTCTGGCGGGTGTTTCGACATTTCTGGCAACGATGTACATCATCGTGGTAAATCCGGCGATTCTGAGTCAGGCCGGTTTGCCGTTTAACGGTGTCCTGACCGCTACCATCCTGCTGTCATTTTTCTGTAGCCTGATGATGGGGCTTTATGCGAAAAACCCGGTCGTAGTGGCGCCCGGTATGGGGCTGAATGCGTTTTTTACCTTTACGGCGGTAAAAGGCATGGGCCTGACCCCCGAAGTGGCACTGGGGGCGGTTTTCTGGGCCGGTATTCTGTTTCTGATCCTGTCGGTGCTGAATGTCCGCGCGGCCATTGTACAGGCCATTCCAAAGCCGGTCCGGTACGCTGTGTCGGCGGGAATCGGTTTGTTTATTACCCTGATCGGTTTTGAAAACGCCCGGTTTATCGTGGCCCATCCGGCAACGCTGGTCAGTATGGCGTCGCTGCATGATCCGGTTATGATAACCTTTGTGGCAGGGCTGCTGCTGACGGCTATTCTGGTGGTACGTCAGGTGCCGGGCGGGATTATCATCGGCATTGTGCTGACGACCCTCGCGGCCATTCCCATCGGCCGGTGGTGGGGTGATGCCTCGGCGGTGAACATGGGCATGAAAACATTGGTTAATTATCAGGGTTTGTTTGCCGCCCCTGACTTCAGCCTGATCGGAAAGCTGGATCTGATCCATTCGTTCAAATGGTCGTTGTGGCCGGTAATCTTTGCGTTTGCCTTCACCGATCTGTTCGATAGCCTGTCAACGTTTGTGGGCGTTGCCGAAGCCGGCGGCTTACACGATGAAGCCGGTGAGCCCCGCAATCTGAAACAATCCCTGCTGACCGATGCCGTAGCGACGACGCTGGCCGGGGTGCTGGGCACAAGTCCGGGCACGGCCTATATAGAGTCGGCGGTCGGTATAGCGCAGGGTGGTCGTACGGGGCTAACCGCTATCGTGGCCGGAAGTTTGTTTCTGCCGTTTCTGTTTTTGTCCCCCTTATTGTCCGTGATTCCGGCCATTGCGACAGCGCCCGCGCTGGTGCTGGTCGGGGCATTTATGATGCAGCCTGTAACGAAAATTCGCTGGGAGCAGTTGGACGATGCCATTCCGGCTTTTCTGGCCCTAGTGCTGATTCCGTTCAGTTACTCGATTACCCACGGCATTATCTGGGGCTTTCTGTCCTGGACGGTCATTAAGCTGGCCGTCGGCAAGCCACAGGAAGTCCCCGCCGGATTATGGGTTGTAGACGGCTTTTGTCTGCTGTCGCTGGTGTCTTCCTGATGGGTAGCCGTTGGCTTGAGCGGCTATATTATTCTGTTTCGGGGGTGAGCTTTTTTACAAAGTATCATTGAGCTTTTTTACAAAGTCAGTTCATTTTGACGGCTTTACCTTTGCTGCGTAAAACAGTAAAGAAATGAGAAAGGTAAATAAGATTTATAGCAATGGTGAATTTGTAACACCACATGGTACCGGAGTTTTTACATTGATAAATCCGGCTACCAATCATGTGATCGGCGAATTAACGCTTGCGGACGAAACAGATACCCGGCATGCGATTGCCGCAGCCAAAGAAGCATTCCAGCTGTTTTCCGGAACAACCGTAGAGGAGCGGATGCAGTATCTGGAAAAACTCAGGGATGCTGTTCAACACCGTGAACAGGAGTTTATCGACACCATGATTGAAGAATACGGGGGAACGTATCAGTTTTCAACGTTGAGCAATAAGTATACAGGAAGCTGGTTTGACAGCATGATCGAAACGCTTCGTCATTTTGAATTCGAAAAAAGGATCAATACCTCGCGGGTAAGGTTACAGCCGGTTGGGGTGGTCGGTATTATTACTCCCTGGAATGCCAGTAACAGCTCGGTTTGCAGTAAAGTAGCTACCGCAATTGCTGCCGGTTGCACTGTCGTGATTAAACCAAGTGAACTGAGCGGTTTGCAGACGCAGGTCCTGATGGAAGCCTTTCACGATGCAGGGTTACCCAAAGGCGTAATCAATGTTGTGACAGGATTGGGAACTGTTGTGGGGACCGAACTTACGGAGAATCCTGATGTCGCTAAAATTTCCTTTACCGGTTCTACAGCGGTAGGCAAATTAATTGCAAAAAAGGCAGCGGATACCATGAAGCGTGTAACGCTGGAACTAGGCGGAAAATCACCGAATATTATTCTGGACGATGCTGATCTGGCGCAGGCAGTTCCTATGGCTGTCTACGGAGCGTATATGAACAACGGGCAGGCTTGTATTGCGCCGACGAGGCTGCTGGTACCGGAGAGTAAGCTGGAGGAAGTCAATGCTATTGCTAAGGCCGTTGCCGGACAAATTGTCGTTGGCCCGCCACAGCAAGAGCGCACCGATGTAGGGCCTATGGTAAGTGTCAGGCAGTTTGATAAGATTCAGGGCTACATTGAATCCGGGCTTCAGGAAGGGGCCACGTTATTAGCCGGCGGGACTGGTAAACCCGCCGGACTGGAAGCCGGGAACTATGTAAAACCGACAGTTTTCACGAATGTACGGAACGATATGCGGATTGCCAGGGAAGAAATTTTTGGCCCTGTGTTATCAATTATCCCGTATAAAACGGAGGAAGAGGCCATTGAGATTGCCAACGATACACCTTATGGACTGGCCGCCTATATCAGCACATCAAACCCTGACCGCGCACAGCGTGTTGCCGGACGGATCGATGCAGGAAGGGTTTGTATCAATGGCTTCAGCCACGATCCGATGGTGCCGTTCGGGGGCTTTAAACAGTCCGGTATGGGTAGGGAGTACGGAGCCTTTGGTCTGGAAGCATATCTGGAAACCAAAGCCATTCTGAATTGATTATGATATGGATAAAGCGCTGTCTGCCCGGGACAGTGCTTTATAATTAAAAAACTATGGATAGCGCAGAAACTTCCGATATTGTTTATTCCTGCTATCATACCATTAGCAGGAAGGGGGAAAACTTTATTCCTCAGCACGTTCTGTCTTATCAGATGACGGGGAGTTTTTTGCTGGCAGATGGCAGGGAGATCTATAGGGCAGAGGCAGGAGCTCTTACCCTTTTACGGAAAAATCAACTGGTAAAATTTACCAAGTTTCCTCCGGAAAACGGACGTTTTGAAAGTCTGAATATCTATGTCGGTGACCGTATTTTACGGCAGATGGCCGGTGAATATAACGTACAGCCTAATCGTGCCGGTAACGCAGCGCCGATAATTCCTGTCAGAATGACCATACTTCTCACAAACTATATTGATTCGTTAAAAGCGCTCATTGACAGTAATAGTTTAGGCAATAAGCTGCTGATTGATCTGAAAATTAAAGAACTGATTCTGATTCTGCTGGAGGCGCAACCCGGGTTAAAACAGGTTTTATTTGACTTTTCAGAGCCGCACAAATCGGACCTGGAAGCATTTATGAATCAGAATTACCGGTACAATGTCAAGCTCGACCGTTTTGCCTATCTTACTGGAAGAAGCCTTGCTACATTCAAACGGGATTTTGAAAAGGTTTTTCATACATCACCCCACAAATGGCTGTTACAGAAGCGCCTGAACGAAGCTTATTTTTTGCTTAAAGAGCAAGGGAAATCTGCATCGGACATATACGTTGATTTGGGATTCGAAGACCTCTCCCATTTTTCATATACGTTTAAACGGCAGTTTGGCTACAGCCCTGCCAGGCTAAAGGCGCAATGAAAACTGAATTACTTCCGGTTACAGAGGAGCACATGAGTTACTTCGGTAATTTCAGGTCCCAGTCGTCGGTCCGGAACGGCACCAGCGGGAGCCCTTCCCGGCTGAACACATTAGGCTCCGGTGCATCGCGGAAGGCAAACCGGACAGCGTAAGGTACTTTTACCTCGTCGGACCACACATCGATTGTATTGCCACGGATACGGGCTTTGGCCGGTAAAAATACCTTGTCGGCCCCGGCGATGGTAAATTCGGTGAGTTCTTTACCTTTACTGATCAGCCCTTTGGGAGCATTCAGGAAACTTAACCGGAGGATATGGCCTTTTTTACCGGTTACCTTCATCGACTGATACTGCGGACTCCGGGCGGTAATGTGTTTCTGCTCGTACGTACCGGCCAGTGCCAGATTAGCCAGCCGGTTGCCGACTTCATGTTTATAGGCAGGGTGGATGTCTTTCAGGTTGTCGACCAGATCAGTGGTCACCACCATTCCTGATTTCGGTATATCCATGGCCTGCGTCTGGGCTTCGCGTACCGCCGCTGTCTGGTGTTCTCCGTTATACATGAACGGCGCAATCTGCACGTAATAGAACGGAAAATCCTTTTGCCACATGCCCCGCCAGTGGTCCGCCAGCAGGTGCATCAGGTGATAATAGGCCTGGGGGTAATGCCGGTTCGACTCCCCCTGGTACCAGATAATGCCCGCAATGTTGTAGTGAATAACCGGTGCAATCATGGCATTGTAAATGGCGCCGGGCTTGCTGGGCCAATGGGCAGATTTGGTCATACGGGCCGCTGAAGTACGGGTATCCGGATAAAGCTGCGTCACCGTAACGGGTAGCCAGCTGTCGATGTAGGAGCCACCCCAGGCTACGTCGATCAGGCCTATGGGCACATGGATGGTCTGCTGGATTTTCTTGCCGAAAAAATAGCCAACTGCACTGAATGTACGCAAACTGGCCGAATCACATAGAACCCACTGGCCTTTTGTGTCCGTTTGGGGAGCATCAGCCGTTAACTTGGGCATTTTAAAAAAACGGATCAGGTCATTCTTCGCCGTTGGCAGCTCAGCCAGTGCATCTTTAACCCCCCGGCTGGCACTCCATTCCATGTTCGACTGACCGGCACAAACCCACACTTCACCCACAAGGACATCAGTCAGGACAATCGTGTTCCGGCCGGAAACCGTGATGGAGTAGGGGCCACCGGCGGCAGGGGTTGGCATCGTCAGCTTCCAGACGGCATGATCAGTTGTGGTCGTTGAAACAGGTTGGTTATCCCATCCGGGGGTTACGGTGACTACCTCGCCGGGTTCAGCCCAGCCCCAGACTCTGACGGACTCCTGTTGTTGTAAAACCATGTGATTGGCGACAAGGGCGGGTAAAATAACGTCGGCGTAAGCGGGTAAGACACAAAGGAAAAAGAAAACGTAAACCAGTTTTTTCATGAAAAACAAACCAAATCAGCTAATCTGAATACGAAAAATACGGCAATCCCGATGTACCGCCAAGCACAAACCGTCATGTTAGACTGGTATGGGTATCATAGTAGGCGGAACCCCTTCATTATCAGTGCTAAAACATATTACCGGTTACTAAAAGAAACTTTTCCCGTGCAATTTACCCTTTGATGATAAACGATTGCCGGATACGCGCTTTTTATTGATCAGCAAAGAGAAAGTATGAAACAGTGGATGCTTATAACAGGATTAATTATCGGGCAGCTGGCCGGTTGTAAGGGGCAATCAGTGCCGTCTGCGGCCGCTGACCGGTTTGCAAAGGGAGCCGATGTGAGCTGGATCACGCAGCAGGAAAAAGAAGGCCTCCGCTTTTATCAGTCAGACGGAAAACCGGCTGATATTTTTAGTATTCTGAAAGCGAAGGGCATGAATACCATCCGGCTGCGGGTCTGGGTAGATCCGTCGGGTGGCTGGAACGGGATTGACGATGTGTTGCTGAAGGCAAAACGGGCTCAGGCAGCGGGTATGCGGCTGATGATTGATTTTCACTACAGCGACAACTGGGCTGATCCCGGCAAGCAGACCAAGCCGGCGGCGTGGCAGAATCTGCCCTTCGGGGAACTTAAAAATGCGCTCAGCAGCCATACAACCACTGTCTTAACCCGTTTGAAGGAGAATGGGATTACGCCGGAATGGGTGCAGATCGGTAATGAAACAAACGACGGCATGCTTTGGCCCGATGGGCGGGCTTCAACGAATATGGCCAATTTTGCCGCGCTGGTAAATGCCGGCTATGATGCGGTTAAGGCGGTCAGCCCAACCTCACAGGTAATGGTGCACATCTCGAATGGCTATGACCGGAAGTTATTTCAATGGATGTTTGGCGGACTGGCCGCACAGCAGGCAAAATTCGATATGATTGGCATGTCGCTTTACCCGGCTGCTGCCGATTGGGAAACAAAGACTAACCAATGCATCGACACCGCACAGGAGATGATCGCGTTGTATCACAAGCCGGTAATGGTGGTAGAAGTCGGGATGCCAGCCAATGACCCGGTAACGGCAGGCGCCTTTATCTCCGGTCTGATCAGCAAAATGCGCAGTATACCGGACCAGATGGGTAAGGGTGTGTTGTATTGGGAGCCGCAGTCTTATGGTAAATGGCAGGGATACGGTTTAGGAGCGTTCGATGAAACCGGCAAACCGACCGCTGCCATGGATGCGTTCAGCCGCTAAAGAGACCGCCACTCGCGGGCAGCATCTTCCTCGTCTTCCGGTCCGGCGCCCGTAACGCCTTCGGTAATGACTTTATGCGCCTCACCGTTAACCGGACTGTTGGAGGGGCCGGGGCCGGAACCGTCGAGCGCGTAGGCAATGGAGTTCGCTAGTTCGTCATTGGTTTCGGCCTTTTCCGCTACTGCTTCGGGGTATTGCTCCCCGTCCTGCTGATCAATGACTTCTTCATCGGCTTTCGGATCGTGTTCCATACCGGTCGGAATCGTTGCCAGTTTATTGTCGCCGGTTGTTTCACCGGTATCAGGGCTGTTGGTTTTCATCGTACGTTGAGGTTTATGCAGATAAAACCCGTTGGTGTGGCAGATGTTCCGGCGACGCAAAAAAAAACCTGACCGTAGGGTCAGGTTTTTGGGTTATATGATTCAGCCTACGGCTTCGAGTTCACGTTCAGAGCGACGAGCCCGTGGTCGTTCTTTGAGCCGGAAGAGAATGCGCTCTTTCAGCTTCATCCAGCGCTCGTACAGTTTGGATTCTTTCAGGAAATTCCATTTTTCCTGTTTTTCATTCTTTTTCGGTTCTTCCGGATCATAGAGCATGCCGGTACAGAGGCAGTGCTTGCGGTTGGTCCGTGTCAGAATATCATAGTTTACACAGCTGGAGCAACCTTTCCAGAAAGCCTCATCTGCCGGTAATTCGCTGAGCGTTACCGGTTGATAGCCAAGGTCGGAATTGATTTTCATGACGGCCAGACTGGTAGTCAGACCGATGATTTTCGCATTCGGAAACTTAGACCGTGACAGTTCAAACGCTTTCTGTTTAATATTGGTTGCCAGACCACTTTTGCGGTGATCAGGATGCACAATAAGGCCGGAGTTTGCCACGAACTTACCGTGCTCCCATGTTTTCGATGTAGCAGAAACCGACCCACTCACCGGTAACGGTTGTGGCAATAACGGCTTTGCCTTCAAGCATTTTCTCCATCAGGTACACCGGAGAGCGTTTGGCTATACCGGTTCCGCGGGCTTTCGCACTCTGCTCCATTTCATTGCAAATAGTCTCGGCCATTTGCAGATGGTTTTCACTAGCTACCTGAACGATGTATTGGTCGTTAATTATGTCTTGTTGAATCATCGCAGTAATTGGGTAACGAAAAAAACGTCGAACGTTTACCTCAACCAGACGACAGAAACCTGTTGTCCGTACGATTATTAGATTTAGATGAATAAAAAAGGATTAACAGACGGGAAAGTTTTGCCACGTAGGCAAAAAAGATTATGCGGCCCTTTCGGACCTGAACCGGAAGGGCGTAGTATGATAGAACGTAGGTATGTATGCTGTCTGTTCCATGTACTGTACTGATCGCGTCTGTAGCGTAAGAGCTGTTTCAAAAACGCGGACAATGTTAATGATATTGTCCGGGTTGTGCAATGAAATAACGGTATTTTTTCAGGATAGTTCCGATACTCCTTAAATATTAAGTCCGGAAGGCATGGAATCATTCCAGTGTTTTTTTCTATACATTTGTTATTGTAAGTTATTGCTTCCACTTTTCATGACAAAACTAACCGCCGATGATCTGATTTATGGGTACATGAATGGCATATTTCCCATGGCCGATTCGGATGGTACCTTATATTGGTATTCGCCGGACCCGCGGGCCATCATTCCGCTTGAGACGTACAAGCCTGCCCGTTCGTTACGTCCGGTCCTGAATAAAAAAACATTTGATGTACGTGTCAACGGTAACTTTGAGCAGGTGATGCGCTATTGTTCGCTGCCACGCTCTGCCGATGACAGTACCTGGATTTCAGACGAAATCATTGATGCCTATACCACCCTGCACCAGATGGGACTGGCTCACAGCGTAGAGACGTATATAGATGGTCGTTTAGTTGGCGGTCTGTATGGAGTTGCCCTCGGATCCGTCTTTTTCGGAGAGTCTATGTTCCATTTAGAAGATAATGCTTCCAAGGTGGCATTCCATTATCTCATCATGATTCTGCGTCAGCAGCGGTTTGATTTACTTGATACCCAGTTTATTAATGACAATGTCCGGCGCTATGGAGCCATTGAAATTCCGAAGGCGGACTATCTGCGGAAACTGAAGAGTGCGTTGTTTAAGAAAGCCCGGTTTACGGAACCTACCCTTGAACATTTATTCCGGAATCATGCAGCTGACTGATTCCGGTCCGTGCCCCTGCCCGTTTACAGAAGCGGTAACGGCCTGATTTTCCGTCTTGTTTTTTAGCTGAATACCAGGCGATTAATCAGGTAACTATACATATTGGCCTGTTTTGTGTAGCGTCTTGATCAATGCCGGCTACAGAATAGCCTTTTCTAGTTCAGATACGGTATATTTTCTATATTTGGTCTTTTATATACATCAGCAAATAAAGTATACAACCTGAAGGGCTTACGGGCCGGCAAATTATAGCATGAAGCAAACTATACCGTTATTTTTTCTTGGAATAAGTCTGTATACGCAGGCGCAGAATACGCCCTCGCCGGGGACACCGGCGGCGGTTCCTGCGCAAGCCGTAACCGAAATGAGGGCAGGGCTGCAAAAGGGAATGAAGATTTCGGGGGCGATTATGGATGGGACCGCCAACAAACCGGTTGAGTTTGCGACGGTGGCGCTTATTAACCCCCTAACCGAGAAGCCCATCGGCGGGACAACGACGGATGAACGGGGCCGGTTTTCGATCAATAATGTGGCGGCCGGCATATACCGGGTGACCGTCAGTTTTATGGGTTATGAGAACAAAACAATCAATAATATCGTCGTTAAGGGCGCTGATATAGCACTGGGTACAATCCAGATGCAGGCTGATACCCGGATGCTGAATGAGGTGGTTATAACCGGTGAAAAACCGCTGATTGAGGATAAGGATGACCGGCTGGTCTACAATGCCGATAAAGACCTGACCAATGCCGGCGGCACGGCAGTTGATGTACTGAAAAAAGTACCGTTGCTGACTATTGATCCCGACGGGAATGTGCAGTTGAAAGGCAGCAGCAGCATTAAGGTCCTGATTAACAACAAGCCGTCGAGTATCATGGCGCGGAGCATCAGCGAAGCCCTCCAGATGATTCCGGCCGAGCTGATCAAGTCGGTTGAAGTCATCACAGCGCCGTCTGCAAAGTATGATGCGGAGGGGACGGCAGGGGTTATTAATATCATTACGAAAAATCAGTTACAGGGCCTGACCGGTGGGCTTAATGCCTCGGCAGGCAGTCGCCGGAATAACCTCGGCGGTAATATCAACTATAAACGCGGCAAGCTGAGCGTGACCGGTTACGGCGGGACCAACTGGAGTAATTACTTCGGTGGTACCCAAACCGTGCGTCAGAACCTGCGGAATGGTGAGGTGTTCAGTAAAATCGAGCAGCAGAGCAACTACCGCAACCGTGGTCAGTCGCAGTTCGGGTCGTTCAGCGTTGATTATGATCTCGATACCTTAAACCGGATCGGGATCGATGCCAACTTCGGCGGCGATTCGCGGACTACGCGCTCGGTGCGCGATACGCGGCAAAGTCTGGATACGTTGCGGGAGTTCCGGCGGTATAACAACAGCCAGAACCAGAACCGTAATATGGACCTGAATTTTAACTATAACCGGACATCGCGGCGGAGCTCCGAACAGGAATTTACGTTTCTGGCGCAGTATAACCGGAATAACGGGCAGAGTGGCTATGCGCTGAACCAATACCCACTGCCCGAAAGCGAGGTGATCGACTACCGCGAACGCAACGAAAATACGAACAGCCAGAGCGAACTGACGTTGCAGACCGACTATGCCTATCCGTTTTCGACAATCAAGCGCCGGCTACTCGAAGTGGGTAGCAAGCTGATTGTACGGGATGTCAACAGTTTTTATAAGCTGGAAAATGCCACCGACGGATCACTTAATTTTCAGGAAGACCCGCGCCGGGCAAATACGTTTGATTATGAGCAGATGGTCTGGTCGTCGTACGCCTCGTTCCGGATGCGGACCGAAAACAAGTGGGGGTTCAACATCGGTGGCCGCTTTGAGCTGACGGCTATCGACGCCAACTTTATTTCGACGAAAACAAAGTTTACCGACCGCTACCAGAACCTCCTGCCCAACATCACGGTGTCGAAACGGCTGGACGATAACCGCCGGTTCCGGGCCAATTACAGCCAGCGGATACAGCGGCCGTCGATTATGTTCCTGAACCCGTACGTCAACTATTCGGACCCGAAGAACATCCAGCAGGGTAACCCATATCTGTCGCCGGAGCTGGCGCATTCGGTGGAATTATCCTATAGTACCTTCAGCAACAGCGGGACAACGATTAACGTCATGGTATTTGGCCGGCAGACCAACAACGCCATCGAGCGGATCACGAGCGTAGATGCCTCCGGCATTTCAAATAGTACGTACCGGAACATCGCCCGCAACGCTACCTACGGGATGAACTGGTTTACGTCGGTGAAGCCGGTCAAGGCCTGGAACATCAGCGGCTCGGTAACTATCAACTACAACTTGCTGAACAGTCCGGCGCTGCAAACCAGTAACCGGAACTGGAGCTATCAGGGAAATATGAATACCTCGCTGCAACTGCCGGCCAACTTCAGCCTCCAGGCCAACGGCTCGTATAATTCACGCCGTGTGCAGTTACAGGGACAATCGTCGGGATTTTATTATTACGGCTTCTCGGGCCGGAAAGAGTTTAAAAAGCAGAACCTGACCGTGACGGCCAATTTTGAAAACCCGTTCCGGAAGTACAACACCATTGTTACCCTGCTCCGGACCACAACGTTCCTGACCGACGGATCGAATTACAACGTAATCCGGAACATCCGGTTATCGGTCAACTGGCGCTTTGGTAAAATGAGCGCGGCGCCCGAACGGTCAAAGAAAAAAGTCAATAACGACGACCGGAAGTAGGTCAGGTCATTCGTCTGCCTTTTGGATAAAATGTTGATTTAACAGGCAGACGAATGAACATCCGGTTTCTCCTCCCCGCACTTTGCTGTGCTGTATCTTCTGTTTTTGCACAAGTCCCGACGGAAACCTATCCCGACGATCCGGCCTCGGTCGGGCAGGCGGGCGTTCCGAAAGGAGAGATCCTGAAATTTACGTTTGATAAATCGGCCGTTTATCCGGGTACGTGGCGGGAATACTGGGTGTATGTACCAGCCCAATATCAGCCGGATAAACCTGCATGTGTGTATGTGAATCAGGATGGGATTCAGTGGAAAGCCCCGACCGTGTTTGACAACCTGATCCATCAGGGCAAGATGCCAGTGACCATCGGGGTCTTTGTGACGCCGGGGCGGGTGCGGGCTGCACAGTCCGATAAAGCACTGGACCGGTACAACCGGAGTTTTGAGTACGACGGCCTCGGGGACGCCTATGCACGGTTTATCCTTGACGAACTGCTGCCGGAAGTCGAAAAACAAAAGACTGCCGACGGGCGGGCAATCCGGCTCTCGAAATCCGGGAATGACCGTGCCATCGGCGGGTCGAGCAGCGGGGCGGTTTGTGCCTTTACCGCTGCCTGGGAACGGCCGGATGCCTTTTCGCGGGTCTTTAGTGCCATCGGGACTTATGTGGGTTTACGGGGCGCGGACCGGTACAGTACGCTTGTCCGGAAAACCGAGCCGAAGCCAGTCCGGATCTTTTTGCAGGACGGGGCCAATGACCTGAACATCTATGCCGGTGACTGGTGGAAAGCCAACGAAGCCATGGAACGGGCGTTGACCTTTTCTGGATACGAGGTTCAGCACGTTTGGGGCGAAGGCGGACATAACGGTAAGCACGGTACAGCGGTTTTTCCCGAAGCAATGCGTTGGCTCTGGAAAGACTGGCCGTCGCCGGTGAAAGGCGGTCCCACGAAGAATCAGGTACTCAGTGATATTCTGACGGCCGGTGAAGGCTGGAAGCCGGTCAGTGCGGAACAACCGGCGACCCGCGGCAAACGTACCGGCAAACTGGTGCAGGGGCTAGGTCATACGCAGTACCTGCTGTCTCCTTCGACTCAGGAGGTAATTACGTATGACCGGAGCGGGAAAACGCAGGTGCTGGCAAAGGAGATTCGGGGCACTGACCTGGTAGTGGCCTACAGCGGTGATGCGTACCTGACCGTTTCGGAGGGCGCAACCGGCAGTGTGTATCTAATCCGGCAAAAACAGGTAAAACGGGTCGATACGGGGCTCAGGGGCGCTTCAGGCATCGCGCTGACGCCGGACCAGACGCAGTTGTATGTACTGGAATCTGCAACGCACTGGATATGGCTATACACGATTCTACCCGATGGTAGCCTGGCCAACCGGCAGCAATACGGCTGGCTGCATGTGCCCGACACGGCCGAAAATGCAGGAGCCACTTCTCTGGCGTGTGACAAAGACGGTCGGGTGTATGTGGCTACGAGCCTGGGCATACAGGTGCTGGACCAGGTTGGCCGTGTGAATGCAATCCTGCCGTTACCTGCCGCGCAACCGCAACAGCTTTACTTCGGTGGCCACGACCATAATCTCCTGCACGTCGTTTGCGATGGCAAAACCTACGCCCGCCAGCTTAATGTACGTGGCGTACGACCGCATGAAGCGCCGGTAAAACCGGCGGTGCCGAAGTTGTGATGTTATTTAGCAAGGTTAAGTTTGGCTCCCTCACTGAAGAAAAGAATACCGCCGTTTCCATAAGTAACTTTGGCCGCCGGTGCCGTATAATTTTCCGGTATAACAATACGGTGTAAAATCTGAACATCATCCTGGATACCCGGAACCTTGTTGCACGACCATATACCAGGGTCGGTCCAGGTACCGGATTTGAGCGTATAAACGTGAGGACACTGAGCCGGAAGCTTATAGTTTACCTGAGAAAAAGGCCAGTTTGTGTCATCGTTTTCAGCTAATAGTCTGGTCCTTTCTGCATTATACAAAAGCAGGTAGGTGTCTGTTTGTGAGTTGTTAACAGATTGGGTTTCGATGGTCAATGTGTCATTGCTAGTCTTCAGGAATAGCCTGTAGTTGCCGGTATTGTTACCTGAATTTGCCGAACTGTCCCACGGCATAACCAGAATGTAAAAATCCTGTCCCTGATAGGACCACTTATACCAGTCTTTGTCAATGGGCGTGTCCAGGCAAACAGAAGCACTGCTGAACGTTGTTGACGTAACAGGAGTAGCTGTAGCAGGTGTGTCGTTAGGTTCCAGCGGGTCGCACTCAACAGGGGTAAAGGTAAACGAGGTGACGGGAGAGAATGCCGACTCATTACTATTACTGCACAGTGTTTGCACCTGCCATTCATAGGCCTGGCCGGAAACGGGGTTATTAAGCTGAAACTGGCTGTCGTGGAGGTTGTCGGCAATGGTCCATACCGGGCTGCCTGCCTGTCGCCAGCGAACGCGGTAATGTGCTGCCGGACCGAAGTTCTGCCAGGTAAGTACAGACGAACGGGTTGAATTAAAACTCTTTGTACAGCAAGGTATTGAACACTGCGTTGTAAAAACGTTCGGCAGTCCATAGTCAGTTACTGATTGATCTGAACAAATCGCACGCATCTGCCACTCATAGGTTGTGGAATTTGTAAGGTTTAACAAATCCAGGTAATTATTACTGAGGATTCCGCTTATGTTCCATTCCTGTGTTCCCTCCACGCGCCAGCGAACCTGATACCGCTGATCTTCGATTGGTGCCGACCAGCGGATACGCGCCGCATCAGAGGTAATATTAGCGGCGTAAGCATAGACATTAAAATAACAGCCGGTAGTGAATTGTTGAATGGTTGAGAAGCCCGAGCTGATTTCACTTGCACAAATACTTCGTAAACGATATTGGTAGGCGAAATCAGGTTGCAGGTTTTTTAAGGTAATGTTGTTTGACGTGGTGGTCAGGCTGTTCCAGACCGTTTCTCCTGCTTTACGCCACTCTACCCGATAAGTGATTCCATTTATACCTGACCATGTCAGATGAGCTGCAGTAGGCGATAACGCGTCAACTGAAGGATATAACGGAGTAGTACAATCTGTCTGAAATACACTAATATCCGAAAAATCAGATAGGCTGCCATCCTCGCAGATCGATTGTACCTGCCACTGATAACGGGTTTTATTGGTAAGGCCGGTTAATTGATATCGTTGACCAGATAAGTTATACATAGTGTTCCATTGACTGGAGCCGATCTGGCGCCAGCGCAGATTGTACGTATTGGCTTCTCCGCTGATACTCCATACAAACTGCGCTGCATCGGGCTTAACCCATAAGACAAAGGTGTTTGGTGGTGGATTACAGGTAGCTGTGAATAGCTGTATATCGGAATAATCTCCGAAAACAAATCGCTCGCACAGTGCCCGTACCTGCCATTCATACTGTTTACCGGTTTTCAAACCAGTGATCTTAAGACTATTGTCTTTAAGGTCAGGCTGAATGTTCCACTCCTGATTACCCGTTTCTCTCCAGCGGCACTCGTATGTCGTATTATTACCGATAGGGCTCCATGAGAGATAGGCAAAAGATGGATTTATCAAAAAGGCTCCCGCAGACGTTACCTTCTGGCAAGCTGTTGTAAAGCTGTTTACTGGTGAGAAAATAGAGCTAAGAGTGTCATTACACATTGATTTTACCTGCCATTCATACCCCTTTCCCGATACCAAACCGGTTAAATTATAGGATGTAGTGACAATCGGATACGTAACTGTCCAGGCAGAATCACCGATAGGCCGCCATCGGACAGTATATGAGGTTCCGTTTGTATTATTCCAGCTTAAGCTTGCGGATGTTAAGGAGAGTCTCTGACTTGTGATATATGGGAATTGACAAGCTCCCTGTGCTATAAAAGAGCGGGCGTTTTCAAAACCGGAGCTGACTTTATCAGAACAAACAGCTTCTACCTGCCACTGATACTGTTCACCCGGAGTCAGACCGGTTACCTTACAGAGTGTGCCGGATATAACAGGGCTGGTAAATGCAATAGTACCGGTTAGCTTCCGGACTGTGACACGAAAATTTTCCGTACCATTTACCGCAACCCATGTAAGCGTAATGCTGCCATCGGATCCGTAAGTTTCATTATAAGGTACCGGTTTAGAACAGATCAGTGAAAAAGAACGCGTGGCCGTAAAGTCTGATCTGCTATTGTCTGTACAAACATTGCGGACTCTCCATTCATAGGTTGAGTCTATGGATAAACGCGTTAACATAAAGGTATTTACAGTCAATAATGTAGTGTTCCACGGTTTTGTTTCGTTGCTTCGCCATTGCAGTTCGTAAGAGGAGCCTGTAAACGAATTCCAGTATACCGTAGCTGTTTTTGCCGTTATACCGGATTCCTGATTCCCTGAAAGAAGGTCACAGGGGGAAGTCGAAAATGATCGTGGCGGAGAAAATTCGCCGCCAATACCGTCAGCACAAATTGCCTGCACAGACCATTCATAGGGGCTGCCGCTTTCAAGCTGGCTCAACCGGAACGAATTGGTCGTCAGTGTTCCGGACGTTAGCCATGTGACTACTCCGGCTTTTCTCCACCGGACCAGATACGCCACATTGTCAATTTTGTCCCAGAATAGTGTGGTACTCAGGTGTGCGCTGAAAACGTCATGAAGCCCCTGCGGTGTCGGACAAGGTATCGTGAAAGATCGGATTGGTGTAAATGCTGACGTTTGACCCTGACTGCATTTGGTTCTGATCTGCCATTCGTACGTGATACCCCGCTTTAAACCGCTTAATGTATAATTTGCTGTAGTTAATGTATCAACTGTAGACCAGTTTACTGCCCCTGATACTCTCCATCTTAATTCATATAGCGTACCATAGCCAACATTTCTCCAGTATAATCGCTCAGTTGATGGGTTAAGGGTAGCCTCATAGGTATTTTCCGGCGGAACACATCCGATACGGATCGGTAAAGCCTGTGAAAATGCAGAGGGCAAGTTCGGGGGAACAAACACTTTCCACTTTAACATAATACAAAGTGCCCACCACCAGTTTGTCAAGTGCAAAACTGCTTTCTGCTAACAGATTACTAATCTGCCAGTCAGGTGTTTTTTCATCCCTCCAGTGAAGTCTATAGCTAATTCCCAGGTCTGAATTCCAGCTTATTGTCAGTATGCTGCTTTGGTAAAAGGACTGGAATGAACCTGCTGGAATACATGGCTGTTTAAACGATCGGGCAGGCGTATAGGCGGAGTACTCATTATCTGTACATTTCAGCCGTAATTGATACTCATAATCGGCTCCGGGGGTCAGGCCGGTAAATGAGAATGAGTTGGCCGTAATGTCTGATTGAACAGTCCAGTCTGTACTTCCGGTTTTGCGCCAGCGTACTTCATAGGTTAAATCAGCGCTTTCACTAAGCCATGTCAGTTTCGCAGTAGTTGATGAAGGTGTTTCCTGCCTGAGTACTACAGGAGTAGAACAAAGTGCCGTAAAGGAGCGGATCGGGCTAAAATCAGACATAAAGTTTTGATCGCATACTGTTTTCACCCGCCATTCATATACTTTACTATAAGTTAAGCCAGTCAATGAATATGAATTACCCAAGCTTACACTGCTTTCCTGCCACTCAGGGTGATTCAATTCCCGCCATTGCACAATAAATTTAGTTTCTGAAGGAGCATTCCAGAACAAAGTTGCGGCATTAGAAAAAACTTTCTCTGAAACTAGTTCGGGAGTAATGCAATGCGGTATAAATGAATTACTGGCGGAGTAGTCAGAATAGTCGTTTTCACCACAGACAGCTCTTACCTGCCATTCATAGGCAACGCCCTGAGTCAGTCCGCAAAGAGAAACTGACGTTGAGGAATAACTACTTATAGTTGTCCACTCAGTTTGTCCTTCCTGACGCCATCGTATATCATTTTTTATATTTTCACCTATGTTATACCAGTTTAATTGAATAGAAGAAGGCTTTATATAACTTGAAGGGGCCGGAGTCGGAAGACGGCAGACAGTATTAAAGTAAGCAGATGGTGAATAGCCGGAGGAGTCTGCCTCAGAACAGAAAGCCTTTACCTGCCATTCATAAGTTTTGTTATTGATCAGGTTACTTAGGTTGTAATACGACAATGACGTTTTGGTACCTTCTGTCCAGGTTGTAGAGCCGGCCGTTCTCCATCGGGTACGATACATCTTGGTCTCTCCGGGTATGGGAGCCTCCCAAACAATTTGTGCCGTATTTGAGGTCGCATCCTGTAATCCAGGCGACCGTGGAAAATTACAGGGAGTAGATTGTGAAGAAAACGATGCTGAAGTATCTGCTGAACTTACCTTGGCTGCGAAGAGTGATGGAGATGAAAACTGGTGTAAGGCAAATAAAAGAATGACAAAAAGGTGTACCAACAAGGATTTCATGAATATGAATGGTGATCAGAGTATGCAGTAATTATAAGGTTATTTTTTGAAATTAAATGGAAAAATAAACAAACAAAAATCCCGGCCAGCGGACATGCCGTTGGCCGGGATTTTATAACGAAGTCTGGGCGATTACGCCTGCTTCATCTTGATCAGGTTCAGAGCCGCACCGGCTTTGAACCACTCAATCTGACCTTCGTTGTAGGTATGATTAACCGGGAACTCGTCAACCGATCCGTCGGCGTGCGTCAGCCGGACGGTCAGTGGCTGACCAGGAGCAAACGTCGTCAGACCCAGGATGTCGATCGAGTCGTCTTCCTGAACCTTGTCGTAGTCGGCCGGGTTGGCAAATGTCAGGCCCAGCATACCCTGCTTCTTCAGGTTCGTTTCGTGAATACGGGCGAATGAACGTACCAGGATCGCACGAACACCCAGGTGACGTGGCTCCATCGCCGCGTGCTCACGTGATGAACCTTCACCGTAGTTTTCGTCACCGACAACTACCGTACCGATGCCGGCCGCTTTGTAAGCCCGCTGTGTAGCCGGTACTTCGCCGTACTCGCCGGTCAGCTGGTTTTTCACGCTGTTGGTCTGGTCGTTGAAATAGTTCACCGCACCGATCAGCATGTTGTTCGAAATGTTGTCGAGGTGACCACGGAATTTCAGCCACGGACCGGCCATCGAAATATGGTCAGTCGTACACTTACCTTTCGCCTTGATCAGCAGTTTCAGACCTGACAGGTCAGTGCCTTCCCATGCCGGGAATGACTCCAATAACTGCAGACGGTCTGAGGTTGGGCTAACGAGGACGTTAACACCTGAGCCATCAGCGGCAGGTGCCTGATAACCGGCATCTTCAACAGCATAGCCTTTAACCGGCTGCTGCAGACCCTGCGGCTCGTCGAGCATCACTTCTTCACCGTCTTCATTCACCAGTGTATCCGTCATCGGGTTAAACGTCAGGCTACCGGCGATGGCTAGGGCCGTAACGATTTCCGGCGATGCTACAAACGCGTGGGTGCTGGCGAAACCGTCGTTACGTTTCGCGAAGTTCCGGTTGAACGAAGTAATGATTGAGTTCTGGCGGCTCGGGTCGTCCATGTGACGGGCCCACTGACCGATACACGGTCCGCAGGCATTTGCCAGTACCACACCACCCATCTGACCGAACGTATCCAGCAGGCCATCGCGCTCGGCGGTGTAGCGTACCAGCTCAGAACCCGGCGTTACCGTGAACTCAGCTTTCACTTTCAGTTTTTTCTTTGTTGCCTGCTCGGCGATAGACGCCGAACGGGTCATGTCTTCGTACGACGAGTTCGTACATGAGCCGATCAGACCAACGTCCAGTTTCTCCGGCCAGCCGTTTTCTTTAACCGCTTTGGCGAAGTTAGACAGCGGCCATGCCAGATCCGGCGTGAACGGACCGTTTACGTGCGGCTCCAGCTCAGACAGGTTGATTTCGATCAGCTGGTCGAAATACGATGCCGGATCAGCGTATACTTCATCGTCGGAGCGCAGGTCGGCAGCAACCACGTTGGCTGCGTCGGCGATGTCCGCCCGATTGGTTGACCGCAGGTAGTCGGCCATTTTCTCGTCGTAGGCAAAGATCGATGTTGTTGCCCCGATTTCAGCACCCATGTTACAGATAGTGCCTTTGCCGGTAGCTGACAGACTTTCAGCACCTTCACCGAAGTATTCAACGATACAGCCAGTACCGCCTTTTACGGTCAGAATGCCGGCAACCTGCAGAATAACGTCTTTTGCCGAAGCCCAGCCGCTCAGTTTACCGGTCAGTTTCACACCAATCAGTTTCGGCATTTTAAGCTCCCATGGCAGACCGGCCATCACGTCGCAGGCATCCGCACCACCGACACCGATAGCGATCATACCCAGACCACCTGCGTTTGGCGTGTGCGAATCCGTACCGATCATCATGCCGCCCGGGAAAGCGTAGTTTTCAATCACTACCTGGTGGATGATACCGGCACCCGGCTTCCAGAAACCGATGCCGTATTTGTTCGACACCGATGCCAGGAAGTCATATACTTCTTTGTTTTTATCGTTGGCAATGGCCAAATCCTCTACAGCACCAACTTTAGCCTGAATCAGGTGGTCGCAGTGTACAGTTGACGGTACGGCTACTTTTGACCGGCCAGCCTGCATGAACTGTAACAGCGCCATCTGGGCTGTTGCATCCTGCATCGCAACACGGTCAGGGGCAAAATCAACGTATGATTTTCCGCGCTCATTAGCTTGAGTCGGAGTACCGGCTGACAGGTGAGCGTATAAAATTTTCTCCGACAATGTCAGAGGACGGCCTACTACCTTGCGGGCAGCTTCGACGCGTTCGCCCAAACCAGCGTAAACGCGTTGAATCATGTCAAAATCAAATGCCATAGCAAATAATTAACTGGGTCTAAAGTTGCGCCTACATTTTGTTCTGAGTTACTGAATACTGAGCTGCTGTGATCAGCGTAAACCTGAAAACACAGCACACAGAACCCGGAACGCTGAACCAAAGATTGATTAACGCAGATTGGTTTTCCGGCCCAAAATTAAGGCATTTTTGGCAATACGGACTTTATACTGATTACAAATACTGAAATAATTGGTAATCAGTATCTATTCGGAGGCTTTCCGGATGGTTTTACCGGAATTTCAGGGAGCCGTACCGGGGCCGTTGGCTCAATTTGAAAAGTACCTGACAATAATGTCGGGTTAAATGTCATTGTAATAGAGATAAGCAGATTAGTCCGATGGGATATAGTACTCTGCTAGTATACAACCATAAAACTCAACAGCGAATGAACTCGAAATGGATTGGAGGGGCGGCCTTTTTGACAGTGATGACGGTTTTTGCAGCCTGTAACAACGACGACGATAACAACAACCCCACACCGACAAACAATGTTGTTAATATAAAAGCAGACATTAACGGCTTACAGGAGAAACCAACGTCGACAACCTCAACCGCTACCGGCACCATGACCGGGACGATCGATACGACGACGAACGTCATGAGCTATACTGTGACGTACCAGGGTATATCACCGACGGCGGGACATATCCACCGGATTGACAGTACAAACGGCACTGGTGCACCGGTTATTCCGTTCGCCAGCCTGACGTCGCCGATCAGCGGGACTGCATCGTTGCGCCGGTCACAGCGGGATAGCATCCTGAACGGACAGTATTACGTAAACTTCCATACGGCGGCCTACCCGAACGGCGAAATCCGGGGCGACATTAAAAAGCAATAGAAAAAAGGGATTGCTATAAGAAGGGGCTGGTGTTTCTGAACGCAGCCCCTTTTTCTGTTTATTTACTCTGCGGGGCTGGTGGGTTCACCATAATGTGTGCCCGGTGTGTGCCGGGATCCATGATCCAGGGCATGCCCGGAGCAGCCGGTGAGGTCGGCAGGCCGGTGCTTTCGGCCGTAGCATAAGGGATATAAACTACACCCCGCTGGTACCCGTCTTTCACCTCACCGGTGGTCAGGTCCACATTTTCCTCTTTTGCGGTATAGACAAACAGAGAAGACGGGTGCTTCGGCATCGACCACTTACCGCTTTTCACTTCAGACTCCCGGATTTTCAGAATCTCATCCGGCTTTTTGCCTGCTTGTTTCAGTTCGCGGCCCCGTTTCATAAACGGCTCCAGATCGCGGTGATAACAGGATACACTGAAGCCTTTCTGCGCCGGATCATCGGCCAGACAAATCATCTCGTTCGTACCTTTCCGGAGTTCAACCAGCTCGTTAGCAGGGGTATAGCCCAGTACAGTTGCGCCGTCGCGCTTGTCGGCCGGAGCGGCAAGGGTAGCCAGTTTGATCTGGATAGCTGCCGGCGCAACCGGCGTCTGGGCCATCGTACGCAGGGCCATAACGGTAAGCGGCAGGATAAATAAGCGTTTCATGCTGATTATGCGGTTTAGTTTTTATGCCTGCAAGTTACAGGTTAAGAAACGGAAAACGGACAAGTAAAGAGTAAATCGGGAAGTAGTAAAAAAACGTATTTTGTTAACTGACAAGGGAGAAATGGTTTCCATATCCGGTATTCGCTAAAAAAATACGCAGATGAAAGATAATTCAATTAATTTCGGTGTAGTTACGTGTAAAACGTACATATTTACTCACGTTAAGGTATAAAACGAGTTTCCCGGGATATGATTCTCATTGTTGATGACAGGCCGGAAAATATTCTTCCGCTTAAAAAGATTCTTGAACTGCATCAGTTTCCGGTCGATAGCGCAGAATCCGGTGAAGAAGCTTTAAAAAAAGTACTGAAGACTAATTATTCTGTTATCATTTTAGACGTTCAAATGCCGGGCATGGACGGCTTTGAGGTAGCTACTGCTATTGCGGGCTTCAGTAAGGCGCGCGATACATCCATTATCTTTCTGTCGGCGGTCAATACCGAGAAAAAATTTATTACCAAAGGCTACAGCTCAGGCGGCATCGATTACCTGACAAAACCGGTTGATCCGGATATTCTGGTGCTGAAAGTGAAGACACTGCACAGGTTATACAAACAGCAGGAAGAACTGAGAGAAGCCCAGAAGGCGTTACAGAAGGAAGTTGAGGTCCGGAAACGGGCGCAGGAAGCCCTGGCCGACCGGATGCAGGAGCTACAGTCTGTGATGGAGTCATTGCCGCAGATAGCGTTTACCGTGACCACAGAAGGTCGGATTGAATACGTGAATAACCACTGGTTTCTGTATTCACAGGATGAAAACACATTTCCTGAGCTTCATCCGGACGATCATCATATCTGCGATGACTGGGAAATTGCCCGGGCCCGGGGAGAAGAGTTTTTCAGGGAGGTCAGGCTGCGGGATCTGCACACGAAGGCCTACCGGTTTTACCTGCTCCGCATTGTACCGGTACGCCAGCAGGACAGCATTCTGCGCTGGGTCGGTACGTTTTCCGACATTCACCCGCAGAAAGTAACGGCTGAAATGCTGGAACAGGAAGTGAGCAAGCGGACACAGGAATTACTGGCCAAAAACAATGAACTTGAGCGGACTAACCACGAACTGCAGCAGTTTGCCTGGGTGGTGTCGCACGATCTAAAGGAGCCGCTACGGAAGATTCAGGTTTTCAACGACATGGTCAAGGAAAATTACCTGAAGGATAATCCGGAGGCCGTGTCTTATCTGGACCGTTCCATTCGGGCATCGGCCCGCATGGCACGGCTGATTAAAGACCTGCTGGCCTATTCGCAGCTGACGATGCCTGCCCCGTTTGTGCCGACCAATCTGAACGAGCTGATGCAGGAACTAATGACCGATTTTGAAGAGACCATCAACCGGAAAAACGCCCGGATTACCGTCGAAACCTTACCGGTTGTGGAAATTGTACCCGGCCGCATCCGGCAGGTGTTCCAGAACCTGATCAGCAATGCCCTGAAATTTTCCCGGTCCGGGGAGGCACCTGATATCCGGATACGGGCGGAACTCATCAGCGGCAAAGACATTGACAGCCCCGTTTGTGAAACCGGCGATTATTGCCGGATCATTGTGGAAGACAATGGTATCGGCTTCGACGAAAAGTTTCTGGACCGGATTTTTGTGATTTTTCAGCGCCTGGAAACGCAAGGGAATTATGAAGGGACCGGCATCGGACTGGCCATTGCTAAAAAGAATATTGATAAACATGGCGGCCTGATCTGGGCACGCAGTAAGGTAAATGAGGGGTCTCAGTTTATTATTGTGTTGCCGCTGGTGCAGGATCCTGAGCCGGCCGTGGCGCTTGCTCCGTAAACCGGAACTACCGCCGTGTAATCAACCGGCTGCCTTTAACAACTTCGTATACTGACGAAATCATACGCCCAACGTTCACGCATTCAATGACATCAGCTGCTACTACTGTCATCCGACAGTTACAGATCGTTTTTTCAGCGTCAATTCTGATTCTGATCCTGAGCTTATTTGCTTCTTATTACAGCACCCAGAAGCTAATCGATAACTCAAAGCTCGTTAATCATACCAACCAGGTACTGCTGGAGGCCGAGAATGTTATCTCGTTTATGAAAGATGCCGAAACCGGACAGCGGGGGTATCTGGTTACACTCGATGAACGTTTCTTAAAACCATATTCGGGGGCATATGAAAAAGTAACAAATTCCTATGAGGCGCTTCAGACGCTGACAGCGGAAAGTCAAACCCAGAACCGTAATCTGGAGCTGGTCAAAAGCCTGTATGAAAACAAGTTTGCGCAGATGCAGCGGGTTATTGAACTGGTCCGGCGGTCGAAGCGGTCAGCACAGGATACCCTGGCCCGCCATCAGGAAATGCTGAAGGGCATGAAGATCATGGACGATCTGCGGCTTGTTGTTAACCGGATTAAAAAAGATGAAAATGCTTTACTGAAACGGCGCCTTGAGCAACAACAGTTTTACATAACCTATACGCCGTATCTGCTGGCACTGGCGGCCATTATTTCCATCCTGATTACGGTCAGCACCTATCTCCGGATCAAGCGGGACCTTGACGAGCGCATTGCCCGGCAACGGGAAGCGGAGGCGCTATACCGCGAAACAACCGGTCGTATAACGGCGATGGAACAGGTGACTTCGGCTATTGCCGGGGGGGATTATACGATCCGGTCGCAGGATGAAAAAGAAGATGAGCTGGGCCGGATCGCGCGGGCGCTCAACAGCATGGCCGGATCGCTGGAACAGACATTCAATGATCTGAAAGACAGAAACTGGCTGCAGACCGGCACGGTTTCCCTGAGTGAAGCTATGCGCGGGCAACGGGAACTTAAGCGGCTGGCAGCGAGTCTGATTGACGGACTGGCAAACTACGTGAAAGCCCCGCTGGGAACGATGTACATCATTAACGAAGATGGCACCTATTCACTGATGGCAGGGTATGCCGCCAAAAATGCTCCGGTCAGGATATTGCCGGGTGAGGGGCTGGCCGGACAGGTTATTTCGACGAAGAAAACCATGGTCGTGCCGGATTTACCGGAGGCCTATTTTGCTATCAACTCATCCCTCGGCTCAGTGCGGCCGGCTGCCGTTGTTATCCTGCCGCTGGTTTATGATCAGGTCTGCATCGGGATAATTGAACTGGGCTTACTGAAAGCGCCATCTGCCCTGGAGCTTACGTTTCTGGAGAGTAATACCGAGGCGCTGTCCATCGGTGTCAACTCGGCCCTGGATTACATTAAACTACAGAACTTCCTCGAAGAAACACAGGCCCAGTCGGAAGAGCTTCAGGCGCAGCATACCGAACTGGAAAACCTGAACGCCGAGCTGGAAATGCAGGCCCAGAAACTACAGGCCTCGGAAGAAGAACTCCGCGTACAGCAGGAGGAGTTGCAGCAGACCAATGCCGAACTGGAAGAGCGAAGCTTCCTGCTCGAAGAAAAAAATGCCGAAATCCAGCGAAAAGCCGAAGAACTGGAAATCAGCACCCGCTACAAATCGGAGTTCCTCGCCAATATGTCGCACGAACTCCGGACGCCGCTGAACTCAATCCTGCTGCTGAGCCGGCTGCTGTCTGAAAACGACGAAGAAAATCTGACCAACGATCAGGTCGAATACGCAAAAGTCATTCAATCGTCGGGGAACGGTCTGCTGGGGCTGATCGACGAAATTCTGGATCTGTCGAAAATCGAAGCCGGCCAGATGAAGCTGGAATACCTGAATGTGGCGGTCAATGACATTACCTCGGAATTGTCGGCCCTGTTCACGCCGCTGGCACGGGAGAAAAAGCTTGACTTTTCGATCAGTGTCGCGCCGAATGTGCCACCAATGATTGAAACCGATAAGATGCGGCTGGGCCAGATCCTGAAAAACCTCATATCAAATGCCCTGAAATTTACGGCGAAGGGCAGCGTTACGATTGCCGTACAGCGACATCCGAAACAAAAAGACGTTGTTTGCTTTGTCGTAAAAGACACCGGTATCGGTATTGCCGCCGATAAGCAGCACCTGATCTTTGAAGCGTTCCAGCAGGCCGACGGCTCCACCAAGCGCAAGTACGGCGGAACGGGACTTGGTCTGTCTATCAGCCGCGAGCTGGCCAAATTGCTGGGCGGCGAAATCCTGCTGACCAGTGCGCCGGACAAAGGCAGTGAGTTTACCGTCTGTATACCGGTGGCACCTGGCAAAGAGCTGCTTTTACCCGAAAAAGCCCCGGTGATTGTGCCGGCTATTGAGCCGGTTGTGGTGCCCGCCATTCCGGTAGTTGTGGACACGAAAGAGCATCAATACATTAGTACCATTATACCGGCCGCTATTCCGGATGACCGGAAAGACATTACTGAAGATGATAAGACCATCCTGATCATTGAAGATGATACCGGGTTTGCCCGCTCGCTGCTGGATTATTCGCGGAAACGCGGCTATAAAGGCATCGTTTCGGTCCGGGGGGACGAAGGACTCGAACTGGCCGGTATTTACCAGCTCCACGGGATTCTGCTGGACATTCAGCTGCCGGTCATGAGTGGCTGGGAGGTGATGGATGCGCTGAAGGCCAACCCTCGGACACGGCATATACCGGTACATATCATGTCATCGCACCGGTTGAAGAAGGAGAGTATCCTGAAAGGCGCCATTGACTTTGTGGACAAACCAATGGCGTTTGAGCAGATGCAGGATGTCTTCAAAAAAAATCGAGTATGTCCTCGACCGGAAGGCGAAAAAAGTGCTTATTATTGAAGATAACCCAAAACACGCGAAGGCACTGGCTTATTTCCTCGAAACGTTCAATATTAACTCGGAGCTCGAAAGCGATGTGAACGCCGGAATTGATGCCCTGAAGCGGAAGGAAGTTGATTGTGTGATTCTGGACATGGGTATCCCCGACTCGAAGGCGTATGACATGCTGGAAGAGGCCCGCCGGACACCGGGGCTCGGAAAACTTACCGATCATTATCTTTACCGGCAAGAGCCTGTCGATGGCCGAAGAGCTGAAAATCAGGAAATACGCCGATTCAATCATTGTGAAAACCGCTCATTCATACCAGCGTATGCTGGATGAAAGTATCGCTGTTCCTGCATCTGGTCGAGAATAATAAAGGGTCGGGAAGCACCGGCCTGGAAGAACGTAAGCTGGGGGCGCTGAGTCAGGTACTGCAAAACCGGACGGTGCTGGTAGCTGACGACGACGTGCGGAATATTTTCTCGTTATCGAAAGCGCTGGAAACCTATAAGATGAGCGTTGTGACGGCCCTCGACGGCAAAGAGGCGTTGCAGAAACTGACCGAAAATCCGGCGATTGATGTGGTGTTGCTCGATATGATGATGCCGAAAATGGACGGGTACGAAACCGCCCGGAAAATCCGCGAAAACAGCCGGTGGAAAAATCTGCCGGTGATTGCCGTAACAGCCAAGGCCATGACCGGCGACCGGGAGAAATGCATTCAGGCCGGAGCGTCCGATTACATCACCAAACCGGTTGATATCGATCAGCTGATGTCATTACTCCGCGTCTGGCTGTACGAACGGTAAGCGGATAGTAAAAAACGAAACGAGCAGCTAAAGGGATAAAAATCAAACAAGATGCGTAAAAAACGAGTATTAATAATCGACGATGATGCCAGAAATATATTTGCACTCAAGGCAATTCTGAAATCAAAATCATTTGATTGTCTGTCGTGCCTGCACGCCGGAGAGGCCCTTGCGCTTTTGCAGACGGAGGAGGAGGTTGATGTAATATTACTCGATATGATGATGCCCGACATTGACGGGTACGAGGCCATACCACGAATCAGAAACATCAGCACACGCCGGGGAAACCCCGATCTTCGCCGTAACCGCGCAGGCGATGGTGGGCGACCGCGAAAAATGCCTCGAAGCCGGTGCTGATGATTATATTTCCAAGCCCATTGACGTCGATAAATTATTGGCATTACTTGCGCGACTTTAACTTGTGTATTGATGATTGAGGAGCATGATCTTGATCTTTTACTAAATGATCTGTTTGAACTATACGGATACGATTTTACTAATTATGCCCGGGCTTCGCTGAAACGGCGGGTGCAGCGGATTCTGACGCTCGATAAATTTCCCAGCTTTGCCGAGCTACGCTACCGGCTGAAGTCCGACGAGCCGTTTCTGAAGCATTTTGTGGAAGAACTGACGGTTAACGTCACGGAAATGTTCCGCGACCCGGGCTTTTACAAAGTGTTGCGGCACGAGGTGATTGATAACCTGCGGGCAAAACCCTTTATCCGTATCTGGCACGCCGGCTGCTCAACCGGTGAAGAGGTCTATTCTATGGCCATCCTGCTGAAAGAAGCCAATCTGCTGCACAAATCACTGCTGTATGCCACCGACCTGAACCCGACGGTGCTGGAGAAGGCACGGCGCGGCTTTTTCTCACTCAGCGAGATGAAGCAGAACTCCGAAAACTACATGGCATCCGGCGGTGTGCAGGATTTTTCATCGTATTATACCGCCCATTACGGTCAGGTGAAATTCGACGAGTCGCTGAGTGAAAAAATGATTTTTTCGACACACAATCTCGTATCCGACAGTTCCTTTAATGAATTTGACCTGATTCTTTGTCGTAACGTACTGATTTACTTCGACAAGGCATTGCAGGAGCGGGTGCTGCGGCTGTTTTACGACAGCCTGGCACAACTGGGTTTTCTGGCGCTCGGCACCCGCGAAACACTCCGTTTCTCCAGTGTCGAGCCGAAGTTTAAACAGTTTTCACAGGAAAAAATATGGAGAAAAGTAAGCTAACCCATTCCTGTAAGGCTGTGATGATCGGTGGTTCGGCCGGGAGCATTGAAGTGCTCCTGAAACTACTGCCGGCTTTACCCGAAACGCTGACGTATGCCCTGATTATTGTCCTGCACCGGAAACACACGGCTGAATCGGCCCTGGCGGACTTGCTGACCAGTAAATCCCGGCTGGTTATTCAGGAGGTGGATGATAAGGAACCGCTGAAAACCGGAAAGGTTTACCTGGCACCTGCCGACTATCATCTGCTGATTGAGCACAGCCTGGTTTTCTCCCTTGATGCATCGGAAAAGGTCAACTACAGCCGGCCCTCGCTCGATGTCTCGTTTGAATCAGCCGCTGAAGTGTTTGGTCCGGAACTGGTGGGGATTCTGTTGTCAGGCGCCAATGCAGACGGGACGGCCGGGCTGAAAGCCATTAAGCGGGCAGGCGGGCTGATTGTGGTCCAGAAGCCGGAAACGGCGCGGGTGGCCTACATGCCGCAACAAGCCATTCAGGAGGCGGACGTCGATTATGTACTGGATATCTTTGAATTGGCCCGGTTGCTCAACTTGCTAAATATGTAGCGGGTTTTGTCTCTGGCTTGGCAAAAAAATGCAGCAGAGTTCTTACATTTAGCTCCCTAAATTATTGCTAAACAAATACACATGAAAAAGGTACTCGCCTTCTTTTTTTCGCTGCTGGCCATGACTGCCATGGCGCAACAGGACAAAGCCAGCCGTCCCAGCCCGCCGGCACAGGCAAAAGCAACCGTTGGTGGCAAAACCATTACCATTGATTACAGCCAGCCATCGGTGAAGGGCCGTAATGTCTGGGATCCGGCCGGTAAAATCGCCCCGTATGGTCAGGTATGGCGCACTGGTGCCAATGAAACGACATCCATTGAGTTTTCCGATGATGTAAAACTGGAAGGTAAGCCGGTGGCGAAGGGTAAATATGCCTTGTTCACCATTCCGGGTGAAAAGGAATGGACCATCATTGTTAACAAAACCATGAAATGGGGTGCGTTTTCCTACAAACAAGATGAAGACGTGTTGCGCGTAATGGTACCGGCTAAAAAAGCAAAATCGTTTACCGAGAAATTTACTATTGACATTACACCGAAAGGGGTAGTATCGCTGACCTGGGCCGATGCAACGGCTTCATTTACGGTGAAGTAATCGTTTGCTGACAGGTTTACAGGATGAATCTGATTCGGGTAACGGTCTGTTCACTCTGTAAGCCTGTCAGTACAAAGCCCGCTTTCGCCGCTTTCCTGCTGTTACAGGGCAATCCTGTCAGAAAAAAATCAGTATCTTCGGCGTATGGATGCTGCACATACGCTGTCTGTTTCGTCGTTTAATCTCATTCTTTTCGGAGCCCGGCTACGCGGAGCCGATACCGAAGCCCTGCTCAGGGCAGTCGGCGTATCTGCGGATCAACTCAAGGATCCTGATGGCCGCATCCCGATTCCGGTGGTGCAGCAACTGTGGCGTGAAGCCATCGAAGCCACCAATGATATCCACCTGTCGCTCCATCTCTGCGAATTAATTAACCCCGTTGCTGTAGGCGTACTGGCCTACGTCATGATGCATTGCCCGACGTTAGGCAAAGCCTTTGATAAACTGTGTCAGTATCAGGATATTGTCTGCGAAGGCGTAGTAACCGAAGGAGAGCGCTTACCTGATCACCGGTTTGCCCTGCGCCTGCGGATCGTCAGCCCGTATATTATTTATCCGGAACATGCCCTGAATTCGGAGCTGAGTATTTATCAGGCGGCCATGCGTGCCTTAACCGGTCAGCATGTAACGGCCCTCGAAGTTCACTTTGCCTACCCGAGGCCGCTGGACACGACCGAGCATATCCGGATTTTTGCCCCCGCCCGGCTGGTGTTCGAGGCACCGGTTACCCAAATGATCCTCAGCGCTGACTGGCTCGATACGCCGGTGCTGAATGCCAATCCGGCGTTGTTCCCGATTTTTGAGCAACATGCCGGCGACCTGATGGCTAAACTCCGGCAACCCAGCCTCTCGGACAAAGTCAGGCAGGAAATCATCGGGCTATTGAAGGGCGAGGAACCTACCCTCGCGCTGGTAGCCGACCGGCTGGCTATGGGTGTCCGGACGCTTCAACTGCATCTGAAGGACGAAGGCGTAACTTACCAGCAATTGCTGGATGACGTACGGCGGGAGCTGGCAGTGCGCCATTTGCGGGAGCCGCACCTGAGTACGACCGATATTGCGTACCTGCTCGGCTTCTCCGAGCCCAGCGTGTTTTTCCGCTCTTTTAAGCGCTGGACGGGCCAGACGCCCGGTGCTTACCGGACCGTTGCTGCCTGACGTTCAGGCGTAAAGGGCAGGTTCTTCTGGCTGGCAAACCAGCTGAGCGTTTGGGTCAGCGCTTCCGTCAGCGGCGTTTCAGCAAAGTCCGGAAACAGTGACCGGATGCGGCTGTCGTCCAGCAACACGGTATTTTCGTACAGATAGCCCATTTCCTTAACTTCGCGCAGGACCGGAATAAACCAACCCATCACGCTGACAAACAACTTGCTGTAAACCGTCATTTTCAATGGTTTACGGGTTATACCAGTGAGTGTTGTAAATAAACTCCGCATATTCTCAAACGTGTGTCCGCCATAGTTCCAGACCGAGTAGGGGGCAGACAGGGCAGGGTGTCTTTCGGTAACGAGTGTCATTAACCGGCCGATGATCCCGGCCGCATCCGGGGTATAAACGGTCTGATGGGGAATGTCGACAGTATACAGCCACGGAATTGCCTTGCCTGTCAGTGCATGCTCAAATATCGGCCGGACCCCGTCGTTCATTACATTCGGACCCCAGAAATCCGGCAGCCTTACATTAATTACCCGGCATGTTCCGGCTTGCGCGGCCTGTTCGAGTTGTTGTTCTATCGCCAGACGTAGTGCTCCCTTACGGCTGCACGGATTGGGCTCCGAGTCTTCCCGGATGGGCGTTTTCATCAGCCCGAAGCTGTAAATATTACCGGGAAATACAATCGTCGTCTCCGGACCGACGGCCCCGATCAGCTTCTGGGTGACAACATCCATGTTGCCGAACCACTGGTGGTAGGGATAATTCACCCCGTGAAAGACAAAGTCTTTGGTATGTGCCAGTGTTTTGAGGAGGCCTGCATCCTGCGCATCGCCTTCAACAATGGTCAGGTTAGCCTCCTGACCGAAAAGAGCTTCCGCTTTTCCGGAATTGCGCACCAGAATGGTTACGCGGTATTGCTGCCGGAGCAGGTGTTTGGTGACGGCATAGCCAATGCTGCCGGTTGAGCCGAGAATCAGAACAGAAGGATTCATAAGAGTTGTTGTTCAGGGATTAAGCGTGTACGGTTTTTCCGATAGTACCTAAATGCGTATGCTGGAAGCTGTCGGCATACTTAAAGCCATAACCCATTAACCGGTCCATGCTTGAGTGCCCGAACAGAATCAGACCGGTAAGCAGCAGGGCCGGTGAGGCCAGCAGAAAACCGGCCAGACCAACGGCAATGGCCAGTCCCTTGTGGTGGCCGATGTTATAGGTGATTGCACCGGCTTTCGGATTGATCAGGTAGCCAAGCATGCTGATATCAGGCAGGAGCAGCAGGGCCGGATACACCCACCATGCGTAGGGCAGGTAGGAGAAAAGAACAATGGTTAAGGCAAACTGGGCCAGCTCTTCGGTTTTCAGGAGCGTTTTCATGTAGTTTTTCTTTTTCGTTTTGATAAGACAAAGGTCGGTAACCGGGCGCGAACAGGAACTGACACAATGTGCAAGCTGACTGACGGATTACGAAAAAATGCACTCCGGATGAAAAGCAGGCTTTCTGAAATAATACAAGCTATAACTAAAGTATTAGTTATAATGCGTAGTTTTGTCGGAGCACAAGAACGTGATGTATGATACGGTTTCTGATTTGTATACTTCTTTTTGTTTCATGGGAGAGTGTGGCGCAACGGACCATTCGTGGTCAGGTGGTAAACGGCGAAACGGAAGAACCTTTACCTTTTTCGACTATTTTTCTGGCGAATACAACGAAAGGTACCACGGCCGATGAACATGGCCGGTTTATCCTGACGAATGTACAGCCCGGCCGGTATGATATGGTGGTGTCGTTTGTCGGCTATGAAACGTTTGCTTTTCCGGTGCAGGCAGACAGCGCGCGCACCTATAAGGTCAGGCTGAAACCGATGGCCAACCAACTGGCTGAGGTGCATGTAAAGGCAAAACGGGATGCCGGGTGGGAGGAGCACCTGCAGTTTTTCAAAAAGAACTTTATCGGATCAAGTGAGCACGCGAAGGACTGCCGGTTGCTGAATCCCGAAGTACTCTGGTTTGATTTTAAGCCGGACATTCCGTTTCTGACGGCCGGCGCGCGGGAGGCGTTAAAAATTGAAAATAAAGCGTTGGGATATACGATTACCTACCTGCTTGAATCGTTTACGTTTGATTACAGGCATCATTACCTGGCCTATATGGGCTATCCGGTTCTGCAGGAAATGAAACCAAGGAACCAGCGCCAGCAGAAGCGTTGGGAGGCGAGCCGGCAAAAGGCTTTTTATGGATCGCCCATGCACTTTATGCGGTCGGTACATGAGCGCCGTCTGGGTGAAGAGGGATTTGAACTGCGGCGGATAATTGAGAAGGAAGACACCATCCGGATGAGTGGTATGCCTGTCCGGACCAAAAAAATGCGTATGCTCATCCGTACTCCGCTGCCCAATGATTACCTGGTGCTTGCTGATTCATCAGATGCGGGCCATTCACTGCTGAAATTCAGCGACGTAATTCAGGTGACGTATACGAAAGAAAATGAATCACCGGAATACCTGCGTGCGCAGAGCCCGTTTTCGCAGCAGATCGGCCGGGGCGGTCCGCAGTCGTCGATCATACAGCTCAAGGGACCGGTAATCCGTGTGGACCCGAACGGCAACTATTATGAACCTTTGGATATCCTGTTTGAAGGTTACTGGAGCTGGGAGAAGGTGGCCGAGCTACTGCCCTTAAGCTATAAGCCCTAGCCATCCTTGACACTTAGCCCCCAGCTATGCGCCCCATGCCGATGGGCGCCAGCCGGTCGGGTTTGCCAGCTCACGCGCCGCTTTCTGAAGCAGATTCCGGTACTTTTGCCGGCCAACCTGCATCATTCGCGGGTGCTGGTTCATATCAACGACATATACATGATACGGCCGCTGTTTTTGCAAACCGATGAAATAGACGTTGTTATGCAGCGGCTGGTCCAGTTTCAGACTAAGGGCATCGAGGTAAAAGGCAGCCTGCCGGTCATAATCGTATTTATCGAAGCATTTTACAAACTCCTTCAGAGAGGCTGCTGAGGTGGTTTTCAGGTCAATAACCCACGGTTGTTCCTGATAGAGGCCGACCGCATCCAGTTTGGCTTTGCAGGCCACGCTACCGGCCGGCGTTTGCTGGTCAAAGAGCAGAATCTGCTCCGTAGACGAAAAGCTGAACGGACCCTTATGCTGGTAAAGGGACAGAAAGTGCTGCCAGGCGCGCTGCATGTGCATCAGGTCATGGCGTTGTTTTTCGGTGTGCAACGCCCAGTCTACCGGTTTCTCCGGCTCCAGAATCAGCTGGTGATACGTGGTACCAAACTGCGCTGTTGACGGATAGATTGGCCGGACAGCGTAGCCCATCTGCAAAAAATGCAGCTCGGTCAGGTCTGAGTTCGCTATTCTGGGCAAAGACCGGTATTCCGTCTCCGACAGGTTTATCGATTCGAGCATGGCTGATTAACGAAGAGCAGGGGCAATGTGTTTTCCGATGAGTTCGATTGCATCCAGCAGTTGCCGGTGCGACAGGCCGGCGTTATCCATCTGAAAGGTAACCCGTGAAATTCCGCCCAGGGCTTCGCTGTGGCGCAGGATTTTTTCCGCGACCTCATCAGGACTGCCGATGAGCAGGGCACCTTTTTCCAGCGTCTGAGCCTCAAAATGGGTGCGGGTAACCGGAGGCCAGCCGCGCTCGTGGCCGATACGGGTAAAGGTTTCGGCATAGCCCGGAAAATAGGCATCCAGTGCCGCCTGACGGGTAGGGGCCACATAACCCAGGGAGTGCAGACCCACTTTCAGACTTTCCGGCGCATGCCCCGCCCGTTTGCCGGCCTCGCGGTACAGATCAACCAGGGGCTTGAACCGGTGCGTTTCGCCGCCGATGACGGCTACCATTAACGGCAGTCCCAGGATACCGGCGCGAACAAATGATTGCGGTGTGCCGCCAACCCCCAGCCAAACCGGTAGTTTTTCCTGCACCGGCCTTGGGTATACCGTCTGATTCACCAGTGGGGGCCGGAATTCGCCCTGCCAGTTTACCGTTTCATTGTTGCGGAGCGTCAGCAGCAGGTCCAGTTTTTCGGCAAACAGGGCATCATAGTCGTCGAGATTGAAGCCGAAGAGCGGGAATGCTTCGATAAACGAGCCGCGACCGGCAACAATTTCCGCCCGTCCGCCTGAAATAATATCGAGGGTCGCGAAATTCTGGAACACACGTACCGGATCGGCCGCACTCAGTACCGTGACGGCACTGGCCAACCGTATATTTTTAGTGCGGGCCGCAGCAGCTCCCATGATTACCGTCGGGGCAGAATCCATAAACTCCTTGCGGTGGTGCTCGCCCATCCCGAATACATCGAGGCCCGCTTCGTCGGCGTGCTGAATGCGGTCGAGCAGGTTGGCCATTTCCTGCATGTATTGTGCCGGTGTCGGCCGTATGTCGCGGGCATTTGTGCCGGCAAAGCTATCGATCCCTGTTTCCATGTTGTCAGCGGTGAGACTGTAAGACGGTATTGCCACCGCCTGTCTGTTTGTTTTTGTAGAGTAACATCGCCCGGGGCGTAACGGTTCTCGGCCGGAACAGCGATCACTGACGCAGAAACTTACAGGACAACATCGGCTAATCGTAATAAGTCTACTGAATCAGAAGGTAATTTAAGGGATTGACAAACAGCTGTCTATTGGTAATTTCTGCGGTAATAGTCAGCTGTTTTTATAGTAAAATGAAGGCTGGCTGTACTAAAAAAACAGAAGAATTTAGTTCATTTTCCGGTAATTTACTTTTTGATTTTGTCAAAATTAAAAATCAGTTTTACTGAAAATAGTTAGTGTCAGCAATACTAATTCTACTGATATTTTAATAAATAAGTGAGTATCAGGTAGAGAAATAAAAAAAGCAAAACCACCTTCAGATGATTTTGCTTTCAGAAAAGTGATCCCGTTTGGATTCGAACCAAAGACCGCCTTCTTAGAAGGAAGATGCTCTATCCAGCTGAGCTACGGGACCCTTTGGATTAACAGACGATGATGCCTCTGTTTTTCCGGCCACAAAGATAGGAAAAATATAAGCCGAAGCAAAGAATGTGGCCTTACGATTCAGATTTAGCCCTTCCGGAACGTCGGAAACCGAACGGCTATTGGTTTGGTCAAAAGGCTACAAAAACAAAAAGCCGTCAAATTCAAAGAATTTGACGGCTTAGTCGGGGTGGTAGGATTCGAACCTACGACCACCTGGTCCCAAACCAGGTACGCTAACCGGACTGCGCTACACCCCGTTGTTGATATTGAGTACGCTGTTGATAACTAAATGTTGTGTTAAAAGCTCTATAGGCAATTAATTGGTCGGGGTGGTAGGATTCGAACCTACGACCACCTGGTCCCAAACCAGGTACGCTAACCGGACTGCGCTACACCCCGAATTGCTTAGTTATCTTAGAGTATGATCTCTTTATCAGTTTGTCAAGTAACTCGGAAACCTGTTGTTTCCGGGCGGAGAGAGAGGGATTCGAACCCTCGGTACCCTTACGGGTACGGCAGTTTAGCAAACTGCTGGTTTCAGCCACTCACCCATCTCTCCGTTTTCGCGATTGGCTTATTGCTGATCGGGACACAAAAGTAGAACGGATTTTGGCGTTTGTCAAGCTTTTTCTGAAAAAATATTTGAAGAAACAGTAAATTCGCAAAAGCAAACTGAGACTAAATTCTAAACAATTCGCTTGTTTTCAGGTGAATATACCCAAAAAATGACCTGGCTTTATTCGTTAACTTTTTTAGAAATTTTTTTTGTCGGATTGTTTTTGGTGCTCTATACCGGATTCTTTTTCCGGACTTTTTATTTAGCCAGACAATTACAGACAACCGCATGGGCCGTAATTCCAAAGTTTTTTATCCGGTCCGGGTATTTTATTTTATTATTAATTGCCTTACTCGGCCCTTCTTTTGGTGAAGCAGATCAGTCTGTCAATTCCCGTATCCGTGATATTTTTTTACTGGTGGATGTATCAAAGTCAATGGACGCGACCGACATTGCACCGACGCGTCTCGAACGGATTAAGTATGACATCCGTCAGGTAACCGATTCGCTGGCAGCTGACCGTTTCGGGCTCATGGCCGTAGCCGATGAAGCCATCGTACTCTCACCGCTGACTGCCGATCATGATGCTGTCAAACGGTTTACCCTTGACCTGCAGACAACCATAGCGCCCGGCGGCGGGACCAGTCTGTGCAGTGCACTGGAAGTGGCATTACAGAAATTTACCGGCGACAGTTCGACGCGGCAGAGTTCAAAAGCCATGGTGCTATTTTCCGACGGCGAAAACTTTGGTCCGTGCAGCCAGGTTATGGTCCGGCGTTTAAAAGCATTCGGCGTTTCCCTGTTTACTGTCGGGGTGGGTACTGAAGGGGGCAGCACCATCCGGAACGGCAGTGATTTTGTGCGCGACGACCGCCGGCAGATTGTACGGACAAAGCTGAACCGTGCGTTTTTACAGCAACTGGTGACCGCCACCGAAGGGAAATATATTGAAGCTGATGCTAACGCAACGTATCTGAGCGAACTCGTGAATCAGTTACGGGCCGTACGCGGACAGGTTGTTGACCAGCAGCGGGTAGCTGTGAGCACCAATAAGTATTATTACTTCCTGGCGGCTGCACTGGCGCTTATAATCTTTGATCTGATCTTTACCTTGCGGACTTTCCGGCTGTAATACCGGTGTTTCAAATCAAAGTTTCGTACTAATTTTGGGCGGAGCATTCATACACATATGCGTTTTTTCGTACTTATAGCGGGGATTGGGCTTTTGAACTGGCAGGGATTTGACCAGATTTCGGTCCGTAATCTGGCCTTGAAACAGGCGGAAGAAGCGTATGCTGCCAAAAACTATGCCCGGGCAGCGGAACATTACGGCTTTCTGGTGAAAACAGAACAAAAGATCAATCCGGATATCCATCTGAATTTTGGTCACGCGCTTTTTCATACCAGACAGTATCCGCTCGCCCGTCAGGAATACCTCAGGGTGCTGCGGTACAGCGATCAGGCTCTGGCTGCTACGGCAACCAACCAGCTGGGTGTAATTGCCTGTCTGGAGCGGGACAGTGCGGTGGCCCTGTCGTTTTTCAGAGAAGCCATGCTGAATAATCCGGCCGATAAATCAGCCCGTTATAATTATGAATTGATTAAACGATTATATTCCGGAAAGCCCAAAGGGCTGCCGCCGGCGCAGCAAAACAAAAAACCGAAGCCTCAGCCGAAGCCGCAACAGGCTAACCCTGAAGCGGAGCAGTCTGAGGAGCAAAAGGATGTACTGCGGAAATTAAGGAACCTGAATATGTCGGAAGAGCAAGCCATGCAGATTCTGAATGCCATGCGTGATGATGATCTGCCCTATGAACTCGCCCGGCGCCGGCGTCAGGCCGGACAGACAAAGGAAAGCCAGTCGAAACACTGGTAAGTTTACACTTCATACTGAAACTATACATGAACGAGGTAGTCATTGTTTCGGCCGTTCGTACCCCAATCGGCAGCTTCGGCGGGGTGCTTGCCAGTTTATCAGCAGTCGACTTAGGGGCGGCCGCTATTAAGGGGGCTCTGGCGCGGGCCGGTGTATCGCCGGATCTGGTACAGGAGGTATACATGGGTAATGTGGTCTCGGCGAATGTCGGCCAGGCGCCTGCCAAACAGGCCGCTCTGAAAGCCGGTATCCCGCCCCATGCCGCCTGTACGACTATTAATAAAGTCTGCGCCTCGGGGACCAAGGCGATTATGCTCGCAGCACAAGCCATTCAGTTGGGGCTGGCAGACGTTGTGGTTGCTGGTGGGATGGAAAGCATGTCGAATATTCCGTACTACATCCCTAAAGCACGGTTTGGTTATAAATACGGCAATGGTGAACTGGTCGACGGACTGGCCAGAGACGGGCTGACGGATGTATACGATCAGTGTGCCATGGGCGTTTTTGCAGACCGTACAGCGGAAAAATACGGAATATCGCGTCAAAAACAGGATGAATACGCAATTCAGTCGTATCGTCGGGCGGAAAATGCCACGGCGAACGGTACCTTTGCGGCTGAAATCGTCCCTGTAGAAGTAGCCGGCCGTAAAGGCGTGGTCACGATCAGCGAAGATGAAGAATTCCGGAATGTGATTTACGACAAAGTTCCGTCGCTGAAACCGGCCTTTACGAAAGAAGGCACCGTGACGGCGGCCAATGCCTCAACGATCAACGACGGCGCTTCGGCGCTGGTGGTGATGAGCCGGAAAAAGGCGGATGAACTGGGCCTGAAACCCCTGGCCCGGATTCTGGGCTATGCCGATGCCGAGCAGGAGCCGGAATGGTTTACCACCGCGCCGGTAAAAGCGGTGCCGGTGGCTGTTGAACGGGCGGGCCTGACGCTGTCAGACATCGATTTTTTTGAAGTAAACGAGGCATTTTCGGTAGTGCCGCTGGCCTTTGGTCAGTTGCTGGACGTACCGCAGGAAAAAATGAATGTCCTGGGGGGAGCCGTTTCCATCGGTCATCCGCTGGGGGCATCCGGTGCCCGGATTGTAACGACGCTGACCAATGTCCTGCAACAGCAAAACGGACGGTACGGTGCGGTAGGCATCTGTAACGGGGGCGGGGGCGCCTCGGCACTTGTTATTGAAAAGCTATAATACGTTCCGGTGAAGCCAATCGGGCCTGCCGGAACTACCTATAACCATGACTGCAATTAGCGAAACCAAGTTTTCTTTTCCCGGTCAGACGGGGTATTACCGCGGTAAAGTGCGGGATGTGTACAGTTTTGACAACCTCAACGGCGAATCCCGGCTGGTGATGATTGCGTCAGACCGGATTTCGGCGTTTGATGTCGTGTTGCCGAGGCCGGTTCCCTACAAAGGGCAGGTGCTGAACCAGACGGCTGAACATTTTCTGCGGGCAACGGCCGGTATTGTGCCGAACTGGCTGCTCGATGTGCCGGATCCGAATGTAAGTATCGGGTTGAAATGCCAGCCCTATGCCGTAGAAATGGTCGTTCGCGGGTACCTGGCGGGCCATGCCTGGCGACAGTACCGCGCGGGCCATCGCGTGCTTTGCGGGGTGACCTTACCGGAAGGGCTCAGGGAAAACGACCGGCTGCCGCAGCCAATTATTACCCCGACCACCAAGGCACATGAAGGTCATGACGAAGATATTTCCCGCGAAGAAATTCTGGCCCGGGGAATCGTACCCGAAGCGGAATACGTACAGTTAGAAGAATATGCGCTCGCACTCTTCGCCCGCGGAACCGAAATGGCCGCCGGACGGGGCCTGATTCTGGTGGATACAAAATATGAATTTGGCAATCTCGACGGCCGGATCTACCTGATCGATGAAGTACATACGCCGGATTCATCGCGGTATTTCTATGCCGATGTATATGCGGAGAATCTGGAAAATAACCGGCCGCAGAAACAACTGTCTAAAGAATTTGTCCGCGAATGGCTGATTACCAACGGTTTTCAGGGGAAAGACGGGCAGACGGTTCCGGACATGTCGGATGAATGGATCAGCCAGATTTCGTCACGCTATATTGAGTTGTATGAAACCGTGACCGGTAAAATATTTGTGCCGGCTGAAGGCGGAGATCCGCTGAACCGGATTGATGCAGCGATTCGGAAAGCCCTGGGCTAAAGGTCCCGTACAGGGCCGGAAAGGTACTTTTAACTAAATTTATCTATCCCAAACCACTGGTTTATGAATTTTACGAAAGAAACAACAGAGCAGTACGCCCTTGTCCGACTGGATGAAAATGAAATTGCAGGGGATATTGCAACCTCACTGGAAACCCTGTCCCGCGGTTTTTTCCGGGATGGATACAGTAATATAATTTTAGACCTGGCCGCCGTACAGACCATTGCGGCGGATGGGGTCATGGTGATCCGGAAAGTAAACCGGCAGTGTACCAACGAACAGGGTTTGCTGGTTCTGGTTACTAAAGACGAAGACATGATCGAATTTCTGGACTCGTCACGTATCCCTGATCTGACCATTTTACCTACCGTCGAAGAAGCGATTGATGCTGTATTTATGAACGAACTGGAAAATGACTTCCGGGGCGAAGACGACGATGAGTATGACGGAGGATTTAGCGGCGGACGCGAAAGCGACTACTAAACCGGAGGGACACTTTACCGTAACAATTCTGGGGGCAGGCTCAGCCACACCCATGTTGGGACGACATCCGACAGCGCAGGTGGTGACGTATGATCACGACCATTTTCTGATCGATTGCGGCGAAGGTACGCAGTTCAGGCTGATAGAGCGGCGGATAAAACCCGGACGGCTCCAGCATATTTTTATCAGCCACCTGCATGGCGATCATTACTTCGGGCTGGCTCCGTTGCTGTCAAGCCTGAACCTGAGCGGCCGTACCGAACCAATGTATCTGTATGGACCGCGCGGTCTCGACGAAGTGCTCACGACCATGTTCAGGGTATCAGATACACGGCTGGGGTTTCCGCTCCACTTTACGGTGGTGGATCCGGCAACGCCGACGGTTCTGGTAGATCTGCCGCAGCTGACCGTCGAAAGTATTCCGCTCGAACACCGGATTACCTGTTCGGGGTATCTGTTCCGGGAGAAGCGCGGAAAGCGTAAATTACTCCGTGAAAAACTACCGGCCGATGTTCCTGTTGCGCATATGAAGCAGCTGAAAGAAGGCCATGATGTCGTAGCGGAAGATGGTACGGTCTTGTACGACGTATCGACGTTCACAATTCCAGGGCCCAAACCCGGCAGCTATGCCTTCTGCTCGGATACACGATTCAGCGAACCGCTGATTGACTGGGTAAAAGACGTGGATGTGCTCTATCACGAAGCCACCTTCCTTGATACACATGCCGAACGGGCAGGTGAAGTGTTTCACTCTACCGCCCGCCAGGCCGCTTCGGTTGCCCGTCAGGCGGGTGCCGGGCGATTGATTATCGGCCATTTTTCGTCGCGGTATAAAGAGTTCAGTGCGTTTCTGGAGGAGGCACGGACTGTATTTGAACAAACAATGCTGGCCGAAGAAGGCAGGACATATACTATTGATTAAACGGCGTACCGGCGGAAATCAGGCCGGTACGACAGATTCATTCATAAGGACCAGGAAAAATATGATTCGGATTGGGTTTCTGGAGGTTGGCTGGCTGGATATTCTGGACGTCGGACTCGTCGCACTGCTGTTGTATCAGATTTATAATGTGGTACGGGGGAGCGTTGCCAGCCGTGTATTTGCAGGCTATTTATTGGTGTATCTGGTATACCTGCTGGTAAAAGCGTTACAACTGCATTTGCTGACCACGATCCTCGGTTACTTTATTAGTGTAGGCGCGCTCGCCCTGATCATTATTTTTCAACAGGAAATCAGACGTTTCCTGATGCTGATCGGGAAAGGAACCAACGTGATGAACAACCGCTACCTCCGGAAATGGTTGTTCCGGCAACCTATACAGCCGGAGCCGCTCATGTCGCTGAAACCCGTTCTGGAGGCCTGTAAAACGCTGGCGGCAGAGTTTGCAGGCGGGCTGATTGTACTCCGTAAAAACGACGATCTGGAAAAGTACGCCCAGTCGGGGGAGGCAATCAATGCCACCTTATCGCGGCCGTTGCTACTGGCCATTTTTAATCAGTACAGCCCGCTGCACGACGGCGCCGTTGTCATCAGTGATGAAAAAATCCGCGCTGCCCGCTGCATCCTGCCTGTGTCTGACGACAGCGACCTGCCCACCTCCCTGGGTTTCCGGCATCGGGCCGCCATTGGTATGAGCGAAGCAACGGATGCGGCAGTAATTGCCATTTCGGAAGAAACCGGCCGGTTATCGCTGGCTATCAACGGGCAGTTTTACATGGGGCTGGGCCTGGCCGAGCTTGAAGAGCGGCTGGCCGTTTACCTCACAGAACCCGTATCCGAGAAAAAAGCATAGGCGTACAGGGGTTATACAACAAAAAGGGAGAACCGTCAGACGGTTCTCCCTTTTTGTTGTATATGATCGGGTACTAAGCGTCGTATCCTCCATTTCCCAGTAATTTGTTGGCAAACTGTTCGTCTGCTAACAGCTTCCGGAGTAATTCAGCCGAGTTTTTATCCAGTAATTCGCTGATGGTAATCTGATACAAACTGGCTAAATCCTGTAATTTATCTATTGACGGTCTGGTTTGTCCACTTTCCCACTTGCAGTACGCTGGCTGCGTCATACCAATGTTAAAGGCCACGTATTCCTGCGAATACCCGAATAAATGACGCAACCGGCGGAGTTTCTCTGAGATGATTGCCATAGCTCAAAAGGTTGTTACTAATTGTACATAAAAACTAAGAAGTACATTATTTCCGCATAACGTTTTATGAATTTTAAGAATATTTGTACTGTAGACTAAGTTCTAAGCTAGTTCACGTGATTAACATACGCAAGTGAAATATGTTTTGGATTGCGAGTTAGTGCGGCAATTGAGCGAATGGCCCGGAAGTTATGATTTTATAACCACCCGCTATGAAGCTATAAAGGCCCGTTATCAGACCGTGATCCTAAAACAACAACCTTTGTACTGTCCAAACGGCAGTAGCGTCGCCCATCCGGGAAACGATCTGAAGGGTGGGCAGCGGATGCCGAAAAGCTCACAGAGTAGGCAGTTTTAAAACATGATTCGTTATGAAAACGCTGAATCTTGCTCAACTGAACGTAGAAGAGCTCTCAACACAGGAAATGACACAAACACAAGGTGGTAGCTTCTTAGATTTTGCCAACCTGACGGTAATCAACGATTTACTGGCCATCGGCACCTCATTATCGATCGGTGGCGGTAGCTCAAACAGCGGCTCGGGCTCGGGTTCCGGCAATAGCGGCGGCCTGTTGGGCGGCTTGTTCTAGGCCGGCCATCATAGCGTAAATACATAGATAAAGCTGGCGCAGTAGCCGGGTCTGAAGCACTGCTTCGGGCGCGGTTACTGCGTTTGGCATGTAAGAGGGAGCAAAATAAAGAAATCTAACTATGCCGCTACGGAAGAGTTAAGCACAAAGCAACCGTTGAATTATGAGTGAATTTGATCTTTCATCGAGCCTGATTACGTATCTGCCGCGGGTAACGGTCCGTAGTCAGCGTATCTATATGACTGTACTGGGCGCTGTTGCCCTTTGCCTGGTATCGTTGCCATTTATCTACGTAGATGTGTCGGCACAGGCTGGCGGGCTTGTCCGGCCGGTCACCGAACGGGGCGATGTAAAAGCCACGATGGGCGGACTGGTAACGGGCGTATTCGTGCGCGAAGGCCAGGCCATCCGGCAGGGGCAGGTTATGTTCAGACTGCAATCCGATGCACTGGATACCAAAGTGCAGCTGCTAAACAAACAACTGAATGAACGCCGGTCATTTATCCGTGATCTGGAAAAGCTGTCGAAAAGGGATTGGTCGGTAATCGGCACACTCGAATCGCCATTGTACCGGCAACAGGTTGAACAGTTCAGGTCGATGGTGTCGGAAGCGCAGCAGACCCTTCAGAAGCGGTCCCGTGAGTTGCAGACCAGCAAAAAACTCTACAACGAAAAAGTCATCGCCCGGCTCGACTTTGAAGATGCACAGTTTGCTTATCAAAGTGTGGCTGCCCGTTATAACTCGCTGGTGCAGCAGCAACGCAGCAGCTGGCAGGCAGATCTGACGCAACAGCGGCTGGCACTGACTGAACTCGAAGCAGAAGCCAAACAGCTGGGGGAACAACGGGCACTGTATGAGCTGAAAGCGCCGGTTGGCGGAACCGTTAGTCAGGTGCAGGGTCGGTACGTGGGCAGTTTTGTGCAGCCGGGCGAAACGCTTGGGGTTGTCTCGCCTGACTCATCGCTGGTGGTAGAAACTTATGTTGAGCCTAAAGACATCGGGCTGATTAAGGTAAAGCAAGCGGTTCGGTTCCAGATCGACGCGTTTGATTATAACCAGTGGGGATTACTGACGGGGCGGGTACTGGATATTGCCAACGATTTTACATTAATGAGCAATAAGCCGATGTTTAAAGTACGCTGCCTGCTGGACAAACCGTACCTGATGCTGGAAAACGGGTACCGGGGCTACCTGAAAAAAGGCATGACCGTGCAGGCCCGCTTTATCGTAACCCGTCGTTCGCTCTACCAGTTACTATATGACAAGGCCGATGACTGGCTGAATCCGTCAACGCAAACCCGTCGCCTCTAAACGTTAACGACTCATACACAACGTTATGAACACCATTCAGACGCGTATTCAACAACTAAAGGAAACCGGCAGGTCGCTATTAGGGAAATTCTCCGGTGGAGGGCCTAAAGCAAACGTCCGGGTTAAACAGCGGGATATTACCGATTGCGGGGCCGCCTGTCTGGCATCCGTTGCCGCCCATTATAAGCTGCTGCTGCCGGTGGCCCGTATCCGGCAGCTGGCAGCTACCGACCAGAAAGGGACCAATGTATTGGGTATGGTAGAGGCGGCCCAAAAGCTTGGCTTTCAGGCGAAGGGAGTAAAGGCCACGTACGAAAATCTGTCAAAACTGCCCTTACCGGCCATCGCGCACGTGGCCATCCGGAATGGTATGTTTCACCATTATGTAGTCATTTATCAGATTACTCCGGCTTATGTGCTGGTCATGGATCCGGCTGACGGATTACTGCACAGGAAAACGCCGGACGAGTTTAAGCAGGAATGGACCGGATTGCTGGTCCTGTTGATTCCGGATGAGACATTTACCGTGGGCGGAGAAGATACATCAGTTTTGCAGCGGTTCCGGCAACTGATGCAACCGCACCGTTCCGTAATGCTACAGGCGTTATTCGGGGCATTGATGTACACCATCTTAGGCTTGTCTACGGCAATTTATGTCCAGAAACTGGTGGATAATGTGCTGGTAGATGGTAACAGAAACCTGCTCAACCTCCTGAGTACCGTCATGATCGGGCTGTTGCTGCTGCAACTGTTTATTAACTCCACCAAAAGTATTTTTAACCTGAAAACGGGTCAGCGGATCGATGCCGCGCTGATTCTGGGCTATTATAAACACCTCATGCGGTTGCCGCAGTCGTTTTTCGATACGATGCGGGTCGGCGAGATTATTTCGCGGGTCAACGATGCCGTTAAGATCAGGGCCTTTATTAATGAAGTCGGGCTGGGACTGATTGTGAATGTGATGATCGTCATTTTCTCGTTTGGTCTGATGTTTACCTATTACTGGAAGCTGGCCCTGATCATGCTGCTGGTACTACCCTTATATGCGGGTTTGTATTGGGTTGTGAACCGGTTTAATCAGCAATACCAGCGCAAACTGATGGAAAACTCGGCCGATCTGGAATCGCAGCTGGTTGAGTCCCTGAATGCCATGTCGACTATCAAACGGTTTGGTCTGGAACAGTATACGAGTGAAAAAACAGAAATGCGTTTTGTCCGGCTGTTGCAGACCGTGTTCAAAACCGGTACCGCATCCATATACGTCAGCAATGCCTCAGAGCTGATTACAAAGCTGTTTACCATTATTCTACTCTGGGCAGGGGCAGGTTATGTGCTCGACAATGAACTTACACCCGGTGAACTGCTCTCATTTTATGCACTGATCGGGTATTTTACCTCACCGGCCGCCTCACTGATCGGAGCCAACAAAAGCATTCAGGACGCACTGATTGCCGCCGACCGGTTGTTTGAGATTATGGATCTGGAACGGGAAACGGGGGAGAATAAGCTCCATATACAGCCTGCCATGGTGGGGGATATCCGGTTTCAGGAGGTGACTTTCCGCTATGGAACCCGTGCGGTTATTTTTGATAACCTGACTCTGACAATGCCAAAAGGCCAGATAACGGCCGTGGTAGGCGAGAGTGGTTCTGGTAAATCAACGCTGCTGTCGCTGTTGCAGGGGCTCTATCCGTTGCAGCACGGCTCCATTTTTATCGGCGATTATGACATTAAGCACCTGCATCCGGATAGCCTGCGGCAGGTGGTGAGTGTCGTACCGCAGAAAATAGACCTGTTTTCCGGTAATGTCATCGAAAATATCGCGGTTGGTGAGGCGGAACCGGACATGGGCCGGGATTCTGGCAATTTGTCAGCAACTGGGCATCGCCGATTTTATTGAGCGTATGCCGAACGGATTCAGTACCTATCTGGGCGAGAATGGGACCGGTCTGTCGGGCGGGCAGCGTCAGCGCCTCGCTATTGCCCGTGCGCTCTACCGCGATCCGCAGATTCTGATCCTTGACGAAGCAACGTCGGCTCTGGATTCAGTATCTGAACAGTATGTGCAGCAGACCGTGCAGCAACTCCGGAAAGACGGAAAAACGATTATCATCATTGCCCACCGGCTGAGTACGGTCCGGAAGGCGGATAAAATTGTCGTACTGGAGCAGGGCAAGGTGGTCGAAGAAGGTAAGCACACCACGCTGATTAAAAAAGGGACAGTTTACGCGCAGTTCTGGCAGCAGCAAACCGAATCGGTATAAAAAAAAGCCCCGTCAGGGGCTTTTTTATGATTAGTATTCTAACGTTGCCGGTAAGGTTTTGGCCTGCTCGATGAACTCAGCAATCTGATCAAGCGACGGCGGGCGATGCGTCAGCTGGCGCTTTCTGTTGATCTGGATCAGTTTGCTGTGGAGGTTAGGCGCGACCCGGTGCGAAAGTTCTTTCACCGTATCTACACCGGCTTCTTCCAGTAATTCGCTGTACACGCGGCCGATACCTTTAATGCGGGAGAGATCAGCGCGATTGGCAATTTCAAGAATGATCGTGGCGTCTACACCGGCAGCACGGGCAATTTCTTTGCGGCCTTCCGGTGTCTTTGTGGCTTCAAGAAGTGATTCGCTGTCACCTAAGCCTTTGGCTTTAAGCGTGTTAAGAATGGCATCGCTGATGCCTTTCAGTTCAGTTACGTGAATGCTCATGATTAAGATTAGAAAGATTAGTATAAACTATTCGCAAAATAAGATATTTTGAGCTAAAGTCAATAACCGGAGTATTTCCTTCGTTTATTATTAATTAAAAATTTTTTTTGTGCAGTAAAGCTTTCAGGATGCATTTGTTCGAAAAGGCGTTGCCATTCTGCAAATTCGTTAGGTTCGGCCGTTTTAAACCGTTCAGGATTGATCTTCTTCAGCAGGAGGTATTCGTCGAATGTCATACGGGTATCACTACAAAATGAATGCTGTTTACCGGCACCGGCAGCAGTAGGTACCGGTGAATGTACCGGCTGGTAAAGAAAATAAAAAAACTGAATACCCGGGAAGACGAGAGCGTCCGGCAGCCCGACGGAAACAGCTGTCCGGAAACAAAATGAACCGGACTGGTAACTGATCGTCCGGAGTCGTAGATGTAACTTACAGTAGATCAGACGCTCAGCAGAGATACGCCAAACCGGTTGAAAAACAGCGCAGAAAAATAAGGGCAAAAAAAAACCTGCACGCACTTTATTGCCCGCAGGTTTTCGTCAGACAGCTAAAGGTGTAATGCCTATTGCATTCACTATGACAAAGTTACAGAAATTTTTTGTCAACGAATACAAAGAAATTTATTTTTTCGTAAATTCCCGGTGATAGGCCGCCTTATATAGCTCTTCTTCTGGTAAATTCTTAAAGTATTCGTACGTTATTTTAAGTCCTTCTGCACGAGAGACTTTCGGCTCCCAGCCCAGAATTTCCTTTGCTTTCGTGATGTCGGGCTGACGTTGTTTAGGGTCATCCTTCGGCAGTTCCTTGTAAATAACTTTCTGGTCAGTACCGGTCAGCTTAATGATCTCTTCGGCAAACTGCCCGATCGTGATTTCACTCGGGTTACCAACGTTTACCGGATACGGGTAACCGCTCATTAATAACCGGTAAATTCCTTCGATCAGATCGTCCACGTAACAGAACGACCGTGTCTGTGAGCCATCCCCGAACACCGTTAAATCTTCACCGCGAAGGGCCTGACCGATAAAGGCAGGGAGCACCCGGCCGTCGTTCAGCCGCATCCGCGGGCCGTACGTGTTGAAAATCCGCACGATCCGGGTTTCTACGTTGTGGTACGTGTGATACGCCATGGTCATGGCCTCCTGAAAACGCTTGGCTTCGTCGTATACACCGCGGGGACCTACCGGGTTGACATTACCCCAGTAATCTTCGTTTTGCGGGTGCACGGTCGGGTCGCCGTATACTTCCGAGGTAGAGGCAATCAGTACGCGGGCGTTTTTCACCCGTGCCAGTCCCAGGCAGTTGTGAATACCCAGTGAACCCACTTTCAGGGTCTGAATCGGGATTTTCAGGTAATCAATCGGGCTCGCCGGCGACGCAAAGTGCAGGATATAATCCAATTCACCCGGTACGTGTATGAATTTTGAGACATCGTGGTGATAAAACTCAAAATTGGGCAGCTTAAACAGATGCTCGATATTGCGGATGTCACCCGTAATCAGGTTATCCATGGCAATAACGTGGAAGCCCTCTTTGATAAACCGGTCGCAGAGGTGCGATCCAAGAAAGCCTGCCCCACCGGTGATTAGAATTCGTTTCATAGTATGACGTTCAACTGACTTATTACTGTTGACTTTTTACGGCCTGACGGCCAATGCTATAATAGGTATAGCCCATTTCTTCCATTGTCTCAAGTTCGTACACGTTCCGGCCGTCGAAAATGACTTTGTTTTTCAGCAGCAGGTTCATTTTTTCAAAATCCGGCGTGCGGAACAGCGGCCACTCGGTCATGATGATCAGCGCATCGGCATCGTCAAGAGCGGCGTATTGTGTGTGAGCGTAATTGATCTGTGTGCCCAGAATATTACGGACATTGTCCATTGCTTCCGGGTCATAAGCCGTTACTTTAGCTCCTTCGGCCAGCAGCGCCTTAATGTTATCGAGGGCGGGTGCCTCGCGGATGTCGTCGGTGTAGGGCTTGAAGGCCAGACCCCAGACTGCGAAGGTTTTGCCCTTCAGATCATCGCCGAAGTAATCCTTAATCTGCGGCAGCAGTTTGGTCTTCTGGAGATTGTTCACCGTCATGACCGATTCCAGCACCTTGAAATCATAATTATACTCCTGCGCGGTTTTTGCTAAGGCCTGTACGTCTTTCGGGAAGCAGCTGCCGCCGTAGCCGATACCGGCAAACAGGAAGCGCTTGCCGATCCGGCTGTCGGTACCGATGCCCCGGCGAATGTCATCGACATTGGCACCTACCTTTTCGCACAGGTTGGCAATCTCGTTCATGAACGTGATCTTGGTAGCCAGAAACGCGTTAGCGGCATACTTGGTCATTTCGGCCGAACGCTCATCCATGAAAATCACCGGATTGCCCTGACGCACCAGCGGGGCATACAGTTTGTTCATCACCGACTTGGCTTTATCCGAACGTGTCCCGATAACGACGCGGTCCGGTTTCATAAAGTCCTCAACAGCAACGCCTTCGCGCAGAAACTCGGGATTGGAGACCACATCAAAGTCTATCTGTGCACCCCGCTGCAATGTGTGCGCGTACCTTCTCGGCGGTACCTACCGGCACTGTACTTTTATCAACTACGACTACATATTGTGACAGAATCGGGCCCAGATCTGATGCCACTTTCAGGATGTATTTCAGATCGGCTGAGCCATCTTCGCCCGGAGGGGTTGGCAGTGCCAGGAAAATTACTTCAGCCCCTTTAATGCCGTCAACAAGGCTTGTCGTAAATTTTAAACGGCCTTCTTCAACATTGCGATAGAATAAAACATCGAGTCCAGGCTCATAAATTGGGATAATACCGTTATTTAGTTTTTCTACTTTACGTTCATCAATGTCTACACAGATAACCTGATTGCCCGTTTCTGCAAAGCAAGTGCCTGTTACAAGCCCTACATAACCGGTTCCTACTACAGCAATTTTCATGATTATTTAGTTTAAGATAATTCTGGCGGTTGATTGTAATGGCAGCTAATTTGTACTTTTCTGATGAATCCCTTTTGCGCCGCCACAAAAATAGAACATTTGTTTGAAAGCATGTTGGTCTGCTGAATCACCTTTCGATAACAAGCCATTGGGATCAGGCGTTTAGTAGGTATATTTTACGTCACAACACTTCATCTAAAGGCTTAAACTACCACTTTATGGTTACTACACCCGAAGAAAATCAGGCAGGGTTGATCCGGCAGACCGTTCGCGACTTTGCGGACAGGAACATACGCCCATACGTACGGAAATGGGATGAAGAACAACATTTTCCGGTTGAAATCATGCATCAGCTGGGTGAATTGGGCTTGTTAGGGATGCTGGTACCGGAGCTGTATGGCGGTGCGGGCTTCGGTTATCAGGAATATGTGGCGGCCATTGTCGAGCTGTCAAAAGTTGACGGAGCCATCGGATTATCGATGGCAGCCCATAACTCGCTTTGCACGAACCACATTTTATTATTCGGTAACGAAGAGCAGAAACAAACTTATTTACCGCGCCTGGCAACGGGTGAATGGATTGGTGCCTGGGGGCTGACAGAACCGAATACCGGTTCCGATGCGGGCAATATGCGTACTGTCGCCACGCAGCAGGCCGACGGCAGCTGGCTGCTGAATGGTGCCAAAAACTTTATCACGCATGGCAAATCCGGTCATGTGGCCGTAGTGATTGCCCGGACCGGCGCGCCGAATACGCCCCACAATGCTACTGCTTTTATAGTGGAGCGGGGTACTGCCGGGTTTATGGCGGGTAAAAAAGAAGATAAACTGGGCATGCGGGCCTCCGAAACGGCCGAAATGATTTTTCAGGATTGCCGGATTCCGGACGAACAGCGGCTGGGCGAAGTCGGGGATGGCTTTGTGCAGGCGCTGAAAGTACTCGACGGAGGCCGGATTTCGATTGCCGCCCTGAGCTTAGGTATTGCACAGGGGGCATACGAAGCGGCCCTGCAATACGCCGGAGAACGGCAGCAGTTCGGGCAGCCGATTGCTTCGTTTCAGGGAATCAGCTTTAAACTGGCCGATATGGCAACGGATATTGACGCTGCTCAACTGCTGATTGAACGGGCTGCTGATCTGAAAAATGCCGGTCGTCCGGTGACAAAAGAGTCGGCAATGGCCAAGCTCTTTGCGTCGGAAGTGGCGGTGCGGGTAGCCAACGATGCGGTGCAGGTTTTCGGCGGATACGGCTACATCAAGGATTTTCCGGTCGAAAAGTTTTACCGCGACGCAAAATTGTGTACCATTGGCGAAGGAACCAGTGAGATCCAGAAACTGGTGATTGCGCGCCAGATACTTAAGTAAAGAGTGAAAGAGCGAATGAGTGACCGCTGATACTGCGATTGGATTTATATTACCACATAGACACATAGATAAACAAAGGTCTATTTTTGCTTTTGTGTTCTGATGTGGCTATGTGGTAAATCTGTTTTACCTGATGATGAGCCTGTATGGATGCTATTCATTCAACCAGATGTCATTCAGTACCTCATAATTGATTGTTTATACAGCCTATGAACCGGTTCATGTACCCATGTCTGCTTCTTTGTTTATCACTTGCCTGCCGGCCGACGCAGGCGCAGACCGGGGTTCCGGTGCGGGTCAGGCCTCCCGACGGGGAACTGGAGCAAAATCCGCGCTATGCCCCGCTGCTGAAACGAAACCGGTATCTGGCACTTGACGTGATCGGGCCCTTCGGCTTTAAGCGGTACCGCTTCCATGAAGGCGACGAAATCCGGTTTAAGGCCCGCGGCGAGGTGTACCGTGAGACGCTTTATGCCGTCACGGATACGACCTTCAGCATTCTGGTCGATAATGAGGTAATGAACCGGATGGAAACACTTTCATTCCGGTTTGATGAAATACGCTGGATAAAAATAGACCGGAGCATTCCGTTTGTGTCGGCAGGAGCCGTGATGCTGCCGCTGGCCGGTGGTGTATTTGCCGTGGCTGACTTTGTCAACCCGAAAGCACTCGACGGCCGGTCAGGGCGATTCCGCTTCGACCCAAGCTCCCTGATTCCGGCCGGTGCATTGATAGCGGGCGGGGCTCTCTGCTACAAACTGGCCCATGCCCGGTTCCGCATCAACAAAAACCACCGCCTGAAAGCCATGTAATTTATGCGCTGTGCTGACCTACATGGTTTTTGGAAAATGTGTACATATAAAAAACTTTGTGCCGCTTTGGTTCTTACCGACTTTGTGGTTTAAGGGAATCCGCTAAGCGTTACAGACAGCGCGGCCTCTCCGCCCAGTTCGATCTGGTCGCCGTCCTGTAGCGGGTAGCCCATACCCATAATGTCAACGCGGATGACCCGATCATCGGCCCGGAAAATTCTGGTTTTATTACCGCTCATCGGCAGGCCGCCTTCGTCCGCAAACAGGAAAAAGCCCTTTTTAGCCGGATCAAACGTAATTTTAGCGTGATTACGGCTGACCGATCCGTTTTCTTTTCCGGCGACCGGATCAAAGTCAGGGTCGTTTTTTTCCAGAAAAACAATGTCATTGCTCCGGATCCGGCCACTTGGTAAGGCCGGTTTGAACCCCCGCCCGATCAGCACCGTCGTCTGTCCTTCGGGCTTGATGATGTATGCCGTCTGATTGGTCTGCCCCCTGAGTATACTGATAATGGCCTGCGAAGCCGGTCCTGCTGCCGTGTGGGTACGGTACAGCTGAAGGCCGAAATTCCCTTGCCTGAAACGGCAGTCGGGCAGGTAGTCGTGTACCAGCTGAATGCTGAATGTCCAGTGCCGGGGTAGCCGGATGTAATGGTTCGCCAGCTCGCGGTTGAGCTCTTCCTCCTTGAACTTATCCGGATACGCAGTATACAACGCCACATTTACCAGCTCTTCTTCTTCAGCCGTCGGACAGCACACGTACAGCGTCAATCCCTGGATGTCAGCCTGTGCCTCGTCACGGTAGGGGTGCAGACTGTTAATAATAAAGGCCAGTACGTCCGCCCGTTTCTGCGGAGCCGCCGGTAGTCCGCCGGCCGTAGCGGCCTGCACGGGAACTATGGCCGGTGCCGAAGCTGATTGTGCGGGTTCAGGATCAACCAGGCCAAGTATTTTTTTTAGTCGGGGAATCATGTCGAAAAGGCATTAAAAGGATCCGAAATAACCAAATTTCTGCAACACCGGAACGATGTACTCATCGGCCAGCTTCACCGCATTTCCCGATGACTCGCCCAGCTCGATCCGGATACAGACCACCGTGTGTGAGTGCTTATCGGGTGTCGGGGCAAAAAAGACGTACCAGCCGTCGAACCGGTTTTTACCGGTATACCGGCGCTCCGGCGTGCCCGTTTTACCGGCCACGCGGCTGCTGCTGATCTTGGGAGACCCACCTGCCGGATTCGACTGATCGATCATAAACGATGTAAGCTGAGCCGCATCTGCGGGCTGATTCAGCAGCGTGGTTCCTTTTTCGGGCGGTATCCGGTTGCCGCTTAGCTTGATAGCGTAGCGGGTTGGTGCCAGCAGGCCACCGTTGGCGATGGCGGCCGCCATGCGGGCCATAGCGGCAGGTGTGGCGGTCAGCTGCCCCTGCCCCCAGGCAAGTCCCGAAAATTCACTGTTGTAGCGGTTGCGTTTTGTGCCCCGCCAGTTGGTATAGAATTGCCGGTTGACGGTAAACGACGAATCGCGCCAATGGGTCAGGACACGGGCCTGCTGCTGCGGCGTCAACGACGGCACGAAGGAATATCCGCCTACGTAATCAACATTCATCCCGGTAGCCAGATATAGTTTAGCCATGTCGTCGTCCAGTTTTTGCTCATTAGCGAGCCGGATAAAATACACATTACTCGAACGGACAATGGCTTTGCGCATATCAATCGGCTCGTTATAGGGTTCACTCTCGCGGCTACTTTTCCGGATAATTTCGTCGGACGTAATGTCGGTAAAGGTCTTGTCGGCGGCAGAGCTGCCCAGTTTGTTAAACGCGGCGGCGGCCGTCAGTATTTTGGCCGTCGACCCCGGGGCAGTCGGATAGGTCAGTCCCAAATCGCGGTCGGTGACGGGATAGGGGAGCGTCAGCTTATCCTTTTCACTCAGCAACAGCTCATCGGGCGCTTTCAGATTCGGTAGCGGATAAACGGCCGAGGCCAGCAAATCGCCCGACGCTGCATCAAGCACTACAACCGATGTCCGCTTCGTAGCCGCGTCTGACCGGCCGATGGCTTGCTGCAACGCTACCTGCAATCCGGCATCAACGCTCAGGGCAACATCCAGGTTTTTAGCTTTCAGGGCGGCAACTTCCTTGCTGTCAAGGCCCGCCCGTAATAGCGGGGAGAGGGCACTGTAGTCGTAAGCCACCAGCGTGACCTGCTGCGTGACCGGCTTAGCGAAACGGTCGGTTTTAAACCGGGTCGTAATAAAGCTGGTTTTACGCGGCCGGGTGTCAAAACCCCGTAGCTGGCTGAGATGCGCGGCCTCGGCAAAGTAGCCGTTTTCCTGATTCCAGAATAACCGTGTATTGGCATCACCCACCCAGAAAAACAGCTGGTTATCAAATGGATAATACCGGCGCTGATGCCTCCGGGCTAATTGCGTGATGGCGGTGGGTTCCAGCCCTGCCTGCCGCAATACGTCAACATTATTCAGTAACTGATTCGGGGAGCTGGTAGCCAGTACCCGCTTGCGGCGGTCATAAATCGTCCCCGCGGCCAGTTCCTGCGTCAGAATGTCGATTCTTGGGTTGTAGCTGTAGACCGGTAGTCCGTTCCGGCTCATCACACGGGCCGGCTTCACGACCAGCTCCGCAGGAGCCCACAACTGCACATAACCCAGTTTACCAATCAGCAGCAGCAACCCTGCCAGAAACCCGAGAATACCGGTCAGCAACACCGGATCATAAAATGACTGCACGTATTCCTGCTGTACGGCCTTACCCGGCCGGTGCGCCATGCCGGCCACTACGCCAAAAGCGGTCAGGTTCAGAATCAGGGATATTTTTCCGTAACTCAGGAACGGCACGGCAATGCCGGTTAAGGGGAGCAACCCCAGACTACCACCGGCAATCAGTAAAAACTGGATGCCATTGGCAATGCCGATGCCGGCACACAGGTAGAAGCTGAACGGCTGACCGGCGGTACGGGCGTGCAGGAAGGTGCGGTGGAACAGCAGGCCGAACCCGATAAATACGGCAACAAGCCCCAGCCAGCCGGTATCTTCGCCGAAACTGGCCAGGATCATGTCGGTGTGTGCCGCCGGCATGATGTGGGCCAGTCCCTTGCCGGGTCCCTGTCCCGAAAAACCACCCGACGACAATGACCAGATGGCGTGGGCCAGGTGATCGCCGCCATACACGTCGTTGTCCCACGGGCTCAGCCACATGGCCTCACGGTCGGCCAGCCGGCTCCCGACACCCGGTAACTCACTGCCGAACACAAACGCCGCCATAATCAGCAGCAGAAGCACCGGTGATTCGGTGACCAGCATCAGCCAGCCTTTACCCGTTGCTGAACGGACCGATCCGGTCATGACCAGCACAAGGATTACCAGTGCAAAGGAGAGCAATGTAGCATGCAGGGCAGGGAACAGCCAGAGGGTAAACCCATAAAGGGCACCGGCTCCCAGCACATAGGCCAGATTCCCGCGGGCAATGCTGTAGAAAACCAGAAATGTCAGGCAAAGGACGAGGGCAGGCCCCATGTCGCCCAGTAACAGGTAGAGCACCAGAACAGCGAGCGTACCCCCAAAGACACCCAGACTGATGCGGGCCCGCCAGCGTATGTCGGACAGGTCGCGGATGCGGGGTGCATTGGCAGCAAAAAAGCCTGCCAGAAACAACAAAAACAGGTATTTGGTCAGTTCGCTGGGCTGAAAACTGAATAAGCCCAGGTTTAGATTGACGCGTACGCCGCTGCCCTCAGGGCCGGTCCCGAACAGCAGCGTCAGCAGCGCCAGCGCAATGGCAACGATTAGCCAGGTCCAGCCGGTGAGGTTGTAGACGCTGCGCTTCCGGTAATTTACCAGCGCATCAAACGACCAGTGACTGTACAGTTTTCCGATGGGCAGTTGAGAAACGATGGTCAGCCCCAAAAGACCGGCGGCAATGCCGATGGCGTTCTGGTTGGCATACATGGTGTCCTGTACCGGGTCCTGAATGCTGAATAAGGTCAGCAGAGAAACGCCGGTCAGCACCATTAGCAAGGGCAAGAGCAGCGGGTCGGTAGTATAGCGGCGGTAGGCCCAGAAACCGTATACCAGCCAGAACGACACAAAAAACAAGGCCACATATCCCCAATAAGCCATGGTAAAATCGGCCGGATTTCTGACAATGAAGGCTTTATGCTCCTTGATCTGGTCGTAAACCAGCGGTCCGATTAACCGGATTGTATGCGGACGGGCAACGAAAGACGCCTCAACGTCGCCATCCACTGAAGCTGTCCCCTGACGGTTGCCAAACTCAAAACCAGGTTTGAGCGGTACGGCGCTATAACCGGAGTCGGCGGCAAGACCCGAAAACGTAAACCGGCCGTCGTCGCCGGTGCGGGCATAAAACCGCTGGTAGGGCTGATCGGGTTGGCTGGTATGTTTCAGCAACTGCACCAGCACCCCGGCCATCGGGGCATGGCTTGTTGCATCGGTCACCTTACCGGAATATGTGGCATCTCCCGGGCCGACCGTTACCTCCGGCGAATACGGTTTAGGATTGGTTAGCTCGCGCCGGTACAGCAATGAGTCGAAGCCCATGCGTTGCCGTGACGTGCGTACCCGGTTATAAAAATCGACCCCGCCGATGGCGGGCTGCCAGGCTTTTGGCACCCGGATAGCAAACTCCTGTTTATTGAGGGTACCAAGATTGACTAATCGGTGGGTTAGTTTGGGGGGCAGTGAGTCGGCGACCAGGTCAATGTCACGGTCGTCGGTATAATAGCTGCCGGTGGTTAACACCTGCCGGATGTCCTGCGCGCCGGTACCGGGCCGGAGCCAGACCGTTTCTCCGGCCGTCAGCGTCTGCTGCGTTTTATCCAGGGCCGGAGCCAGCTGATGATACAGCCGGTAAAACAGGAAAAGTAAAAAGGCAGTGGCCGCGAGCAACCAGTACGGGACAGGAGTTTGAGATGTCGTTTGCGCGGGTTGATTCATGTATCTTCTATTCAGGAGAATACCGGTTATTGCGTATGGTATTCCCGGACATTGTAACCTAGCCGGCGAAGGGCTTTAATTGAAAATGCGTTGCCTTGTTTGGCCGATGACTGATACAGCCGGACGGCCTGATCCACGTTTTTGTCAACGCCATAGCCATTCTCGTACATCCAGCCCATGTTGTACTGGCCGAATGCATTGCCGTGATCAGCCGCGCGGCGGTACCATTGTACGGCGTCGGAGTTGCTCTGCGTAACCCCGTACCCAAAATAGTAGAGATCACCCAGCCCGTTTTCGGCGGAGGTATTGCCTGCTTCGGCGGCTTTGGTATACCAGTCGAAAGCCTGTTTGTAATCCTGTTCAATGCCTTCGCCGTTGTAATACTGTGCGCCGAGGTTGTATTGCCCGAACGGATTGCCCTGTTCGGCCGATTTGCGGTACCAGTTGGTGGCTTCGGTCTGGTCTTCACCCACGCCTTTGCCCTGGTCATACAGCAGGCCAACCCAGTTCTGGGCTTCTGCGTTTCCGTCATCGGCGGCCTGTTTATACACCCTGAACGCTTCGGTGAAATTATTTTGGGCATAGTACTGACTGCCCTGGTTCAGTAACTCCTGCACCGGGTTTTCCGGCGATCCGCTGTTTTCAGTCTGAGCGGTATCCGGTGTTATCTCACCAATCGTTTCTTCGGTTGTGTCGGGCGTCATAACAGGTACCGAATCCGCATTGGTCGCTGAGGATTCATGCGGTTCACGGCGGCTGTGGTAGTACCAGACAAACCCGAGCATAACCACGACCAGCACCAGCGCAATGAGAATGGCCGAATCGCCGGATCGTTTTTTTGCCGGTGCAGGCTGCCTGGCCGGTGCCGGGTTTGTATCCCTGACATTCGCGCGCGGGAGGTAAGGCGGCTGCGTTGATGGCTGCACCGCTTTTACCGGCTCGTACCGCTGCGTTTCGGCGGGGCGGGCGGGCTCCGGACGTAGTGAGGGCGCGGGAAGGGTCGATTTAACGGATTCATTTGCCGCGGCCGCAACGACCGGATGTACTACCGGCGGGACGGGAATAACCGGGGCCGGAGCCGGAAGCACAGGAGGGAGTTGCGGGTCGTCATCCAGTTCCAGATCGGCCCGTTTCAGTTTTCGTTTCAGCTCGCCAACGGCTTTCAGCCGCTCTGCCGGTTGTTTACGCAGTAACTCATCCACCACCTGCCGGAGACTGACCGGATAGGCATCGGGCAGAGGGGCAGGGTTTTCATTTTCAATGCGCTTGCTGAGAAGACCAATGCCGTAATCGCCCAGTACAAACGGTACCTGACCCGTAAGGCACTCGTACAGGACAACGCCGAGTGAGTAAAAATCAGTGGCTTCGGTCACCGACGACGGGTCGTGGAATTGTTCCGGCGACGCATATTCGTACGTCATCGCCGAATGACCGGTAACTGTGTTCGGTTGTTCACGGAAGCGGGCAATGCCGAAATCCGTCAGCAGGAAATGCAGTTCACCACTCTGCAACTGCCGGAACATAATGTTATCCGGCTTAATGTCGCGGTGAACAATACCGGCTTCGTGGATGGCTTTCAGGGCTTCGGCCATTTGCAGGCCAAGCCGGATGGTGGTCGCCGCATCCAGTCGCGTACGCGCTTTCAGTAACGACCGGACATCCCCGCCCTCGATCAGTTCCATGACGATATACGGCAGGTCCGCATCAAAATGGACTTCCCTGATTTTGACGACGTTGGGGTGAGCGAGAGTCGTCATAATATCCGATTCCCGCTGGAAACGGCGCAGCGTACCTGCATCCGTATTGAAGGCAAAATGTTTGATGGCAACCAGTTCGCCGGTTGGCCGGTGGCGTGCTTTGAGAACCCGGGCATTTGAGCGGCCCAGCTCCCCCAGAATCTCGTAATCGGGAAAATGCTGGTTAGCGTTGGTCGTGCGCATGGGTTACTTACGGGTGTTTTTTTTAGGTGTAATCGGTTTAACCGACAACTGAATTTCTTCGTTCATCGTGGAGTCGGTTGCGGCCGCCTGTGCGGCAACCCGCGTCTGGACATGATGGAAAGATACGTTATTTAGCGTGATTTTAGCGTTTTCGCCCGCCTGAATGGCCGTCTGAAAATCAACAATCCGGACGCCGCTCAGCCTCAGCAGCCCGTTGGCCGCTACCGAAAAGGCGGGAAAACGACTGGTTGAATCAGCGGGCAGAATCACCAGCGGATTGCCGGTTACCACCAGATCGAGGGTATCGGCAACCGCAACCGGGCGGCTGAGCCGAAGGGTGTCGGGCAGCGAATCGGTCGACATCACAAGCCGGTGTTGCCGCGCTGAGATCAGCAGGGTATCCAGAAACGTAGGCTGAGCCGTGGCTATGCCCTGTGCAGGGATTGAGAGCTCTGCGGGCGACGTCGGCCGGTCGGGCCGTGTGATCATCCAGAAACAGGCTGCAATGCCCAGAACTGCCAGTAAGACAAGGCCGATCCACAGGCCCGCAGTGTTCTTTTTTTTCGCTGGCCGACGGAGCGGTTCCTCCGCATAGGCTGCCGCCGGTTCGGCCGGCCTGACCGGAGCGGCCATAGCCGGAACTGGTTTGGGGTACGTACCGGTCTGCTTCCGGTCAGCTGGAAGCGGGGCCTGTGCCTGACCCGTATGCTGCGCCAGCACAACTGTGATATTGTCTTTCCCTCCCTGTTGATTGGCCAGGTCGATCAACTGCTGTACCTGCGCCTGCAGACTGATTTTCTGATTCAGCACGGCCGTCATCTGGGCTTTGGTGAGCATATCTGATAAGCCGTCAGAGCAAAGCAGCAATGCGTCGCCCGGCAGAAAATCCGCATCGAAGGCGTCAAAAAAGTCAGGGTCATCAATCTGGTGACGGGTCGAGCCGACATCGCGCAGAATCTCGTTGCGGCGGGGATGGTTCATGGCCTCGGCTTCGCTTAATTCGCCGGCATCCTCCCGGACACCTACCAGCGAATGGTCACTGGTCAGTTTATCGAGCCTGCCGTTCCGGAAGCGGTACAGCCGGGTGTCGCCCACATGCACGACATAGAGCCGGTTGCGGCCGGCATCGGCTACGGCGGCGGTAAGTACACACGACATCTGCGCGAACCGCAGTTCCTGCTGCCGTGCCTCCAGAATCTGGTTGTTGGCATGCACAACCGCTTCGCGCAGCATACTCAGGATGTCGCCCTTAGGTTCGGCCATGTAGGCTTCCAGGTAAGTGCGGGCGATGGCGGCTGCCTGATCTCCCCCGGCATACCCGCCAACGCCGTCGATAACGGCCAGCAGGGCGAGGTGCTGCGAAGACCATTTCGGGGAGCCGAGCGGCTGGCAGATAAAGGTATCCTGGTTATCCTGCCGGCGCTGTCCGACGTCGGTCTGACCGTATATAGCTACTAAATTCATACCGGAATAGCTGCGGGAATGTCAAAAGGTGGCCGATGAACTATCAGCGATAGGAACGAAAAACCGGTGTATATCCGTATAAAAATTGATAGTGTGGGGGCTATTGTCCGTCAAAGCGAAGCGTTACAAATCCGTTCAGCAGGATCTGGGCCTGATCCGGTAAGGCCAGCCATTGCGGATCAGTCAGGTCGCTGCGGGGAATAACCCGTTCGTTGACGCGCGTTTCGTTACGGCTGAACGACGCAATCTGAAACTGACTGATGCTTTCGTTGTAGCGGATACGGGCGTGCGGATTCGAGACGTACAGCGAGTCGATCAGCAGGTAGTTGCTGTAGTTCATGTTTTCGGGTTCCTTCCGCGCAATCACAATCTCCCGCACCTGCATGGTAAACTGCTCGTCGGTGTCCTGTTCCGGCAGGTGATAGCTGATTTGCGCCAGACCAGCCTGTTTACGTTTGGGCTGGCTGTCGCTACCGGTCTGCAGGTCGGCGTTGAACCGGACGGAAAACGAGCCTGTTTCGTTGAAGTCGATATTGCGGAGGGTATCCAGGTTGATGTCCATCCGGTCGAATACGTTTGTGCGTTTTGGTTTGGCCGTCGCTTTGGTGGTCTGCTGGTAACTGCCTTCCTTAAGGCCTGTGAGCGTACCGATTACCAGAATGTCATTCGGCTCAATCGTCTCGTTGTTGAAGGATACGCCGGGACCAAACTTAAACTGCCAGTTTACCGACACCGGCGACACCTCCCCGTACTGGTCTTTGAGGTCATTCAGCCGTTTGTAAAAGGCTTTTACCGTTTCTTTCACCACCACCGGCAGCGACGATAATCGGGCATTGTAGGTGTCCGGGTGCAGGATAATAAGGTAATGCATGTTAAAGAGCAGACTGGAGCCCACCGACTCCTGCTGCACCGAAGCATCGAAACAGGCAAGCAGTTCGTTCATCAGCCGCGTATTGGTGACGTCGGGGGCGGGGGCTGCCGTATCGACAGGTAAAAGCGCTTTTTTCAGACGGTCCAGAAAGGTCATTGGTCAGACGTTTGCGGGGTTAAAACAGGGATAAGGACAGACCTGACCGGTTCAGAGCCGTCTGTGCTTACCAAACAGGGAAGAAACGATCCCGGGAGGCTGGTAATTATCCGCAATGTACACTATATTTCAGAGACCATGTAAACACCATTCGTTATGTCCTTTACCAGTATCTTCATCAGGAAATCTGTCATGCCGGCCGGCTGGCGGCCTGTAGCCATCAGAACGTACTTCCTGTTGCCGGCAGTTATCTGTCTGTTCTGTTCGGCTTGCCGGGAATACGAGCGTCAGGATATATTAATCACCAATATGCAGAAAGACACCAGCTGGCTCTTCAGGCAGCTTGATCCCATCATTACTGAACGACAGTTCAGCGTCAGAGTTGAAGGGGAACTGGATGAAGAGGCTGCACTTGAGATACAGCACCGTATTTTTGGATCTCCCGTTCCGGACAGCATAAAACGCATTGTTGTCAGTTACACAACCTTACCCAAAGGGAAGTTTTCATATGGATTCTGGGACGATTCCGGTAGTCCGCGTAAGTTCATATTTCACCCCGTCAAGGCTACAAAGGGCTATGTCCGTGTGTTCATCAGGCCTGGCCGGCTCGGAAAAGATTCAACATGGACTGAGCTGAAAAGTGATCCGGAACGAAGCGGTATCGCCGACATGTCAGCCTCTGACCTTTGAAGAGCATGGGATACCGGGAAGGTGTCCGGAATGATCTTTTACCGGGAAAATCATCCAGTTTCCGGGCGGATGCCGTATTTTTGCGGTGCTTAAGCCCTTGCCGGGGGCGGGGCTTACCACTAAATGCTCTTTGTTTTGAACGCTGTACACTTACTTCCTCCCGATGGTCCGGTACGGGCCACGATTCCATTAGCCTCTTCGAAAAGCGAAAGCAACCGTGCGCTGATTCTTGACGCGCTGACGGGCTTTCAGTGTGACTTACATAATCTGTCGACGGCCCGCGATACGCAGACGATGATCCGGCTGCTGAAATCGGAAGACGCCGTGGCCGATGTACTGGACGCCGGTACGACCATGCGCTTCCTGACCGCCTATTTTGCCGTTACCGGCCAGCAAAAAACGCTTACGGGTACGCCGCGCATGTGTGAACGGCCGATCGGGATTCTGGTCGACGCGCTCCGGACGCTGGGTGCCGATATTGAGTACGTACGGAATGAAGGCTATCCGCCGCTGAAAATCAACGGCTTTTCGGCCTCAGGCACGAACCGTGTCAGCATTCGGGGGGATGTCAGCAGCCAGTACATTTCGGCCCTGATTATGATTGCTCCCTCATTGCCCGACGGATTAACGCTGACATTAACGGGAGACATCGGCTCGCGGCCATATATCGAAATGACCATGGCCCAGATGCGGGTCTTTGGCGCCGACGTGACGGCCGATTGGGACGCTAAAACCATTACCGTAGCTCCGGGGGCCTATCAGCCTTGTTCGTATGCCGTTGAGTCAGACTGGTCGGGCGCAAGCTATTGGTACAGTGTAGTCGCCCTGGCAGAGGAAGGTTCTGTCATTGAACTGCTGGGTCTGAAAGAAAAGTCATTGCAGGGCGACAGCGCGATTGTTGACATCATGCGGCCGCTCGGCGTTGAAAGCAGTTTCTCCGACCGTGGTGTATTACTGACGCAAAAGCCGGCAGAAACGGCCCTGGCATGGGATTTTACGAATTGCCCGGATCTGGCCCAGACCGTCGCTGCCTGTTGCGGTGCACTGAAAACCGACCTGACGCTGACCGGCATCGAAAGCCTTAAAATTAAGGAAACCGACCGGGTAGCGGCTTTACAGGCCGAATTACAGAAGATCGGTGCTGAACTGGTAGAAGTTGAAACCAATACGCGTTATGTGGTACGGCAACTGGCAACCGCACCGGAAGGAACGCCGGTGATTGAAACTTACGACGACCATCGGATGGCTATGGCATTTGCGCCGGTAGCGATGCGTCAGGCCGTCGTAATCGAAGAGCCGGGTGTTGTTGCGAAGTCATATCCGTCGTTCTGGGAAGACTTTGCGCGCGTGGCTGCCGTTGAAGACGTGGTGGCCTGAGGCTACATAAACGAGCTCATCGATGCTTCGTTAGCCAGTTCTTCGGCGTGTTCTTTGCCCAGATAACCGTCGATGGCATAATGAGCCGCATACAGCAGGGGCGTCAGCAGAATGGCCGTTGTGAATTTGTAAATGTAGTTGATGATGCCCACGGCGAGCACCTGTGCCAGCGACCAGTTGCCGAAAACATAAAAGGCAATGCCGAGGACCACAAAACTGTCGACCAGCTGTGAAACCAGCGTTGAGCCTGTGGCCCGGAGCCAGATTTTACGGCTGCCCGTGATTTTGCGGAGGTACTGAAATACCGACGCATCGAGCAGCTGACCGATCAGAAACGCGGTTAATGACCCGATAATAATACCAAGGCCCTGCCGGAAAATCATCCCGAATGCATTATCAATGTTGATGGGATTTCCGGCGGGGTCTTTTGCATTAACATCCAGCCAGAACTGGGCCGGCGGCAGTTTCGTGACGGCATAGATGATCAGGAAACTGTAGCCGATAAAACCGGCGGTCAGGTACGAAATGCGCTTGACACCGGCCTTGCCGAAATACTCGTTGATGATGTCGGAGGTGATGAACACAAACGGCCAGATAACAGCCCCGGCGGTCAGGTTGAAGTCGAGTACGAAATCGCCGAAGAGGTGCAGCTGCGCAGGAGCCGTGCCCAGCAGCGTTTCGCCCGAGAAGATTTTAACGCCGATGATCTCGGCAACCAGCGCATTGGTCAGGAAGATGGCGCTGAGGGTGATAAACAGGTTTGTTCGTTTGTTCGTAAATGAGTAGGCCATGGAGAAACAACTTCCGGTGATTAAGCTTCCAAGTTAACAGATGTTTGCTATAACCCATTCCCATAAACCTAAAACATTGTTCTTTCCTGCTGCGATTTACAGAAAGCAAAGCACTAGTGTATGACATTCCTGTCCGTGAAATTTACCACATAGGCACATAGGGCACAGCAGAGTTATAAAACTTTGTTTTTCTATGTGGCTATGTGGTAATATCTTTTGACCGCCGGCCTTACACCAGACGCCGGTGAGTTTCGAGGAAAACCTCAATCCGGTCGAGCGCAATCGTCAGCTCATCGACGGTGGGCAGGCACACAATCCGGAAGTGGTCCGGTGTTTTGTAGTTAAAACCTTGCCCGGCAACGACCAGCACCTTTTGCTCCGACAACAGATCATACACAAACTGATTGTCGTCGGCAAAGGTAAACTGCGACAGGTCGATTTTGGGGAAGACATACAGCGAGCCTTTCGGTTTGACGCACGAAATACCCGGAATGGCTACCATCCGTTCATAGGTCAGCATCAGCTGTTTATACAAACGGCCGGTGGGCATAATCAGGTCGTTAATGCTCTGGTAGCCGCCCAGCGCGGTCTGAATGGCGTATTGCGTCGGTACGTTGGCACACAACCGCATACTCGCCAGCAGCGTCAGCCCTTCAATGTAGGATTTTGCCTTGTGTTTAGCCCCGCTCAGGATCAGCCAGCCGCCCCGGAAACCGGCTGCGCGGTAGTTTTTGGAAAGCCCGCCCATGGTGATGCACAGCGTTTCGTGCACCATTTTTGAGATCGGGTAATGGATGGCGCCGTTGTAGAGAATTTTGTCGTAAATCTCGTCGGAAAAAACAATGATCTTGTGTTTTTCGGCGATGCGGGCAATGCCTTCGAGGATGGTTTTATCGTAGACGGCCCCCGTCGGGTTGTTGGGGTTGATAACAACGATGGCCCGCGTCCGGCTGGTAATTTTGCTTTCGATATCGGCGAGATCGGGGTTCCAGTCTGAGTCTTCGTCGCAGACATAGTGTACGGGTTTGCCGCCGCACAGGGCCACAGAAGTTGTCCAGAGCGGATAATCCGGCGAAGGCACCAGCACTTCGTCGCCCTCATTGATGAGCGCCTGCATGGAAAGGATAATCAGCTCACTAACCCCGTTGCCGATAAAAATATCATTGATCGCGATGTTCGGGATGCCCAGATTCTGGGTGTAGTGCATCACCGCTTTCCGGGCCGCAAACAGACCCCGCGAATCGGAGTAGCCCTGCGCATTGCGGATGTTCAGAATGATGTCGTGAACGATCTCGTCAGGCGCGTCAAAGCCGAATGGCGCAGGGTTACCGATATTCAGATTTATGATTTTGTAGCCCTGACTTTCGAGTTCCAGCGAACGCTCATAGACAGGGCCACGAATGTCGTACTTCAGATTGTTTAGCCGTTGGCTTTTCAGTATTTCGTTCATGGTACCCTTGCGATATAAGCCGCAAAACTACAAAACAACAGGCTTCTGAAATGCCTTTGCCGGAAAATAATCTAAAATGTAGTATAAAAATAGGAGTAAAAAGATTATTTTCCTGCTGAATCAATATAATTCAGGATATCGTTAATGTCCTGATCACTGAATTGCGGGAAGGCGCTCATCGCAATTTTGCCATATTTGTTGTAAACACCAACGGCATAGGCATCGCCGCTGGCGACTACCGCCTGTGAGTTTTTGATCCATTTGGTCAGCCAGGCGTCGCCGGGTGTACGCTGGCGAACCCCTTTCAGACCGGGGCCAACCACAACTTCATCGGTAACGGCATGGCACTGGGCGCAGTTGTTGGAAAACAGCGTTTTGCCATGTTCCTGTTCGGCTGTCAGGGCTACCGCTTTAGGTGCAGCAGCCGGTGCACCGCCGCCGGCGGGGGCCGATGCAGTAGCCGTGCCGCTATCGGCCGACCACAGGAAAAACAGGGCAAAGGTCATGACGAGTAACAGGAGGACGAGGGTGCCCAGTCCGAGGAGGGCGGCTGTCAGCGCCCGGACGTAGTCTTTCGAAAGCATAGGGATGTTGGTTAATTCCGACGCAAAAAAGGAGATACGACTCAGGTTTGCAATGATTATAATCAGAATAAGGTGATAATGGATATCGAACGGAGAACAAGGTAAAGGCGTTTCTGAAGCTGATACGTATCATCGGTCTTATTTCAGATGCGCTTACTATAGCTCACGTTATGTTACGTAAACGATTGCCGGAAGGCCAGTGGTGATAAGCGGGTTCTGGCTTTGAAGAATTTACAAAACGATTGCGGGTGCTCAAACCCTGACAGATATGCAATTTCGCTGACTGACAAATCGGTTGTGGATAATTTTTCCTTTGCTACGTCAATGACTTTGCTGAGGATAACCTGTTTGGTACTTTGCCTGGTCAGCGATGTCAGTAACCGGCTCAGGTAGTTTGGGGACACATGCAGGGCGTCGGCAACAAACGTGACCGACGGAATGCCTTCCGACTGCAACCGGTTTTGTTTCACATAGTCGTTCAATAAGGACTCCAGGCGGATCAGGATCTGGTGGTTACCGGTCTTTCTGGTAATAAACTGACGTTGATAAAACCGTTCGGCATAGGTCAGCAGCAGGTCCAGCTGTGCGACAATAACAGCCTGCGTATGCTCGTCGATGCGGGCGCGGTATTCCTGGGCAATCGTCTGCACAATGCCCGCCAGCAGCTGCTCTTCGCTCTCCGACAGGTGAAGGGCCTCGTTTGCTTTGTACTCAAAATACTCGTACCGGCGGATTTTAGCTGCCAGATGCGTATTCCACAACAGATCCGGATGAACCAGCAGCAGCCAACCGGTATGGCTGGCTACTGATTCAAACGGGCCTTCGATAGCAAGTATTTGTCCGGGAGCCATGAACAGCAGGATTCCGTTGTCAAAGTCTGCTTCCTGCTGGCCGTATTTCAGGCGTGCATAAAAGCTTTTTTTCAGGGCGATGCTGTAAAAATTATGCATGATCGCCTGCGGAGCCCGTTCGGGATCGTAGTGAATGTCCTCAAACCGGATGAGGCTCACCAGCGGATGCTCCGGTCCGGGAAGGCCTGCCCGGCGATGGTATTCAGCGATCGTTTTAATATGAACGGGGAGCTGTCTGGTCATGCTTTTCCATCAGAATAGTTATAGATTCAGCAACTGCTTTAGTCCGGCCTTAAGATCTGTCGGCTTACGCCCGAGCGCGGTTTCCATGTCCGGACTGACCGTACTGCCCTGTCCGTTCCGGATGTCCGTCAGGAAACTCTCCATGGCGTTTACGGCATATTCCGGTACACCCGACCGGCCGGCCAGCTCGCGGTATGCCGGCATGTCCACCGGCGTGTAGACAATGGGCTTTCCGGTTAGCTCACTGAGTGCCCGGGCTACGTCATGAAAGGAATAGGTCCGGCTGTTGGTAAAGGAATAAATCCGGCTGCTACAATCGTTGCCGGCCAGTACATGACCGATTGCTTCAGCCTGATCGCTTCTGAGGGCGTACGAAACCCGGCCCTCACCGGCCGGCAGCACAATTGCCGGATCCGGTACCCGGTTGCCCAGCATAAACGTAACCATGGAGTCCATGTAAAGAACATTCCGGAAAATGATATAGTTTAGCCCGCTGGCCATAATGTACTTTTCCGTCTGAAAATGGGTGTGCATGATGGTATTGATCACAGTTTCCGGGTCCCGCAGGCAGTTACTGGTGTAGGCCAGGCAGTTAACGCCCGCCTTTTTTGCCGCATCGACTACCTGCCGGTGTTGCCGGACAACCTTACCCATATCAAGGCCCGATACCAGCAGCACCTTTTCAACACCCTGCATAGCCCGGTCAAGGGAGTCCTTGTCATCGTAATCACCGATACGGATGTCAATGCCTGCTTTCGTTAATCCGGCCGCCTTTGTTTCATCGCGGACCAAAGCTGCGATTCCGGCGGCGGGTACGTTACTGCGGAGTAATGTGTCAATAACCTTGCTACCTAATTTCCCGGTAGCTCCTGTAATTAAGATCATACGTCTGGTTTACTCTTGGTTGAACCACAAAATTCCTCAACCGGTAGCCGGCAAAATGCGCCAAATCCTGCTTTGCTTAAGTAAAATCTGACGTTAAAGGGCCGCATCAGCAGCACCCGTTGACATGCTCCTGATCTGTTGTAGGGAATACGACGGTCGGAGACCGGCTAACGCACGTCAGTCGATCACACTGACAGCCAACGGCGGTTGTTCGGTAAACGGGGCCGGCATCCGCTGGAGCACAGGAGCCGAAACCGAAACAATCGTTGTTACACCACTGACAACCACCACCTACACCGCTTATTGCACGGCAGGACAGGTGATCAGTCAGTCATCCAATACCGTAAAAGTAACCGTATCCAACTCCGTCACCATCAGCGGGCAAATCAGTTATACAGCCGGCCAGACGATTTTATTGACCGCCACGGCCTCCCCGTCTGCCGGGGCAACCTATACGTGGTCAGGGCCCCAACTGGATGGGGCGGAGAGCTACAGTTCGACCGGGGCTGTGTTACAGCGTATCGGCGCGACGGCCAATTACAGCGGCACCTATACCGTTAAGGCCACCAACAATGACGGTTGTTTGGGACAGGCGTCCGTACAGGTGGTGGTAACCCCCGCCAGTTGTACGGGCATTACGGCCGCCATCAGTGCACCGGCCGCTATTACGGCGGGGCAGGCCCTGACCCTGACGGGTTCGGTTACGCCCGCCAATGCCTCCGCCACCTATCGCTGGAGCGGTCCGGCCGGGAGCGGCCCGGCGGGCTTTACCAGTACCGCGGGCGCTCCGACTATTCCGGCGGCAACCACCGCTAACAGCGGGGTCTATAGCCTGACAGTTACCTTGCCGGGCGGCTGTACTGCCACGGCAAATGCCACAGTTACGGTTGTACCGGCCGCAACGACGAGCTGTGCGGGCACGAGTGTGACGGTGATTGCGCCCACCAGCCTGACGGCCGGACAAGCCCTGACCCTGAGCGCGGTAAGCAGCCCTGCCGCTGGCAGTGCCACCTATATCTGGAGCGGTCCGGCCGGCTTTACCAGTACGGCGAGTGCCCCGGCTATACCGAATACCACTACGGCCAACAGCGGCACCTACAGCCTGACAATTGCCCTGGCCGGACCAAACGGCTGCACGGCCACCGCTTCAGCCAGTGTTACCGTGGTGCCTGCCGGAACGACTGCCTGTACCGGCCTGTCAGCCAGTATTGCGGCACCCGCCGGTGTGACGGCCGGCCAACCGCTCAGCTTAACCGCTATCGTAAGCTCTGCCAGCACCAGTATGGTATACGCCTGGACAGGACCAACCGGCTTTACGGCCACTACGCCGGTCGCGGCCATCCCGGCCACCACTACCGCTCACAGCGGGACGTACAGCCTGACGGTGCAGGTAGCCGGTCAGAGCAGTTGCAGCGCCACGGCCGCTACAACCATCACGGTGGTAAGTAACACCGATACACTGACCATCGACTGCGATATCAGCATTGTCTCCGTGGATGCTGCCGCGCAGGAGACCGTCTTTATCCCACGGTCGGTTACCGGCCAGAATGCCCTGACGCTGAGCGTAGAAAACCTCGGCGGAACCCCGCTGACGGGCTACACCTACCGCTGGACCCGCACCACCGGCGTACAGACCGCCAGTGCAACCAGTACGACCGCCACCTCCGGCACGGCCACCGCACCGGTCACGGTAACCGTTGGTACCACCCCGACTATATCAGCTACCGCCATAGGCGAGTACATGGTGGTACTGACCGATGCGGCCGGCAATACCTGTGTAGCCTACAGCACGATCTCGGCCAAACCATGCAACGAGCGGACGGCAGCCTACTCAAGCTGCAAGGACGTGACGATCACGAACCCCGATGCGACCAACGCCATTAGCAACCTGGCCCCCGGTGATCAGTTCTACGCGGGTGATTACAAAGTGACGGTAACCAGCATTACCGACGGGGGACCGGGCGGCTGGACGGGTGAAGGCATTGTGGATGTAACGCTGCTGAAGGGCATTAACCTGCCCGCTCAGGTGACCTTCGACAATGCAAAACTGAATGATTGCTACGAGCTGGCGGCGGGTAAGCTGGTGACGAAATATGATCCGAGTTGGATTAGCCAAAATAATAATCCTACTCAAGAAAATCCTAATATAATTATAACTGAATTAAAAGATTTATTGTCAGTATTTTCTGGTAGTAAATCTGATCAAGATCAGATTACAAAATTATTTAATGAATTAGATGAAACTATAAGATTTAATTTTTCAATATCTGATGAGTTAAAGTTTCTCTGCCTAGATAGTTTATCTAATACAAAAAAACTTTGGTTACAATTTCAAGAGTCTAATGTAGGGGAAGGGGCAAAAAAACAAATAAGCAATGGAGTTGCTCGTTTAGCCATTAATAATTGCCCAACATCTGAGGTAATTAATCAAGGTTTAGATAATATTGCATCAAGAATACCTACATTTCAAGAATGGATTGAAAATTTAGCACCTTTTTATCAAACAGATGGTCATTATGGTACAGTTTATTTAATTGGTCTTATGCTAGGGCTTGAAAATGCAGAAGAATTAGCTTTGTTTGCAGAATTACCTGATAACGAAATTAAAGGACCAATTGCAGGAATCAGAACTACTTGGTTTGATCCAGATTTACAGAAACTTATACATTCATTAACCTATGGATTTCACTCTAAAGAAGAGTTTGAAACTTCTGTTATACTATTACAACCATCTATTAATGACCCCAAGTTAATAGGTTATTTGATACATAGATATGGAGATACTTTTGCACACACGAGACTTGAAGATAGTTTAAAACGTACAGATCTAAGAAGAATGTATGGTAAAATATCAAACCCTTATATTATTAGCCCAAGAACATTTGAGCATCAATTCGTTGATGGAAAGACGATAGGTGAGGCCCCTGATATGATTAAAAATAGGCCAGAATGGTATATGAAATATGTAGAAAATCTAGCAAATATATTAGCAATAAAATATAGTAAAGACCCTAAAAAAATTGACCTTAATTTATTTAAAGAATTAGCATATTATGCAAGAGATAAAAATGTTTCTTTAATGGGTATAATACATTACCATATTGCAGAAAAAAAAGGGTTAAATTATTTTACATTACCTTTTCCTGAAATTTTGATAAAGCCATATGGCTATTTAGGTAACTTAGCTGAATCTGCTTTAGAAACTGAAAGGAGTAATTATAATAAATGGGTAGTAAGTGCATCAGAATACATAAAAAATTATAAAAATAAGAAAACTTTGAAAGTAGAAAGACGGACTAAAATGATTTACCCTAAGAGGTATAAAGAAGCAGAACCCGTAGAAATGCAATATGAAGCAACATTTAAATGGTAAGTAAAATGGAGAAAATAAAACATTATCTAGCACATATAACAGAAGAAATCATTTTTAGATCTACAGTTTTAAGTGTCTCTTTTTTTATGTTCTATTTTTTTAAAGGAGGTGATTGGTTTTCAATAATATTATTGTCAATAATCTTTATCCCTTGGACTATAATATCTTTTATTGGAGAATATTTTATATTATACCTTTTAGTACGAAAAAATAGCAATAATATTCTTGCAAGAATTATATGTTCTTCTCTAGTACCTTTTTTTATAATATTCTCAAATAGATCAACAATCTATATGCCAATGTATTTCTTTGTTATTTATTTTATTTCACTCATTTCCTATTTTATATATAATAAAATGAATATTAAGAAGTTGTAATAAAAGTCAGGACGGTTTTATTAATCGCTCACATGTTGCGAGTGATTAATATCAGAAAAGGCCTCTGGCCTGAGAGCTGGCTTGTTCAAAATAATCTACGGGCTGGGCGCTCTTCTGAATGAAAATTACTCGATGAACGCGAGCGATAATGGAAGTGTAAAGTACTAAACAGGATCGCGTACAAACTAAAAATGGAAAAGGGCCATGTTTACAAAAATGTAATTGGGGAGTTAAAAATTGTTTCTGAAAGGACTTATTGTCCATCATGCGCCGGAGTTATAGCACAGTTTCATGAAATGTTTCCTAATGTAAAATTAATTTTAATCGATGGAGTTGTTAAGTAGCAATCAATCTTTGCTTTTCGAAATAATTGAATTTCATAAATCTAAAGTGTCATTAGAAGAGAAAATTATATCATTCAATAATGATAATAAAAAGAATTTCCATATAATACAGAAGAAAAGGCAAGAATTTTATGATATTTATTTAGTCAATCTTGAGATTTATTCTAGATTTATAATTGATTCTTCTGGAGAAGATTTCTCTTTCGAGGGCTTATATTTCATATTCAAGCTAGGGTTAGAATATGGAACATCTATTCAACTTAGAAATAACGATAAACAGATCGATATTTATAAAGTTGATTATATACTCTCAAAATATATACATGATCAAGAGTATTTTTTTTGGGCAATGGTATATACTGAATATTGTGAATCAACTATAAAATTATATAATTCTAGATTTGGGACAAATTTCAAATTAATTATGCAAGACACCTTTGATGGAACAGAATTCTCCTTTATTAGTTTTAAGAATTCAAGTTTTTCAGAAGTATTTCGTTTAGGACAATTTTTTGGCTTTAATATTCAGTTTGATGCAAATAAAGAACCTTTTTGGGTTGATTATCGCTCAAGCATGAATTTTGATAAAGGATAACTATGGAATTTTATCCTTGGACTAGAATACCTGTTATCGAAAAGATATATCAATAAAGATAGCTACCCTTTAATAAAGTATTTTAAATATCCTTGCTCAACGTTATTACTCGCGAGCAATAATGTTGAGCAAGGACTTATAGTCTGAAATTGGCCTTTTACAAAATAATCTACGGTCGGAAGGGAGATGATGACTGGTACAGATAACGAGATCCTTTATACTCAAATTTCAATTCATTTTACACCGGCCACAGGTCCGCAATACCTGTCAACATACCACCATGATCCAGTCATACACCAAATCCGCTGTTGCCTTTATGCTCGGGCTGTTCGTCTTTACCGCATCCTGTAGTAAAAAAACAGAGGACGTCGCCCCTGCCGAAATCACCTGCACCCCTGCCGAATTCACCTGCACCCCTGCCGAATTCACCCATTCGCTGGATGGCAAGGCAAAAGGGTCGGTTAAGCTGACCACTACCGCCGGCCTCATTACCGGCATTACCTATACCGACGCCGTCACCAGCTGGAAAGCGGCCATCCGCAATGAGAACGGCCTGCCCGTGGCCATGGATGGTCTCGATAATACCGGAAAGGTCAAAGAAAAAGATGGCATTACCTTCCAGTATGACAGTCAGAAACGGCTTACTACGTTTGCCGTGTATTACACCTACGATGGAGTCCGGCAGGCCATCAAAAAAATAACGCTGAGTTATAGCGCAAGCGGGCAGGTGGCCAAAATTACCGATCAGAGCTTCGGTTCGTCGGATGAGCTCACGCCCACCTTCGATGCCAACGGCGACTTAACCAAAATCACCATTCCGGACGGCAAAACACCGTTTTTACCCGCATAACCACCAACACACGCAATGCGCTATCATTACCTGCCAACCGTTTGCCTGCTGAGCCTGAACCTCTGTTAATTGGCTACAAGGGGTTTTACCTCACATCACAGGTGACGCCCAACGTATACTCAATGATGCCGTCAATGGACGTATTCCCGTTGAGAAGTATGTCGTGTTTATCACCGAGACAGGAGCAACCCAAATAATTAGAGTACAATAATATGAACGCAGAACAAAAAGGACAGTCCATCGAAGGTTATTATTCATGGGCAGTCAACAGGCCATTTGATACGATGGATGCTATCAGCGAAGATCGCTGTGGCCGAATAACCGTTTTAAGTGGTCTACCCTATGGCTACTTATCAGCTGCTGAGCTTGAGATGACCGTCAAACAGGATTCCTATACGGCTTTGCGCCATTTGTACAAAGCAGGCCGATCCTGCCATTTTGCTAGGGGATTATCCCGGCTACATCTGGCCAGTCATGAGTACTTCCTTTAGTTTTTTAGGCACAATGTACCAGGCTATGACTGCTTTTGTCCTGTGTGAACAATGGGAAGCCTTACTCTTGTTTGCCCGGGATTTCCGGATGGATTCAAACTATGACATATTGAGTAAAAAGAAAAAAGCAGTAATTCTGGGTGGGGTGTTGCCGGCTTTTCTGCTTGGAGAAAACGATCTGGCTCTAACCTGGCTGGGTACTTCGCTGAACACGGTTAAACGTTGGGACGGATATGATGGAATGATGTTTGTCGTAGCCGGTATCTTACAGAATGATATTGAGTTAATAAATAGGGAAATAGCAGAGGAAATAAAGTCTTTTAAACGCTATAACAATCCTAAACTACCTATCAAGCTGGTATCACTTCCGGCTACGGCTTGGGTCAAGTTAGCCCGCCATTATGGCTTTGACCCTGACGCAAGTTCTAAATTCATTCATCAAGGGCTACTCAAAGCCGATGCGCAGATTGATTACGAGGACATTCATGAGGTATATTCCATTTACAATGTGCCGCCGTTGAGTTAAGCTACATACCCCGTTATTCCTCGCAATATGCGAGGGATCAATATCAGGAAGGGTCTCTGCTCTGGCCCGGAAGTTGGCTTGTTACAGAATAATCTACGGGCGGGAGCGGGCTAACGCTACAGGCCGTTGCGGATAAAATGCATAGTTAGGTCACCCCCGTTATCGCTCGCATATTGCGAGCGATCAATATCCAGAAGGGCCCGCGGCGGCAGACCGCTCTGGCCCGAAAGCTGGCTTGTTACAGAGCAACCTACGGGCGGGACGCCCTTCTGGATAAAAATCACTCGCGGAACGCGAGCGATAACGGGTCACTCAAAATAGCCACATCTTCAAAAGTGGATCAAATAGTTAATAACGCAAAAATAGCTTATGATAAAGCCGTCAAAAATGGTTTTATTGGTCAAGGTATTGAAGTATGGATTACGTCATCACAGTTAACAAAAGAAGAAGTTCTTCGTCGTTGGTTGTCTCCTAATGGATATCATAGACCTAATGATGGTACTGTTTCTAAAGTCAAATTTTTCTGTTCCGATGGTATTTTAGAACCCCCTCTTTCACAATGATTTCAGCTAATCAACCTCCTCCATACCCATTTTTTGATGGGCCATTCAAAAAGGAGTTGGCTTCATGGATTTTCCAATATGATTCAGAATTTCATAATTCTCTGTCAGGTAGTGATTTAATGATGTTCACATTAGAACACGCAATCAAAGCATTCGACCAGCTGGAGTTTAGCAGTGCTGAATTATATTATGCACCAACAGACCCCTTGATAGCCACTTGCATAGATGAATGTATTGCTTATTCAAAACAATATAATTTGTGTAGCATAAATGTAAAATTTGATTGGATGCTTTTTCATCCTTATCCTAAGGACGAATTTCCAACTTTATTTCAAGTGAAAGAAATAATTGAACTTACTGCGAGTGATACCGATAGATATACAGGAGAACCTAAAGGCGGATGGTTCAGCCTCCTGTCTTTATTATTTTATGATACATTTTCTTATTCAGAAAGGCATAATAATCAAAAAAGCCAACAATTTACCATACCTATGGTAAATACGGCTAAACTAAATAAGGACAGGCTTAAAACTGGCTTGCTAAGGTTTGAAAATGCGTCACATTGTACAATTAACTCATGGGAGAATGGTTATTATAATACCTATAGATATGGTATTTTATCGACCCCTAGTTACGGTACTTTATAAACCATCCATAGGCTCATCTCTGGTCTTACCGATAACTATGTCAAGCGTTTAAGTACAATTTTAAGCATGGGGATGGAGGTTATTGGGTCGGCTTTGCCCCCTTATCGCTCTCCTGTGGCGAGTGAACAATATCAGGAAGGACCTCTGGCCCGAAAGCTGGCTTATTCCAAAGCAAGCTACGGGCGGGAACAGGCTATCGCTACAGGCCATTAAGCATTAAAGCCACTGTCATCGCCAGCAGCTAGTTAGCGATGACAGTGCAACAAAAATTATTTCACCAATTCCCATACATCGGCCGCAGGTCCGCAATACCTGCCATTTTACCACCATGATCCGGTCATACACCAAATCAACTGTTGCCCTTATGCTCGGGCTGTTCGTCTTCACCGCATCCTGTAGTAAAAAAACAGCCGACGTCACCCCCGCCGAAACTACCTGCACCCCTGCTGAATTCACCCATTCGCTGGATGGCAAGACGAAAGGGTCGGTTAAGCTGACGAGTGTCGATGGCCTCATTACCGGCCTCGCCTAACCGGCAAGGTAATCGAACACCTGCCATATGATAGCCGGAAACGGCTCACCCCGTATACAGACTCTTAACTGACCGTTCAGGCGGGCAATGAACCGGTAATTTCCGGAAACAATGTCTTTTTTTTCGAAACCACCTATCTTCGACCCTCCGAAACAACCGGACGCGGCCTTCCGGACCGGCGGCCGGCCTGCGTTAACCCAAGCCCTTACTGGCAATGTCTGATAATACAACTTCAGCCGCTTTCGCGGATACCAAACCCCATTTCGATATCCTTGACGGCCTGCGGGGCGTAGCAGCGATAACGGTCGTGTGCTTTCACCTGTTCGAAGCGTTTGCCACCAGCCACATCGACCAGGGAATCAATCATGGTTACCTGGCCGTGGATTTCTTTTTTCTGTTGTCCGGCTTTGTGATGGGCTATGCCTACGATGACCGGTGGACAACCATGACCGTCCGGGATTTTATGGTGCGCCGGGTTATCCGCCTGCATCCGATGGTGGTCATGGGGGCACTGATCGGTGCCCTGCTTTTCTATGTGCAGGGGTGTGCCGCCTGGGACGTTTCACGGGTACCGTTCACGGCACTCATGGGGGCAACCTTGCTGAATATGTTCCTGATTCCGGCCACACCGGCCATCGAAATCCGTGGGGTCGGAGAGATGTTCCCGCTGAACGGCCCGGGCTGGTCGCTGTTTTTTGAATACATCGGTAATATGCTGTACGCCCTGATCCTCCGGAAACTGTCGGTAACGGCCCTCGCCGTGCTGGTGTTCGTTGCCGGCTGCGGCCTGGCGGCCTTTGCCATCACGGGGCCCTACGGCGACATCTGTGCCGGGTTTTCGCTGACCGACGACAACCTGACGGGCGGGGTATTGCGGCTGCTGTTTTCATTTCCGGCCGGTCTGCTGCTGTCGCGCATAGTGAAACCCGCCCGGATAAAAGGCGCTTTCTGGATCGGCAGCCTGACGATTGTCGTTGTGTCGGCCATTCCGAGGGTCGGGGGGAGTGATGCGTTGTGGATGAACGGGGTGTATGATACCATCTGTTGTGTCGTGGTGTTTCCGCTGCTGGTGTATCTGGGCGCCTCCGGTACGGCAATGAACAACGTGACCCGCCGGATCTGTAAATTTTCCGGTGCTATTTCGTATCCGCTCTATATGGTCCATTACCCGTTTATTTACTGGTATTATGCCTGGGTAAAAAACGAAAATCTGACCTTTAACCAGTCCCTGCCGGGAGCCGCAGCGCTGGTTACCGGCTCAATAGTCCTGGCATATGTGTGTTTAAAAGGGTACGATGAACCCGTACGCCGGTGGTTAACAAACCGTCTTCTACGGGTAAAAAAACAGGCAATATAAGACGGAATTCCATTCTGTTTTATAACGTAGTTAATGGTAAGGCGTTAAAAACACACGCCTTCAGGTGTAAAGTACCGGAGGAGAGCCGGTAAACCCGCCCTCACTATGTTGAACGAATTCAACGGAAACTTTGCGACCTGGTCAGCTGTCAGCTTGTGCGTGACGTCCCTGTATACACTTTTCATCCGTGTTACACCAATCAGGTATCGCCATACTGCCGGATAATCGCCAGAATAGCTGCCCCCAGCTGTTTGGTTTTGGCTTTGCCCATGCCTTTGATTTTCAGCAGGTCGGCAGGGGAACCGGGTCGGACGCGGACCAGCTCCAGTATGGTTTTCTGAGGTAATACCATGTAGCCGGTGGTATTGTGTTCGCCGGCCAGATCGTTGCGCCATTTCATCAGGGCTGTATACAGCCCTTTGCCGATGGTATCGCCTTTGCGGGCTTTTATCCCTTCATCCGGTTGTTTACGGGCGGGCCTGAAGTCAAGTTCGGCATGGTTGCGGGCTTCGAGACAGGCAAGGGCCGAAAACTGTTTCCGGCACGCCGCAAAGCAGGCCTGCTTGATAAACAACTCTTTTTCCAGTTCGTCGAGCCGCTCGAGGAGGCTGTCGCGCACCTGTTTGTTGTCGGAGTCGGTCGGGGCGTCGAGCAGGTACGGATTCAGCTCGTTTTTCAGCAGTTCCGTAAAATAGGCTCCTGCCTTGTTGATCCGGTCCTGTAAGGCGTGGTTTGCTTCCGGCAGTTCGGTGGCCGCGAAGTAAGTGGTCAGCTGGTGCTGAAACCGCCGGCCAATATCCCGTGCTTTCTCACGGATCAGATCGTCGAGTGTGGCCAGTCCGGTTTTTAGCTCGTTGCTGAAACTGTCATCGTTCTCTTCCGCGAATTTACGGCAGCGGGTGGCCAGCGAGGCCGCCCGTTCAAACGCAAACAGTTCCCGGATCAGCAACTCCTGATTGCTGCGCTTTGACTCGGTGAGTTCGCGTTCGTCCGGTATTTTTTGCTGAACCTGCTCGTGGAATTCCTCCAGAGTAAATTCCGTTTTGATGCTGCCGGGCGGGATCGGGGTATGTAAAACAAGCCCTTCCAGCGTTTTGCAGCGGCTGAGGGCCACATACACCTGTCCGTGCGCAAACGCTGCCGAGGCATCAATAATGGCTTTTTCGAACGTCAGCCCCTGACTCTTATGAATGGTGATGGCCCACGCCAGCCGCAGCGGAAACTGCCGGAACGTACCGATGGGGTCGGCCTTAATTTCCTTCGTCGCCGGATCAATGCTGTAGCGGAGGTTCGTCCACTCAACCGGTAATACGGTTATCACCGACTCTTCGCCCGGGCATTTGACATAGATCGTTTCCTCATCCATATCGACAATGCGGCCGATTTTACCATTGTAGTACAGTTTCTCGTAGGTCGCATCGTTCTTGATAAACATGACCTGGGCACCGGTTTTCAGCTCCAGCTCGGCTTCGGTCGGGTAGTTGTTGGGCTGAAATTCGCCTTCAATGGTAGCGCTGAAGACACGCGGTCTGGCTTTCAATGCCTGAAGTTTCCGGGCGTTGATCTGCTGAGCGGCCTGATTATGGGTCGACAGGGTGATGTAACCTTCGTCGTCTTTCGGGGCAAAATCGGGGATGTACCGTTTGTTCAGTTCGTCGAGTTCGTTACGGCTAACGCGTTTTTCGCGGATGCTGTTCAGGATACCGATAAAGCGCTCGTCGGACTGCCGGTAAATATGCGTCAGTTCAATCGAAATGTAGGGCGTCTGCCGCAGGGCACGGCTGCTGAAAAAATAGCCGGTCTCGTAATAGGGCTGGAGCAGTGACCATTCTTCATCGCGGATAACGGGGGGGAGCTGCTGCATATCCCCGATCATCAGCAGCTGCACGCCGCCGAAGGGGGCGCTGTTGTAGCGGTACCGGCGCAGGATGTCGTCAATCCCGTCCAGTATATCGGCCCTGACCATACTGATTTCATCGATGACCAGCAGGTCGAGCGTACGCAGCAGCCTGATTTTGTCGCGGGTAAATTTCCGGGCTTCCTGCAAAGGGGCGCCGGGCACAAGGGGGCCGAACGGGAGCTGAAACAGCGAATGGATTGTTACCCCGCCGGCATTGATGGCAGCCACACCGGTCGGCGCCACAACGGCCATCCGTTTAACCGCCTGCTGCCGGATCTGCTGGAGAAATGTGGTTTTTCCGGTACCGGCTTTGCCGGTCAGGAAGATATTCCGGTTGGTGTGCAGGACAAAGTTCCGGGCAAGTTCCAGCTTTTCGTTAACGGGGGTAGACATAAGCAAAATAGCGCGCAAAGCGGCGGATCAGGTCAGTAAGAGCCAGCTTATGACGAGGAATTCCTGTCCGGGGCACTAAGGCAGGTTGTGCGAAAATGATCAGGTAAAGATACAGTTTTCTGCGGAAGCCTGAAAGCCTGTTACCTTTGCGGGGGAAATGGGGGCGTTGGTTTATCGGGCGCCTACGCGTGTGTATTTTTATTTCGGGCGCCCACGTGGGGGCGCCCCTACGTTTTGTTGGCTATGTTGAACATTATTTATGAATCCGATGGTTTGGTGGCCATTAATAAACCCCACGGCTTGCTGGTGCATCGCTCACCGATTGCCAGGGATGCCAGTGAGTTTGCCGTTCAGTTGTTACGCGATCAGCTGGGTCAGCGGGTATATCCTGTCCATCGGCTCGACCGGAAGACAGGCGGCGTACTGCTTTTTACGCTGGAAGAATCCCTGAATCCGGTTATGCAGATGCTGTTTGCGGAGGGGAAAATGCATAAGACCTATCTGGCCATCGTGCGCGGCTATACGCCCGACACGCTGGAAATTGATTATCCGCTGAAACGCGATGACGGGGTAGTACAGGAAGCATTTACGAAGCTGAAGACCGTACAGCGGGCCGAGATTCCGGTTGCCTTCGGGATACATGCAACGTCGCGTTATTCGCTTGTGGAGCTTGAACCGGCGACCGGGCGGATGCATCAGCTCCGGAAACACATGGCCCATGTGATGCACCCGATCATTGGTGACCGGCCGCATGGCTGTAATAAGCAGAATAAACTGTTTAAGGAGCAGTTTGCCATGAACACCATGCTGCTGCATGCCCGGCATCTGTCCTTTGTTCACCCCGGCACCGGGGTACCGGTTCACATAGATGCACCGGTGCAGGCAGAATTCAGCCGCATGACAGCTGCCTTATTTAACGGGCTGGCGGACTGAAACAAATGTACCACATGCCCTCATCGCTAACCGCCGGAGATGTGCTCCTGGTTTCGCGATGAGGGCATGTGGTAAACGAATTCTCTTTGCTTTAAGTGCCGGTTAATTCTGTTACTCAGGAAACGCCCTTAAACCCTTCCTGATTGATAAACGGCTGATTCCGCAGCCGCTGACCGGTGGCTTTGAAGTAGGCATTTGATACAGCCGCACCCGTTGGCGGCAGCGCCGGTTCACCAAGGCCGGTCGGCTCAATTCCGTTGTCGACAAAGTGTACCTCAACCTCCGGGACCTCATTCATCCGGATCAGCCGGTAGTCGTTGAAGTTGCTTTGTTGCGGCACACCGTCCTTAAACGTCATATTGCCGTACATGGCATGGCCGATACCGTCGACAACACCACCTGTTACCTGTTGACGTGCCCCGCTCTGGTTAATGATAATTCCGCAGTCGGCAGCCGCGTAAATTTTCTGTAACACGGGTTTACCTTTATGCATGACTACTTCACCAACCTGCGCCACATAAGAGTTATGCGAGAAGTACACGCTGAAGCCCTGGGCCACTGCTTTTCCGTCAGCCCCCTTTTTCTTGCCCCAGTTTGATTTCTCAGCCGCCAGTTTGATGACTGCCTTCATCCGGTCGATGTCGTATTTGATGGCACCGGTCGGTGAGGTTTTGGCCTTATCGAGCAGGTCGAGGCGGAACTGAACCGGATCCTTACCGGCCGCCGTCGCCACCTCGTCGAGGAACGATTGTTCGGCAAAGGCCAGAAAGTTGGTGATCGGTGCGCGCCAGGCTCCGGTCGTAATCGGCGACTTATGATCAGCCGAGTCGATCAGCAGGTTTGGTACGGCCCCCGACGGGAAGTTATCCTCACGGGTGGCATTGCCGGCGTTGATACTGGCTCCGCGGAGTTTGTAGCCGATCATATTGCCCTGTGCGTCGAGGGCTGCCTCGAAGCGGTAGCGCACGGCCGGCCGGTAGCTGCCCCCGGTCATGTCGTCTTCGCGGGTCCAGATCAGTTTGACCGGTGCCTTAACGAGGCTTGACAGTTCAGCGGCTTCAACCACGTAATCGGCTTTCAGCCGGCGGCCGAAGCCACCGCCCATGCGGGTGAGGTCAACGGTAATCTTATCCGCCGGAATATTCAGGAGTTTAGCCGTTTCATTGCGGGCGGCATCCGGTGTCTGGGTTGGTCCGACGAGTTCGCAGCTTTCCGGACCGTTTGGCCCGAATTTTACATGGGCGAAGAAATTCATCGGCTCCATCGGGCTGTGCGGCAGGAACGGACACTGGTATTCGGCCTTAACGACCTTAGCTGCCGATTTAAACGCGGCTTCTACATCGCCGTCTTTGCGCCGGACGGTTGCCTTGTCGCTGTTCAGCATGTCGGTAAACAGGCGGTCATGGTCGGCATTGCTTTCCAGAGAACCGTCTTTTTCCCAGTCAATTTTGAGCGCTTCGCGGGCTTTTTTAACCTGCCAGGTTGATTTACCCACAACGGCCACGTTATTTTTAAACGTCACCACGTCGACAATACCCGGCATTGCTTTCACGGCCTTCGTATCGACAGCCTTCAGTTTGTAGCCAAACGCAGGCCGCTGAATCATGCCAATCAGCATACCCTCGCGGTAGAAGTCAATCCCGAAAAGTGGTTTTCCGGTCAGGATATTTTTGTTATCGACGTTTTTAATCGTGCTGCCGATCAGCTTAAAGTTTTTGGGGTCTTTCAGCGGCACGTCGGTCGGGACGGGCAGCTTAGCGGCATCGGCTACCAGCTCACCATACGGTACTTTACGGTTCGACGCCTTATGGAAAACGACGCCTTTGTCGGTTGTCAGTTCGCTGACCGGAACATTCCAGCGCTGGGCGGCGGCCTGCATCAGCAACAGGCGGGCAGTGGCGCCGGCTTTACGGAGGCGTGTCCAGGAGTGCTTGATAGCCCCGCTGCCACCAGTCAGCTGGCGTTCAAATTTCTTGTTATCGAGGGCCGACTGCTGCACATTCACGCGGGTCCAGTCAACGTCCAGTTCTTCAGCAACGACAATCGGGAAGGCCGTTTTGATGCCCTGACCGATCTCGGGGTTCGGCGACAGGATCGTTACCAGCCCGTCAGGAGCGATGGACAGGAAACTGTTAAATTCCACCGAAGCGGCGGCACTGATGCCCTGTGAGCTGCTGACGAGGGCCGGAACCGGCAGTCCGGCCGTCAGCGAATCGGCGGCCACCGACTCAAACCAGTTAAAGCCTAATACTAAACCGCCGCCCGCCGAAGCGGCTATTTTAAGAAAACTACGTCTTGTTGAGGTCATTTCTGTGCAGGCGATCCCTATTTAGTTTTGGCAGAGGCAAGTTTTACGGCTTCGCGGATCCGGTGATAGGTACCGCAACGGCAGATATTACCGCTCATGGTGGCATCAATTTCTTCCGTCGTTGGTTTCGGCGTGCGTTTCAGCAGCGCTGCGGCCGTCATAATCTGACCGGCCTGACAGTATCCGCATTGTGGGACATCGACTTCGTCCCAGGCCTGCTGCACCGGATGGTCCCCGTTTCTGGACAGACCTTCGATCGTGGTAATTTTTGCGCTGGTAACCGATGAAACGGGCAGGACGCAGGAACGTGTGGCTTCGCCGTTGACATGTACCGTGCAGGCACCGCACATGGCTATCCCGCAACCATACTTTGTACCGACCAGACCCAGGTTGTCACGGAGTACCCACAGGAGCGGGGTGTCCGGATCCTGCTTCGGTCTGAACGGTTTTACCATTGATTTGAAGTTTGTAAAGGGCCATTGAAATGTACTATTGAAACAGGTTTGTTTGCTAAATTACAAAAAAATGGGAGAATTAAATTTGCCGTCGCCCGCCAAAACTACACTAACTAAATAAGGAGTAAACCGGAAAGTCCGTCAGGAATCCGCTCAGGTAAGCCCGCCGGCCGGGATAACCCGCCGGAGACGGGTCTGCAAACTCAGACTCCGAACGTCCAGTTCCTGCTCAATCCGCCGGATCGATTCTTCACTGTAGGTCCCGTCCTTATGCCATTTTATAATCTGATCCCGCTGATGCCGGATGATCTTTGCTTCACTTTCCATGTATTCATCAAAGGCCGACTGCATGTTTTTAAGCCGGTGCAGTTTTGGATTTTCGTCCATCCGCATCACACCGTTCAGGTAATTAATCTGTTGCTCGAACCGCTCTTTCAGCTCTGACAGAACGTCATCATTCAGGGTAAGCGACAGCTCACTTTCAATAAAGGTAATAGAGCTGACCAGCAAAGCGAGCCGCATACTCCGTTCTTCCTTTTCCTCTTCTTCCCTGGGTTCAAACACATTCAGCCGTTTGATAAAGACCGGCAGGGTCAGGCTCTGGAGCACGAGCGTAACCACAATAACCATGAACGTAATGAACAGGATTTCGCTCCGGTACGGAAAGGCCTCACCTGACCGGAGTTTATACGGAATGGAGAGAGCGGTAGCCAGCGAAACAACTCCGCGCATACCCGCCCAGGAGGTGATAAACAGCTCATTGCGGGTAAACTGCCGGATGGAACCCTCGCGTTTTTTGCGGGTTTTAAAAAAAGAAAAGAGATAGGTTACCGGAAACACCCAGACAATCCGGGTAAGAATGGCTACCAGACTGATGAGGAATCCGTAACCGATCAGCCGGGGCAGCTCGTCCTGTTCGAGGCCGTTGACAATAAACGGCAGCTCGGTGCCGATCAGGATAAAGACAAAGCCGGTAAGCAGAAAAATCAGGATGTTCCAGAAGCCGTTGATCTGCATGCGGGTCTGGAACGAGTAGATTTCGTATGAATGCCAGGCCATGTACAGCCCTGCCGATACCACGGCCAGTACGCCCGAGGTGCCGAAATGTTCGGCGAGCAGGTAGGCGATAAACGGCAGCAGGAGCGACAGGGTAGTAGCAACGGTAGAGTTGTCGAGCTGGTTATGAATAAGCCGGAAGATAATCCCCAGCAGCATACCGGTCAGAATGCCGCCCCGGCGACGATCACGAACTGGAGTCCGGCCTCCCACAGCACAAAGCTGCCGCTGAGCACGGTAGCGATGGCAAAGCGATAGGCAATCAGCGCCGACGCATCGTTAACCAGACTTTCGCCCTCCAGAATGGCAATGATCCGTTTGGGAGTCCCAGGCCGCGGGTAACGCTGGTCGCGGCTACGGCATCGGGCGGAGAGATCACGGCCCCGAGCACAAACGACAGTGGCCAGCTGAAATCAGGAATCGTATAATGGGCCACAACAGCCACGGCCGTGGTCGTGAAAAAAACCAGCCCGATGGCGAGCAGGCTGATGGGCTGGCTGAATTTCCTGAACTCGTGCCACGAAATCGTGCCGGAGGCTTCGTAAAGCAGCGGGGGCAGAAAAATCAGAAAGGCCACATCGGGTTTTAGTTCAACGTTCGGCAGGCTCGGGACGAATCCGATAATGAGTCCGGCGGCGATGAGCAGAATGGTATACGGTATCTTCAGCCGTTGCGTCAGTAACGTCAGGCCCGACAGTACTGCCATCAGAAGCAGTACGGTTTCTATGTTATTCATGCCAGGTGGATTAGTTCGCAGAAACCGGGGCAACCGTTCCGGATGAGGGCGACAGTAACAGTGACCGTACCAGCTCAGCGTGTGAATTGGTGATTAAATGACCTGCTTCAGGCAAAAAAATAAAATTGGCCGGTTTACCTTCCAGCATACATTTGGCAAAAATCGAAATTACAGGCGTTGATAATCCAGTCGCGGCCTCCCTGCATCACCGTAACCGGCGCCTGAATCTGCTGCCAGCCCGGTAACAGTTTCCGGAGTTCCCCGCATGGGTAAACTTTTCATGGGTAGCAATGTTAAGCGGTCTGGGTAAAAAAGCCTGAATCAGCGGAAATTTCCCCCATTTAGAGAACCAGTAAAACTTTTCGGCATCCGGGTCAATGGCCGGCGAAATCAGAAACAGCTGGCTGATCTGTGCCGGATAATCTGCCGCGAGCTTTGCCGCAACGGGTGCGCCATACGACCGGCCCAGAACGGTGGCCGGTTTGCCGGAATGGTTTAACCGCAGGGCCTGCACAATGGTCGTTGCCTGCCGGTTGAGGGTATACTGTTGCCGCCGTTTCCGCCACCGGCCGCTGAGCCGTGATTTATGATAGCCGGGCCGGTCAACGCTGATAATGTGGTAATTTTTCTGCAACAGCGTGTCGTCCAGCATGCGGATGTAGCCATACCAGGCGCCGGGGGCACCGTGGATCAGCAACAGCGGTGGCAGGGTGTCCGCACCGGTGCTGGCAACAAACAGTCGGGTCGAATCGGTTTCAATGGTATAAAATAAAGGTTTGTTCCGGCGGTCTGCATAATGGGCCTGAATTTCCCGTTCGGTCATCGTGAACCGGCCGAAACATCCCATGTTCAGTACACTCAGTAGCAGGAAAATCAGATGCGTCCGTGTCATGCTTTTCTAGAATAACGTCAGCTGCCGCTGATTCTGTTCATGCTCCAGCAGCCATTTTTTGCGCCACAATCCACCGGCATAACCCACCAGTTTTCCGTCTGACCCGATAATCCGGTGGCAGGGGACTACAATCCAGAGCGGATTTTTCCCGTTGGCCGCCGCTACAGCGCGGATTGCCTTTTCGTCACCCAGCTCACGGGCAAGGCTCAGGTAGGAACGGGTTTGTCCATACGGAACCGTTAGCAACAGCTGCCAGACGCGTTGCTGGAAGTCCGTACCCTGCGGGTTCATCAGGAAGGTAAACGTCTGTTGCTGACCGGCAAAATACGCCTGTAGCTGGGCAGCGGCTTCCTGTACCGGTACGGGTAACGTTTCGTCGGGTGCCGGCAGGCTGTCCGCGTCTTCCCGGCAGGAAACAGCGGTAACGCCCTGCGCATCACCGGCAATCCGGACGATGCCGAGCGGAGACGGGAACGCAGTCAGAAAGGCAGGTGTCCGTGTCACTGGAAATGGGAATTTACGACGTCTTCCAGCAGTTTTCTGGTCAGCGGTTTACTTTTAAAACTGTCAACGATGCCGTAAGACATGGCACGTTTGTGATCATCCGGATTCAGCGACGTAGTCAGCATCATCAGTACCACATTAGCTTTCTGTTCTTTCGGTAGCTTATCGTATTCCCCCAGAAATTCAAATCCGTTCATGCCCGGCATATTAATATCCAGCAGGATAATATCAGGCCGGATGTAATCGGGATGGTGAACGCCGGTAAGGTAGTTTAAGGCCAGAAGCCCGTTTTCTGCCACTCTGATCTGCTCGCAAAGACCTGAATCCCGGATAACGATCTGGTGCAGGAAATTGTCATCCGGATCGTCATCAATTAACAGAATACAGTGAATCGGACTGGGCATAATGCTTCAGGGTTTTAATTACTTTAGGTAGTACAACGTAAAAAGTGGAACCTTCACCAACCTTGCTGTCAAGCCAGATACGGCCACCGTAAATTTCGGCTACCTTTTTACAGGTTGCCAGTCCGATGCCGGTCCCAGGAAATTCATTCCGCCCGTGCAGGCGCTGAAATAGCTGAAAAATCCGGTCATAATACCGGTCATCGATACCGATGCCGTTATCGCTGATCCGGATCTGCCAGGCATCTCCCAGATCGTCGGACTGAACCGATATAACGGGGGGGACGCCCGGACGGCGGTATTTTATACTGTTCGACAGCAGATTGAGAAACAGTTGCTTCAGGTCTGTCCGGTGGGCTTCCAGGGTTGGCAGCGGCCCGATGGTAATGCTGGCACCGGCATCCCGGATATCTTCCTGCTGCTCCTCCGTAATTTCGTCGAGCAGCTTGTTGAGGTCGACCGGAACAAAGTCAGCCGTATTGCCGATGCGCGAAAATTCCAGAAGATCGTTGATCAGCACCCGCATCCGGCCGGATGCGGCCGACGTGACTTCCAGCAGTTTACGGGCATCCGGTGAGAGTTCGTGACCATGTTTGACCTCCAGCAACGACATGTAGTTTTCAATCGTCCGCAGGGGTGACTGCAGGTCGTGGGAGGCCACATAGGCAAACTGCTGCAGCTCTTCATTAGACCGCGACAGTTCCTGTACGGCACGTTGCCGGTAATGCAGCTCACGCTCGTATTCTTCAGAAGTCCGTAGACCCAGCGCCTGATCAAAATATTTGATGAGTGCCAGAACGGTAGCAATGGAAATCAAACCCGTCAGAAAGCGGACCAGGGCGTTAAAGCGGTAAGCCGGCCACCAGAACATGGTAGCATCTACCAGGTGAGTGAGTCCGCAAAGCAGAATAAATGCTCCGAAGAGCCAGAAAACACTACGGAGCGGAATTCCCTGTTTGACGATAATAAACCGGATCAGAATCAGCGGAATGGCCATATAGGCGCCCCAGATTGACAGATCAGAGGCGATGTAAAGCCAGCCGTGAAAATCAGTCCAGTTGCCGCAATACCACCGGGGCGGCCAATCATTTGTATCGAGTAGCTTTTGAAAAAACTCAATTACCGGGTTCATACCGTCAGGTTGTAAAACGCTTTCTATCTGATCAAAACAGACAAATATCGACAATATAAGTTTACTTTAGACTTATTAGTATAACTATTAAGGTGTGGCCGGCCACTTATTTTGCGCAGGCAGGTCACAGAGTAACGTATATTGCCCGACTGGTTTACAAGTCAGTAGTATGGTCTGATAAATCGTTGTTTGTAATAACCCGGCGCAGGGTGGATTGTTTACCGTCACTGGTTGCTATGTACAGATAACCATCCGGCCCGAACAGCAGCTTACCGCCACTGTAACCGGTAAACGGAATAGCCAGCCGCATCAGTATAACTTCGCTGTCGGGATCAGCTTCGGACGGAGATGTTGCCGTAAAACGGCTGATAATAGTTTCAGACGGATTACCGCTGGTATAGTTAACGTAAAAATAACCGTTTGAGGCAAAAGCAGGATCAAATGCCAGACTGATCAGTCCGCGGTGAATTCCGGCGGAAACGCGGGAGCGAATGTCCAGAAACGTTTTTGCCGACGACGGACTGGCATCTTTTTCGAAAACCTGAATCCGGCCGGGCTGTTCGACCACAAAGACGCGGTTGCTGCCGTCGTTTGCCGGTGTGAAATCGACGGGGAGCGAGAAGGTTAATGCAGGCGCTGCATTAGCCACATTGACGAAACTACCTGCTGATGCCTGAACCACCGACGTTGTTTCCTGACTACCCGTGTGGCATGCCACTGAGATGAGCCATGAAAAACCGGCCGTCGCTGCCAGTGAAAAAAACAGGGTTATTATTGCTTTACCAAACATGATTCTGTTATTTACGACGATAATCAACTGCAAATTCGGCGCCATTCCGGCCACCGGAACTTATTGGCCCTGTTTTTGTTGGCTAATAGCAGATTATCACGTACCGGGCCTGAAACCGTGGTATACTGAATTGTTGTAAGGTTTCCCCGGAATGGGGAATTGACTACGCTGAATATATGATCTCTACGGATGCTTTGACGGCTTTTTTTGATCAGTTAGCCACTCAGGGGGAACAGTTTCGTTTCCGGTTACCGTCCCGGCCTGATGCCGGACGGTTTATTGATCAGCTGCTGCGGCTGCTCTTCCCGATTACCCAGGATTGCCAGTCTGTGTCGGTAGATGTTCAGCGGACCTATGATAAACTGACCGATCAGCTGCAATGCCTGCTGCGGCCGCTGCATTCGCAGTTACCCCAGTCTCCGGAGTTTATTTCCAATCAGTTTTTTTGCGCGGTTGCCGGCCATTTATTCGATGCTGCAATCGGATGCCAGAGCCATTGCGGAGAATGATCCGGCGGCCAACGGCATTGAAGAAGTAGTATCGGTCTATCCCGGATTTTTTGCCATTGCGGTATACCGGGTAGCCCATGAGCTGATATTGCTTGATGTGCCTTTATTGCCCCGGATGCTGACGGAGTATGCCCATAGCCATACCGGTATTGACATTCACCCGGGGGCAACCATCGGCCCGTCGTTTTTTATCGATCACGGCACGGGGGTTGTTATCGGGGAGACAACGATCATCGGGAACAACGTAAAGATTTATCAGGGGGTGACCCTCGGGGCAACGCATGTCGCCAAGAACCTGGCGCAGAAGAAACGCCATCCAACCATTGAAGATAATGTGGTCATATATGCCAACGCCACCATTCTGGGCGGCAAAACGGTGGTAGGGCATGACTCTGTAATCGGCGGCAACGTCTGGCTGACGCACAGTGTCGATCCGCACTCACTGGTGTATCACCAGAGTGAAATTTCAGGTTCGGTCGGTGAACAGCGAAGGGTAAATACAGGGACTGTTTTACCCTTGCTGAAGGCTACCGCAGGTTGCGGATAAACCGCCGTAATGTATCTCTGTAGATCAATTCCGATTGTTCAACCGGTTGCTGATCTTTCAGAATCATCGACATAGTGATCAGGCCGTGGGAAATTGACCACCACTCAAAATATAGCTTCTGAATGCTTTCCCGTGATTTCGGGATAAAGGAAAAAATCGTTTCACGCACCAGTCCGGCCCATATCTTCCAGATCCTGAGATCCGCAGATAGACACCTGGCAGAAAGCGCCGTTCAGGTTATACATGACCTGATAGGTTTCGGGCTGATCAAAGGCAAACTTCCATTGAATTAATGAGATTTCGTACAACCGTTTTTCCGGATCACGGTAAAGTTTCATAATCCGGTTGTATTCTTCCCGCAAAAAGCGGAAACCTTCCGTGCGTATTTCGTTTAAGAGGATATCCTTACTGTCAAAATATTCATAAACGATCGGAGCGCTATAATCAATAGCATCGGCTATTTTACGAATCGAAACAGCTTGCCATCCTTCCCGACGGGCAATATCCTTTGCCGTGAAAACGATGCCCTGTCGCGTCTGCTCCCGGGTACGTTGTTTGCGTTCAATAACTTCCATTTATGGGTCAAATACTAGTTAACAGTGTTAAATTCATTGAAAACTAACGAATTAATGGAAGAAAGCCCGCGTTGAGCGTGAAAATTCCTGGAAAATTTTAATTCAGGTGATAAATAATGTAATAAACAGGCAAATTAATGTGTTGAAATCAATTCGTGAGAAAATAAACCGGACGAAATAAATAGTAACATAATGTGTATTACTCTTCCGGTTTTGAAAAGAGGAACCATGCCGCTTCATCGCCGACGGCAAATGGCTGTCCGTCAACCGTTCCGTAGCAGTCGATCAGCTCCAGACCTGCCTGAGCCGCCAGCCGGCCAATTTCGGCGATAGAATAAATGTAGTATTCGGCAGTTCTGGTTTCTACCTCGGCCTGACCGGAATCCAGCGACTGAAAATAGGTTAGCCGGGCATCAATCCGGCCGGTCAGTGCGTCAAAAGACTGTTCGCTCAGAAAGGTAATGTCATCGCCGATGCTCATCCAGCTACGTTCCTGGAAGTCCGGAAGAATCACTTCGGCAACCATACCGGAGTGTGCCAGAAACAGACCTCCGGGTCGGAGCAGCCCTTCTGTTTTCTGCAGAAAGCGTAGCATATCCTCAACCGGAAAAAAGCTGAAGGAGTTACCCATACAATAGGCGGCGTGATACGTGCCCGGAATGGCCGCTTCCAGAAAATCGCCTTCAATCGCTTCCATCGGAAGGTTTTCGTGTGCAATGGTCTGCTGCAGTTCGGCAATGTACTCGGGTGAGATATCAACGCCGGTTACCCATGCACCCATACGGGCGAGCGGGACCGAGTGGCGGCCATACCCGCAAAAAATATCCAGAATCCGGTCGCCGGGACCAAAGTCCAGATTTTCGACGAGCAGTTCAAGATCAAACCGGGTCTGCTCATTGGTTTGCGCGGCCTTCCAGGCAACCTGTGGCAAACCTGTAAAGAAAGTATGATACCAGGCGGTCATTCGTGTATACGGGTTAAAGACCGGAGAGCCGTTCCGGTAACGGCCCTCCGGATGTGAACATTAGTTTAATGGCGTTAATGCAGCCTGAATGGCTGTAAAATCAGGTACTGAACCGGCGTTTTCCAGTACCTCTGCATATTGGATAATTCCGTTACTGTCGACCACAAATGCCGAACGTTTGCTGACTCCCTTCATGTTCATGACAAACGTATCGTACAAAGATCCGTAGGCAGCAGATACGTCCTTGTTAAAGTCCGAAAGCAGATCAAACGGCAACTGTTGTTCTTCCCTGAATCGGGCAAGGGTAAACGGCGAGTCAACCGAAATACCTAAAACAACCGCATTCAGGCCGGCATATACGCCGATATTATCCCGCATTTCACAAAGTTCGGCGGTACAGACACTGGTAAAGGCTAACGGGAAGAATAAAATGACAACATTTTTTCCTGTATAGTCACTTAGAGAGATTTCTTTCTTTTCTGTGTTAAACAGCTTAAAATCAGGTGCACTTTGTCCGGCTTGAAGCATACGTCAGTATGATTAGGTTTTGTACGGAAATTACTGAAATTTTTTGAGGTTGAAACCGGTGTGCGATTTACAAAAAAAAGGTGATTTTTGTCTTAATCTTTTATGCCTGACAGGGAGTAAAACGTTGTCCGAAACCACTATTACTCTTTATATACTATACTGTTCCGAAACAATATGAAAACGTACTGGGGTATTGACCTGGGTGGTACCAAAATTGAAGGCGTTGTCTTATCAGCTCCTTCACCTGACGCAGTTTTAGTCCGGAAACGGGTCGATACGGAAGCTCATCTGGGGTATGAGCATATACTGGGTCAAATCGGAAAGCTGGTAGATATTCTGAAAGCCGAAACGAATTGTGAGCCGGAAAAAATCGGTTTTGCCACTCCGGGCACCTTTGATCCCGTAACCAAAACGATGAAGGGCTGTAACACAACAGTCCTCAATGGCATGCCTTTGCCCCAGGAACTGACAAAGCGGCTGGGGGTGCCGGTTGAGATTGCCAATGATGCGAACTGCTTTGCCCTTGCTGAAGCTACCTTAGGTGTTGTTCCGGATGAAGCACCTGATTTCCGGTGCGTTTTCGGGGTAATTATGGGAACCGGTGTTGGCGGCGGTGTGGTATTCAGGGGCCTTGACGGCAAAGCTATCGTACTGAACGGCCTGCACGGTATCGGCGGAGAATGGGGGCATAATATTCTGGAAGAAAACGGGTATCCGTGTTACTGTGGCAAAAGCGGCTGTGTGGAACAGGTTTTCGCCGGACCGGCCCTACAGCGCTATTACAAGGATATCAGCGGTAATGAGCTGAAAATGAAAGATATTGTTGAACGCCATCTGGCGGGAACCGACCCATATGCGACCCGTACTATTGAACGGTTACTGGATTATTTTGGCCGGGCCATTTCAACGCTCATTAACGTACTTGACCCTGATGCCATCGTGCTGGGCGGGGGAGTCGGCAATGTTGATCTGCTGTATACGGAAGGGGTTGAGCGGATTAAAAAATATATTTTCAATAACGGGATTGTGCATACAAAGATCCTGAAGCCGAAGTTGGGAGATAGTGCCGGGGTTTTCGGTGCCGCCATGCTCTAAGGGTATATCCGCTGTTATGTAAAAGGGACTCATTCGTGGGTCCCTTTTTTGTGTTGCGGCAAGTATATACTTAATATGCATATATGTTATGTGATTTCTTGTGAAGTAACTTAGCATCACCGGTTAACGCAGAATAACAAAACCAGTTAACTGGTATAGGTTACAAAGGAAATACATGGATTTCGGTCATATAAAGGCACGTATGGCCGAAAAACAAAAACACTTGTCCAAAAAACAAAAAAAGAATCAGGTACAAAATTGTTACTTGCATCACTAATATGGTGAACATCAGGTAATCTATTGACCCAAATTTATGATAAGACTTTTTACATGAAGCCATCAGCAAGAAAATACTGGTTCATTGGGCTTGTCATCTGCACCGGAAGCGTAACCTGTTTATGGGATAAGTACACGGACGTCCGGAGTATTACGACAGAACATCCTGATGAGTCCGGTCCGCACCGGAACAAGGCCTCCCGGTTTACCGGAAATGCCTTGCTCGAGAACGATACGTCAAGGTTTGAACCGGTTTCATTCGAACGGTTCCGGCCACAGTAAAAACAATCAGATTAACTACTATATGCTCAACACCTTACCTCAATTAGATAAAACAGCCTACATGCTGAAAGCACTGGCACACCCGTTGCGGTTGCAGATTGTGATGCTACTGAGCAGGGATGAAAAAGAGCTAAGTGTAACGACCATTCAGGAACATTTTTCGATCAGTCAATCACTTATCTCACACCATTTAATTAACATGCGGGCAAAAGGCATTCTTGGTTTCCGCCAGCAGGGAAATAACCGCTACTACCGGCTGCGGGAACCAAGGTTTGCCCGGTGTGTTGCCTTACTTTTTGACGAACAACTGGTAGAAGCTGAAGCACTCTATGACTAGTGACAGCCTGCAAAATCTGCTGAACGCCTTCCGGATATAGCCTCCCGGAAGGCGTTTTTATGTTGCGGAAAGTAAAAAAACAACTTCGCGCATTTTGCACTTTTCTACGTTCTGCAGGTAAGCCGCTCTCCAGGATGTCAGGCCAATCTACCTACACTGTATACCATCAGAAGATGAAGCCGGAAACTGAAGGTCGTTATACCGGAATTATAAATCAGGGCTAAGTAAATCCTGAATCAGGAAAACTCTTTCTTGATTCAGGATTGCTGTATTTTTAATGAATTGTATTTGTGCTGCGTTGATTTTGTTGCGCGCCACCCACCGATATAGGGTGGAAGCAGCCTGTAACACGCGGTCAGCAGTTTGCCAGAACGCTGAAAAAGCCATGCGTTTTCCGGAAAAATAGTATAAAAACCAGGTATTACATAATAAGACTTGTCCGGAACGCTATCCGGGTGAAGTAGCAGATGTAAATAAACAGTAGATGGAGCTGCTTACAAGACAGGACAGAGAGCGGCGGGGAGAATTTGCTTCAGTTTATAAAATCGATATAACGTAAATAAACGGCTGGTGCTGGTTCCGTAAATTAAAAATGATAGTACATTTGATGCTTTATCTACTATTTCAGTAAACATCAAATGAATGAACATTCGTAGACGTAAATTAATTATCTATACTCTGTCCGCGTATTGTTTTGTGCAGTTTACCGCCTGTCAGCCTGAACAGCCGGTGTCGCCGTCTCAAGGAGGACCTGCGCAGCGTGATGCCGCCCTGACGATGGGTGACCCGGATAAAGGGAATACCGCAGCATCGACCCGCCTACTGATTGAGCGGTCGACCTATACCGTTTCTCTTAACAAGTCGACAGGAATTGCGAACTGGGCGGCCTGGCATTTATCTTCTGCCTGGAAGGGAAGTGCTGAGCGGTATGCCGGGAGTTTTATTGCCGATGCTACTCTGCCTTCCGGCTATTACATAGCCCGGCATGATGATTATACCAATACTGGTTTCGACCGTGGTCACCTGTGTCCGTCGGATGACAGGGATGGTTCCGCAGAGGACAACCGGTCGACATTCATCCTGACCAATATTGTACCACAGGCACCGCAGCACAACCGGCAGGCCTGGCGATTGCTGGAAGAATATTCCCGTAGTTTACTAGCCGGGGATAACGAGTTGTATATCGTTGCCGGTACCTGGGGAAAAGGGGGGGATGGTGATAAGGGTACGGCGGATGCGCTTGCCGGAGGGAAACTGACGGTGCCGGCGGCGTTATGGAAAGTAGTAATGGTGCTGCCGACCGGTTCGGAAGACCAGCGGAGGGTATCTGCCAAAACAAGAGTATTTGCGGTATGGATGCCAAATACCAATGCTGCCGGTCAGCAGAAGTGGATTAATTACCGGGTCAGTGTCGATGAGATCGAAAGAAAGACCGGTCTGGATTTGTTTAACAAGTTGAGTACAGACCTTCAGAAAACGCTGGAAAGCCGTGTTGAGCAGCAGGCCATTGAGGTGCAGTTTACCGACCCGCTGCCCGTCCGGCTGTTTTAGTGGAGAATCGTAAAGACAAGTTCCCGCAGAATCTCGCCTTCCGTCATCGTCGGGGTATCAATTCCTTTTACCTGCGCGTCGGCCCGACGGATGCTGTGAATAATATCTGCTACCTTGACCAGCGGAAAGGTACGGGCTGCCTGCAGGTAGTCTTTTACGAAAAACGGGTTAACACCCAGGAGAGCACCCACTCCTTTTTCTGACTGGTCTTTCGAGGACTGTACAAGTATTACCTTGCTGAAATAACTGAAGAGCTGGGTCAGGATCAGAATAAGGGGATTGTCCTTCGGGTTCCGCGAGAAATAATCGACAATCCGGTTAGCCTTTACCACATCCCGCTGTAGCAGGGCTTTCTGTAGTTCAAAAACATTATATTCCTTACTGATGCCGACCAGCCGCTCAACCGTCGAGGCGCTGATTTCTTCATCGACCCGCAGGTTCAGCATCATTTTATCAATTTCACCCGCCATCCGTTTCAGGTCATTGCCGATATGATCGACCAGCAACTGGCACGCCTTCGGGCTGACCTTTACGCCCTGTCGGTGGCAATAGTCCTGTACCCAGTCAACGAGTTTATTTTCGTACAGTTTTTTGGCCGCGAGTAACACGCCTTTGTTACCGAATGCTTTTACCCAGGATTTCCGCTCATCCAGATTACCCGTGTGGCAGACCATCAGAATGGTGCTGCTGAGCGGATTGAGCGCATAATCTTCCAGGAGGGCAAGACTGTTTTTTTCCTTAAACCCGCCCATATCCTGGGCTTCCTTCACCAGTACCAGCTGCCGGTCGGCCATAAACGGGTAGCGCCGGGCGTAATTGATGACAGCGCCAATGTCGGTGTCTTTACCAAAGAGCACAAACTGATTAAAGCTTTTTTCGGCAACGGGAACGGCGGTTTTCTCCAGCTGGTCAGCAATCAATTCGTGGTAGAACGGCTCATCACCGTGTATAAGGTAAACCGGGGCGAACCGTTTGGCCCGAATATCTTTCAGCAGGGTGTCGACAGCAGGAATCAAGGCAATATCAGTTTGGTGAAATCAGGGTGCAAAAATAGCAACTTACGGTTAGTTTCGGCGGATAAAAACACCGGGAAAATGGCCGGTTGGTTTCTGACCGGCAAGGACCAGCTTTCCGGCTACCCAAACGGCTTCAATACCAATACTTACGGCCTGACTGTCGCCGGACTTAGCCTGATCCATAACGGTATCCGGATTAAACAGGACAAGATCCGCTGCGTAGCCGGGAGCGATCAGCCCCCGGTTGCGCAGCCCGAGGTGCTGGGCGGTCAGACCGGTCATTTTGTAGATAGCCGTCTCGAGCGGCATAATCTGCTGCCCGCGCACATACCGGCCCAGCACACGGGTAAAGGCCCCGAATGCACGGGGATGTCCGCCTACCGACCCATCCGAGCAGATATTGGTTTGCGGCCATTGCAGGAACCGGACCACATCCGGCTCATCCATCGATTTGCCCATGATGCTTTCACCGGTTTCGCCGGGATGTTTTTCGGCATGGGCAGCCGCTTCTGCAATTAAGCCCATCAGTGCCTGTGCTGGTTTTTCCTGACGGCTGCGGGCAATGTCGCTCAATGTTTTTGCCCGCATAGGCCGGATTGGCACTGTACCGGGCAAGTACGGATTGCTCCGGATCAAACAACTGATTGACGGCAAACTCAGCACTTTCCGGATTGGCATAATCGCGCTTCGGGAACAATACCCTAAGGGTCGACAGCCAGAAATCATAGGGATAACAGTCGGCGGTGATATGGATGCCTTCGGCCCTGGCCTGCTCCAGCCGGGCGAGCCAGGCAGCGGACTGCCCCCCACTGATTCCGCTGCGCCAGTTTGATGTGCGAGATCTGCACCGGCATCCGGGTTTGCCGGCCGATGGCAATAATCTCCTCCATGGCATCCGCAAAGGTGATGTCTTCGCTCCGGATGTGACTCATATACCGGCCCCCCGAATCTGCGGCGACCTGTGCCAGCTGCAGTACCTCATCCCGGCTGGAAAAAAAAGCAGATTCATATTCCAGACCGGTCGCCAGACCCAGAGACCCGCGCTGCATGTCCTGCCGGAGGCGTTCTTTCATCCGGACCACTTCATCCGGCTTTGCCGTCCGGTATAAACCACGGGTACCCATAACACTGGTCCGTAAGGATGAATGGCCGGTATAGGTAGCAATGTTTACCGCGACCGGGCTACGCTGCATCCGGGCAGTCAGTGTATCGATGGCGTAACTGCTGCCGTCCTGTCCGATTATGATGGTCGTGATTCCCTGACTCAGCATGGCAATGGCTTCGGGCGTTTTGTCGAGTGACGCGTAATGGTGACTGTGGCTATCAATAAATCCGGGTGCGAGTATCAGTCCTTTCCCGTCGGTAACCGGTTCTCCGGGGAGGGGCGTCAGTGAACCGACCTCCCACACCTGCTCATTGAGTAGCCTGACCGAGGCTGAGCGGCGGGGGTACCGGTTCCGTCAATCAGCCGGAGGTTAGTCAGCAGTTGTGTCTGTGGCAACCGGACCGGTTTACCCGCAATCGTCTCACGGATAATTTGCCCCGCAAGATCATTGGTTCCGTTCGTTAGTACAATAAGTGTTTGTTTTTCGTTGAAAAAACGGGTTATTTCACTGTAAAAGCCTTCCTTTGTGCCGGTTTGCGACATACCCGTTTCGCCGTTTCCGGGTTCCCGGCCAAAGCCATAGGGGTAGGCTGATCCGTTCGCCAGCCGGGCGGGCGGGAATACTTCCTGCATGGTTGCGGCACTGACCAGCTTGCCGGCGGTTACTGCCTGTGTCCAGAGGAGGAGGTCAGCTGCTGATGCATAGACATTTCCGTCACCGTATACTCCATCCCGCCGGGTAAGGTCATTGGCTGTCAACACCCCGTTGTTGCGCCGGAATCCGGTCACCCGCTCAAACCTGTTATCCGGGTATAGTGACTGATAATGAAAGACAAACGAGTTGGTTAGTCCGAGCGGTACGGCAATCTGCTGCCGGAAAACGGCTTCGACCGGCTGGCCGGTCAGTGCCGTAATGACAGAACCAAGGATAACGTATCCGGTAGTACAGTACTGCCATTTTGCGCCGGGAGAAAACTGAAGTGCCGGACTATGCATGTGCAGCAGGCTGAGCAGTGATTCGTTAGTCAGCGTATCGAGCGGCCCGTTTACTTTTTCTGCCAGATCAGTATAGTCGGGAAGACCACTCGTGTGGGTCAGTAAATGGCGTATGGTAATGCGGGGGTAGGGAAAGGCAGGCAACAGATCCTGCACCGGCTGATCATAGCGGAGTTTTCTCTGCTCTTTTAACTGCATGATCAGTACCGCCATGAATTGCGTCGAAAGAGAAGCGAGGTTAAACGGGGAATGAATGGTGAGCGGTGAGCGCGAAACCAGGCTGGCTATGCCAAGGGCTTTCTGATAGCGGACTTTGCCATTGCTGCTCAGCAATACGACGCCGTTGAACAGGCCGCGCTGGTTCAGGTAGGCCAGTACGCTGTCAAGCCGGCGGAGACGGGCATCGGGTACCGGCTGGCGGTGGGGCCGTGCGGGCAAGGTAGTTACGGACAGCCAGCACGCTGTCGTGAGGAGAAAAAGAAAAAAAAATCGTGGTTTCATCGGTAAGCAGAATGGAATATTGAAGATAAAACGCTTGATTGCCATTGTAAAGATGATTCTGGTTTTTGTTTTGACTGCCAATAGTTTCTGCGGATGCAACAGCATGCCTTATTAATAACAGATGGTTTATTGACGACGAGTGATGCCAAGACGGCACATGGTCTGATTCGGGGTACTGAACGGTATACGGTACGGGGCGTGATTGATCCGCCGACAGCCGGGCGGGATGCGGGTGAGGTACTGGACGGCATTCACCGGAATATACCCGTCTGGCCGACCGTTGAGGAGGCCCTGGTGGCTACCCCGGAGCTGACGCATGCCATCGTTGCGGTGGCCACCTCCGGCGGCGTGCTGCCTGCCCATATGCTGGAAACGATCCGGACCTGTCTGACACACGGACTTTCTGTAGTGAACGGACTGCACGAATTTCTCACTGACAAACCGGACCTGGTGCAGCTGGCTAAGACCTATGGCGGGGAGCTGATTGATGTGCGCCGGCCGAAACGCCGGGACGAGCTCCATTTCTGGACCGGAGCGATTTATTCGGTAACGGCGCCGGTTATTGCCGTAATGGGTACTGACTGTGCACTCGGAAAACGCACCACCGCCCGGTTACTGACGCAGGCATGCCGGGAAGCCGGTTTGTCGGCCGAGATGATTTACACCGGGCAGACGGGATGGTTGCAGGGAGGCCGTTATGGTTTTGTCTTTGATACGACGATCAATGACTTTGTGTCGGGTGAGCTGGAACATGCTATTGTCAGTTGCTGGCAGGAGACCGGCGCTGACCTTCTGTTTGTAGAAGGCCAGGCAGCACTGCGGAATCCCGGCGGACCCTGCGGGGCCGAGTTTCTGGTATCCGGCAATGCGAAAGCCGTTGTGCTGGTACATGCCCCGAAACGGAAATACTATGATCACATCCCGGCCTGGGGGGAAATCCCGTCGGTAGAATCAGAGATTGCGCTGATCCGTGCCTACGGGTCGGAAGTAATTGCCTTGGCCATCAATACGGAAGACTGTTCTCCGGCCGAGGTACTTGCTTTTCAGCAAGCATACTGTGAGCAGCTGCGGATACCGGTCCTCTTACCACTAGAGCAAGGTGTTTCCGAACTGGTACCGGTCTTACAGGCATTGATGCCCAAACTCAAACAGCCCTATGCGCATCCTTGATATCAGGGTATATACCCGGAATCTGGCCCTGAGCAAGCCCTATACCATCGCATACCAGCACATAACGACAGTCGAAAATGTATTTGTTGAGGTTGAACTTGTCAATGGAATCATTGGCCGGGGGGCAGCCAATCCGGATCCGGATGTGGTTGGTGAGTCGCCGGCCGACGTGCTGCATAACCTGACGGGGGAGTTGGTACAGGGCTTTATCGGGGCTGATATCCGGTGCTTCAATGCGCTGCTGAATTCGGTTGAACAGATCCCTGGTCATGCACCGGGTACACTAGCCGCACTCGATATTGCCTTACATGATGCGTTCGGGCAGTATCTGGGTATACCCGTGGTGCAGTTCTATGGTCAACAACTCCAGGCATTACCGACGTCAGTTACCATCGGTATTATGGGCGTTGACGAAACATTATCCGAAGCCCGTGCGTATCTGCGGCAAGGGTTCAGGGTAGTAAAAGTAAAAACAGGCCTTGATGTACTGCAGGACAGCGAACGGGTTATCCGCTTGTATGAAGCATTTGGCCGGGAGTTACTTATCCGGGTGGATGCCAATCAGGGGTATACCGCCGGACAGCTCCGGCAGTTTCTGCATCAGACCCGTCATACCAATCTGGAACTCATTGAACAACCGTTGCCGGTGGGAGCCGACGCTGAACTTACCCGTTTTGCCCCTGATATCCGGCAACGGCTCGCTGCCGATGAATCGCTGACCGACGGAAAGGCTGCGCTCAGACTTGCCCGGGAACCGTTGTTATTCGGGATATTCAACATAAAACTAATGAAATGCGGGGGGATACGGGCTGCGCTGAGGCTGGCCGGCATTGCCCGGCACGCGGACATTCAGTTGTTCTGGGGATGCAACGATGAAAGCAGGATCAGCATAGCCGCCGCGCTGCATGCTGCGTTTGCCTGTCCGAATACCCGGTACCTTGATCTCGACGGAAGCCTTGATCTGGCCGAAGATCTGGTCAGCGGTGGGTTTACGATTGACGAAGGGTTCATGCGTCCTGTTCTTCAACCCGGGTTAGGCCTCCAGCCGATCCGTTAACCCAACCGTAGCTGGTATGGCAAACCTACAGCGTTCCATTGGTCTCCGGCCGGCTATTTTGCTGGTCGTTAGTGTGATTGTCGGTTCCGGCGTCTTTAAAAAAGTGGCGCCGATGGCGGCAGAACTCGGGTCCCCGCTACTGATTTTAGGGTGCTGGGCAGGGGCAGGCCTGATTAGTCTGGCGGGTGCGCTGAGCAATGCCGAGATGGCCGGAATGTTTCCGGATTCCGGCGGTGAGTACATTTATTACCGGAATGTCTATGGCCGTTTTTTTTCCTTTATGTACGGTTGGGGCAATTTTATGGTCATGAAAACGGCGGCTATTGCGGCGCTGGCCCATATTTTCGGCCAGTCATTCTGCTCGTTATGGGGTGTCGGTCCGGCTGAGGCAGCACTAATGGTCAAGCTGGTAGCCACGGGTCTGATTCTGCTGCTGACGTGGGTAAACTATCGGGGAGTGCCGTTTGCCGAGGGCGTGAGCCGGTTACTGACCTACCTGATGTTTCTGTCCGTCGCCGTCATTGTGTTCCTTGGTCTTCGTTCGGAGTCGGGTAGTGTACAGCATATGCTGGCGGGTAGCACTAGCCCGATGGCTCCTGATCTGCAGGGGGTTGGGGCTGATCGGTGCTCTGACGGCGGCGTCACTGGGCGCCTTCTGGGGGTATGAAGGCTGGAATCATATCGGTTATCTGGGCGAGGAGGTGAACGATCCGCAGCGTACCCTGCCCCTGGCGCTGGGTATAGGTACCGGCTTGGTGATCCTGATTTATACCGTTCTGAACGCCGTATATGTGTATGTTTTACCGGTAGATACGCTGATGCAGCTGAATAGTCAGCCCGATAAGATTGCCGCCGTGGAGGTTATCCGGCAGGCAGCGGGTTGGGGCGGGGCTCTGTTTGTCTCCTGCCTGATTCTGCTGACGACCTTTAATGCCACCAACGCATCGGTACTGATGTCGGCGCGGATCTTTTTTGCGATGGCCCGGGACGGCCTGTTTTTTTCCAAAGCAGGGGTTATTCATCCGGTTTACCGGACCCCGTCGGTCGCGCTGATTTTACAGGGGCTGTGGTCAGTACTGCTGGTCTGGTCGGGTAGCTTTGATCAGCTGACGGATTTACTGATCTTTGTATCCTTTATTTTTTACGGGGCAACGGCACTCGGGGTAGTGCTCTTGCGGGTAAAACAACCCGCCCTGCACCGTCCTTATAAGGTGATCTGGTACCCGTTTCTGCCCCTGTTTTTTACCTTTTTCTGCTTCATGCTGGTGGTGATGACGATTGTCAGCCAACCCGCCGATGCCCTGACCGGTGCTGCGCTGCTGGCAACAGGAGTACCGTTTTACTATTATTTCGGCCGTAGGAACCCTCAGCCAACAAGCCCGGAGTCCTGAACATGCCGCACCAGATCAGGCCAGAAACGGCGGAATTCGCCGGCTATCGGATCGTAATACCGGACGAGATCGTCAACGGCCGTTTCCAGCCCGGAGTCGAAGGTAGTCCGGCTGGCAATGCCTTTCAGCGAACGGTCAATGCCACTCAGGTGCCGGTAGTTTGACAGCCAGTTTTGCCGGATCATATAGTGAGCCATCCGGCCGGCCCCCGCCGGTAACTGATCCTCCACGCGGAGTAATGTCTGATAAAACCAGGCGACAAATCCGGTCAGTTCTTCACCGGTCAATACCGCAAAACCGGTTGCCAGGAAGTGGTCAAAAAAGACATCAACGGCTACACCCGCGTACTTGTGGCAGCGTGGCCGCAGGTACCGGCGAACCCGTTCAACGGCCGGATGAGCATCCGTAAAGGCATCGATAGACCGGTGTAACCGGATACCCTGTACCACCTCTGCGGACAGGCCATGCCTTGGGTTAGCCGGGTCGCCTTTGATAAAATCAGCGATGAAATTACCGATAAGAAGGCCTTCCTGCCGGTTCGATAAATAGGCATGTGCCAGAATATTCATTCCCTTGTTTGCAGGATAAAAGACGAGTATTTAGTTTATCTAACAGTGTTAGATTATTAATTGAGCGGTTGTTACTGGTCTTTTTTACTTTTGCTGATGGGCGGTTCTGACAGCAGAACAACCCCGTCGCCGGGAACATAAGCCTCCACCGTTACACCGAACCGACGCAGAAAATCGACGCCTTCGTCGGTGCCGATGCCTTTGTAGGCCGCATAGGAATGGAGAAAAATTACCCTGGTAATTTTCATGCTGTAGATGGTACGGGCGCAGGCAATACACGGCGACAAGGTGACGTACAGCGTTGAGCCGGCAATGTCGGAACCGTTCTTGGCCGCGTACAGAATGGCGTTCTCCTCGGCATGTAAAGCCAGCGAGCAACTGCCTTTTGAATCGCGTGGACAACCGGTGCCCGGGTATTCGACATCGCAGTTATGGGTGCCGGCCGGCGGCCCGTTATAGCCAATGGAAATGATACGGGTATCTTTGGTCAGCACGGCACCTACCTGTGCTTTGATACAGTGTGACCGCTTAGCCAGATTGACGGCCAGCTCCATGAAAATGTCGTCGAAGCGCGGGCGGGTGTTGTGATCGGTGGTAAGTGACGAGACCGTCGAATGAGGCGTTACCGGAAAATTAGCATCCATCATAATCGCAAAGATAACCCCTTGCCCTGAAAAAAGCCGGCTTCGGAACGGGAAAACCCGGAAAACAAAAAAGGCCGGTTCAGAATGAACCGGCCTTCGGTAGCGGGAGAGAGACAATCAGGCGTGTTGGCGCTCATGTTTACCTTCCCGGATTTCTTCAATCATTTTCCGGTTGAAGGCCGGTATATCATCAGGTTTCCGGCTGGTCACCAGTCCCTGGTCAGTAACGACCTCTTCATCGACCCAGTTTGCACCGGCATTTTTCAGATCTGTCTGCAATGACGGCCAGGAGGTCACTTTCCGGCCGTTTACCACGCCGGCCTCAATGAGCAGGGTCGGGGCATGGCAGATAGCCGCTACCGGCTTTTTCGATTCAAAGAAATGCCGCACAAACTGAACCGCCTTCGGATCGGTCCGCAGTTTGTCGGGATTCATCACGCCACCCGGTAACAGCAGTGCATCGTACTGTGCCGGATCTGCGCCGTCCAGGGGCAGGTCAACCGAAAACGTGTCGCCCCAGTCAGTCATATCCCATCCCTTCACTTCACCGCCTTTCGGGGCAATCAGGTGGGTGGTTGCTCCGGCCTGTTTCAGCGCCTCGCGCGGTTCGGTCATTTCGATTTGTTCAAAGCCATCCGTTAACAGGATCGCGACTTTTTTACCGTCAAGCCGGTTGTTAGTCTGGTTTTGCTGAGTGTTCATACGTACGTTGAGAAATTAACTACTCTACTATAACCGTAGAAATTAAATATTGTTTAGCACCGTTTCCGGTAATTGTCCGGTTGCCGGCTGTGGCGCATTGGATAATGAAACGGAAACAAAGCCGGCCTGCGGCTGGTATACTCCGGAGATACAGATTCACGATAAACAAATAACAACATGCTAAGATCCTATCTTAACGCCTTTCAGATCGGTCTGGTCGCCGGTATGCGGGCTATGTCAGCCCCGGCGTTAGTCAGTCATAAATTATCACATACGCTGTTGAACCCGATGCCCGGTTCAAAATTACATTTCCTGACCTCACCGGTTACGGCGAATGTACTGAAGGTACTGGCGGGCGGGGAACTGGTCGGGGATAAGGTGCCATCCGCGCCCGACCGGATTGTAACACCGCAGTTGCTTGCCCGGCTGGCAGCGGGGGCTACAAGCGGGGCAGCCCTGAATGCCACATCGGGTGAGCCGGTAGCGGCCGGCGCGGTTGCCGGAGGACTGGGGGCACTGGTGGGGTCGTTTGCGTTTTTCCACCTGCGCCGCTGGCTGACGGAAGAAAAAGGAATGCCGGATACGGTTGTCGCGCTGGTAGAGGACGGGCTGGCGCTGGGTCTAGGCTGGCAGGCTGTGCAGTCAACAGCGGTGGAATAAACCGACGCTGCGGCCGGAGTTAGCTGTTTTAATTTACGGCACAGGCCAGCTACCTGTGCCGTAAGTATAACAAACCGTTCAGGTAACGGGCCGCAGCCAGTCCGGGCGTGTGGTACGGACCTTTGCTTTAAGCTCATTTAAAATGGCGTAGAGGCCGTAATAGGTACGGTTGATATAAAGTCCGTCCTGAGAGCCCCGGGCACCGTTAGCGCTGCGTAATTCATCCATTTTCGAGAGATTATCCGCAAAGGCATATACCTTCTCAAAATAAGCGTCATTGCCAAAGTCAAACTCCTCAACCGCAAACGGTTCGCCGAGCATGATGATCATCTGCCGGAATAAGTCCGAGAAAAACGCGCGTTCCTTCGGGGTGTCCGCAGGCAGGAAATACTCCAGATTATCGAAAATCTGATCCGTCAGGGCGTTGTCTTTCAGGGTATCCGGATTGATCAGCCGGAAGTAATTATCGTAATAATAGTCCGGAATCACCTTTACGCAGCCAAAGTCAATAATGCCCATGGTACCGTCGGGCCGCATCAGGAAGTTGCCCGGGTGCGGGTCTGCATGCACCTGCCGCAGCGTATGGATCTGGAAATCGTAAAAATCCCATAAAGCTTGTCCGATCCGGTTCCGGATGGCCTGAGAAGGGTTCGTTAGCAAAAAGTCCCTGAGGTGCTGCCCTTCCACCCAATCCATGGTCAGAATCCGTTTGGCAGAGTATTCGGGATAATAGCGGGCAAAAACCAGGTCCGGAATGTGGGCACAGGCGGCCGAAATATCCATTGACCGTTTCAGTTCCAGCGCATAGTCCGTTTCTTCCAGTAGTTTCGATTCTACCTCACCCATATACCGGTCAATGTCCTTTTCGTTCAGGTTGAGGAGCCGGACGGCCAGCGGTTTGGCAATGCGCAGGTCAGAGCTGACCGAATCCGCAACACCCGGATACTGTACTTTTACGGCCAGCCGTTTGCCGTCTTTCCAGGCTTCGTGTACCTGACCGATGCTGGCGGCATTGCTGGCCTTGATATCAAACGAATCAAACAGCTCGCCGGGTGATTTGCCGAAATAGGTCCGGAAGGTTTTAACCACCAGCGGGCCGGATAGCGGCGGGGCGGAATACTGCGACATAGCAAATTTCTGGGAATAGGCCGTCGGCAGGAGTCCGCGGTCCATACTCAGCATCTGGGCCATTTTCAGCGCCGATCCCTTAAGTTCACTCAGCGCGTCGTAAATATCGGCGGCGTTATCCTTATGCAGGTCTTCCTTTGTCAGCTCCGGATTGACCAGCTTTTTGCTGTAATGTTTGAGGTAATTACCACCAACCTTTACCCCGGCTTTAACGAACTGACCGGCCCTGGCTACTTTGGAGGTGGGAATGGATGTTTGTGCTTTCATCGGTTTTGGTACATAAACTTAGCCAGATCGAACAGGGAGTCAAGCGGCGAACGACCGATGAGGTCGAAGGTTGTATTGACGGCTTTTTCGATGACGGTATCGGTTTTTTCAAAGTTTTTACTGACATCACGGACCCAGAAGTCCAGAATCAGTAGCGTTTCGGCCCAGAGCGCTTTCGGATACCGGTCGGTCAGGAATGGCCGGGGCTCCACTTCGCGGCTTTCACGTCCTTCAGCCATCAGGTCACGGGCATAATCGTCGAACGCCTCGCGGAAGGGCTGTAAAGTCATTGACCGCAGGGCACTCATCCGGTGCCGTGCCGGTGCAGGGCCCGCCGTGGCAGGCTGTTCGCCGCGGATGCGGGAAAAACTATACACCACAAAGCTGCGCTGCGATTTCAGTACTTCAATCCAGGTATAGAAAAATGCCAGTAACTTTTCGCGCACCGAATAAGTTTGATAGGTCGGGTCTGACTCTACCGTCTGGCGTGCCTGATCGAATGCAGCCAGCCAGACATCCGCTTCGATAGCGTCGAAAGAAGCATAATAGGTATAAAACTCAGTTTCCGGGAGTTTAAGCTTTTTGGCGAACTGAAAGACAGAGGCTGGTTGTTTGCCGTGTTCGAGGACGTACTCCGTGTACGCCTTCCGTATTTTTTCGTTTGTTTCCATAAATCAAGTTAAGCCAGGCGGTAACGGGAAATGAATAATATATAAATGAACAATGGAAAATGTATAATGGTAAATCAGAAATAATGTGTATGGCCTTTAACCGGCAGGTGACAGGCCTCATTATACATTATGAATTATTCATTATACATTCTTACCTATCCATTTACATACAGGTCAACGGTCTGTTAAGTGGAAAAGTTTGCGGATTTTTGCAGAATCATTGAGACGAACCGAATCGTATGCCTATACTTCAACCCATAGTAAATATGGCGGAACTGCTTTCCCGGAAAGGGATGACCGATGTCATTGTTTCGCCCGGATCGCGGTCAGCGCCGTTAACGCTGGCAGTAGCACGACACCCCGGCCTGCGGGTACGTGTTGTCCCCGATGAGCGGTCGGCAGGGTTTATTGCCCTGGGGCTGGCGCAGCAGCAAAAGCGGCCCGTCGGGGTAATCTGTACGTCAGGGAGTGCCGTGTACAATCTGGCCCCCGCCGTAGCGGAGGCGTATTTTCAGGAGATACCGTTGCTGTTGCTGACCGCTGACCGCCCGCGTGAATGGGTACACCAGCAGGACGGACAAACGATGTTCCAGACCGGAATTTTCGGCCAACACGTTAAACGCAGTTATGAACTGCCGGCCGACTACGGGCATCCGGATGCCCGCTGGTTTATCGAACGCTCAGTGAATGAAGCGTATAACCTGACGTTACTGGATGCACCAGGACCGGTACACATTAACGTGCCGGTCAGGGAACCGTTTTATCCCGGTCCCGATGAAAGCTACCGGTCCGAACCGGTCCGGGTCATTGACCCATTACCGGCCGAAACAACGCTGAAGCCGGAAGACTGGCACCGTATCCAAAGTATCTGGGAGGACAGCGGCCGGAAGCTGATAGCCGTCGGACAATTACCGGATCATCCGGCGCTGACGGAGCTGCTGCGTAAATTAAGTGACGAGTTTCAGGTACCCGTGGTCGGGGAAATCGTCAGTAACCTGGGCCGGAACGGACAGTTTATTACCTTCGCCGATACATTTCTGGCCGTTCCGGATGATACTCTGAAACGTAGCCTGCAGCCGGATCTGCTGATTACGTTTGGGCTGTCCTTCCTGACCCGAAACCTGAAGACGTTCCTGCGGCAGTTTCCGGCTAGCCGGCACTGGCACATTGCACCGGTTGTGGACAGGGTGACCGATCCGTTCCGGACGCTGACCACGCAGATTCCGATGGAACCCGCCGCGTTTTTCGGCAAACTGTTCAGTGACCTTGACTACCAGCGGTTTCTGCACGGGGATGAGGAAGACGAAACAGAGGGGTATCTGGCGCAGTGGCAACTGGCCGATCGTAAGGCAGGGCGTGTCATCGGACAGTCGCTGGCGGGGGACACACTGACGGATTTCCGGGCAACCTCCCTGCTATTGGATGCCTTGCCGGTTGGTTCTGAGCTTCATCTGTCAAACAGCATGCCGGTGCGGTATGCCAGTTTGTGCGGGCTTGACGAAAAGCAGCAGATTCAGGTCCGGGCCAATCGCGGGGTGAGCGGTATTGACGGATGCCTGAGTACGGCCGTCGGAGCCGCCTTGGGGACCGACCGGCTGGTCACGCTCCTGATCGGTGATGTGGCGTTTTTCTACGACCGCAACGGGCTCTGGAACAATTACCTGCCGGCCAACCTGCGGATTGTGCTGTTCAATAATCACGGCGGGCACATTTTCCGGATGATTGAGGGCCCCGGTCAGCAACCTGAACTGGAAGAGTTTTTCGAGGTAACCCAGCCGCTTACGGCCGAACGGACGGCTGCCGACGCAGGGATCGGCTATCAGGTATGCACGACACTTGAAGCCGTCAAATTAGCCCTTCCGGCATTCTTTACGCCCTCGCCGGTGGCGCAGCTGATGGAAATTAAAACCGATAAATACCGGAATCAGGAAGAATTTGCCGCCTACAAAGCTGCCGTCCGATCCATGTAAATTATTGGGCGGCCACGTGGGACTGCCCAATAATTTACCCCACGTGAATCAATGAAAAAAGGGCGGCCAAGTGTGGTCGCCCGTACGGGAAAAGCAATAAAGTGTGCTGAATTAAACGTGCACATCCAGCCCCAGGACACTGCCCGTCCAGCTGCGGATCTGCTGCACCATTACCGGATCATCCTTGATTGATTTGCCGTAAGTCGGAATTAACTCCTGTAGTTTCTGTTGCCATGCTTCTGATCTGAGTTGTTCCGGGAAGCAGCGTTCCAGCAAGGTAAGCATAATAGAAACGGCGGTCGATGCACCCGGAGAAGCTCCCAGAAGTGCCGCAATACTGCCATCGGCGGCACTGACGATTTCCGTCCCGAATTCCAGAACTCCGCCTTCTTCCTCATCTTTTTTAATAACCTGTACCCGCTGCCCGGCCACTTCCAGCTCCCAGTCTTCCATCTTCGCATTAGGGAAGTATTCGCGCAGGGCGGTCAACCGGTCTTCCGGCGATTGTAACACCTGCTGGATGAGGTAGCGTGTCAGAGGGATATTGTGCAGACCGGCCATCAGCATCGGGGCGATATTACTCATCTGTACCGATTTCGGCAGGTCTAAATACGATCCGTTTTTAAGAAATTTGGTAGAGAATCCGGCGTAGGGGCCGAACAGCAGTTCTTTCTGTCCGTCGATCATCCGCGTATCGAGGTGAGGGACCGACATAGGTGGTGCCCCGACGGAGGCTTTGCCGTATACCTTGGCCTGATGTTGTTCAATGACCTCGCGGTTGGTACATTTCAGCCACTGGCCGCTGACCGGGAAACCACCGTAGCCACGGCTTTCCGGAATATCTGATTTCTCCAGTAAACGGAGGGAGCCACCTCCGGCGCCGATAAACACAAAACCGGACTGAACATCCCGCGTATTACCGCCATTCAGATTCTCGAGCCGGATTTTCCAGCCTCCGAGCGATTTTGACCGCCAGATATCGCGGACCTCATAGCCGAAATGGATATCAACACCGTCCATCCCGGCAAGCTTGTCGAACATGAAGCGGGTCAGTGCCCCGAAATTTACGTCAGTGCCGATGTCCATGCGGTTTGCGGCAACCTGCTGGCCGGGTTCACGGCCTTCCATGACCAGCGGAATCCATTCACGGATTACCTCCGGATCTTCGGAATACTGCATCTCAGCAAAAAGGGGAGACGCCTTCATGGCTTCATAGCGCTTGCGGAGGTAGCTGACATTCTCTTCTCCCCAGACAAAACTCATGTGCGGAATCGGGCGGATAAACTGCGGCGCGTCTTCGAGGAAGTGGCGTTGTACGAGAGAGGCCCAGAACTGCCGGGACACTTCAAATGATTCGGCAATTTTGACGGCCTTGGAGATGTCGATTGTGCCGTCGGGTTTCTCCGGCGTATAGTTGAGTTCACAGAAAGCCGCGTGTCCGGTGCCGGCGTTATTCCAGGCGTCTGAACTTTCGGCAGCAGCCTGATCAAGCCGCTCAAAAATTGCAATGGTACTATCAGGTTGTAGTTCTTTTAACAGGACGCCGAGGGTGGCGCTCATGATTCCTGCGCCGATCAGAATGACGTCAGGACCTTTTTGTCCGGTTTTTTCGTGTTTTGGCATAATTTATCAGGAGAGATTCACTCCCAAAAGGTACACAGTATAAACAACCATAGACTATTGGAATAAGTTTAGTCTGAGTGCCCCTCTCCTGATGATAGCCCTTACCGGCATTGGACTTTTGCGAGTTCCTGTGCCATCGGGTCACCGGCGGTTATACCCCGTTTCCACTGTTCACAGGCCTTATTCCGGTCGTTTTTCAGTAACCAGGCTTTCCCGGAATAACCATATAAATGGTCAACTGACGGATCGAGTTTTCCTGCTTCGGTTAAGGCGGCAATGGCCTGGTCCGGCTGTTGTTGCCGGAGGTAATAAATCCCCAGATTCCGGTGGGCCCAGGCATTGCCCGGGTCTTTGCGCAGCGCTTCCTGAATGACCGGCAAGGCTTCCCGGTCACGGTTAAGCATCAGCAGGCAGTACCCTTTGTTGTTGAGGTAATACGGTTGCCCGGTCCGGATGGCCAGCGCCTGATCAACCAGCAGGAGGGCTTTCTCAAATTGTCCGTTATTGGCCAGCAGCAAGGCTTTATTGTTAAGGGCTTCGGGTTGTTTGGGGTTCAGATGAAGCGCCCTGTCAAGGTCCTGTCCGGCTTGTTCGTAGGCTTTTTGCTGGTAAAAGAGGGCACCCCGGTTGGTAAGTGCTTCGACGTTTTCCGGATCGAGCCGGATCGCCTTATCATAGGCCGCCTGTGCCTGTGCCGGATTTTTCAGCTGCATATAGGCGTCACCCAGCCGGGTCTGGTAAAAAGTTGAATCGGTATATGGTTTTTCAATGCGCTGCAAATCGGATAGTCCACGCATCGCGTGGTTTGACTCGAGCCAGATATCAGACCGGTTAAGGTAGGCTTCCGCAAAATCCGGATCGGTATCAATGGCTTTATCGTAGTCAGCCAGCGCACCGTCGCGGTCACCGTTGCGGTATTTGGCGAGGCCCCGGTTGTTGTAGGCATCGGCAAAGTCGGATTTTTTGTCAATGGCTTCGGTATAATACCGGATGGCTTCGCGGTATTCCCGTTTCTGCAGCTGAACGTTGCCGCGCAGGAAAAATTGGGCGGCTTCTTCCTGATTGCTGTTGCTACAGGAGAACGAGCCGGTCAGAGCCGGTAAGCAGCAGGCATACAGGGCAAGCCGTCGTACGATCCGGTTAGGGATTGTGCGTTGGATGAACGATTTTTGCAGGTGTAACTGATTCATGAAACGTATCAGATTATTGTATAAACTACACAGTACCACAGAAGGCCTGAGCCGGACACCGTTATACTGGTATAACGGCAGTACAAAGATGCAGGACAAATCCTGATTAAACGATGCGATATATCAAAGACATTCCCGATCCGAGGTTTAAAGTTGGTTTATATGCCTGGAACAATAAATACATTGTCCGGATTGAAGCCGGTATGCTCGAACAGACCTACAAGATTTCTGAAATGGATATCACGGAACCGGATGACGTACCGGCCATGCTGGATCAGCAGTTTCTGGATCAGGTCGCTGCCCAATTCGATGTCATGCAGGCCGCCTGGAGCGACGCTGCGGAACGGCAGGGGATTTTTTAGTACCGGTGGCTCCGGTAGTTGTTGATGGTTGAGGCAGACATGATGCCCCGGTGTATCGGCAACTACCGGAACCACCGGTAACTGAATTATAGAGTTAAAAACTGCGCCAGATAATTACGGGCCGTGAGGATAGCGGTCTGTACATCTTCCGGACTGCCTTCATAGGCTTTGTCTTCTACTTCAATACACACCGGTCCCCGGTACCGGACATCGGTCAGAGCCGCAAAGAAATCCCGCCAGCGGACATCGCCAAGGCCGGGGAGTTTCGGCGAATGGTATTCGAGCGGATTGGCCATGATCCCGACACGATCCAGTTTATCCTTGTAGAGTTTTACATCTTTGAGATGGATGTGGTGTAACCGGTCCTTGTAGGCATAAATCGGTTTGATTTCATCCATCATCTGCCAGATCATGTGGGAGGGATCGTAATTCAGCCCGAAGACACGTGAGGGAATGATCCGGAAGAGTTCGTCCCAGATGGCGGGAGTCGTTGCCAGATTTTTACCACCCGGCCACTCATCATTGGTAAACCACATCGGACAGTTTTCGATCCCGATTTTTACATTATGGATTTCAGCCTCACGGACGATTGCCGGCCAGTGTTCGGCAAAAAGCGCCAGGTTATCGGAAACCGACAGGGAAGGATTGCGCCCGACAAAGGTGTTTACCACCGGAATAGCCAGGGCGGCCGCTGTCCGGATGATCTTTTTGATGTGCTCCCGGTAGAATTCTGCTTTTTCCGGATCAGGGTCGAGCGGATTAGGGTAATATCCCAGCCCGGAAATGGTTACCGGTTGTGCGGCAAGGGCTTGTTTCAGCCGTACCACATCGACGGTATCAACATCAATATGGGTTACGCCGGCATAGCGGCGTGCATCCGCATTGGATGCGGGCCAGCACATGACTTCCACGCACGAAAAGCGGTGTTCGGCCGCAAAGTTAAGGACATAATCCAGATCGTGGTCGGCCAGAATTGCGCTGACAAAGCCAAGGTTTAACATAGAATGAAGCGTTTTTGGGTCGTTTTGTAAACAGCGATCGTTGCGGACAAAAGTACGACATACGTGCGGAATACTGTTGCCGGCCGCGGAAACACAGGTTCCTGCCGCTACTTTACAATTTGTCAGAAAAATCTGACAAATCACGGCCTGTCCGGAATAGGCGGATGATTGTATTTTTTTAATGGAACTATAGTGCCATTAAAAGTGACATAACAACGGAAAGCGCCTGATGCAAACAGTCGTCAGGGGGGCGATGGAAAAAAGATCGGATCACCATGGGCCTGTAAAGGGCTGTTAAATGGCTATTTACGTGATTATTTCCTGTTTTGACAAAAAATCAGTATATTTGTATAAAGCGCCATACCCTTCCGGTTAAGTGCGTATTATTGTATAATTTCGAGAATCTCCCCGCTGTAACCGTTCAGGTATGAACGGACCGGTGTCCGGAGATAGTTCCTGTTTTTATGGCAGAAGAAACCACAGGTATTGATTCCACCGGTCAGGAGGCGACCGGACCGGGTAACATTATTCCAATTAACATCGAAGACGAAATGAGGGGTGCCTACATTGATTATTCAATGTCGGTTATCATTTCGCGTGCGCTTCCCGATGTGCGGGACGGGCTTAAGCCGGTACACCGCCGGGTACTGTTCGGGATGGCTGAACTGGGGGTCAATTACAATAAACCCCATAAAAAATCGGCCCGTATCGTAGGGGAGGTGCTGGGTAAGTATCACCCGCACGGCGATTCCTCGGTCTATGATACCATGGTACGGATGGCCCAGGACTGGTCATTACGCTATCCGCTGGTTGACGGACAGGGCAACTTCGGGTCGATTGACGGTGATTCACCGGCGGCGATGCGGTATACCGAGGCACGGTTACGCCGGATTGCCGAGGAACTGCTGGGCGACATCTATAAGGAAACGGTTGATTTTCAGCCTAACTTTGACGACTCCCTGGAAGAACCGTCAGTGATGCCGGCCAAACTGCCGAACCTGTTGCTGAACGGGTCATCGGGGATTGCCGTGGGGATGGCTACCAACATGGCTCCGCACAACCTGACCGAGGTGGTGAACGGAATTATTGCCTTTCTCGACGATCCGGAGATTACGGTTGAGGGGTTGATGGAGTACGTAATTGCGCCTGACTTCCCGACCGGTGCCACCATTTACGGGATGGAAGGGGTGAAGTCCGCATTCCGGACCGGCCGCGGGCGGGTTGTCCTGCGGGCCAACGCTACCATTGAAGAGAATAAGGGCAAAACCCAGATCATTGTGACGGATATTCCGTACATGGTCAACAAGGCCGTTATGCTCGAAAAAACGGCAGACCTCATTAATGAAAAGAAAATTGAAGGCATCACCGCTTTCCGGGATGAATCTGACCGTGACGGACTGCGGATTGTATATGATCTGCGGCGGGATGTGATTCCGAATGTTGTGTTAAACAACCTCTATAAACACACCTCTCTGCAGTCATCGTTCGGGATTAATAACGTGGCCCTGGTAAAAGGCCGGCCCATGTTGCTGAACCTGCGGGATATGATCCGTTATTATGTGGATCATCGGTTTGAGGTGATTACCCGCCGGACGCAGTATGAACTGCGGGAAGCGGAAAAACGGGCGCATATTTTACAGGGCCTGCTGATTGCGCTTGACCACATTGATGAGGTGATTGCGCTGATTCGCGGGGCAAAGGATCCGGATCAGGCCAAATCGGGTCTGATTGAGCGCTTCGGTCTGAGCGAGGTACAGGCCAAAGCCATTCTGGACATGCGTCTGCAGCGGCTGACGGGTCTGGAGCGGGATAAAATCCAGCAGGAGTATGATGAGCTGATGACGCTGATTACAGACCTGAAGGACATTCTGGCGAATGACAGCCGCAAGCGGCAGATTATAAAAGACGAACTGCTGGAAGTAAAAGCCCGCTACGGCGACGGACGCCGGACGGCGATCAATGCCCTGGGCGACGGTAATATCAGTGACCTGTCACTGATTGCCGATGAAGAGATGGTGATTACCATTTCCCACGAAGGCTATGTCAAACGTACGCCGCTGACCGAATACAAGACACAGGGACGGGGAGGGGTTGGTTCCCGTGCTGCCGCCACGAAAGACGATGACTTTACCGAACACCTGTTTACGGCGACCATGCACAACTACCTGCTGATCTTTACCGAGCGGGGCCGGTTATACTGGAAGCGGGTGCACGAACTGCCGGAAGGCAGCCGGATTTCGAAAGGCCGGCCGGTGCAGAACCTGATCAACATTGAAGGCGATGACAAGGTGCGGACGGTTATTAACGTGAAAAATCTGGATGATCCGGATTATATCAATAATAACTATCTGGTGATGTGTACCGAGCAGGGGACGATTAAAAAGACCATGCTGGAAGCCTTCTCCCGTCCGCGTCAGAGCGGGATCATTGCCATTACGATTGAAGAAGGGGATCAGTTGCTGAGTGTTTGTCTGACCAACGGGGATAATGATATTGTTGTGGCGTCGGGTTCAGGGAAGGCCGCCCGTTTCCACGAAAGCCGTGTGCGTCCGATGGGCCGTACGGCAGCCGGTGTGAAAGCGATTACCCTGGACGAAGAGAATCCGGATGACCGGGTTATCGGAATGGTCTGTATTGTCTCAACGGATACCCAGTTGCTGGTTGTTTCGGAGAAAGGCTACGGAAAGCGTTCGGAAGTAGATGAATACCGGGTAACCAACCGTGGTGCCAAGGGGGTAGGGACCCTTAAGGTGACGGAAAAAGTCGGCCGTCTGGTCGCTATTCTGGATGTAACGGACAACGACGACCTGATGATCATTAACCGGTCCGGGATTGCGATCCGGATGGCGGTCAGTGAGATCCGGGTAGCAGGCCGGAACACACAGGGTGTAAAGCTGATCCGGCTGAACGAAGGGGATGAAATTTCATCGGTAACAAAGATTAAAAAGGAAGAAGGCGAGGAGCCTGAACAGCATGAGTCTCAGTCTGGTACTGAGGAATGATAAATCGGGGGATGGGGAATTAAACCTCATCCCCTTTGTACAATCTAAAGCATAAAGATAACTTTTTGCATCTTTGTGCAGAAACGTATTAATTTAGCAATACCTATCAACCAATTACAACCCAGTACAATGAAAAAAGTCGTAGTTGCAACGGCGCTCAGCCTGACCTCGCTGGTGGCCGCAGCCCAGACCAGCGCCATTCTTAACTTTCAGAATGGGACGCTCGATAAAGCGAAAACAGAAATTGATAAGGCGGTGACCGATGCCAAACTGTCGACGAAAGCGAAGACATGGTATACCAAAGGTCAGATTTACGAAGCAATCGCTATCGATCAGACCGGAGTGTATGCCAAGCTTGACTCGAGTGCGGCACTGGCTGCCTATGAAGCGTATAAGAAAGCGCTGGAAGTAGAGCCAAACGGCGGTAAGATGAACAAAGAGATTACCGAGGCCCTGGCCGGCCAGAAGCTGTATCAGGCCTTAATGGGACAAGGTGCGGCTAAATATCAGAACAAGAACTTCAAAGACGCCATTAAAATGATGTCATTGGCGGGAGAGGTGATGCCGAAAGATACCCTGTCGCCGTTATATACCGGTATTTCGGCCCAGCAGGCTCAGGATGCATCCTTAGCGAAGGCACAATTTGAAAAATACATGACAAACGGCGGGAAGGATGCGAGTGTGATTTATTCCCTGGCAACGCTCTACCGGAATGACAAGGAAATTGATAAGGCACTGGCCACTATTGATAAGGGGTTACAGGTTCTGCCGACAAATAAGGATCTGGCGGCCGAAAAAGTAAACATTATGCTATCATCGGGCCGGATGGAGGAAGCGATTGCGGGGATGAAGCAGTTAATCGAAAAAGATCCGACTAACGCAACCAATGCCCTGAACTTAGGCATCGTGTATACTCAGGGAGCTGATAAATTGGGTGATGAGCTAAAGAAACTCAACGACGACGCAAAGCGTGGCGGTGATCTGAAGAAGAAGGTAACGGCCGAAAAGGACGCTTTAGAGGCTATTAACGGAGAGATTGCCCGGTTGAGTGCCGCGATCAAGAAAAATCCGAAGGCGGCCGATTTAAAGCGCCAGTTAGCGGATGTTCAGAAGCGGCAGGGCGAAGCGGCAGCGAATGTAAAGCAGGCTGAAGAAGCGCTGAAAGTTGAGGAAGCGAAAGGCATTAATCAGGCAGCTACCGAGCAGAAAATTGCCGAGACGCGTAAAAAGATGGAAGATCAGCGTAACATGGCAAAGGAATACTATGCAAAAGCGTTGTCAATCGATCCGAATAATTACGATGCCAACTTTAACATGGGTGTTGCCTTCTTTAATGAAGCGGCAGAATTGAACCGTCAGTTAAGCAACATGGATGTAAAAGAGTATCAGGCAAAAGGTAAAGACGTAGAAGGCCGCGTTTGTGGAAAATTCAAAAAGGCGTTACCATATTTCGAAAAGGCTAAATCAGTAAAAGACGATACTGAAGTCCAGGAAGTGCTGACATCGTTGCAGAATAACCTGAAGCAAATGGAAGAGAAGAAAGTAGTCTGCGTAGAATAATTGAATTGTAGGGGCGGCCCCATGTGGGCCGCCCTTTTATAGAACATGTTAGTTAACATAATATAAATTATAAAACAAACGATACTCCAGTGAAACAGGTAGCCCTGACGTTACAGAATACTAAAAGTGATTGTGTGATGTTGAAATGTATCTAATTATGAATGGAGAACCACTTGCCGGTATGCGTCAGAAATAATGAAAAGAATGCATTCAGGATATCGCGGAAATTGAGAAATGTAAATCCTTGCCAGGAAGAAAAAAGAAATTGTCCTGACAGCTGGTAAAGCAAACAGGATTTATTTTCATCAACGTGAGATTACCGGTTGTCGCGGCACATCCGCAATACAATCGGTAACTGACCTGAAATCTGATTCTGGTTCAGGTGAATAGAAGTCATTAAAGACAACGACTTGGGTATGTTAAGTTGTGTGATTCAATGCTATGGGTAAATAAGGATATTTTTCACGTAGCTACAATAACATCAGTGTAATGGCATTAGTACAGAATGAAATGATTAATCACGAGTCTACATTTCTGCGGGGCTGTGAAATAGCAATAAACTTCCCCCTATTCACGTGAAACGTTAAAGTATTGCTTTACAGTCAGTTATCAAAAAGGCCCAAAACATCGAGTTTTGGGCCTTTTTGATAACTAGTCTAGTACTTCTATTAATTATATCTTATTTGTAGTGATATCCTGAAGAAGCGACGTTCCGTCGCGATAACGTTGTTATCATTTACATCGGGGAATACTCCTTAAATGTACCGTCAGAGTAAAAGATAAGGATTCGTTCTACGGTTTTGCTGAGTGTTTTTTCAGTTTCAGGCAGTAGTTCTTCCGCAGGGTAAGCCGATTGCATCGGTGGTATTTCAGCACGCTGAGAGCGAATTCCGGAGCTGTTATAGCCAGTGTTAGAATAGCTTCCGGAGTTTTGATTTGGGATGGTCATAGCGCGCTGTTGTTCAGTAAATCGATTCGGATTTCTGAATGTGGGTGTTGTTGATACCGGTTCTTCTTCGAGTATCCAATCGAAACCTAGGTCCGGAAAACGGCGGATAATTTTTTGAATAATATCAAAACTGGGTCTGTTACGACCTGAAAGAATATGAGAAATACTGGACCGCTGCACTCCGATTTCATCAGCAAAGTGAGACGGGGACAGGTTTTTCTCTATTAATATCTGTTTAATTTTATCGTTGATATTCATTTCCATCTGTGATTTTATACAAATATAAACAGATTACATTCCATATCAAATAGTTTCACATTTAACAATTTACGGAAATTATGATTGATATGAAATAGTAAATCACACATAATGTGAACTATACAAATGTGTGATTTGCTATTGTGATTTAACTATGTAATGTGCTTGGTTTCTAGATCGAAACGTTATTTTCACGCAAGGCGTCGTTCAGAGATGTTTTTAAATCCGTAGATGCTTTGCGTTTACCGATAATCAAGGCACATGGTACATCAAAAGTACCTGCGGGGAATTGTTTAGGATAACTACCCGGAATCACTACTGCATCTTCAGGGACGAAACCTTTATATTCGACAGGTTCCTCTCCTGTTACATCAATGATTTTTGAAGAACCGGTAATTGTTACACCGGCACCCAGTACCGCACGTTTGCTAATACGGGCTCCTTCTACTACAATGCATCGGGAGCCAATAAATGCACCATCTTCGATGATAACAGGAGCTGCTTGTGGCGGTTCTAATACGCCACCAATACCAACTCCCCCACTGAGGTGGACATCTTTCCCAATTTGGGCACAACTGCCTACTGTAGCCCATGTATCAACCATTGTGCGTTCGTCGACATACGCACCTATATTAACATAAGATGGCATAAGAATAACACCGGGAGCCTGAAAAGAACCGTAACGTGCTACTGCTGGGGGTACGGCGCGGACATTAGCAGTAGCAAAATTTGATTTAAGCGGAATTTTGTCGTGGAAAGTAAAAATGCCGACTTCCTGCACATTCATTTTCTGGCTAACGAAATATAACAGAATTGCTTTTTTTACCCATTCATTAACTGTCCATTCACCAGCTTGTAGTTCAGAGGGCTGAGCAACCCGAAGTACTCCCCTGTCGAGTTGATCAATTACACTCAGAATACTTTCTTTGGCCGATGGCTCCTGAAGCAAGTCCCGGTTGCTCCAGATTTGTTCAATAGATTCCTGAAGAGACATTGTAGATTAAAGTTGTTATTTAATTAGAGAATCATAAGTCGCTGATTATTCAGGACTTTAGCGAAGTAGCCAAATTTTATTCTGGCTGATAGAAAGGTGTAAAAGCCGATGAATAAATTCAGCTTGAGTCCTGCAAATGTAGGGCTATTGTTGTTAAAAACAATTATTATCTCTAAAAAAAGCCGTAAAGGCGAATTAGTGCTCCGGTGGGACGCCATTGACAACATGTGCTCTCCTTTGATGCAGCTAGTCTATATATTGTACAGTAGCTATCAGGCCAGATACTAGATCAATTGACTAGTGCTCTTCCAGTTTAATTATTAGATGTTTCTGGCTTATTCGCCGGATTGACCTGCTCATACCACCGTTTGAGCTTATTTTCGGCGGTCGCCACGGTGAAACTCCAATGCACTTTGACGGCCCGTTTATTTTGTTTAGTGCGTTATTAATTTTATAGTTGGAATTTATTGATCCGTTATAGATTAGTCCCCTCTACTCCTATATTTCCAAATCGTAAATTATTTAGTAATCAAAATACTATCATAGCCATACCGAACACCTGTTTACGGCGACCATTTAGTAATACCTATGGTTTATACTAAAATATTAGTTAATTTTAGCCATTTTGCTAATTATCTTAGAAAATAATAAACTCTTTTGCTAAAGACAATACTAAATAAACTAATTCCGACTAATACTAAACAGTTTCCAATATCAGCCGTGTTTTATCACCAAAATGACAAGAAAAGCCATCATTTATTTGAAAAGAGATATATTTGAGCCGAAATCAAACAATTAGTTAATTCAATGGGAAAAATTCGCGTAGCCATCAACGGTTTTGGTCGAATTGGACGGTTATCCTTCCGCAGACTGTTAGAAAAAGAGAATGTAGAAATCGTTGCAATCAATGATCTGACAGATAATGCAACTCTGGCCCACCTACTGAAATACGATTCAGTACACGGCAAATTTAACGGTACCGTATCTTCTGACAGCGAAAGCCTCACTGTAAATGGTGTTCGTATCAATGCGTATGCTGAGCGTGATCCGAAGCAACTTCCTTGGAAAGAACTGAACGTAGATGTAGTTCTTGAATCAACAGGTCGCTTTGTTGATGAAGCCGGCGCAGGTCAGCACCTGACAGCAGGTGCTAAAAAAGTAGTAATCTCTGCCCCTGCTAAAGGAAATATTCCGACAGTAGTATTAGGAGTGAACGATGAGACACTAACCGGTGAGGAAACGATCGTATCAAATGCCTCGTGCACGACAAACTGTCTGGCGCCAATGGCCAAAGTTCTGGATGATGTTTTCGGTATCGATAAAGGATATATGACAACGATCCATGCTTACACAGCTGATCAGAACCTGCAGGATGCTCCTCACTCGGACATGCGCCGCGCCCGCGCAGCTGCCTTGTCAATTGTTCCGACATCAACTGGTGCCGCTAAAGCTGTTGGTCTGGTTCTTCCGCAACTGAAAGGAAAGCTCGACGGAAATGCAATGCGGGTTCCGACTCCGGACGGATCACTCACTGATCTTACAGTCGTACTGAAAAAAGAAGCATCTGTTCAGGAAATTAATGATGCATTGAAGCAGGCATCTGAATCGTATCTGAGCGGTATTCTTGAATACTGTACAGACGAAATCGTTTCTGCCGATATTGTCGGAAACCCGCACTCATGTATTTTCGATTCCAAGTTGACAACTGTCAACGGAACACTGGCTAAAGTGGTTGGCTGGTATGATAATGAATACGGCTATTCAAGCCGCGTCGCAGACTTAATTGAGCGCTTAATTAAGTAATCAAACGCCCAATTCTGACTGCTTTTTAAAGGGTGCAGGCTTATTAAAGGCCTGCACCCTTTTTACATTGTAGATAATTAATTAAAAAACCTTTCTCCGTGAATATACCTTCGTACTTTGTTTTTATCCCTAAATGAATCTGATTCATGGGCGATGAATACAGATCCTTAGTCCAGATCAGATCCGTAAATCCACACTGCGGCAATGTCTCCAGAGAATAATCAAAGAACGGAAGATTATCCGTTTTTAAATGTACCGTACCTCCCGGCTTCAGAATGTGCTTGTAGAGCTCCAGAAACCGGGGATGGGTCAGCCGGTGCTTCTCCTGCTTATCTCTCGGCTGCGGGTCCGGAAACGTTATCCAGATCTCATCCACTTCCAGGTCGTCAAAAAACTCCGTCAGATATTGAATATCCGTCCGCAGAAAAGCTACATTGCCCAGACCAAGTGCTGACGCTGCCCCGGAACCTCTGGCAATCCGGTCACCCTTGATATCGACACCGATAAAATTCTTCTCCGGAAAGGCCTGTCCCAGTCCGACAGTGTACTCTCCTTTACCGCAGGCAAGCTCCAATACTATCGGATTTACATTTTTAAAATAATCGTCTCTCCATCTACCCTTGATAGTTTTGTAAACTTCTTTTCCTGCCTCAATTACATTTGTACTTTCAGCATTTTGCCTGAATCGTTCTAATTTTCTTCTAGTCACAATTATAAACAGTTTAACTCTGACACAATGTAATTACTTCCTACTGTGGCGATTACATCATTTACATCTGTATTGAGCATGGCGGCTCCTAATGCCATGTTAACATCTGTGAACACACTTCCTTTGAGTCCAAATTTGGCTGCTTCCTTTTGTAAATCGGTTGATTTTAGTGAACGGGGGCTATCTGCTTCACAAAAATAATAATGTGCGGTAACCGGTAATTCAGACAACAGCAAACCTGGATTCTTATCAGCTACCATTCCGAAAACGATATGCAGTTCCTCACCGGGTATCGATGCCAGCGCTTTGAAAAAGGCCTGTAGCCCCGGCTTATTATGGGCAGTATCCACAATAATTTTCGGGGATTCACCCACGATCTGAAACCGGCCTTTCAGGCCAGTTCGTTTTACTACCGAAGACAGCCCATCGCGGATGGCAGCCTCTCCTACCGGAAAGGTTAACTGCAGCACATCAACTGCCAGCAACACCGCCGGCAGATTCAATGCCTGGTATTCGCCGGTCAGATCAAGTGACAGCACGTCCGTTTTTCCGGTGCGCAGCGCCTCGGCCGTGAGTTGTAATAATCCGTCCCGGTGACCTTCCACCTGTATCTGATAATAGTCGGCAGCCCGCCATAACGGGGCCTGTTTTTCCCTGGAAAACCGCTCGAAAACCGGCGCTGTTTCCGGTAAAACTTCCCCGATAATTACCGGCACATTTTCCTTAATTATACCCGCTTTTTCGGCGGCAATTTTATCCAGCGTTTCTCCCAGAATATCGGTATGATCGTAGCCTATATTGGTAATTACCGATAGCTCCGGAATAATAATATTGGTGGAATCAAGGCGCCCGCCAAGGCCGGTCTCTATAATGGCAATATCAACGGTTTCCCGCGCGAAAAAATCAAACGCCATGGCTACTGTCACCTCAAAAAAAGAGGGTGAAACGGCCTCAATTAATCCCTTGTAAGTTGACACAAAACGGGCTACTTCCTGCTCCGGAACCGGCTCGCCGTTGATCCGTATCCGCTCAGTAAATGATTTCAGATGCGGTGAGGTATACAACCCCACCCGGTAACCCGCTGCCTGATAAACGGATGCCAGCATGTGGGAGGTACTCCCCTTTCCATTGGTGCCGGCAACGTGAATACTTCTGAATTTATACTGGGGGTTATCCAGCGCTTCACACAGGCGTTCGGTATTCTGCAGGCCAGGTTTAAACGCTTTCGGACCGATCCGGTGAAAGACCGGTAACCGGCTGTAGAGATAGTCTATTGCTTCCTGATACTCCATAAAAAGAAAAATGGCCGGCGCATAGCCATGAAACCCTCAGAAAGGGCCCATAACCTTGCGCTGACCACTTATTTTGATTTAATGATAAACGTAATCGTTCCGGTAGACACCGGCGGTGCTGACGAGGATTTAGGTACTAATCGCAGCCGCTGTACGGCTTTGCGGTATACTTCCACAACCGCCGGACTAACGGTGCTCTGTACCTGCCGTACCGAAACAATATCTCCGCTGCTGTCAACTTTCAGCTGAAAGACAATTTTACCGGTCTCGTCCGAATCGTCATTAACATTGGGGCGGCTGGCCAGTGACCATCCCGATACGTCAAAGGAGACTCCGCTGCCGGTACCGCCCGGCTGACCGTAAAACTGTCCGCGGTCAATTTTGCCGTCCGGATGGCCTTTATCCCCCACTCCGCTTGCGTCATCGCCGTTATTGTTACCGCCCACTCCGCTGCCGCGGCCAACTGTTCCGTTTGACCCGGCACCACCTGACGAACGCTTATACAAGGCATTCGGATCAACCGTTTCCACTTTTTTGGCCGGTTCCGTACGCGGAGGCGCCGGTGTGGGCTTCGGAGCTTCGGTTTTCTTCGGCTCGGCCTTTTCCGGTACCGATACCGGACTTTCGGTTTTACTGGCAATCACCGGCTTTTCCGTGACCGTTTTGCCGGTTTTAACCTCTTCGACCTTCGGAACCGGCGTAACCGGTGTCTTTTCAACCCGTGGCGTGGTGGTCACTTTCGGATTCGGACGGTCTTCAGCTTTCTTGACATCTACATCGTTCTTCGAATCGTTGGCTTTGTTGTAGGTCTGAATCTTTCCGCTACCGACTGCATCGGTCCCGAAATTCACCTCAACAAACTGAATAGGAGGAGGTTCCGGAATAGACTGCGACAACTGGATGTACAACAGGATAAAGATTAACAGCAGGTTAATGGCAAAGGCACCGGCAAAGGCGACCACCTGCACTTCTTTTTCATTTTCAAATGCCGTGCGAATCATGCGCGCGTTAAGGTTGATGTTTTGCGTACTAACGATGAAAAGCTGCAATTTGGTTTATGTTTGCTAAAAAACCGCTACTAATCCCCGACTTTCCGCTGCATGCTTACTAAATTACCCTATACACTACATATCTACTATGTAAACAGAACAAATATACTTTTATCTGATTTTCTATGATCTGACAGAACCGCATCTCTTACTGCTCCCCTCTTTCCCGCTCACCTCACCTTTAACCAACAAAAAAGGCAACCCATCCGGATTGCCTTTTCGAATTATGTGTTTTCAACAAAGTGAATCAATTTCGCATTACCCACGCCGGAATACCGGTTAGCTTGCTGAGACTATCTATACTGGCAACGGCGCCGGCCTTCTGCGGAAATCCGACGGCTGCTACTTTGTATAACCGGGTTGTTTCGTCCGGAAGAATGATGTAGGCATCGGCATACCCTGCCTTCAGCAATGACTTCCGGAAACGCACGGCATTCGGACGGCTGGCAAAACTACCGGCTACCACCACAAACGCCGGACGGGATTCTCCTTCCTGCTGAACACCCTGCTCTTCGGGCGTCATCGCACGCACACTGCGGGATTCTGCTTTTTCAACAACGCGCAAAGGCTTTTCCGGTTTCGTCTCCGCAACAGCGGCCACGGCCAGAACGTCTTTTGCCGGAGCAGGAGCCTTAACGACCGGTTCCGCAGGAATGGCTTCCGGCCCTGGCGTTACGGACGGTTCAGCCTGTGGCGGCGCCACCGGTACGGTCATTACCGGTAAATGCTGCGGTTCGGTCAATACCGGAGCCGTCTGCTGCTGTGCCGGCTTCTGAACCGGCGTCGCCTGTGTCAGCCGGTTCCAGGTACTCGTCAGGGCAGCCGGTATCTGAAACACGGACGCGGGGTTAAAGCTGCTTTGCAGTGGCTGCCCCGGCTGAATTACCGAGAAGTAGCTCAGCACCCCCAATGTACCCACCACCACGGCAGCAGCTACCCAGCGGATATACAACCGCTGCGGACGATGCACGACCATAAAGGGTGTCTGTCCGGTCACCTCTTCCGTTAACACCGGTCCCAATGCCACAACGGATGCCGTTTCAGCAACCACCTCTTCCGTCAGACGCACCGCCGGAATAGCAGTCATCCCAAATACTTCTCCGTAAAAGTTATGCCGCAGTTCCGGGTCAAACTGCAGGCTGCCTTCGTCATTAAGCGTAAACAACCCGATCCCCTCCAGCAGGAAACGGCCCGTTTCCTGCACCTGTAAACGAAGGCCGGTTACGAACTGACTGATTTTCCGTTGCGCCTCCTCCCGGGTCAGCTGATCGTGCAGCATCACATAATTGAGCAACAGCCCGTCGTCCAGCCGCAACGCCTCATTAAACCCTACCCGCTTCCGTGGTGGCAGAAACTGACCCGATCCGGCCACAAACGTCGCCGGTTGATAGTTTGTCAGAAAACCACCCAGCTCCGGTACAATCACACAGTCGTACTGGTACAGAAGCTTTCGCAGATAGGCGCCAACAGTAGTCATAACTTCGTTATTTTTTAGTTACTTCAGAAAGAATAACTGATTCCTCCCAGAAAGTTAAGTCCCTGAACCGGATAATACAAATAACGCTGGTAATTTTGGCCGGCGATGTTATTCAACGATACAAATGCCGCAAACTGTTTACCCAGGAAGTAATCAATCTTCAGGTTGGCATCCCAGATGACCGGTAACTGATACGTCGTATTTGTAACAAAGTTTTTTGCCTGAATGCCTTCATACATATACAGGTCGGCCGTAATGAATAACTTCCGGTTCAGGATAAATGAGTTGGTCCAGGTGGCTGTCGTCCGCGGCCGGTGGTAGGCAATCGCCATCCGGTCAAGGCCATACCGGTAGAATTCGCCTTTCAGCGTTGACCGGAATTTATCCTTCAGCGCATAGGCCAGCTGCCCGCTGATAGTCAGGACCCGTGCCGTCCCGCCGTCATAGAGCACAAAGAACTTCGAGGTATCCGGCCAGCTGTTGTTAAAGGCGTAAAAGTTGCGGTAGGTTGCATAGGACACTTTACCTTCATAGGTAAAGCCCCCGCCGATCTCGCCCTTGGACCCGCCGTAAAAATCGGCCGATTTAATGGTATTGGCCAGCAACACGTTCGGAGACAGCCAGCGGTTTTCCGTCAGCAGCGACCGCAGGGTGTTCCGCATGATGTCCCCGTCAATACCGGCAAAGAAGTGGATGTTTCCGGTTGGCACCGCATCCAGGCTCACCACCGGAAAGGCCTGTGTCCGGTTGATGCCTAACCGCTTATCTGTCTCATTGACGGCATTGACCCCTACGGTAGCCGTAAACAGCGGCGAGGCATATTTAAAGGTCGGGGTGACGCGGAACAGATTCCGGTTGTCCACCAGCTGATCCGTCCGCTGGGTCACATAGGCATCGGCCGTCAGCAGGGCATACACCTGATCAGTGATCGCCATCGACGCATTAAAGTTTGTCCCCCAGTCAAGTTCTGAGGCACTGTAGTAATCCCGTAAAACGGTCACGCCGGTTTTCAGCGAGTAATCGACGGCCGTTTCATTATCGGTATTTTCAAACCCCAGTTTAAAATTGAGGGTATTCAGCCGCTGGCGGATGCTGTCCCGCGGCGGGGCTTCCGTCCGCGGACGATACCCGTAGAATCCGTAAACATCGCGGTTATAGCCCAGCTCTGCCGAAAACTTCAGGGCATTCAGGGCATAGTTGCCCGCCAGCCGGAACCGGTTTTCACTCTGACCCGAATTGCGGCCGTCTTTGGGTCCCAGATTCGACGACAGATGCCGGAACGATCCTTCCCAGCCCAGATTCGAGGTATTCGGCGAGGCTACAAACGCTTCCCCGAGAAAGGAGCTGTAGTTCCCCGCCCCGAGCTTGACATAATTGTTGAACGGTACCTGCTGATCGGGTTGGGTAACCGACGGGGGCAGTACGTTCGGGGTCGTCTTCGGATCGGCTACTGTCAGCGGCCGGTCCTGAAACTCGTACGTAATCTTCCGCTGTTCTTCCGACTGCTTCAGTGAAGGTATTTTGTTGAACAGGCGGTTTGCCTGCGGCAGTTCGATCTTACGGCTTTTCTCAACGGTGATCTCCTGATTCTCGATTTCACCTTCTTTCTTTGGCGGACGGGGTTGCTGGTTCTGAGCCAGCAGCGGGCCCGTTGCCATCGAAAAGGCAAGGGCCATAATATATATCGGATGTTTTTTTAAAATCAGCATATGTCTTACCGGCAGCACTGAATGAACCGGGCGGGATTAGTTTTTAGATTCCAGGGAGGCAAGTTTTTGTTTCGCTTCGTCAACAATGGCCGGTTCCGGTGAATTGTCGATAATCGACTGAAGAACACCTTTCGCCTGCACCAGTTCATTCAGGGAAACGTTGTTTTCCGCAATCAGGAGGAAGGCTTTTCCTTTCCAGTATTCCAGATCACTGAACTGTTCGTTGAACTTCAGCAGCGTCGCAATCGACTCCTTGTATTTTTTCTGCCGGAACTGGATATCCCCGATCAGGTAATTGGCTTCCGCTCCGTACACATCCTTAGCGAGGGCAATGGTTTTTTCAAACTCGGCCTGCGCGGACTTAAAGTCGTTCTTCGCCAGCGCAACCTTACCCGCCATCAGCTGGGCGCGGTTCTGGGCACCCGGCACGACATTGCCGATGCTGAGGATTTCCTTCGCAAAATGGGCCGCCGAATCCAGCTTCGGATACTGATAATAGGTATCCATAAGTCCCAGCAGCGCCGTTACCTGCTCATTTTTACCGTCGGCCAGGCCAAGCACATAGTAATAGCTCTTAACGGCCCGCGGGTAGTTCTTCAGCTGGGTTTCCAGCTCGGCCGCGCGGACACCCGCCCGGACACTGAAATCCGATTTCGGCGAACCGGTTACCAGACTATAGTAGCGGAGTGCGTTCTGCGCATCCTTTGTCTGCCGGTAGGCTTCGGCCAGGTAATACCGGGCTTCCCCGGTACTGCGGCTTCCCGGATATTCCTGCATGAACGACAGCAGTGATTTAATGGCCTGGTCATACTTTTCGGTAAAGAAAATGTTCTTGGCATTTTCAAACTGCACCCGCTCCACTTCCGTACTGTTCGGGTTCGCTGTCTTATAATCCCCCAGCACCTGCGAGAACTCTTCCGGCCGGCCGGCATCATTCAGGGTATTCTGCAACCCGATGAGCGCACTCTGGGCCTGCGTGGTGCCCCCGAATTCGTTCAGGATCCGGCGGTAATCGGCCACGGCCTGATCATACTGTTCGAGGTTACTGTAGGCAATGGCCCGTTTCAGCAGGGCCGCCGGAATCAGGTAACTCTTCGGCTTCTGCTGAATCAACCGCGAAAACCCGCCGATGGCCACCTGATAGGCGCCTTTCTCAAAATCGACGTTAGCCGCCTGAAACTCGGCATCATCGGCAAAGCGGGAACCCGGATACTGGCGTTTGAGCTGATCAAACTGGGCCTTCGCCTCCTGATCACGGCCGACATAAGTCAGGATAATCCCCTTCTGATAGGTGGCATAATCACGGTCACCGCGCCCCTGCGAAATCACCATGTCATAATACCGCATTGCTTCGTTGTACTGCTTACCGGCCAGATACGCATCGGCAACCCGCACCAGCGCGTCATCCGTGGCCGCCATATCGCCCGCCTGAGCACTCTTGCTCAGAAAATCCCGGAAATAGGTCAGTGCCCGGCTGTAGTTCTTTTTATTATAATACGCGTAACCTAAACCATACAGGCTTCTGGCCCCGATCTCTCCGCCGGCCTTACTCAGCTGGTTATAGAGCGGGATGGCACTGTCATACTGCTTCTGCGCCGAAAAGGATTCCGCTTTCCAGAACCGGGCCGATTGCTGTAGCCCGGCATCGGCAGTAACCGTTAAGGATTTGTCAAAATTACGGATGGCAGCCTCGTACCGTTCGGCATTATAATCATTCACACCCTGATTAAAGGTCAGCCGCTGGTACGTGGCGTTAATCTTTGCCGTCCGGCGCTTTAAGCCTTCAATATAGGCAATGGCAACCGGATAGTTATTGGAGGCGAAATAGGCCTCCGTGAGCAGTTCACTGGCTTCATTCTCAAACGAGCCGTTCGGGTATTTACGCAGGTACTCGTTTAACTCTTTCACGGCGTCAGCGCCGTTATTCATGTCAAGCTGCACCTTGGCATGGTTAAAAAGGGCCTCTTCCTGAATCGGGGCGCTGTACGATAACCGGCCGGCCTGGTCAAAGGCCGTCAGGGCATACGACGGATTCTGGCTCTGCAGGTAACTGATCCCGAGGGTATAGGCCGCATACTGGGCCACCGTATCCTTACCGGCCGCCAGCGGTTTAAGCTGGGTAATGGCATCGGCATAAGCTGCCGTCCGGAACAGCGACTGACCGTAGCGGAACTTAACCGGTCCGGGCACCTTAGCCCCTTTGGCAGCCATATACTGTTTATAATACGGAATGGCCCGGGCGTACTGCGCCTGCTGGTAATAGACCTCGGCCGTTACCAGCGCCACATCCCCGTACTGACCACCCGTATTCCGGCGCAGCAGCGGCTCGGTATACCGCAGCAGGTCATCAAACCGCTGCTGCCGGTAATAGGACTGGGCAATCCAGTTCGGTACATCCTGCTGGTAAAGCGGATTCTGCTCTACCCGCTTAAAATCGGCAACCGCTTCGTTATAACTGTTATTGCGGTAATTAATTACCCCGGCATAATACGAAGCGGCCGGAGCGTCCTTCAGGCTGGCATCCGTTTTGATCTGGTTCAGCAGCGGCAGCGCCCGGGCGAGATCCTGGGTATTGAAATAGGAAATGGCCAGCTGGTATTTATACCCGGCCATCTGCGCATAACTCCCGTTTTGCTTTACCGCCTTTTCCAGAAAACCGATGGCTTTGGTGTAGTCCTCCTTACCGTAATAATAGGCACCGAGGTCTCCATACAACTGCCCGGCTTTCGGGTGCTGGCTGTGGTTCTTGACAAACCGGTCGACCTGCACTTCCGCCCCCGGCTCATCCATATACAGACTGCTCAGGGTAATGTAGTATTCAGCCTCGACGGTATTGGGGTCGGCGGCCGGCGTACCAACGGTATTCTGCGTCTGTTTACGCCGGTCAAGGTATTGCCGGAATTCGGCACGCGCCGCTGCGTAATTATTTTTTTCGAACAGCTCCACGCCGTTCCGGTAACTATAATCCGCTTCGGTATAGCTCAGCGTACGCTGGGCCACCACGCCGAAGGGGGTGACGATCGTACTGGTAACGACCAATGAAACACCGCAGATGCGGGAAAGGGAACGCTGCATAGATGCGCTGGGGTTGTGAATCCTGGGAAAGCGTTGTAGATTCGCTACATGTCAATTGATTACCCCGGACAGCCTGCACCTGGCTTTTCAGCCGCCGGACAGTCCGGTCGGGGTAACCGGCAACCGGCTGCCTTGCCAGCGTTCCGCCGATGCGGACGGGTGCGGGACAGCCTGATTGCTCAAAAAACGAATGTATTACGTTTTCCGTATGAAAAACAAGTTCGAGTATCTGTTTTTAACGATCATTCTGGTGTTTAGTAGCTACCGGCCCCTGCTGGCCGGTGACCCGGAGGCCGCTCCGTCTCCCGTTATCCGGTATAAAGTATCCATGCCGCAGCCTCAGACGCATTATGTTGAGGTGGATATGCAGCTGTCCGGTTTTGCGCAGGCGGTCAACCTGCCGAAGACCGGATACATTGACCTGAAAATGCCGGTCTGGACGCCGGGTTCTTACCTGATCCGCGAATATGCCCGCCATGTGGAAGGGTTTACCGCGCAGAGTAACAACCAGCCGGTGCGGACCGAAAAAATCCGCAAAAATGCGTGGCGTATTTACACAACCGCCGATCAGGTAACTGTCCGCTACCGGGTTTATGCCTTTGAACTGAGCGTACGGACCTCGTTTGTGGACGAATCCCACGGTTACCTGAATGGCGCCAGCCTGTTTCTGTTCAACGACGCCCTGAAGGGATTACCCGCTCAGCTGACGGTCGTACCCTTTTCCGGCTGGAAAAAAGTATCGGTCGCCCTGCCGCCGGCCGCTGCCGCCAACGGTACCTTTACCTATGACGTAGCCAATTTTGACCTGCTGGTCGATTCACCGGTTGAGACCGGCAACCACGCTACCTTTTCCTTTACGGCCGCCGGGGTGCCGCACACGGTTGCCCAGTACGGCGACGTCGTCTATGATGAACGGCGGCTGGCCGCCGACTACCGGAAAATCTGCGAAACCGCAACCGGTATCTTCGGCGAACATCCGTGTAAAGACTATACCTTTATTGTCCACCATACACCGCTGGGCGGCGGCGGGCTGGAGCACCAGAACTCCACCACCTTACAGACCAACCGCGTTGCCTACGCCACCGAAGCGAATTATAAAGGGTTTCTGACGCTCGTAGCGCATGAGTATTTTCACCTCTGGAACGTCAAACGGCTGCGGCCCGTTGCGCTCGGCCCCTTTGACTACGAGAATGAAAACTATACCCGTTCCTTGTGGGAAGCGGAAGGATTTACCTCCTTTTACGAGGACTATATCCTCCGCCGGGCAGGTTTTCATACGCCGGAACACTACCTCAACGTAATCGCGGCCGACATAAACGGTATCGAAAACCTCCCCGGTAACCGGGAACAATCAGTAGCTGAATCAAGCTTCGATGCCTGGATCAAGTATTACCGGCCGAACGAAAACTCGAACAACAGTACGGTTTCCTATTATAATAAAGGGAGTGTGCTGGCGTCCCTACTGAACCTGAGTATCCTTACCAGTACAAATGGGGAACGGAACCTGGATGATGCCATGCGGTTTATGTATAACGAGTACTACAAAAAACAAAAACGCGGCTTCACCGACGAGGAACTGAAACTGGCGCTTGAACAGACCGGCGGCCGTAAGCTGGATGATTTCTTCAATAAATACGTATACGGCACCGAAACCATCGATTACAACGCTTTTTTTGAGCCGGTCGGGCTGCGGCTGGTCAACAACGCCGCGCCGGTGCAGGATGGTTTTCTGGGCGTTTCGCCCGGTACGGCCGGTGGCCGGCTGGCCATCGCCGGTGTCCGCCGCGATTCACCGGCCTGGCAGCAGGGCCTCAACGTGGGGGATGAACTGCTGGCCATCGACAGTGTACGGCTGACGGGAACGGCTGACGACTTCAACAGGCAACTTGCCGGCCGGCCGGCCGGGCAGACCATCCGCGTACTGGTGAACCGGAACGGATTTATTCAGGAATTTCCGGTTACCCTGGGCCGGAACCCGCTGGTAGCCTACCGGCTTGAACCGGTCACCGCACCAACCGACCGCCAGCGGATGCTTTTCCGGAAGTGGCTTTACCTGAACTAACGCATCTGAAGCGGTCTTTCATAACAAAAGCCCGGTCGGAGGACCGGGCTTTTGTTATATTGCCTCTTATTTTAATTTTATTTTAATCTGTATTCCGTCTGTCGTACCGTACTTTTGGGACAGAAAAAACAAAACCTCCCTTCAGTGAAGAGAGGCTGTCCCTTTCTAATCTTATCTTATCTTAAAAACAACCGGCTTCCGTAACCGGTTATTTTTATCAAAAGTAAAAAAAATAGCTATACCAGGCACACCAAAATAGACGATATCGGCGAATTTGCCGATTAACTATACGTTTTCATCCGACGGTTGTACTTACCCCAACGGATTGCCCCTTCCTGTTCACGTTCTGATTCCGTTACATTTTTCGTCTGAGTCCGTCTATCCTTTGCATCATTTTTGCTTGGATATACGTCAGTACCGAAACGGGTCAGATCTGCCTATGAGAAAACTGTACATTGCTGTTTCCTTCGTTCTGTTATCAGCCGGTGCGCAGGCACAGATGCGTAAGCCCGTAAAGCTTATGGGTGAAGTGGGGACCTATTTTGCGACTGCCGGGGAAATTCCGTTCTGGCTACGGGCCAATCAGTATGGCATCGTTCCGCGGGAGCACGCACTGATGACCCTCCGCGCAGGCATTCAGGTAGATTACCACCAACCACCCAAAACCAGACTGGACAGCCTTAAGGCCAGAAACCGGTGGGCCGACTGGGGCTATGCCGTCAATGGCGTGGTCAACGCCGGCTATGATTACAGATTCGTGCTGCCGGAGGCGTACGTAAAAGTACGTCTGGGCGCGTGGGAAATCCGGGCGGGAAAACGCCGCGAAATTATCGGGCTGGCGGACTCAACCCTTGGCACCGGTTCCTATATCTGGTCGGGCAACAGCCTGCCTATGCTTAAAATCCAGCTGGCCATTCCGGAATACTGGCCCAAAAACGGCGTCTTTGCCATCAAAGGGCTGTTTGCCCACGGCTGGTTCGAAGAAAACCGGTTTGTTAAAAATACACTGCTGCACCAGAAGGCCCTCTACGGCCGTATCGGAAAACCCGCCTGGCGCTTACAGCTCTACGGCGGCTTTAACCACAACGTGCAATGGGGCGGCACAACCGACCGCTTACCGAACGGACTCATCCGGAACGGGCAGCTCCCGAATTCATTCCGGGATTATATGGATGTCGTAACCGGTACCAGTCTGGGGACCCGCTCACAGGTTGATACGAGCCGGATCAGTACCTTTGACCGGGAAAACCGGATCGGCAACCACCTGGGTACGATTGATGTGGGAATGACCTGCCGGAGCCGTCGCCGGACCCTTTTTATTTACCGGCAAAGCATCTACGATGATGGTTCACTATATTACCTCACCAATCTGAAAGACGGCCTCAACGGCATTTCTCTCCGCAGCCACACGCCCGTTAATCCAAACGGCTTTCAGATCCGGCAGATTACCCTGGAATACCTGTCTACTTATAGCCAGGGGGGCAATGCCTTTGTCGATAATGATCCGCTCCTGCGGGGTAAGGATAATTACTTTAATCACTCCCAGTACCGCGACGGCTGGTCGCGGCTCGGGCAGACAATCGGCACCCCGTTTATTACCCCGTCGGCCCAGCTGCGGAACGATCTGCCAAACTATCAATTCTCCAATAATAACCGGGTGGCGGTATGGCATATCGGGGTGGCCGGACAGGTGCTGGACTTCTTTGATTTTAAAACCAAACTGTCGTACAGCCTCAACAAGGGCACGTATGAAAACCCTTTCCCGGTAACGGTTCCTCAGTTTTCCGGACTGTTTATGGTGAGTGCTCCTGTTGATTTATTTGGCGGAGTTACGGCTACGGCATCCTTTGCTGCCGATCTCGGGAATCTCTTCAGCCGGAACGCAGGGTATTATTTCAGCCTCCGGAAAGAAAGCCGGAACCGGTGAAAACCCGCCAAAACCAATTTTATCAGTCCTCTTGCTTACCTTTCCGTAAAGCCGGAATCCGTTTTTCGATACAAATTCAAATTATCCTCTTTTTTTCTGGGCAATATCTGACACTTTGATTATACTTGTATGATATAAACAGTTGATTGTTCAGTCATTACCACCCATGACCGGGCCTGTAGTGACAGACAGAAGGCTGTTTATAGCATACCTAAAGCACAATTATACCTTTACACCCATGAAAAACCGACTCAAAGATGAAGAGTTGGTGACGCAGTATTTGGTCACCAGCCAAAGTACGTATACCGGAATACTCTATAGACGGTATGCTCAGAAAGTGTACAGACGTTGTTTTTCATTAATAAAAGATCCGGTTCTGGCCGAAGACTTCACGCAGGAAATTTTTCTCAGGGTCCTGCACAATCTCCCCAATTTTAAGGAACGTTCCTCTTTTTCGACCTGGCTCTATGCGATTGCCTATAATTATTGCATGGACCAGATCCGGCACGCAAACCGGCAATCGACCATTGGTATCGGTGAGGAATTAATTCAGACGCTTCCGGATGATGACAGTGATACCATTGACTTCCAGCTTTCCCAGCTGGCGCAGGTCCTGCAGTATCTATCGGCTGACGAGATTAACCTCCTGCGGTTAAAATACGAAGAAGATCACGATATCAAGGCACTGGCCCTTACGCTCAATATCAAGGACAGTGCCATTAAAATGCGGCTGAAGCGCTCACGGGACAAAATCAGAAGACTTTACTACAACCTGGCCTGAATCGTAATGAATAATGTACAATGGGTAAAGTACGATCCCTCGCAGGAACACGCTCCTGCTGCATTATTCATTACTCATTCACAGACGCTGTCAACCGGGTATTCGGGCTGATGCGCGCTACGCGGATGCCCGACAGCCGTTTATTCGCCTGTACGTACTGAATCAATGGCTGGCGCGTCAGCATGACCATGCCGAAATCGGAGGAAGCATGTAACAGGTAAACCTTTCCGTTCTGCCAGACGGCAAAACCGCAGTGTTTCATATCCAGACCGGTACGGGCAGCCGTCAGCATAATAATATCTCCGTCACGCAGCTGGTTTTCGGCCTGCCGGAGGTTTTTCTTCGGAATAAAGGCGAAGGCTTGCTGGCTGATTTCATTCTCGGCCTGCGCGATCTGCTTATACACGGCCGGATCCTGCATTGCCGGATATTTCCAGGTAGCCGCCGTCATGTAGGAAACCGGCTTGGAGACCTGCATACTTCCGGTAATGTGCCGGCTGATATCCCGGATCAGCCCTTTTCGTTCATTATCGGCCAGCCACTCCGAGAAATAGTGCAGCCGGCTGGCATAGCCGTCCAGTTGCCCGTTCCGGTAGCGGATTCTTGTCAGGTACCGCCGGTAAATGTCGTCCAGACTCCCCTTCGTGGCTTTTAGCTGGGCATCATGCCAGGCAAAGGACAACCCCATCACCGACTCGACAAAGGTGGTACAATCAAATTTCCTGAAATTGACGACCAGTTGCTCGGTCGCATTTCCTTCAAGGGTATGGGCAACGTACGGTCTTCCGATAAACGACTTTCCGAACAGCAACACCGATTCGCTGATGGTTTTACCACCCTGCACCTCAGGCAAGGCGCTTTCGTTTACCGGCGCTTCCTGCGCGTATCCCATCCATCCACAAAAAAGCAGTACAAGCGTTGTAAAGATTCTCCTCATAGGGGTTCCGGTCAGGTCTTTGTTGATTCAGATTATAACGGCCGCGGCGGGTCAGCTGATTTCCAGCACCAGCACACCGAGCGGCGGCAGCGAGATCGCCACATCGCCCCCGGCCTGTATTTCCAGCCGGGTACCGGTCAGAAAAATATCCGAAAACTGACGGGGGCGTTTGCTGTCCAGTCCCATCGTCTGCCACGCATGGTCCGGAATATGCAGCCGTGTCTGGCAGGACTGTGTTTTATCAAAATTACAGACAATCAACAGCTTCTGATTTGCCGTGTGGCGCAGGTAGGCATAGTGGCGGTCCTGGTTATAGCCGGCGGTCTGGCTATTTGCCCATTGCAGGTCATAGAATTTACCGTTCTGAATGGCGTCACTGCCATTGACCAGATGGTTGAGCTGCTGGTAAAACGCCCGGAGTTTCTTTTGATCATCCGTTAACCCGCCGCCGTCAAAGCGGCCGGGCGCGGTGCCTTTCCGGTTCAGCCATCCCTGCCACTCCTTTACGCCCCAGTAATCAAAGATGGTCGTACGGCCGTCGTCGCCGCTGAAGCCTTCGCTGCCCTCAGCCCGCACCCCGATTTCCTGTCCGAAATAGATCATCACCGGACCCGTGTGCAGGGTTGCCGATAAGGTCATTGCCGGCACGGCCACCCACGGATCACCGGCGAAAAAGCGGGAGGAAATCCGCTGCTCGTCATGGTTTTCGAGGAACCGGAGCATGTGCTCACTATAGTCACCCGACTCCTGCTGCCATACCTTTGTTATGTCCCGGCAGGTACCCTGGCCTTCCATCAGCCGGCGGAGGGCATCATACAGCCCTACTTTGTCGTAGAGGTAATCAAACCCGCCTTTAAAGATATACGGCCGGTATTTGTCCACTTCGTAGATTTCGGCGATGAAGAGAATGCCCGGATGCGCCGCCTTGACCCGCTGAATGGCCCACGCCCAGAACTCAACGGGCACCATCTGGGCCATGTCGCACCGGAAACCGTCCACGCCTTTGGCAGCCCAGTAGAGCAGAATGTCCAGCATCTGCTGCCAGGTGGCGGGAACAGGCGTAAATTCCGTCCGGCCGTGGTCGAAAATATTGACGCCGTAATTCAGTTTTACGGTCTCATACCAGTCATTAATGGACGGGCTGGCCGTAATGGCATCGTTGCCGGTCACCTTCGCGGGAAACTCCTTTAGTTTGGGAGCATGGACCGGTGTTCCGTCGGTTGTCACGACGCTGGCCGGCACCTGCAGCGCCTGCCCGACCAGGTAATAGAAGTTATTATCCCGTTTAAAGCCAACGGTCTGGTCGTCCTGCTGTCCCAGATCCACAACGCCGGCCGGCTTCACATCCGAATGATACTGACGGGCAACGTGGTTGGGTATAAAATCAATGATAACCTTCAGCCGGTTGGCGTGTGTCCGGCGGACCAGTGCCTCAAACTCGGCCATACGGTTTGACACCTCCACGGCAAGATCCGGGTTGATATCGTAGTAATCCTTAATGGCATAGGGCGAGCCGGCTTTCCCTTTCACCACGGCAGGGTCGTCAAGGGGGATGCCACTGGCCGAATAATCCGTCTGTAGGGCATGTTCGATCACTCCCGTGTACCAGACGTGCGATACGCCGAACTGCTTTAGTTCCTGTAATGCCTTATCCGTAATGTCATTAAACTTGCCGACACCATTCTCATCGCGGCTGCCCCAGGATTTATTAGTGGTATTATTATTCCCGAATAAGCGGGTAAAAATCTGATAAATAATGAGTTTATCCATCGTGGCTACGGGCGATGTTGTATTCATAACAGGTTAAAAAGGCGTTACGGCTTCAGCAGGTACATCTATTCTCTACAAAACTACCCGCTTAGGGGGGAAAAACAAAGAGCGAAAGAGTGAAAGAGATAAAGAGTGCCGGCTTGTGCTGCGCTACTGTATCCCTGTCGCTCTTTCACTCTTTGTCTCTTTCGCTCTTTACTCCTTGTCAGTTCTCCGCGTCCTTAGCGATTTTTTTAGCTTTTTTTGCCGCCTTCTTAGTTTCTTTCGCCATGTCTTTGGCTGCGTCCTTATCCATTTTGTCGGCGTCTTTTTTCATTGCTTTGGCTTCCTTCTTCGCCATTTTCGCCGTTTGCTTTGCTTCCTTTTTGTTGACATCCTGTGCCAACACTGCGCCGGATACCAACAGGACCGCCGCAACTGCCATCATGATCTTTTTCATTTTGCTGAGTTTATGATTTTTACTCTACAAACCCGACCTGATAAAAAATGTTTCCCCGGCTTATACTTCGGCAGCGTTGAATTCCGACGTCAGGTGGAACTGTATATCGGGATTATTATCGCGGTTCATCCGCAGAATCCAGTCAGACTCGGCCAGGAACACCGGATGCTGGTCTTTATCGTAGGCGATCTGGTTGCCTTTCAGCCGGATAAACTCGCCGAGCTTCTGGGCATTATCCGAGGTAATCCAGCAGGCTTTCGAATAGCTCAGCGGTACCCAGCGGCATTTAGCCCCGTATTCGTGCTCCAGCCGGTACTGGATGACATCGAACTGAAGCTCTCCTACCGTACCGACAATCTTCCGGTTGCCCGACACGAGGGTAAAGAGCTGGGCTACCCCTTCGTCGGTCAGCTGCTCAATGCCTTTGTCAAGCTGTTTGGCTTTCATCGGGTCAAGGTTGATGAGCTCCTTGAAGATTTCCGGCGAAAAGCTCGGAATGCCCTGGAACTTCATGTCTTCACCTTCGGTGAGCGTATCCCCGATTTTAAACGTACCGGTATCGTACAAACCGACTACGTCACCGGGGAACCCTTCGTCGAGGACGCTTTTGCTGTCGGCCATGAAGCTGAACGGGCTGCTGAAGCGGACGTTTTTGTCGAGCCGGGTATGGCGGTAAAATTTTCCCCGCTCAAACACCCCTGAACATACCCGCAGGAACGCAATCCGGTCACGGTGGCGCGGATCGAGGTTGGCGTGGATTTTAAAAATAAACCCGCTGAACTTGCCTTCTTCCGGATGTACCACCCGCTTATCTGTTGTCCGGCTGATGGGTTCCGGTGAAATCTGACAGAAGGCATCCAGCAGCTCTTTCACCCCGAAGTTATTCACGGCTGAGCCGAAGAATACCGGTGCCAGTTGCCCGTCAAGATAAGCCTGCCGGTCAAAGTCATCATATACACCTTCAATCAGTTCGACGTCTTCCCGCAGCTGATCCGCATCCCGCTGCCCGACTTTGGTATCCAGCACGGGATCACCGATCTCAATCGGCAGCACGTCGTCTTCCACCCGCGTTTTGTTCACCTTGAAGAAGTTCAGCTTTTTGTCGTACAGGCTGTAGACTCCTTTAAAGTCGGATCCCATGTTCACCGGCCAGGCCAGCGGCCGCACGCGGATGTTCAGCTTTTCTTCCAGTTCGTCGAGCAGGTCAAACGGGTTACGACCTTCACGGTCAAGCTTGTTGATAAAGATAATCACCGGCGTGTCGCGCATCCGGCAGACTTCCATCAGACGCTCGGTTTGTTCCTCAACCCCTTTTACACAGTCAATCACCAGAATAACACTGTCAACCGCCGTCAGCGTCCGGTAGGTATCTTCCGCAAAATCTTTGTGACCTGGTGTATCCAGGATGTTAATTTTCAAATTATTATACTCAAACGTCATTACCGACGTCGCGACCGAGATACCCCGCTGCTTCTCGATTTCCATAAAGTCAGAAGTCGCTGACTTCTTGATTTTATTGGATTTTACCGCTCCTGCGGTCTGGATGGCTCCACCGAAAAGCAGTAATTTTTCGGTGAGCGTGGTTTTACCGGCATCCGGGTGACTGATGATCGCAAATGTCCTCCGCCGTGCAATTTCCTGTTCTTTATTCATGGCAAACAAATACTGCCGGCGCTTCCGGAGCGCTGTCTGTCGGCAGGGGTTTGTACTATTCTCAGATTTAAGCCGCAAAGATACATTATTTTGGGCGCAACTTTATGGAAACGTTAAACGGGCGACCACGTGGGGTCGCCCGTACGATGGGGCGGCCCATTTCGTAAAATTTACACGGGCATGGTGATGCTTCGGGTAAAAAAGGCCATTTTATCAACTTTAACAGACATTATCCGTTAACAGGTAAACCATTCAGCAGGCAGCAGGCTCACCCTGCCGGCCTGTCATACACGTACATTTATGCATCAATTCACCGACCGGCTTACTGATTTTCCGTGGTGGGGATGGGTACTGCTTGTGCTCGTCATCGTTGCCCTCCGCGACATACTGCAACGCAAACACACGATCCGCCATAATTTTCCGGTCATCGGCAATTTCCGGTACATGATCGAAACCATCGGGCCTGAGCTGCGGCAGTATGTTGTCGCCAACAACCGTGAAGAACTGCCCTTTAACCGGCGGCAGCGTTCGTGGATCTATGCCTCGTCCAAGCAGGAGAATAACTTTCAGGGCTTCGGAACCGACCAGGACATTCACAGCGCGGGCTATGTCTTTATTAAGCCGGCGATGTTGCCGCTGCGGCTCCCTAAAGATCATCCGACGGTGAAAGACCCGTATCACTGCCCGTCCGCGAAAGTGATCGGCGCCTGGCACAACCGGCGGAAGCCTTACCATCCGCGTTCGGTCATCAACATCAGCGGCATGAGCTTCGGCTCCCTGTCGGCCTCGGCGGTGCAATCCCTGAATCTGGGGGCCAAAGCCTTTGGCTGTTACCATAACACGGGTGAGGGCGGCTTGTCGAACTACCACAAAAACGGCGCCGACGTGGTCTTTAACATCGGTACTGCTTATTTCGGCATCCGCGACGATGAAGGAAACTTTGTGATGGATAAACTCGTCCGGCTGACGGAACAGTATCCCTTTATCCGGATGCTGGAACTGAAGTTGTCACAGGGAGCCAAGCCGGGCAAAGGCGGGGTGCTGCCCGCCGCTAAAATCACGCAGGAGATTTCGGACATCCGGCATATTCCGATCGGGAAAGATGTGATCTCACCAGCGGCCCACTCGGCGTTTTCCAACATTCCGGAAATGGTAGCATTCATTGAGGCCATGGCTGAAAACACCGGGCTGCCGGTCGGAATTAAGTCGGCCGTCGGGAAACTGGAGATGTGGGAAGAGCTGGCCGACTACATGCTGGCCACCGGCAAAGGTCCCGACTTTATCGCCATCGACGGCGGTGAAGGTGGCACGGGTGCAGCCCCGCCCTCGTTTGCCGACCACGTGTCACTGCCCTTTGTGTATGGGTTCAGTAAGGTCTACCAGATTTTTCAAAAACGCGGGCTCACCAAACACCTGACCTTTATCGCGTCGGGGAAACTGGGCCTGCCCGATTCGGCAGTCATGGCCTTCGCCATGGGGGCCGACCTGATCAACATCGCCCGCGAGGCCATGCTGTCGATCGGGTGCATTCAGGCGCAGATCTGCCATACCAACCGCTGTCCGTCGGGCGTGGCCACGCAGAACAAATGGCTGCAGGGCGGCATCGATCCGGCACTCAAAAGCGTGCGGTTCCAGAACTACATGAAATCCCTGACCAAAGAGGTTCTCGACATCTGCCACGCCCTCGGCTACGAACATCCCTGCCAGTTTACGATGGACGATGTCGACGTAGCCATGGGCGACAACAACCACACGAAACCGCTGTCGGTCACCTACGGCTACGACAAGGATCCGGTGCCGTTCGGCGGATTTGCGTCGTTGCTGGAAAGCCCCTATCTGCCCAAAAAACCGGCGGACGCCTGACGGCTCCCGGAAGACACAGCAAAGCCGTTTGCCCGCTTCTGTGGGACAAACGGCTTTTTTTGACCGGCATTGTATCATCTAACACTGTTAAGTAGTCCTGAAATCAGGTTTTGGCAGGTATTCATCGGAAAACATCCGGTATATTTGCCGCATGGCTAAGCCCGTTTTAGTACTTAAATTTGGTACGGCTTCGATCACCAAACCGACTGGTGAACCCAACGAGCCGGTTCTTGTAGACATTGCCCGTCAGATTGCCCTGCTCCATCAGCAATACCGGATTGTGCTGGTTTCGTCGGGAGCGGTCGGTGCCGGAAAGGCATCCATCCGCGATTTCCGGGGCGACATCATCCAGCGCAAGGCAGCGGCGGCCGTCGGCAATTTATTACTTCTGAATATTTACAGCCGCTTCTTTGCGGTCTATGGGGTTTCCATTGCCCAGAGCCTGTGCGAGCGCCATCACTTCGCCAACCGCGATCAGTTTTTACAGCTTAAACAAACCTACGAAGAGCTCTGGGAAAACGGGATTATTCCCATTGCCAACGAAAACGACGTGGTCAGTAACCGCGAGCTGAAGTTCTCCGATAACGACGAGCTGGCGACTCTGATTGCCGTCGGTTTCGGTGCCGAAGCCATGATGCTGTGTACGTCGGTGGGCGGACTGCTCGACCACGAGGGCCGGATTATCCGCCATGTTCCCAGCCTGACGGAAGACGTGTTCGGGGTGGTCCGGACCGATAAATCGGCTCAGGGGCTGGGCGGCATGTCGTCGAAGCTGACGTTTGCCAAACTGGCCACCCGCATGGGCATCAAGGTCGTGATTTTCGGCATCAACCAGCCCGACGGCATCCTGCGGGCACTGTCGGATGAGACCGGTACGCGGTTTGATCCGCAGCCGGTATCGCTGTCGGCCCGCAACCGGTGGCTGGGCAGCGGTAGTCTGGCCGCCGGACAACTCCGCGTAGATGCCGGTGCGGTCCGGGCACTGCTCCGCCGGAGCAGTCTGCTGGCGGTGGGCGTCCGGGAAGCCCTCGGCGAATTTGAAGCGGGAGAAGTGGTCGAGATTGTGGATGAAACCGGACAATCAGTGGCCGTAGCCAAAGCCCGTATTTCGTCGGCGGAGCTGGCGGGGCAATTGCAGCAACCCAACATTGAAGTGGCCAACGCCAGTGATATTGTACTGCTATAATAAATGAGGGGCGGCTCCGCACGGAGCCTCCCCTCATTTATGAAAATTGCGCGACCAAGAACTTCAGAGGCGTTTCCAGTTAATCCACTTCAGGGTGTTGCCACTTAGCCGCACTTCGGTCTTATCCGAAATAGCAGGCTCGAATGTCGTTATATCCGCACTTTGCAGGTCAAAGCCGCTGGCATCATACACGTTCAGTTTCAGCTTTCCGTACTGCCCTCCCCCGAACTGCATAAAGCTTTCCTTCCGCAAATCAACGTTCAACCCCGTTTTTACGTCGGTATGATCCAGACTCATTCGTGTAAATGAGGCATCTACCGTTAACGAATCCAGGGAAAAGTCCTGCACGAACATATGCGCGCGGTCGCCCTTTACAAACCTGAGTTCAGGGGTACGGACCAGCACCCGTACCGGAAAAGAGTGTGCCGTAATCTCCTTCGGCCGGATCGAATACCGGTCAGGAGCAATGGTAATAAATAATGTATCGGCCACCTGTCGGCAGCGAATCCTGGTCGTATCCTCCGGATTTACCAGGGCCTCCGTTTGCTTGCTGTGCTGAATCAATACCTCCATATAAGGCGCCCCGGTGACCACAACCGCCCGGATCGTCTGCACCGGTACCGGCTTATAGAACTGATAGGGATTGGACCAGTCAATTTTTTCGGCCTCGCGTTTGAACAGCAGATTAAACGAAGTCATGCCCGCGACAATCACAATAAGGGCAGACAGAAAGAGTATCCTACTGGTTTTCATTTTTCCCGTGGTTAGTGTGGTTAAAGTTCGACTCAACAAAAGCAGTATACCGGTTACCGATTTCGTGCAGATCAATACCCAGCAGGTACATAGTTCTGAACAGCTGCGGTAATTCGTTCTCCATGAACTGATCACGGCGAAAGGCTTTAATCCGGCTTTCGGCCTCATCGGTAATGAAGTTGCCGATGCCGCGTTTGTTGATAATGATTTCTTTCTGGTTCAGGAAATCAATGGTTCGCATGATAGTATTGGGGTTAACGGCCAGTTCGGCGGCCAGGTCACGGACGGACGGTAATCGCTCACCGGCCGGCCACCGGTTCAGCAGAATCTGCTCGCTGATGTATTCGGCAATCTGTAAATAGATCGCCTGCTTGTCTCTGAATTCCATACCTACACCTCCCGTTCTTTAAACCTGAAATAGGCCGCCGCATAGATCAAACCTACCGACAAAATTCCGGTAACTGCCCTGATTGTGTTGCTCATACTTCCGGATACGACTAAATCCCGTTTTCCGCTTACGGCTCTTTTGTACACCGAAACGACCGTTTCAAAAGGGAAGTTAGTATCATATCCGGTTAGCCGGTGAAAGATCTGCCCGTTCAGCCAAATGCTTTCAACCATCACCCCGACGACTAATAAAACCCCGAATACCAGACTGTATCGCCGGAAAAAAAGCGTGGCGAACATAGCCAATGGATTAATCATAGCTAAAAACCCGATTAATGCGGCTTTACTAATATCCCCTAAGGCAAACATGCTGACGGGAAGCTTTTCCCCGAATTCCTTCATAAGGCGCAAGTCTCCGGGAGACCATGTTTTATGGTTAATATAGTAAGTACCAAGGCTATCAATCAATATAAAGCTTAAGGTATACCATAAAGCAAAGCCAAGTCCGGTAATAAACCAGAGCGACAGTACCTTTTCAAAAATTGACGCAGGCATCAGCCAGGTCATCATCCCTTTCTCCCGTTCATTGAGCTCATTGGTTATTTGCCAGGTAAAAATTCCCCACATCAACAGACCCATGACCGCGAATAGATTAGCCCTCACAGAAGACATATTCCCGGGCATTCCACTATAGACAATGGTAAGCCCCAACCCCGCCTGTATCAACGTAATGACCAAACCGGCTCCCAACAGGGTTGCCCATTGTTCACGCACGTTTTTGATCAGCAGGAGCCGGAAGCGTGAAAATGAAAAAAACTGGTTCATGCGTGTGTCAGGGTTTTGGTGTCAGAAAAAAGGGTGTGCATGTAGTCGGGATGGGCCTGTACGGCATTAAACAACCACTCCAGATCGACCCGGCTTGGCGTGGCCCGGCTTGGATTAGCCCGGCCTGCCTGCGGCCCGGCCTGACGTGGCCCGGCCACAACGGCGTAGCCGCCGACGGCCCGTTCGGCGTAAAAAATCTGCCCCTGAACCTCTTCCAGCCGCGGCACGAGACCAAACCAGAGCCGTTCGCTGATAACCTCCATCGGGGCCTGAATCACCTGATGCCCTTCCGTCAGAATAATCACCGGATCAATCAGCGCTTCCAGATCGCGGACCTGATGCGTGGAGATGATGACCGTCCGGTTTTCGTCGGTCGCTCCCGCCACTAACCGGCGGAATTGTGCCTTCGACGGAATATCCAGCCCGTTGGTCGGTTCATCCATCAGCAGAACCGGTGTATTCGTAGCTAAGCCGAACCCGATCAGTACCTTTTTCTTTTGTCCGTACGAAATCTCGTTTAACCGCTCCGCTTCCGTCAGACCGAATTCCGCCAGGTACCCGGCAAACTGCCGGTGATCAAACCGCGGATAAAACGGGGCATTCAGCCGTACGTACTCCCGAACCGGCATGGCCGGTGTGTAAACCTCTTCGGGCAGCAGGAATATATCCTGCAAAAAAGCGGGTCGTCGTTTGGCAGGCTCGTGGCCTGCCACCTGAATCGTTCCCTTTTTGGGAAACAGCAGCCCCGCTATCAGCCGGAACAGGGTGGATTTACCGGCACCGTTGGGCCCTAACAGCCCGTAAATGGAGCCGGGGGTCAAGGAAAGGGTCAACCCGTCGTAGAGAGCCCGCCGCTTGCCGTAGGTAAAGTGTAGATTGGTGATCTGGACCATGTCGTACTGTTTTAGTGTGTTAGTTAAATAGTACACTACAATACTACGGGATATTTTTGACTTCGCAAGGGGGCATGCAAAAAAAAGTGGTGGCACGACCGGCAGGCGAACCTGTTTTAAGTCGTGCCACCATTGCTGATGATCTGGATTTTCGCGGATTGGACGACCACGTGGGGTCGCCCTTACTTTTTGCCGGCAGAAATCATGTTGGCAAACAGCCGGTAGGCCCCTTCGACACCGGCGGGCAGTTCACGGAAGAACACCAGACCGGTATACATAAAATGCCCTTTACCGTATTTTGCGTAAATCAGGCTGCCGTCTTTCGGCGCTTCGCCGGTATCGTTGGCTGCAAAAATAGGTTCGTAGTTCTTATCCACGTCCACGGCAAAATAAATACCCCGTTCCTGAATCCAGCCGTCGAAATCACGGTCGGTAATCTTATTCGGTGTGTTCAGTAACGGGTGCTGCGGCTTCAGGAATGTCATTTTTGCGTCTTCTTCGGTCACACGGTCACGGCCGACGTTAAACGGATACGGACCCATCTGCTTTACTTTCAACGTATTGCCCGGGCCGCCGGCTGTTACATATTGCACAATCATGGTACCGCCGTTTTTGACGTATTCCATCAGTTTTTCCTGTTCGTATTTCAGCCAGTCTTCGGTGTTATACGCCCGGACGCCGACCACAATGGCATCGAACTGGCTAAGGTCCTTGTTCAGATCGGCCTGCGTCAGCATGGTTACCTTGCAGCCCATCTGCCGCAGGGCAATGTTCACTTCATCCCCGGCACCCATGATGTAGCCGACGTTTTTCGCCGTCACCTTCACATCCAGTTTCACCAGCCGGGCCTCCGCCACCGGGAAAACCGTCTGGGTCGGAATGTGCTTGTATTCCACCAGCCGGATACCGGTCGAAAAGGTCCCGGCCCCGGTCGTTGCCACAGCTTTCAGCTTACCGTCCTCCGCGCCGCTGCCGGGCGTTACGGTAAAGGTCACCCGCAGCTCCTGACCTTTCTCCTTCAGGTCGAACGGAATTTCAGCGGGCAGCACCTTCCAGCCCGACGGCACCGACAAGGCCAGCTTGCCCGACACATTGGCCCGCCCCGCCTTCACCACGACCTCAACCGGTTTGGCGGTATTGTCGCTGTAGACGTATACTTTCTCGGTAATGTTGGTCATCACCTCCGGCTGAATCACAAACGGGCGGTAAATCTCGCCGTCTACCGGATCGGTCGTTTTATAAATCCAGGGACGCGTAAAGGTAAACGGCTGCCCGTCGATCTCGAACGTAAAGGCGGCGGTCAGCGCAGGCGGATTTTCCGGTAACCCGATCAGCTGCTGATCATCGACCTGGAACAGGCCTTTCTGCAATGGTTTTTCAAGCCAGTACGGCTGGGAGATTTTCTGCGTTGCCGGAATCCGCATCATCATCGGCAGCGTGACCTGATCGTACGGCTTCAGACTAAGGTTCAGCGTAGTATCCCGGCCGGTTGAGAACCGCACATGCAGCAGGCGGACCGGCGTTTCAGTCCGGGCAACTACCGTGGTATTCAGGCGGATGGTTTCGCCGGCCGTCGCGGCATAGTCAACGGGGTTAGCCTCAAACCATACCCCCAGACACTGCTGGATCAGATTTTGTACCTCCTGCCGTTTGGTTTTTACCAGCAGGTTGGTCGTATCAAGCTGGCTCATGGCTCGGTAAACCTGCACCAGCGCGGGCACCGATGCCGCCGGCTGACCGGCCTTGTAACCATCAATCGCCTGATTCACCAGCGCCTGCACCCGTTCGCTGCCGGGCACCCGTTTCCAGGACATGTCTACCCCGTCGAACGGGTCTTTTTCGGCCGGTTCACCGGCTTTCAGCAGCAGGTAATCCATGCGCACATTACGGGTCGCCGCCACACCAAAACCCTGGCTCTTATGCTGGCTGCGGCTTTCGGCCGCAATTTCCCCGTACGAACGGCCGATCAGCGGATTGTAAACACCCGTCTCAATCCCGATCAGGTTTCCGGCTTCATTGGGTTTGGCGTTGCTGCCAAAGGCGTTGGGAATAAACACGTTCCACATAATCCGTTTTGCCTGCCACGGCTTCACGTAGCGGAGCTGTTCCGGGAATTTCGTCGGGTCGGCGGCAATTTTAAAGGCTTCTTCAGCCAGAAAACCCGATGCGCTGTGATGACCGTGTCCGGCGCGCGGATCGGGCGGAAAACGGGTTATAATCACATCCGGCTGAAATTTACGGATCCGCCAGACCACATCGGCCAGGACCTGATCCCGCCCCCAGGTCTTTACCGCCTCATCCGTTGACTTCGAAAAACCAAAGTCATAGGCCCGGCTAAAGTATTGTTCCGGTCCGTCAACACGGCGGGCCGCCAGCAGTTCCTGGGTCCGGATCACGCCGATGTATTCCCCCTGCTCGGTCCCGATCAGGTTCTGCCCGCCGTCGCCCCGTGTCAGGGCCATGTAGGCTGTACGGGCCAGCCGTTCTTTCGCCATATACGCCAGCAGGAGCGTATTCTCATCGTCGGGATGTGCCGCCACGTATAAGACGGATCCCAGGACGTTCAGTTTTTTCAGATTCAGCAGAATTTCGCCCGACGACGGGTTTTTCGCCGTCCCGTAGGGCACTTGGGCTTGTAATGGCTGATACAACAGGGCGCTCATGGCCCAGGCAAGGTACAATCCGGGTTTTCTCACAGTGTAACGAAGTGGTTGGACCGACAACGCGGTTGATGCTTTTCAACAAAAATAGCGAAAGAGAGAGAGAGTGAAAGAGCGAATTTTAGTCCGTTAACAATCTTAACACGGTTTCCGGTGGCAAATCACGCGCTGGCCCGTGAACAAAAAGACATTTTTCTCTGTTATCCGGACAAATTTCCTATTTTTGCTGATATGGTAATTCAGGATCGTACAACACTTGTTTTATTGGCGCTTAAGGGTGTTCCGGCAAAATTGTTTTTCGACATTGCCGACCAGACCGGCTACCGCCGTGAGCAGCTGGCCGAAATTTTTGATACGTCACTGAAAACATTCCAGCGGTACGAGCGCGAACAGAAAAAACTCAATCCGCAGGATAGTGAGAAAGTACTGAAGATTACGGGGCTGTTTCAGAAGGGCGTACAGGTTTTCAGTTCGGTCGATGCATTCCGGCGGTGGATGGACAAACCAGCCTACGGCCTTGGCGACCAGATACCGTTCGAATTATTACACACATCCGGCGGCATTGACCTCATCATGGATGAGCTGATCCGGATTGAATACGGCGATCTGGCATAATGGAGGTTTTCCGCATTACGAAAACGCAGTATGCTGACCGCCTCGTTGCATCAGGTGGCGCGGCCCGCTGGAATGCGCGGGGCCGGTTCGTCATCTATACGGCAGCGACCCGTGCCCTGGCCTGCCTCGAAAACGTGGTTCACCGCTCCGGCGAAGGCTTACACGACAATTTCCGGGCCATGGTCATCCATATACCGGACTTCCTCCGGATACAAACTATCGCTCCTGATCAGCTCCCCGCCGACTGGTTTGCCTTTACCATGTATGCCCAATGTCAGGAAATCGGCGAAAACTGGCTGCTTTCCGGAAAAACGGCCGTGCTGCGTGTCCCCTCCGCCATTGTTCGTCAGGAATGGAATTACCTGCTGAATCCCGCACACCCGGATTTTTCAAAAATTCAGCTCATCCGGACCGAACCCTTTATCTTTGACCCGCGTATTAAGGAGTAAAGAGTGAAAGAGCGACAGAGATAAAGAGTGGCTTACGCGTTCACTATTTACCTCTTTCACCGCACAGCGACCGCTCTTTCACTCATTCGCTCTTTCACTCTTTAAACTATGTCTAAAAAAGTAAATATCGGTTTAGTGCAGATGGCGTGCTCGGCGGATGTCGAAGCAAACGTGCAGAAAGCCATCGAAGGCATTCGGGAAGCCGCCGCAAAAGGCGCGCAGATTGTCTGCCTGCAGGAGTTGTTTACGTCGCTTTATTTTTGTGACGTTGAAGATCATCATAATTTCAGCCTCGCCGAACCCATCCCCGGCCCGACGACCGACCGGATGAGTGCGGTTGCGAAGGAATGCGGCGTTGTTATCATTGCCTCGCTGTTTGAAAAACGGGCACAGGGACTGTACCACAACACAACCGCCGTGCTCGACGCCGACGGTACGTATCTGGGCAAATACCGGAAAATGCATATTCCGGACGATCCGGGCTATTACGAAAAGTTTTACTTCACTCCGGGCGATCTGGGCTATATGGTCTTTGATACCCGGTTTGCCCGCATTGGTGTACTGATCTGCTGGGACCAGTGGTATCCGGAAGCCGCCCGTATTACGGCGCTGATGGGTGCAGAGGTACTCTTTTATCCAACGGCCATCGGCTGGGATACGACCGAACCTGATCCGGCCGTTAATCAGGAGCAGTACAATGCGTGGCAGACCATTCAGCGCAGCCATGCCATTGCCAATGGTGTACACGTTGTATCGGTTAACCGCGTAGGCCGCGAGGCAGACCAGCAGTTCTGGGGCGGTTCGTTTGTCGCCAACCCGTTCGGCTCCTTGCTGTACCTGGCGCCGCACGAAGGCGAGACGGTTCACGTTCAGGAAATTGATCTGGCATTGTCGGATCGTTACCGGACAACCTGGCCGTACTTCCGCGACCGCCGCATCGACTCGTACCAGCCGATTACCAAACGATACATTGACTAACACCAGTCGCTAACAGTGCTGTGTTACTGCGTTCTGAGTTGACTGGTCATGGCCTTTCAACACAGAACCCGGTAATGCAGCATCCCCGGAACCGTATATGCTCCGCATCCTTATCCCCCTGCCTGCTCCTGATCGGCGTCTTGTATGCCGCTACCCGCCGTACCAACGCGCCGGAAGCACCGGCTGCCCCACGGACACCGGTCTCTGCGGCACAATTGCCGACAGTAACCCCGCTGACAGCCACGCCGCGTGCCTCGTTCCGGCCGTCGAACCGGAAGGGTTACTGGAATATTGATGTCGTAGACGACTTTA
>CBDFHU010000037.1:0-30215 GCA_965247375.1 Arsenicibacter sp.
CCGGGAGCTGATCAAACTGATTCCGAACGACCTGAAAGCTACGTTCATTACGGTTAATCCACTGACGGCCGTTGAACTACTCGACAAGCCGAATCTGGAAATCATTATGATTGGCGGCCAGATCTCCCGCTACAGCCAGATGAGTGTTGGCGGCGACGTAAGCCACCGGCTTTCCGAACTGCGCGCCGATCTCTGCATCATGGGCACCAATGCCATCGACTCCCGCGAAGGCTTCAGCGATTCGGACTGGGAAACGGTACAGGCGAAAAAAGCCATGATCAAAGCCTCAAGCCAGGTAGCCATTCTGGCCATTTCGGAGAAAATGAACACCGTCATGCGCATGAAAATTGCCGACCTTGACCAGATCAATTACCTGATTACTGAACTGCCAACTGATTCGCCACAGTTACAGGCCTATCATAACAGCCGGGTAACCTTGTTATAACACTTATTCGTTTTTCCGCACCATCCCTTTGGCAAGGATGGTGAGCTGCGCCAGAGCCTCTTTCTGTTCTTTGGGCAGTGGTAAGGCCAACAGTGTTTTATCATACCAGGTATACATCCATTCAGCCAATGGCTCTGTGTGTAAGCGCCGCTGATTGGTAAACGACTCAATGGCCTGTGCCTGCGTTTTTTTACCGGCCATAATTTCCTGACAAAGCCGGAAATAGGTGCCGATACCACTGCTTTTTTCAGGGTTCATCCGGCTTTCATAACGGGTCAGGATAGCATCGGCCCGGCTGATCTGATTCGTTAGTAAAGCCAGAGCGGCCGCAATCAGCTCCTTACCGGCGGTAGCGCGCTGACTGCGGGATGACATCTGTTCAAACAACAGGTCGGTATCATAGAGGTCCAGCGCTTTGGAAAAGCTGACTCTGGCCTTTTCCAGTTGATTTTGCTGTGCCAGCAACCGCCCTTCGGCCAGCTGAAAAGTGGCCCGTGAATACTCTGCCCCTTTTTCAGGCAACAGGCTTAGAGACGCCCTGAGATCAATCAGTGCCGCTTCGGCGTTCCCCATTTCTCCCTCAACCATGCCTTTACGCCCCAGCCAGCCGGCCAGATAATGGTCCGGCAGGTAGACCGTCACGGTGGCGAATCCATTCGTTGATCCTTTTGGTAACCGGGGTGCCTGCTCAATGGCGCTCTGATAGTCCGCCAACGCTTCAGCATATTTTTTCAGGCCAAAAAGCACGTCCGCCCGAAACCCATAGACAATTGGTTTCAGGGAGTCCGGCGCCACAGCCAGGGCCTTATCGAATAAAGTCAGTGCCTCCGACGAATTCATATATTCCATTTTCTGCAAGCCCCCACTGATGTAGGCCCGTGTCAGGGCGACACTGGTACCCTGAGTGGTTCCTTCCTGCTGCGCAATCAGCAACACCAGCTGGTCAATGTTTGAAAAAGGCTGGTTCATGCCGGGGGGCACCGGATTATCTGTCAGGTCAACCCACCGCAGTTCCGGTACACTGCCCAGTTCGGCCGGAACCCGCATCAGCCGGTTATTAGCAAGCACCAGCCGGTTAATCCGCAGGTGTTCGTAGCCAGTAGCCGGCAGTTCGGTAATGCCGCAATTGGTCAGATCAAGCTCTGACAGCTGCGGCATAGCGGGCAGTAACTGCCACAGGTCTTTTGCATCGAATTCGCGCTGGTGCTGAATCCGGATAGCCCGTAAACCGGTGCAGTACTTCAGGCTATCCGGCAGCTTCTGTAATTCGCCCAGCCCGCTGCTACCGGGCTGATCGTTTGTTTTGCCCGTTACCATCAGCTCATTCAGCAGCGACAAACGCCCCATCGACTCAGGTAAGCCAAATATATTCCCCCGCTTAATGATCAACCGCTCCAGTTGTGTGCACTGACCAATTTCACGGGGCAATGCCATCAGATCGCTGTCTTCGATGTTCAGCGACTTCAGCAGCTGCCAGTTACCAACTGCGGGGGGCAAAAAACGTACAGGCACATGCTGTATGTACACCTGCCGGATGGCCCGCCAGTCGCCGATGGAGGCCGGTAAATCGCGGACCGGATTTTCCGATAAGTGAAAGCTTTCCAGCTTCGTCAGGTTGCCGAGTGCTGCCGGTAACGTACCCAGTCTGTTGCGGCCAATGTATAGTTCACGCAGATTTTTAAGTTTAGCCAGTCCATCCGGCAGCGCCGTCAGCTGGTTTTCGCCGATAAACAGGCGTTGCAGGGAATCAAGGCTTCCGATGCTTTCGGGCAGGGCCGTAATCGCGTTCTGGTCGATATTCAGCGTATGCAGCAGTCGCAGTTTACCCAGATCAGCCGGTAACTGTGTCAGTTGGTTGCCCAGCACAACCAGCGACCGCAATTGGGTCAGTTTCGACAGGTTGGCGGGCAGTTGGGTCAGCTGATTGCCGAACACATTCAGGCTCCGTAAGCGGGTCAGCCGGGTCAGTTCGTCGGGCAGGGCCGTGAGCTGGTTATTGCGCAGGTCCAGATCTTCGAGCTTTGCCAGTTGCCCGGTTTCTGCCGGCAGCGTCGTCAGCCCGGTTTCATTCAGGCCCAGTACGGTAAGCTCCTTCAACTGTCCGATTGCCGCCGGAAGCTGTTGCAGCGGATTCTCGCGCAGGTTTAGTTCCCGCAGATTACGCAGGCTGAACACACCCGCCGGCAGGGTCGTCAGCGAATCCGATTCCAGATCCAGAACCTCCAGTGTTGACAGACGGTTCAGGCAGGCCGGCAATTCGCCCGGAAAGCTTTTGGTTATACGCAGTTCCTTCAGGTTCGTCAGTTCGCACAAGCCGGTCAGCGGCCGCCGGATGCGGAGGCCTTTCAGCGTAACCGTCTCCAGTCGGGTCAGCCCGCGGAAACCATCTTCCGGAAAGGAAATACGGGTTCGTTTTCCGGTCAGCGTCAGCGACCGCAGGTTTGTAAGGCCGGTTAACGGGGAAAATGTAAAATCAGCCGGTTTCTGCCCTATATCGTTGGGAGGCATCGTCAGGCGGCCATTCTGGATCCGCATCTGCGACAAAATCTGGTTGCTTTCGGCAAAGGCTATGTCAATCGTTTCAAGACTTTTCAGATTGGCTAACAACCGGATCATACCGGACTCTGACGGTAATACCCCCGACAGGGACAGCTTTTTCAACTGCTTCAGACCGGCGGCAGCTTCTTCGGGCAGCAGCAGCATAGATGCTCCGTCGATGGTCAGTGATTCGAGATGGGTCAGCGCACCGAGTGAAGCTGGTAACTGAATGGTTTCGGACAAAAACGGTTCCAGATACAGTGCTGTCAGCCGATGATTCGCTGCCAGCAGCTGAAAAACCTGGTCGTAATCAAAAGCAGCCCCGTACAAATACAACGATTTTAAAGCATTTAAACGACCTAATGAAACAGGTAACGGCATAAGCTGCTGCCGTGGCCGGTTCATCGAAAAAGTGTTTACACTGAGCGTCAGCTCTTCCAGATGCGGCAGCTTTTCCAGTGTGGAAAACAGGGAGTCGATCCTGTCACCAACCATCATATTAATTGAGACTTTCCGTATTTCAGTGCACCGGGCAAGCAGATGCCAGTCATTCTTTGCGGCATTGCGTGTTGTCAGTGAAACAATGTATACAGGCTTGCCTTGCTGCTGTTTTTCAATGAGTTCAGTCAGATTTCTAACAATAGTACCAGCTACCGGAGGGCGGTTTGCCGGTCCGAAAACGACAGTCATGCCTACCTCCCATACACCCTTTTCTTCAGGCACTTTGCCGGCTGACTGCGCAAAGCCCTGATCAACTGATAACCAGATGAGTACACAGAGTAGTATAAGTTGTATGAATCGGTTCATATACGTGGTGGTAACAGGGTCAGGACATTCATAACCAAAGGGAAACACCCGGCGGCTATAATTTTCGTAGTTTTGTAGTCTGTTCAAAAAAACTGGCATGAATATACAAGCGTCGTCAACGAATAGCAATCCGTCTCAGCCGGGCTTTTCTTTTCCCGCTGAATGGCAGCCGCACGTTGCCACCTGGCTAACCTGGCCACACACAGAAGCGTCCTGGACCAAAGAACGTCAGGAGCTGATGTTTCCGTCATACATCGAATTTATCCGTACCATCGCTCAGGGCGAAGAGGTATGTATTAATGCCCATAACGAAACGGTCATTCAGGCCGCTAAATTGCGCCTGTTGCTCGCCGGTGTCGATCTCACCAACATTCACCTGTTGCCCAACCCGACCAACGATTCATGGTGCCGCGACCACGGCCCGGCCTTCCTGAAAAATCCGGCGACGGGTGAGCGCATGATCGTCAACTGGGGCTATAACGCATGGGGTGGCAAATACCCGCCGTTTGAGAACGACGATCTCTTGCCGGTTGCCATTGCCCATTACCGCAACCTGCCCTATGTAACGCCCGGCATTATTATGGAAGGCGGTTCGGTTGAATTTAACGGGGCCGGTACGCTGCTGACCAGCCGCGCCTGCCTGCTGAACGAGAACCGGAATCCGCACCTCAACCAGGACCAGATTGAAGACTACCTGCACAAGTTTTATGGCGTACAGCAGGTACTCTGGGTGGAAGACGGCATCGTGGGCGACGATACCGACGGCCATATTGACGATACGGTCCGGTTTGTCAACGAAGACACCGTTGTGGCGGCTTACGAAACCAATAAGAACGACGAGAATTATCCGATTCTGCAGGAAATTCACCACGAACTAAAGCAGATGCGGTTATTGAACGGCAAACAGCTGAACATCATTGACCTGCCAATGCCTGACCCTGTTGTCAGCGACGGACTGCGGTTGCCGGCCTCATACGCCAATTTTTACATCGCCAACTCAGCAGTCATTGTTCCGACCTTCCGTTGCGACAAAGACCAGCAGGCACTCGATATTCTGAGCCAGTGCTTCACCGACCGGCCGGTCGTTGGCATCAACTCAACGGACATTGTCTGGGGCCTCGGCAGCTTCCACTGCCTCAGCCAGCAGGAACCGGCCTGACTGTAAAGAGCGAAAGTGTGAATGAGTGAAAGAGTGGTTGCCCACTGCCCGAAATAGCAGCGGATCAGTCTTCATATCTTTTATAGCCTGGCGGCAGCACCATTCACTCTTTCGCTCTTTAGCCGCATCAGCGGCCACTCTTTCACTCTTTAACGCATGTACAACAACAAGATCTTCCGGTCGGTGACCAATACGGATAATGGGGAAGTAGGCGATGAAACGCGGTTCCATTATCAGCAGGACGGACAGCTCGTCTGGGCAGAATACGGAGGCGGGGCCATCCGGAAAGGCTTTCTGATCGCGACGGTGCTGCCCGACAACAGCCTCGACATGCGCTACCAGCATGTCAACACGCAGGGTATTCTGATGACCGGCCGCTGCCATTCGATACCGGAACAGCTGCCCGACGGACGTATCCGGCTGCATGAGCGCTGGCAGTGGACATCCGGGGATGAATCAGCGGGAGAATCGGTTGTCGAAGAGATTTAGAATCGAAAATCGTACGTCATCCATCGTACATCACTATTGATGCTGTTAAGACGAACCTCAACATATGTGCTGGGTGCAGGCATGGCCGCGCTGCTGGCAGCCTGTTCGGTACCGAAAGCCTTTGTGGCCGAACTACAGCCCCGCTCGGTAAAAGCCATTGATACCGAAGAAACCTTCAGCCGGGGCGATGAAATTTTGCTGGCCTATTCATTGACAGCCTTCGATGCGCAGAATAAACCGACTGCCGTGGTGAGTGGTGGCTGGGGCGTTGAGTCGATCCGGCAGGGACAGCAAATTAAGCTACAGCCGGTAGCCAAAACGGTGGGCGAAAAACCGGCGGCTCCCGTCACCCTGACCATACCGCGCAATGGCCGCATCATGGCCTCGGTGGTGCTGATCGAAGTAGACGACCTGTCGGAAGCACAGCAGATGCTGACCAAAATCCGGAAGGTACATAATGTGGTCAGTACACCTGCCGCCTTTCTGATTACTGCTACGGAAGTGTTGACGCCGCTGAAATATGTAGCTGCCGGCCTGACTGCGGCCGGTATCGGGATCCAGCTGGCGGATCAGCTGGACAACGACGACCTGCTTGGTCAGAGCAATGTGGAAATTAAGGAAGCCGACCTGAAAAAAGATAGTGCGAAACGGTTTATTCATGTTCCGGCCCGTTTTAAGGGAGAAAACATGCGGGATACGTATGAATATGAACTTGAGTATGACGTATTGCTGAAAACTGTTAAAGTTAAGTAGCCGGAACCAATACCGGTGCACGGCCTGTCAATCATCTTAGGGGGTCCAGACCAATATTCCGGCGATTTGTTCGTTATTTTATATCAATTACCCATCGGCTAACAACCGGTTCCTTGTGTGCATGACAACGTCAAAACGTTTTTTTACTACAAAATACCGTTCTTCTCTTCAATGGGCTGTTCAGTTTACCGGCACCGGCCTGCTGCTTTCAGCACTCGTCAGTAGCTGTAAAACTACGCCACCCGTCGTTCAGCAGGCAGCGCCACCCAAACCCGTTATTGTAACGCTTGGCAAGAAAGATTTCTCAACCGATGATTTCTTTCAGTCGTTCACCAAAAATCAGGCAATGGCCGACTCAAACCAGCGGACCGACCTGAAAGATTACCTGACGCTATACACCAACCTGAAACTGAAAGTGGTGGCCGCTGAAGATCAGGGGCGTGATACCACCGAAGCCTTTCGGGAAGAACTCGACACATACCGGAAGCAACTGGCCCAGACGTACATGACGGACAAAGTCATGATTGAAAATATGGCCGCCGAAGCCTATCAGCGCATTCAGCAGGAAGTCAATGTGTCGCACATCCTGATTCCGGTTTCCGAAGACGCTGCTCCGGCCGATACTCTGGCGGCCTACGATCAGGCCATTGCGCTCCGGAAGCGGATTCTGGCGGGAGAAAATTTTGCCGCTCTGGCCAGACAATATTCAAAAGACCAGCTTAGTGCCGACAAAGGCGGCGACCTGGGCTATAACATTGCCTTTCAGCTGACCTATCCGCTGGAAACGGCGGCTTACCAGACTACAGTGGGCGGTGTTTCGCAACCGGTCCGGTCGCGGTTTGGCTACCACCTCGTCCGCCCGACCGACCGGCGTGCGAGCCGGGGCAAAGTGCATGTCGCCCATATTCTGGTCCGCATCAGCCCGAACGTCGATAAGGCCGGCGAAGAAGGTGCCTATAACCGGGCTACTGAAATTTACCAGCGCCTGCAAAACGGTGAATCATTCGATGCCGTTTGCCGCGAACTATCCGACGACGCCTCTACGCGCAATACCGGCGGTGTACTGACCTGGCTGGAGCCGGGCCGCTGGGTACCTGCCTTTGAAGAAGCCGCCTACAGCCTGACAACGCCCAGTCAGTATACCAAACCGATCCGGACCAACTATGGCTGGCATATCATTAAACTGCTTGAGCGGAAACCGCTTGAATCATACCAGGAACTGGCTCCGGCGATGCGACAGAAAGTCGTAACAGACACGCGGGCCGAAGTATTGCGCCAGATCACCGTGCAGCGATTGCGGAAGGAGTATAAAATTGACGAAAACCGATCAGTGGTTCCGGCAGCCCTCGCCAAAGCCGATTCGTCGCTGCTGGCTGGCAAATGGAAGATACCAACACCCCTCGAACCGGCACTGGAAGGGAAAACCCTGTTTACTGTTAATCAGAAACCCGCAACGGTTAACGCGTTTTTTGCGTATGTACAGCAAAAGCAGCAGCCGGTCCGCAAAATTGTCAACGGCCCGGGCGCCGTACCGGCCGTAGCTATGCAGCGGTATTACAAGCGTTTTCAGGACGACAAGCTGATGGAGGCAGAAGACGCTAATCTGGAGAAAAAATACCCTGAATTGCGTGCCCTTATGACCGAAATCCGCGATGGTGTCCTGCTTTCACAGATGATGGAAGATAACGTCTGGGAAAAGTCGATGACCGATACGCTTGGTCAGCGGCAGCTTTACGAACGGAATAAGGATAAGTACCGTTATCCGGAGCGGGCAGTGGCAACCATTATCGTGGCAGCCAATAACGATGTACTCAATCAGGCTGGTGAGATGATGAGGCAGATGCCTTACCAGCTGCGCCGGTCGTCGGGACCAATGGTGTATGAGAAAAACCAGACCGGCATGACAGCTGCCCTGAAAGAGCGGTTGTTTGATGTGCTGGTTGCATTATCGCGCAATCCGAATTATATTGTAGAAATCACCGGATCACACAGCCCGTCAGAGGCGGATTCAGTGTCGGCCAACCGGCTCCGGACCGTCATCGGTTACCTGCGGTACAACGGCATTCCGCTCACCCGCATTATTGAGAAAGACGAGAAAGGGTTCCGTGCGGGGGCTAAAACCGACGCCGAGCATCAGCGGATAACGTTCCAGTATTTTACAACGGCAAAGGAAGATGTGGCACGTGTGCTCAACACAAGACCGGGACAAACCGGTCCGGCTTCCATTACCATTACCGAGGGACTTTACGCAAAAGGTGCCGAGCCGCTGCTGGAAGGTGTTGCCTGGCAACCTGATACCACAACGCGCACGGTAAACGGTAAAACGGTTCAGGTGATTATCAGCCGCATCGAACCATCGCGCCTGAAAACGCTGGATGAAGCACGCGGTACGGTCATTAATGAGTATCAGGCCTTACTGGAAAAACAGTGGCTCGAGACATTACGGGTTAAGTACCCGGTAAAAATTAACGAAGACGAACTCAGGAAACTGGTTAAATAAATGAACAATGAGTAATGTAAAATGAATAATGAGTAAGGCAGAAAACCATCTATGCTGCCTCATTGTCCATTATTCATTTTACATTATCCATTAATTATATCCCCTGGTTAACATTTTTTAGGAAACACAATCCATTCAATTTGGCGTTCTTTACTCAGTGATGAAAGCCTTTAGCATGAAAAAACAACTCATAGCTTGTCTGTTGCTGGTAGCGAGCAGCTGGCTTACCCAATCCGTATTCGCTCAGGGACAGAGCGTTAGCATAAACAAGATTATTGCCAAAATTGATAACTACTACGTATTGCGGTCGGATCTGGAAGAATCGTACCATTCGTATGTAGCCCAGAACCAGACGCCGCCGGCCAAATGTCAGTTGCTGGAAAGTCTGGTGATCAATAAAATGATGCTTGCCAAGGCCGACATTGACTCGGTAGTGGTCGACGAGAAGCAGGTTGACAGCCAGCTGGATACACGGATGTCATACATGATCCAGCAGTTTGGTTCAGAGAAAAACATTGTCGAAGCTTACGGCAAAAGCCTCGAAATGCTCAAAAGCGAACTGCGTCAGCAGGTGAAAGACCAGCTGATTGTGCAGAAGATGCAGCAGAAGATTACCTCAGACGTGAAAGTGACACCGCGCGAAGTAAAGAAATTCTTCGACGGCATTCCGAAGGACAGTCTGCCTTACATGCCGGCCGAGGTAGAAATCGGCCAGATTGTACGGTTTGCAAAAGCCACCAGGGAGCAGAAAGATGTACTGCGAAAACGGTTGCTGGACATCAAAAAACTGGTTGAGGAAGGCCGTGACTTCGCCGCTCTCGCCAAAGAATATTCGGAAGACGTAGGATCGGGTCAGCAGGGCGGTGACCTGGGCTTTGCTAAACGCGGTGGGATGGTAGCGCCATTTGAAGCCGCAGCGCTGAAGCTGAAGCCCAACGAAATGTCGGATGTTGTGGAATCTGAATACGGTTTCCACTTAATTCAGCTGCTGGAAATCCGCGGTGCCGAATATCATGCCCGCCACATCCTGTTGCGGCCGGACTATAACCGCCTTGACATCACGGAGCCAACACGGTTTCTGGACAGTTTAAAGCACGAGATTGAAATTGACAGCGTTAAGTTTTCGAAAGCTGCCAAAGACTTTTCGGAAGATAAAGGAACTGCGGATGCGGGTGGTCTGCTCCGGAATCCGGAGACCAACAGCTCCCGGCTGGCGATGGATGCGTCGATGGAATATGCCTTGTTCCATTTACTGGATACCCTGAAAGTTGGCAAGATTTCTGCTCCGATTCCGTATCGTACTGAAGATGGTAAAAGCGCCATGCGGATTCTTTATTTCAAGAGCAAATCAAACCCGCATACAGCCGATTACAAACTGGACTTTGAAAAGCTCCAGAACATCGTTTTAACGAATAAAAAGAACCGCGCAATTGACGATTGGTTTAGAAAATCCGTCAGCGATGTGTATATTACCGTCGATCCTGAATACAACGACTGTCGTGTCTTCGGAACGTCTCAGTCGAGTGCTGCCGGTAATGGCAGTGCCAGCGGAGGAAACGATTAACTTTTACCATACAATGGCTAATGAATAATGTATAATGACCGGCCCCGCTCTGAACAGCACCCTGATCATTATACATTATTCATTTTACATGATCCATTAATTACAACCATTACGTCACCAATCAAACCCTAAAACAGTGCCTTATTCATCGGATGTTGCGGCTGCAGAAGCCCTGAATGATTCGTATAAAAAGCTGAAAAGTGAAATCGGGAAAGTTGTTATTGGTCAGGAAGATACCGTCCGGCTGCTGCTGACGGCTATTTTCTGTCAGGGCCACTGCCTGCTGGTAGGGGTGCCGGGATTGGCCAAAACCTTATTGATTCAGACGATTTCTGACGCTTTACATTTAAGTTTTAACCGGATTCAGTTTACGCCTGACCTGATGCCTTCCGACATTCTCGGTTCGGAAACGCTCGATCAGCAGCGGAACTTCAAATTCATTAAAGGCCCTGTTTTTGCCAACATCATCCTTGCCGATGAGATTAACCGGACGCCGCCTAAAACACAGTCGGCGCTGCTGGAGGCCATGCAGGAATATTCGGTAACGGTTGCGGGCCAGAAATACCCGTTAAGCCGCCCGTTCTTCGTACTGGCGACCCAAAACCCGATCGAACAGGAAGGTACGTATCCGCTGCCGGAAGCCCAGCTCGACCGTTTCATGTTTAACATCTGGCTTGACTACCCATCGTATCAGGCTGAGCTTGAAATTGTTAAAACTACAACAACAGATAAAAAACCACAGGTCAACAAGGTTATTTCGGCCGAAGAAATTCAGGAGTTCCAGCACTTGGTGCGCCGGGTTCCGATCGTAGATAATGTGGTTGAATATGCGGTTAAACTGGTGCACAAAACCCGCCCGAATACCGAAATGGCTTCGTCAGACGCGAATACCTATCTTGAATGGGGTGCAGGTCCGCGGGCTTCTCAGGCATTGATTCTGGCGGCGAAATGTAACGCCCTGCTTAACGGCAAATACTCCCCCGATATCGAAGATATCCGCGCAGTTGCCCTGCCGATTCTCCGCCACCGGATTGTCCGGAACTTTAAGGCCGAAGCCGAAGGAATTTCCGTTGAACAGCTCATCAAACGCATCTTATAAACAAAAAGGCGACCCACACCGGGCCGCCTTTTTTAATGCTGTTTATCCGATATCAGCCCAGAAACGGCTTTATCACTTTCTCCAGCTGGGCGAGTTGCGCTACGCCCGATTGCCGCCAGACGATTTTACCCTCCTTAAACAGAATCAGGGTCGGGACGCCCTGGATACGGTATGTCATCGACGCCGACTTGCTGCGATCAACATCGACTTTGACTACGCGCACGCTGTCGCCCATGCGGTCAGCAAACTGTTTCAGAATCGGCGCCTGCATTTTACAGGGTCCGCACCAATCGGCGTAAAAGTCTACTAAAACCGGTTTATCGCCTTTGATTATATCGTTGAATGACTCTTTCATGATTGTCTCCCGTTATCGTGTCTGTGATACCATCAGGTATTCATCTGTTTAACAAGAAATCATACGGATTCGTTTACGGATTTACTGTTGACCTTAGTGGTGGCACGACTTAGAGTCGTGCCACCACTGGTTTTCGTACTCCTCTTACGGATTTGCCTCTCTGAACCGGGTAATATCTTCCTGCGTATCCAGATCCACTTTCCCGAGGTCAAACGGAATAGCGGCGCAATCGCCGGTATGTTTCAGCACGACTGATTTAGCGCCCCGGTCACCCTGTAACTGTAGCAGTTCCTCAATGTATTTACGGTCGAAGAGCACCGGCACGCCCAGCTCATCGGCATACAGACAGGCGATAATCCCCTTTCCGGTTTTTTCTTTGGCATAAAGCATATGCTTCAGCAAGCCATAGGATACGTGTGGCTGGTCGGTGAGCAGAATCAATACGGCATCAATATCTTTTTGTGTCAGATATAAGGCAGCTAACCCGGTTTTCAGCGACGAAGCCAGCCCCGTCTGCCAGGCCGGGTTATCGACCAGCGTGATGGGTTTACCGGCCAGCTGGCTGCCGATTTCGACACGGTGTGCGCCCAATACGACGACGACCGGGCCCGTCTCCAGCGCAACGGCGGCATCCGTAATCCGCTGTACCAGTGTCTGCCCCTGGTACTCAATCAACTGTTTTGCCTGACCGCCCATGCGTGTTGACCCTCCGGCGGCCAGTATTATCGTTCCGATTTTCATCAATCTTTTATTTTTTGACAGGATTAGCCTCTCCGTCTCTATCCGCAAAGGCAAAGACGTCATCGGGATAACCGACTTCGGCCAGAAATAAGCCTTCCGGCGGTGCAGCGCGACCGGCCTTACTCCGGTTTTTAGCCTGAATAATCGCTTCGAACTGATCCGGCGTCATCCGCCCCTGCCCCACCTCGAGTAATGTACCAACAATAGCCCGCACCATACCCCGCAAAAACCGGTCGGCCTTGATGTGGAAAGTCAGATTACCATCCGGCATACCATCGGCCTCCGTCACGGTCCAGTACGCAAAATCAATCCGGCAGTTAAAGGTTTTTACATCCGTTTTGACCTTACTGAAACTCTCGAAGTCGGTATATTGCTTCAGGCGGCTGGCGGCATCGTTCATTGCGGCTACATCGAGCGGCGGATGAAACACATAAGCCAGTCCTGTTTTGAAGGGATTTTTCCGCCGGATTATCTGATACTCGTAGTAACGCGAAACCGCCGTAAACCGGGCATGAGTGTCGGGGGGCACCGGAAAAATACGGTGAATGGCCACATCCTGCGGCAGCATCGCATTCAGTGAATGCTGTAACTGACCCAACGCCGGCAAGGGCTGTTCCGTATCGAAATGGGCATACTGCTGTGAAGCATGCACGCCGGTATCCGTCCTGCCGCTGCCCAGAATACTGATTGGCTCCCGCAACCGGATTGTCAGTACGTTTTCAATTACTTCCTGAATACTTACTCCATTGGGTTGAATTTGCCAGCCATGATAGCTGGTTCCCCGGTAGCTTAGCTCCATAAAATACCGCATAGCCACAAAGGTACAGAAACTAATGATGTGACCGGAACAGGCCGATTAATCTGCCCGATTCAATCAAACTACTGTTTTAGCGTATTATTCCGCGACTTTTCAGCATTTTTACACATAAATCCATCAAAATACGTATTTTTAGTAAATTTTAAGACACTTAAAGTCTACATGCGAAAACTTACATTGTCCCTATCCTTACTGACTTGTCTGACAGTAACACAGGGCGCTTATTCACAAACTAAGCTTGTTGAAAAAATTACCCGTAAAGGCAATGAGCTGGTCATTCCGTATGAAAAGTATGTGTTGCCAAACGGCCTTACCGTAATTGTTCATGAAGATCATTCCGATCCGGTTGTTCACGTTGATGTAACGTATCACGTCGGCTCGGCCCGCGAAGAAATCGGTAAGTCAGGTTTTGCTCACTTTTTCGAGCACATGATGTTTCAGGGCTCTGACCACGTAGCTGATGACGAGCACTTCAAGCTCATCACGGAAGCCGGTGGTACACTCAACGGCTCGACCAACCGCGACCGGACCAACTATTATGAGACGCTGCCAAGCAACCAGCTGGAGCGGGCACTCTGGCTCGAAGCCGACCGGATGGGGTTTCTGCTTGACGCCGTTACGCAGAAGAAATTTGAAATCCAGCGCGCTACCGTTAAAAACGAACGCGGTCAGAACTATGATAACCGCCCGTATGGTCTGGCCGGCGAAACAACCGCTAAAAACCTGTACCCGTACGGTCACCCTTACTCGTGGCTGACGATTGGTTACGTAGAAGATCTGAACCGTGTCAATGTAAACGACCTGAAGAACTTCTTCCTGCGCTGGTATGGCCCGAACAACGCCGTCCTGACCGTTGGCGGAGATGTATCGGCTAAGGATGTGGTTAAACTGGCGGAGAAATATTTCGGTCCGATTCCGAAAGGCCCGGGCGTTACCAAAACAACCGTACCGGCAGTAATACTCGACAAAAACCGTTACGTGTCTTACGAAGACAACATCCGGTTCCCGATGCTGCGTGTGACGTACCCGTCGGTCCCGACCTACCACAAAGACGAAGTAGCGCTGGATGCCCTTGCCGAAATTCTGGGTGGCGGCCGTAACTCATTGCTATACAAAAACTTCGTAAAAACGCAGAAGGCCGCCCAGTCAAATGCCAGCCATCCGACAACGGAACTGGCCGGTGAGTTTACCTTCACGGTGCTGCCGTTCCCGACGATGCGCCTGGACAGTGCAGAAGCCATGTTACAACGCACGCTGGCTGAATTCGAACGTCGTGGGGTAACCGACGACGACATCACCCAGTTTAAGGCAACCCGAGAAACCCGGCTGATCGAAGGACTGGCCAGTGTGTCGGGTAAAGTATCACAGCTGGCGGCCTATCAGACTTTTGCCCCGACAGCCAACTTCCTGCCGCTGGAACTGAAAACCATTCAGGCCCTGACGAAAGAAGACGTCATGCGGGTATACAATCAGTATATCAAAGGCAAAAATGCGGTGGTTCTGACGGTTTATCCGAGCGGCAAAAAAGACATCGTAGCCCATCCTGACAACTATACCGTTTCACAGGCCGGTTACAAAGCCCCTAATTACGGGTATGACGGTCTGGCCTATAAAAAGCCGACGGATTCATTTGACCGTGCTAAAAAACCGGCTTCAGGCCCGAATCCGGCCACGCAGGTACCTCCGTTCTGGACCGGTAGCCTGGCAAACGGCATCAAGATGATCGGCGTCCGGAACAATGAGATTCCGACGGTAACCCTGTTGTTCTCGATCAAAGGCGGGCATCTGCTCTCAGCAACCGACATGTCGAAAGCGGGGGTTGCCCAGCTGACGGCAGCAATGATGAACGAGGCTACGCAGAACTTCAGCGCCGAAGACATCAGCAACAAACTGGAGAAACTGGGCAGCAGTATTTCGATTAATGCCAGCACCGACGAAATCAGTGTTTCGGTGGAATCCCTGACGAAAAACCTCGATGCTACGCTGGCGATTCTGGAAGAGAAATTATTCCGTCCAAAATTTGCACCGGAAGATTTTGCCCGCCTGAAAAAGCAGTTGCTCGAAAATATCGAAAATCAGAGCACGCAGCCGGTTGTCATTGCTAACCGCGCCTACAACCGCCTCCTGTTCGGAGCTGATCATATCCGCGCCATTCCGGTCAGCGGCACGTCTGAAAGCGTTAAAAACATCAACCTCGATGATGTAAAGGCGTTCTATGCGAAAAACTTCTCGCCATCGGTAACGAACCTGGTTGTGGTAGGTGATCTGGAAAAGGCGGATATCACGCCTAAACTGAACTTCCTGACCAAATGGGAAGCCAAACCAGTTACAATTCCAGCCGTACCCGCAGCCAAAGCGGCCGATAAAACCCGTATTTTCCTGATCGACAAAGGCAAGGCCGCCCAGTCTGAAATCCGGATCGGCTATGTCACTGATATGCCATACGATGCAACCGGCGACTATTACCGCGCCGGCCTAACCAACTACATTCTGGGCGGTGCCTTTAACAGCCGGATCAACATGAACCTGCGCGAAGACAAAGGCTTCACGTATGGCGCACGGTCGGGCTTCTCGGGCAGCCGCCTGCCGGCTATCTTTACGGCTTCAGCCGGTGTCAAAGCGGCCGCAACCGACAGCTCGGTGGTTGAGTTCATAAAGGAGATCACCAACTATGCGAAAGACGGTATCACGGCCGAAGAACTTGCCTTCACGAAGAGCTCAATCGGCCAGCGGGATGCATTGCGCTACGAGACCTCGCTGCAAAAAGCTATCTTCCTGAGCCAGATCATCGACTATAACCTGCCGACTGACTTTGTTCAGAAGCAAAGTGAGATCCTGAAAAACATCACAGCGGAAGAAATCAAGGCGATTGCCCGGAAGCGTCTGCCGGTTAATAACATGGTGATTACGGTTGTAGGTGACAAAGCGCTGATTAAACCCGGCTTGTCGCGTCTCGGCTATGAAATTGTCGAATTAGACAAAGAAGGTAAGCCGCTGACTACTGCATCAACGGAAAATACCTCGGCACCAGCTCAGGCAGGTTCGTCGAAGAATTAATTTGCATCCGATGTCAACTCCCCGAGGGTTTAGAACCCTCGGGGAGTTTGTTTTTAATTCAGCGGCAGCACCCCTTTCAACTGTAGATGCTGAATAAGCAGAAGGGTTTTACCGTCCATAATCTCACCGGCATTTGCCATCCGGACCGCTTCGGTAAACGGCAACTCCAGCACATCAATTTCCTCTTCTTCTACCCCGCCCCCTTCGGCTACACGGCTGTTACTGGTATATTCGGCAACATAAAAAAACAGTTTTTCCGTTACGGAACCCGGGCTCATATAGGCTTCAAAGGCTTTGGTGACCGAATGCAGCCGATACCCTGTTTCTTCTTCCACTTCCCGGCGAATGGCTACATCCGGCTGATCATTATCAAGCAAACCGGCACAGGCTTCAATCAGCATCCCGCTAGCGTTTCCGTTGACATAGGTCGGTAAACGGAACTGGCGGGTCAGGATTACAGTCTCCTGTTCACGATTGTACAGCAGAATCGTTGCCCCGTTACCCCGATCATACGCCTCCCGCGACTGCGTTTCCCAGCGCCCGTTCTTACGCTGGTAATCAAACGTGATTTTTTTCAGAATATACCAGTTATCGGACAGTATTTTTTCTTCCGATATTCGGATGCGGTCATTCATTTTGTTCGTATTTGATCAAATTTGATTATTTTTGAACAAATAAAAAAGATATCTATGAACTTTCAAATACGCAAGCAGATAATTCTACAAACACTTGAGCAGAAGGACAGTGCTGACGTAAAAGAACTGGCTGAACTGCTACAGACCTCAGAGATTACGGTACGGCGCGACTTAGCATTGCTTGCTGAAAAAGGCCTGCTGGTTCGTACACACGGGGGTGCCGTACGGCCCGGACTTGCAAAAGATCCGGTTTCGTTTATCAATAAAGCGGCCGTCAATCAGGCGCAGAAAGAGTACATCTGTCAGCTGGCTGTGCGGGAAATTAAGGAAGGGGATACCGTTTTCATTGACTGCGGCAGCACAACGTTTCTGCTTTGCCCGCTGATCAGGCACCTGTCAATACGGGTCGTTACCAATTCATTACCGGTTGTTAATGCCCTGCTCGGGTCCGATGTAACGGTGAATATGGCCGGGGGAGAAATAGACAGTACACGCCAGGCTGCGCACGGCCTGATGGCGGTAGAGCATATACACCGGTACAAGGCCGATCTGGCCTTTCTGGGTGTTGACGGTATTTCACTCGCCAACGGATTGAGTGCAAACAGCGAAACGGAGGCAGAAATGACGGTGGCGATGGCGGCTAATGCCCGGCGAGCCATACTGCTGTGTGATTCCAGTAAACTGGAAAAAGACAAATACCTGCAGTTTGCCCCTTTATTGCAGTTTAATGGCCTCATAACTGACCAAAAAATAACGCCTGCCTTGCTGGCGTTATACCGGCAGGCAGGCGTCAATATCTATAATACCTGAGCGCTTTACCGCCCTCTGACTTCTTTGGCTTCAGCCTTCAGGCGTTCAACTTCCTGTTCAAGGCTGTTTGATTTAAAGTAATAATACAGAAAACAGGCCAGAAAGATTTTACCCAGAATAAAGACGGCGATAAACGCAGGCCGCCACAGTTTATGGACCCGTAAATGGGTATCATTGAACTCAACCTCGAGGTACTCCGGCTTAGGCGGTTCCCGGGTGCCGGCTCCCTGCTCTGAAAACGGGTCTTTATAAGGCTGGTGTTTTTGTATTTCAGTGCGGTCGATTCGTGCCTGAATGTTGGTCCATGTCCTGGCAGGTGGCGGTACGGCACTTTCCAGACAGAGTACTTCAATCTCTTCCTCCAGTTGCAGCAGCGATTCCTTGATTTCCGGATATGCAAATGCCATCTCCTGTACTTCCCGCTCTTCTTCCTCCGAAATCACTCCAAGTAAATAGGCTTCCAGAATGCCACTATTTATATATTCCCGGGTATTCACGTTGTTAAGATAGTTACAGTTTACGAAAAGATTTTACATACTCCCGGATCGCTTTCAAAATGTCAGGCTTGGCGATATTATACTGACTGGAAATAGTGTCCAGTGACACGCCTTGCTTATACGACAGATTAAATAATAATTCAGGTGTCAATGCCTCTGCTTTTGAGACGTTACCTGATGTTTTAGTCACATCTTTTTCCAGTACCTGTTTTGCACTGAATGCTTTTTCCCGTGTTATTTTGATAACACAGGCAAGGGCACTCCCCGTTTTTGTATAGCAGTGTCTCAACTCCGCAGACGAGAAAACATCTACCAGAATCTGCTGGGCAAGAGCTTCCTGCGGAACAATCTGCAGAATCATTCCATAAGCGATTGCCCCGAAACGATTATATAACGCCAGATAATCAACAGATCCAAAGGCAGCTACCACCTTTCCTGAATCGGTTGACTGTTTCAGTTCATTCATCTTTCTGCTTTTTTTGGCACTCCATGCTCACTGAACCGCTACGCGCCCTACCTCCCACAAACACCTCATCATCAGATAGATAAAGCATATTACATTAGGATCGGTATTACATATTTTTGCTAGGTGATCATATACCAATAGCCTTCAAATATACTATTCTTTATATGCTTTTCGACATTATAGATTGACTTTTGATCTAATCTTAATAACTTTTTTGAGCACAGCTGTATTTTTGGGCTTTAAACACAGATCAACGCTGATGGTTAACTACGATTCAAAGGAATGGCTCCGCTTTTTCATCAATTTCCCTAAGGCTGATACCGTTCGTAAACTAATGCCCTATATGTTTATTATGGGCGTTTACTCCCTGGGGATCTCTTACCTGATTATTGATATATGGAAGCTCAGGGATACCTCCGATCTGCGGAATATCTCGCTGATGCACTCGCTGCTTGGCTTTGTGATCTCAATGTTACTCGTGTTCCGGACCAATACCGCGTATGACCGCTGGTGGGAAGGCCGGCGGCTTTGGGGATCACTGGTAAACAACAGCAGAAATCTGGCGCTGAAAATCAGCACACTTATACCGGAAAAACATGTCAATGAACGGGATTTCTATCGCTTCATGATTCCTAACTTCGCTTATGCACTGAAGAATCACTTACGCAGTAGCTTTCTGGCGGCTGAATTTACGGAGAGCGAACTATTTAAACTATATGATCTTCGTCAGTATGACCATATCCCGAACCAGATTGCCGGTGCCATTATCCACCAGACCACTGATCTACAGCGGCGGGGTATCCTCCTGCCCGAGCATCTGCTTTTTCTGAATACTGAATTACAAAGCCTGATGGATATATGCGGTGCCTGTGAGCGTATCCGCAAAACGCCGATCCCTTACTCGTACAGCGCCTTCCTGAAGAAATTCATCATTTTTTATTGCATCAGCCTGCCGGTAGGGTATGTATTCAGCCTGCATTATCTGGTTATTCCGTTTGTCATCTTTATCTTTTACGTACTGGCCAGTCTGGAAGTCATTGCCGAAGAAATCGAAGACCCTTTCGGTACCGACTCCAATGACTTACCCCTGGACGACATAAGTGCCGGTATCCGGTCAACGGTTTATCAGGCTTTTCCCGAATCGCGAAACTAAAAATGACGGGTCATACAGCACCGGTATGCCCGCCATTTACCTGCTTTAAGCGCGGATTAGTATAACAGATGTGACGACCGGAAAACCCCGTCGGCAGCCTGGAGAAGTTTTGCTTTCAGCCGCGGATTGTACTGCGGCCGTTTCACCAGAAACGTTTTAACAACCCCGGCCACTTCGGGCGACTGGTAACTGCCCAGCGTTGACCGCAGCCATGACTCCGGGAAAAAGATATCGCCCGTCCGCTGAATTTCTTCCAGTAACTCCAGACTTTCCTGAACGTACTTAGCCGATGTCCCTGCCCGCAGCGGATGGTGCAGGTACCCCAAAGCGCCTGTCACCCAGGCCTCCCGCTCACGGTTAACAGGATCTTTCAGGGAAGCAAAAAAAGCATCCCGCTCTTCTACCTTCGCCGATAAAGCCGGCAGCATAAATTGCAGACGTTTCCGGCGGTCCGGGTTCTGGATACGGCTCAGCTGTTGGGTCAGCATACCGTCAGCCGGATAGTCGCGGACGGCGAGGGCAAGCGCAAGGCTAGTATAATCATCCTCCGTCAGTCTAACACCCGCAGGTGCTTTCTGGTCCTTCCAGATACTGTATAAACGGTCTTTAGCTTCGGTACTGAGGGCAATGCTCTGGTAGCAACGCAGCAGGAGTTTTTTCCGGTTGGCGTCGGGCTGCTGTTGCATAACGGTCCAGATAGCCGTTTCCAGCTCAGGGGCCAGCGTCGCACGGGCTTCGGGCTTCATAAACCGCCAGAAAATATCGGACAATTGATGGGTTAACAGCCGTAGGTTCAGTTCTTCTTTTTCGGTGCCCAGCAGGACTGGTATACACCTTCATGATTTGTGCGGGGCTTACCCATTTACCGCTGAGCATGTTTTCGTACAGGTTAATGTAGGCCGACGCCCGCATCACCGGATCGGTCAGTTTACCAATCCCTGACAGCATACGTGTATCAACCGGGAACAAGCCATAGCCCCTGCCCCGACGAATTGAAAAGAATAAACAGCGGCGTCGGCTTGCCGGTTGCGTCTGTCAGTACCGATCCGGCTTGTTTCATATCAACCGTCAGTTGCTCGACGTGATCCGGATAGACCAGAGCGACTTCAAAAAACTGCGGCCAGATACGGGCAGAACCATCCTCCCCCCGCTGACTGACCGACAGGCGGGTTATTTTTCCGTCGGCCGACAGCAACTGATAGCTGAACTGCGGCCGGCCTGTTTCATTTACCCAGACACGGTTCCACTTCTGTAAATCAACCGGCGTCCTGGCGTCCAGTATCGCGATCAGATCGGGCCAGGTCGCATTGCCAAAGGCGTATTTTTTGAGGTATTCACGCAGGCCGTCGCGCAGGGCATCTTTTCCCATCAGCCGTTCCAGCTGACGCATCATGATGGGAGCCTTGTGGTAAATAATCCCGCCGTATAAGGTACCGGCCTCCTGTAGGTTGGCCAGCGGCTGTTCAATCGGGTTGGCCCCTTTGGTCCGGTCGACATCATACGCCGCCGGAAAGTGTGACAGCAAAAATTCCAGATCATAATTCCCGCCCGGCATGCTGACCTGTGTGATCTTATCGGCAATGAAGTTGGCAAACACTTCCTTCATCCAGACATCGTTAAACCACTGCATCGTCACGAGGTCGCCGAACCACATATGGGCCGTTTCGTGGGCAATGAGCGTGGCCCGGCTGAGTTTCTGATCGCGGGTAGCGCCGTTATCCAGAAACAGACTCGACGACCGGTACTGGATGGCCCCGACATGCTCCATTCCGCCGTACTGAAAATCGGGAATGGCAGCAAAATCAAACTTGTCGAACGGGTATTTGATTTGGGTATAGTCTTCCAGAAACGTCAGCGCATCGGCATGGATATCAAACACCGGCCCCATGCTCAACCGGATTTTGGTCGTATCGGTCTCGCGGTGAAAAAAGCGCATGGGCCAGCCTTTGGGCTTTTGCTCAACCGCGCTGAACTTACCGGCAACAAACGAAAACAGGTAGGTGCTGATCCGGGCCGTCGGCGCAAACCGGTACGTAGTTTTGCCGGCCGCCGCCGCAGAATCAAGCAGCGGCGCATTGGTCATCGCCTTCCAGGGCTGCGGTACAGTCATCGTGAGCTGAAAGGTAGCTTTCAGGTTCGGCTGATCAAAGCATGGGAATACAGTTCTGGCGCGGTCGGGTACCAGCAACGTATACAGAAAATCATCATTGCGGTTCAGTGACAAATTTCCCGCTGTAAACTGAATGGCAATCTGGTTCTTACCGGCTTTCAACTGCGCCGGTGCAATGATAATATGCTCCTTGTCAAACACAACCGGAATATCCACCCCGTTTACGGTCACTTGCTGAATAGCCTGACGCTGCTCCTTAAAGTCAATCTGAAGCGGCACATCCGTTTTTTTCCAGTCGAACGAGATGGTTTCACTGGCCGGAATCCGGGTTGCTTTCGCTTCCGGAATGGCAAACGTTAAGGTATACCCGAGGTCCGAAATGGTCACTTTGCGATGAGTAGCCAGTGCACTTGACACACCGGTTTCAAGGACGGGCCTCACGGGTCTGGCTTTTGGTTTCGGACGAGGCCGTGAAACGCCCGGAAGGGTTGCCGGGCCGGTTAAAAGCGCAAGTATCAGGCTAACAGAGAGCGCACTGTTTTTCATGAGGTATCAGCTAATGCAGGTTGTTGACGGGCCATGCGGCCAATCCGGGCAAATTAGCGAACAACCCTCTGTTTTGCAACCGGCCGTCAGCGGAGGATGGATACCGTCCCGCGTAGTTCCGGATGCTTAGGCGCGGGTCTGATAATGTACGGATACGGCCCTGTGGCCAGTTCAGAGCCCTGGAAAATACCGTTAAACGGTTTCTGTATAGCCTTTTTGCGACCAGTAAATTATTTCCCCCCAGCGATTAAATATCGTAATTTCGGCATCCGGAAAGGCTTCAATACCGTGCAGTACCCAGACATCGTTTACCCCCGTCGCGGTTGGGCGTGAATGCATCCGGCACCCATAGCCGCTCCACTACAATAATCACAACCGAGTCTCTGGTTTCGCAGCCGTACTGGTTTTTCACCCACAGCGTATACGTGATGTCTTTCTGAATGTCGTTTACGGTCGGATGGGCAACGGTCGTCTCCGACAAATAAGTTGGCGGTTGCCAGCTGTACCAGTTGGGATTGCCCGTCAGGACGGGTTGCAGCGTAAAGGTATTGCCTTTGAAGGTGGTCATGGTATCCGGCATCTGACTCACCGGCACCGGCGAGACCACTGCTACCTGTGTCGCCGTTGTCGGTGCGCATTCGGGAGCGGGCCGTACGCCATACGTCAGCACATGATCACCTACACCGGCCAGTGCAGGGCTGAACTGGCTACCGGTAACGCCGCTACCGGAAAATATACCGCCGGACGGACTGCCGCTGAGTGAATAAGCCGCCGCTGCCGACCCGCAGACTGCCGACACCGCCGTCATGACGACCGTAACCGGTGCCACGGCAACCACCGTAAACGAAGGCGAAACGCCGGTGCAGCCGTAGCTATCAATAGCTGTCAGGCTAAATACGCCGATTACCTTTGTGGTATAGCTTGTACCGGTAATGCCAGCCAGCACCTGGTTATCTTTTTGCCAGATATAACTGACACCGCCACCGGCCCCAAGCGCCAGCGAATCATCCGGACAAAGTTTGTTATGACCGGCCAGTGAGCTGATTGTAGCTGATACCGCCGCCGACCGCGTGATGGTCAGTGACTGGCTGTTACCCACGCAGCCATACTTTGTCTCGATACCCTGTACAAAATAGATACCCGGCTCGCTCACCCGTATGGAATCCTTCGTTTGCCCGGGCATCTGATTATAATTGTAGTACCACTGAAAGCGGGTATTATCCATTGCCGTTGTCGAAAAGCTGACCGTCCCGTACGTCGCGCATAAATGACCGCTCTCCTTAATGGCCGGGCTGACATCAATCACCGTCAACTGAATCGCGTTGGATTCGACAGACATCCCGCAGGTTGTACTGAGTGAAGCCAGTACGGTATACTTGCCGGGGTCTTTGACGGTCAGCGTCGTTGATGTCGCATTGGCCAGATTTGTTCCGTCGCGGCGCCATTGGTACACCCAGGCCGGATTAGCATTAGCCTGTAAACTGATGGTGGCTCCCTGGCAAATGGTCGTCGATGACATCGACGTTGGCTGGCTGACAATATTGGCTACCGGATCCAGTTTCACCGGTGGCGGGCAGTCGATCACCAGAAACTGAAAGTCGCGCCGCACTTCCCCGATTTTGACGCCGTTGCGGTATTCTTCTACTTTTATCGCAAATACGTACAGGCCAAGCTGATCGGCAGTAACGGAGAGTTTCCCGGTTACCGGATCAATACTCAGCGGCGGATTCCCGGTAATGGCATTTGTAGCGGTATACCCGGAAACCCAGTTCACGTCCGGGTAAGGCGCAGCCGATACCGTTGTTCCGTTCCGGTTGCCGGCGTTTTTCTGATCCAGCGGGGTAATCATGCTGTACCGTAACTCATCGCCGTCCGGATCAACCCCGCCAAAAGCATAGCTAAACGGCTGATTAATGCAGATATATTCGCCGTTGACCGGTGCAAAACGCGGCGTCGAATTTTTGAAATACGTGCCGGACTGTTGTAACGCAGGAAATTCAAGATAAAAGGTAAAGCCGGTATTCAGCGGATTGGTAATGTTATTGATACCGCCATTCCGGTTCTGGGTCTGGAAAGACATGTAGTACCCCTGATCATCATCGTAACTGGCCGGTGACAGCTGAATATCGGCACTATACGTAACCACAATCATGTTCTGAGTACGGGAGTTTGCACACAGAACGTTCGTGTACACAACCGGTGCACGCGTACCGCTGACTTCGTTTACGGCAAACGAATACATTAAGGTGTTATCCCGTTTCCGGAAAATACCGATGTTTCCCCCCGTAGTCTGCGCGGCCCGGTTATTATCTTCCAGATAATTCGTGACGATAATTTTAAAGTGACCGGGTGTATCTCCGACCTCCCGCATTTCCAGGTGCCCGCCGACCTGATGGGTAGCCAGGGCAGGTATTGCCAAACACATCAGAACAACCCAGCGGATAACTGGCGAAACCGGCAGTCGCATAATACTCAAAGTAAACGTGACGCTCAAACCAAATACTTGCTTAACACACACTAGCCTTACTACCTCATTATGGCACTATAGTTCTTAAAGACGCCACATTTGTTTGTCTAATACGTCAATTTACCGAATATCGTTGCGACACTTCTCTACACATCATAAAAATGGCTCTGACGTTTCATCAGAGCCATTCCGGTTTATTTATTTTTTTTTAATCCTCTAAAAATGAAGTACTATCTTACCGGAAGTCCGGCGGCTTTCCAGTTGCTGGTGCGCCTCCCGCATATGGTCAGCCGGCAGCACAGCCTGCACGGTAATAGTCAGTTTCCCTTCCGTAATCAGGCGACTGACCGACTCCATATCCGTCGCGCTTGTATGCACCAGAATCCGTTCGGCGTGAATATCCGGGCGCTCAGCCAGTACCTTATCCATCGCGCCGTAAGCAATTGAAATGAGCCGCCCGCCCGGCTTCAACACCTTTGCCGACTCAAAAATGGTATCGGCACCTGAACAGTCAAACACCAGATCAACATTGCTGACTGCATCAGCCACCGTTGTGGTTTTGTAATCAATAAATTCGTCGGCGCCGAGCGATTTGACAAACGCTTCGTTTTTACCCGATGCCGTTCCGATTACGCGGGCGCCATACGCTTTGGCAATCTGCACTGCCAGGTGGCCGACGCCACCCGATGCCGCCTGAATCAATACCGTTTCACCGGCCTGAAGTTTGCCATGTCCGAGTAACCCCTGAAAGGCCGTCAGAGCCGCCAGCGGGGCTGCCGCCGCCGCTTCAAACGACAGGCTGTCAGGTTTCAGCGCCAGATGCGCTTCGGGCGCAGCGATGTATTCCGCATAGGCGTGTGCCGGCGACGGAAAATTGATCATACCATATACCGCATCACCAACCTTGAAACGACTAACGTCTCCGCCGGTTTCCACAACAACACCTGCGGCATCCCAGCCCAGAATAATCGGGTGCGCATACGCTTTTGCGTAGGGAGCTACCCCGCTCCGGGTTTTATAATCGGCGGGATTTACACCGAATGCTTTTACCTGAATCAGTACTTCATTAGCCTTAATGGCGGGCGTCGCCACTTCCTGCACTGTAAAGTTCTCTGCGCCTCCCCAGTCTGTCAGAACAACTGCCTTCATAAATCATCGTTTTTGTTTTACCCTTCAACAGGCTTCCCGCCCGAAGAGTTTGCCCGCCAGCAAACAAAAACCCCGCCCAACGCATCGTCAGACGGGGTTCCGGTAAATCAAACAAACACTAATTATGCCTTTACCTCAACTAATGACCCGTTTTTGATATCGTCAACTACCGACGGATCCAGGAGGGTTGAGGTGTCGCCCAGGTTCGACACATCGCCTTCTGCAATCTTGCGGAGAATCCGGCGCATGATTTTGCCCGAACGTGTTTTAGGCAAGCCTTTGACAAACTGAATTTTATCCGGTTTAGCAATCGGGCCGATGATCCGGCTAACCGTTGCCAGAATATCGCGGCGGGTCAGATCTTCCTCGTGGTCAGGATCTGACTCGGTAATGACATAGGCATAAATGCCCTGGCCTTTGATATCGTGCGGGTACCCCACAACGGCGCTTTCGACCACGCCTGTATGCATGTTGATCGCGTTTTCGACTTCGGCCGTACCGATGCGGTGGCCCGATACGTTCAGTACGTCGTCGACACGGCCGGTGATCCGGTAATATCCGTCTTCGTCGCGTAAGCAGCCGTCGCCCGTAAAATACAAGCCCGGATAGGTCGCGAAATAGTTGGTCCGGCACCGCTCATGGTCACCCCAGGTTGTCCGGATAATGCCCGGCCACGGGAACTTAATACATAGGTTACCGCTTACGCCGTTGCCTTCAATCTCCTTACCGTTTTCGTCAACCAGAATCGGCTGGACGCCAGGCAACGGCAGGGTGGCGTAGGTTGGTTTTGTTTTGGTAATACCAGCCAGCGGAGAAATCAGGATACCGCCGGTTTCGGTCTGCCACCACGTATCGACGATCGGGCAGTTACCTTTACCGATGTGCTCGTCATACCAGTGCCAGGCTTCTTCGTTGATCGGCTCCCCTACCGACCCCAGCACGCGCAGACTGCTCAGGTCTTTGCCTTCGAGCGGTTGCAGGCCGAAGCCCATCAGCGACCGGATCGCCGTCGGCGCTGTATATAGTATGTTTACTTTATGCTTGTCAACAATGTCCCAGAAACGGCCGGCGTCCGGATACGTCGGTACACCTTCGAACATCAGCGAGGTAGCCCCCGTCAGCAGCGGACCATACACGATGTAGCTGTGACCGGTGATCCAGCCGATATCGGCGGTACAGAAATGGATATCACCCGGCTCATACTGGAACACGTTCTGGAAAGTGTAAGCGGCAAAGACCATGTAGCCGCCGCACGTATGTACCACCCCTTTCGGCTTCCCGGTCGACCCCGAAGTATAGAGAATGAACAGCGGATCTTCAGCATCCATCTCCTCGGCCGGACAATCCGACGTGACCTGCTTCATTTCAGCTTCCCACCAGACGTCGCGGCCTTTCAGCATCGAAACGGCCGTGCGGGTATGCGTCAGAACGATTACTTTTTTACCGACGGACAGCCGATCAAGGCATCATCGACGGTGTCTTTCATCGGGATCTGCTTATTGCCGCGTAATGCTCCGTCCGACGTAATGACGATTGAACAGGCCGAATCGTTAATCCGGTCGGCAATCGACTGCGCCGAAAAACCGCCGAACACAACCGAGTGAATCGCACCGATCCGGGCGCAGGCCAGCACGGCAACCGCCAGTTCAGGTACCATCGGCATGTAGATACATACGCGGTCGCCTTTCTGTACGCCATTGCGCTTCAATACGTTAGCGAACCGGCAAACGTACTCGTGCAGCATTTTATAGGTAAACGTAACACTTGGCTCATGCGGATCATTGGGTTCCCAGATGATGGCCGGGTAGTTTGGCCGCTCCCGCACATTCCGGTCCAGCGCGTTTTCGGTAATATTCAGTTTACCGCCCTGAAACCACTTGGTTTCCGCTTTTTCAAAGTTCCACTGAAGTACTTTTTTCCAGGGTTTCCGCCATTGGAATTCCTGGGCAATCTCTGCCCAGAAACCTTCCGGGTCTTCTACGCTATGGTTATATGCAGCCTGATATTCGTCAAAGGTTCGGATACGCATAGGTCAAAAAATTAAAGGAATTGTCAAATGTCGGGTTAAAGGTAGAAACCTCCTTTTGAAAAATGGAACGTTTCTACGTTAAAACTTTGCTAAAATAGTATAGAATGACAAAAATGATAGTATTCGGCAATTCTGTAAGAGTATTGTCCAATCATATCGTCTGCAAGCGGAAGGCATGGCCAATATTCTGCGTCATCAGCTTTGCCCGGATTTCATCCAGAATAGCCGGATCATCAATTGTAGAAGGTACGGTATACGGCTCGCCATCGGCTATCTGCCGGATGGTTTTCCGCAAAATTTTTCCGGAACGGGTTTTCGGCAGGCGTTTTACGACAAGCGCATTCCGGAAATAAGCCACCGCTCCGATACGCTCCCGGATGATTCCGACCAGCTCCGTTTCCAGATGGGCCTCATCGGCCGCTACGCCGTCTTTTAATACGACCAGCCCCACCGGCCGCTGCCCGCGCAGTTCATCGGCAATGCCTACTACTGCACACTCAGCCACCGCCGGATGACTGCCCACCATCTCTTCCATTTCGCCCGTCGACAGGCGGTGGCCTGCCACATTGATCACATCATCGACCCGGCCCATGATGTATACATACCCTTCTTCATCCACATAACCACCGTCGCCGGTCAGGTAATACCCCTCAAAACGGCTCAGATACGACTGACGGAACCGGGGCGTATCATTCCAGAGCGTCGGCAGGCTACCCGGCGGCAGCGGCAGTTTCAGACACACGTAACCTTCTTCGTTCGGTCCGAGGGGCTGTCGGCCTCATCCAGAATCTGTAGATTGAAGCCGCAGACCGGCCACGTTGCCGAGCCGGCTTTTACCGGCACCGGCTCAATACCCATCTGATTAGCCACCATCGGCCAGCCTGATTCGGTCTGCCACCAGTGATCGATCACCGGCACCGGTACTACCTCCTGCAACCAGTGCAATGTGGCGGGTCGCAGCGTTCGCCGGCCAGAAAAAGATAGCGCAGGCTGCTCAGATCGTATTTATGCCGCAATACCGCTTCCGGATCTTCTTTGCGGATGGCACGGAAAGCCGTCGGTGCGGTAAACAGTACCGTCACGCTATGCTGTTCAATTACGCGCCAGAACGTACCGGCATCCGGTGTACGGACGGGTTTACCTTCAAACAAAACCGAAGTACATCCGTGGATCAGCGGGCCGTACACAATGTAGCAGTGCCCGACCACCCAGCCCACGTCAGAAGCGGCCCAGAACACCTCGCCGGGTTTTATATCGTAAATGGCCCGCAGGCTATAGGCCAACGCCACGGCATGTCCGCCGTTGTCGCGGACAATGCCTTTTGGCTTGCCGGTGGTACCGGATGTGTACAGAATGTAAAGCGGATCGGTGGCATCCAGCGGTACACACCCAGCGGGGGCGGCATGATCAACCGACGCCTGCCAGTCGAGATCGCGCCGCGGATGCAGTGTCGCCTGGTGCATCGGGCGTTGCAGAATCAGACAGCGAACCGGCTGATGTGCCGATTGCCGGAGTGCCTCATCGAGCAGGGGTTTATAGGGAATGACTTTATCAAACTCAATGCCGCACGAAGCCGACAGGATCACTTTCGGTTTCGCATCGTCAATCCGGATGGCCAGTTCATGCGGCGCAAATCCGCCGAACACAACGGAGTGAATCGCCCCGATGCGGGCACAGGCAAGCAGTGCAAAAGCAGCTTCCGGCACCATTGGCATGTAAATCACCACGGTATCGCCTTTATCCACCCCAAGCGTCCGGAGTACACCCGCCAGCCTGGCTACCTCATCCTTCAGTTGGTGATAGGTAAACCGGCGAACGGTGTTACTGACCGGCGAGTCATAGATCAGGGCGGTCTGTCCACCACGACCCTGCTCCACGTGGTAATCGACCGCCGCATAGCAGGTGTTCAGCTTGCCGCCGGCATACCAGCGTGTCAGGCCCTCGTCATCGGTCGAAATTACCTGCTCCGGCGGTGAATACCAGGGAATATACTGTGCCTGTTCAGCCCAGAATGATTCCGGATCCGCCA
>CBDFHU010000038.1:0-58937 GCA_965247375.1 Arsenicibacter sp.
GCAGAATATCAACAAGATGCTGCCAAACTTTGGTACCGGGATTTATATCAGCAATGACCGTTCGTACCTGAGCATTTCAGTACCGCGCCTGTTGAAAAGCAAGCTGTCTGACTATGATTCAGGTGTAAACCGCGCGGTTGTCCGCCGCCATGCCTATGCTGCGGCCGGCTTTGTGGTTGGTTTGAGCCCTGCGCTGAAACTGAAACATCAATGCTGGTAAAATACGCAGAAGGAGCTCCGCTGGGCTTTGACGGAAACGTTAACCTCTGGATTAACGACCGCGTAGCACTGGGGGTATCACTCCGGAAAAATCAGTTCTACTCATTTACCAGCTATACCAACGACGCCGTTGTGGGTATGCTGGAACTGCAGCTGAGCGATCAGTTCCGTCTGGGATATGCGTACGACCGTACGGTAAGCCGGTTAGGTCAGGTGGCACCGAGCTCGCACGAGTTAATGCTGCGTTATGAATTCGGATTCGGTAAAAACAAAATCCTCACACCACGTTATTTCTAACGCTGGCCGGGGCAACCGATAAGATCGTAATGGCATAAAATTACATTCTGCTTATCTGCAATACTTTTCTCCGGTTTCTGGAAAAACTGAAAGAATTCGGAACAGTATTTGCTATAAAAAGGGTACCTTCTAACAGATTTTTACGTCTGTTCAGGAAGTACCCTTTTTTGTTGATATCGCATCTTCTCACAACAATTACAGCGTATGAAACGACACTGTATACTCTGCTATGTACTGGTAGCGCTGACTGCTCCGGTATTCGGGCAGTCTCTGACGAAGCAGGCCGACAATCAGTTTAATCTGATGGCCTATTCGAAAGCTGCTGAATATTATGAGCAGGCACTTCAGAACACAAAATCAATGCCCGAGACCGATGTCCGGGCGGCCAAAGCAAAACTGGCCTACAGTTACCGGCAGATCCGGGATACCCAGAAAGCAGAACAGGCGTATCGCGATCTGATTACGATGGGCGAACTGCCTTCGGAGTATGTCCAGTGTTATCTGTACTACGCGCAGACATTAGCCAGCAACGGAAGTATCGGGAAGCCCAGGAGGCTTATGAAAAATACAATGCCGTTCAGAAAGACGATCAGCGCGGGCCGCTGTTTTCAAAACTGTACCGCGATGTCAGTTCGCTGTCGAAAAATGCGGCAAGCTACAAGGTTGATTTCCTGGACCTGAATACAAAAGCAGCCGAATTCAGCCCTGTTTATTACAAGGACGGTCTTGTGTTTGTATCGGCGCAGGGTGGCGGGAACGGCATTAAGCGGGTGTTTAAATGGGATAATACCCCGTTCCTGGACCTGTATTACCTGCCGGAACGTAAAGAAATTAAAGGGGAGAAAACGGCCAGTCTCGGTGGCTCTGTCAGTAAAAAACAACTGGCAACCCATAAAATCGGCCGCATTTTAGGTATAGATGACTATACGGCGCCAACATCCAACGATACACGTACGGTTGGCTTCTACGGCGGTACAAACGTAAATGCCGGTCTGGGCTATGAAGATGAACCACTGACGGAGTCGGCGCGTTTCAGCCAGACCCTGAATACGAAATACCACGAGGGACCGGCTACGTTTACCAAAGATGGCTCCCGCGTGGTTTTTACACGCAACAACTATAATAACGGTAAATACCGCGAATCGTCGGACGGCGTTAATAAGCTGAAACTCTATACAACTGTTCAGACGAACGGCGACTGGCAGGCGGTTGAAGAACTTCCGTTTAACAGCAACGAGTACTCAACAGGGCACCCGTCATTTAGTCCCGACGATAAGCTGCTGTATTTCTCGTCGGATATGCCGGGCGGGTTCGGCGGTACGGATATTTATGTGACAAAACTGGAGAACGGTAAATGGTCAACCCCTGTCAATCTTGGTAAAGAGGTAAATACCAAGGGTAACGAGATGTTTCCGTTTATTGATGAAAAAGGAAATCTTTACTTCTCGTCTGACGGACAGCCGGGTCTGGGGGATCTGGATATGTTTTTTGCCCAGCTCGAAAGCGATGGCGTGCATGCCAAATGGGTGCAGAATCTGGGCGAACCGTTAAACTCCAATAAAGACGATTTCGGGATCGTAACGGACGGGGAACGCCGCGGCGGTTACTTCAGCAGTAACCGGAAAAACGGTGGTACTGACGACGATATTTACCGATTTAAGCGCGAAGGGCCGCTGTATCCGTGCCGCGAGCTGACTGTCGTTGTTTTCGACACAGAAACAAAGACGCCGCTTTCTAATGCCGATTTAAAGGTGAACAACAAAACAAACGAAAGCGATAGCAAAGATTTGAAAACCGATAGCGAAGGTAATATTCACCTGTGTCTGGATGCGGAAAATGACTTCCAGCTGGCCGCGAGTACTGAAGGTTACCTCGACAATCAGGTAGGTTTCTCGACCGTGGGCCTGACCGACGACATGCCGTCGCGGCTGGAAATTCCGCTGGCAAAGCCTAAAATAATTGCGCCGCCGGTGAGTGGCCTGGATCTGGCAAACTCAAAACTGCGTGGCCGCGTAACGACTCAGCAGGGCAAAGTGCCGATGGTAGGCGTAAAGGTTATTCTGACCAACGAATGCGATAAATCAAAACAGGAAACGGTGACGGATACCGATGGGGCCTATGAGTTTTCAATCAAGCCTGGCTGTGATTATTCGCTGGAAGCAATCAAGGACAGTATGGGTACAACCGGAACGCGTATTTCAAAAGAGGGCGCAGGTATTGCTGACCTGACCATGTTTAAGAAAGGGGATGTCATCCGGATCGATAATATCTATTATAACCTGAATAAGGCGACGATTCGCGCGGATGCTGCGGCTGAACTGGATAAACTGGTGAGCCTGATGAAAAAGTATCCGACAATGAAGATCGAGATGCGGTCGCATACGGATAGCCGCGCAACGGCACAGTATAACAAAACCCTGTCAACCAGCCGGGCGAAATCGGCGGTGGCCTATCTGAAAGCCAAAGGCATCAAGGCAACCCGCATGGTAGCCAAAGGCTATGGCGAAAGCGAGTTGCTGAATCAGTGTAAAGATGGGGTGAACTGTACGGAAGAGGAGCATCAGCTCAACCGCCGGACAGAAATCAAAATTCTGTCACTGCAATAAAAACAAAAAAGAGTACACGAAAACTGCTGAATACATCCGGCTGGTACGGGTTACTCAGCAGTTTTTTTATATCCGCTAATCGGGTGCGGGATTAGGATTTTTGGACGAAAACACCAATTTTCGGGAACAATTTCAGATGCCTATGTCTATGATCCACTGGTCAAAGCTGGTTTGTGCAACTGCGCTGATCAGCTTATTCTGCGGTAAGCGTGCTCATGCTCAGAAAGAAACGCTTTATTATCAATACCAATTCAGCCCGATGACGATTAATCCGGCCGCAACCGGGCTGCGGGAGCAATTGCATATGACAGCAATGTTTCGGAAGCGGGGCTTTTTTGTCCAGAGTAAACACAGCAGTCAGCAACTGAGCGGGGGCGGGCAGTCATCACAGACACTGGCGATGGATGGTGCGGTAGCCGATGGAAAGGTAGGCATTGGGCTTCAGGCGATTAATGACCGGCTGGGAACACTGGGTACAACCGGCGTATACGGAACCCTGTCTTACTGGATTAACCTGCCCGATGGCGCCAGCGTTTCAATTGGTGGTTTGGCCGGTGTAAGCTTTTTACCCGTGTTTGATCAGGTGAGTCTGACGAGTACGAACAAGGCCAATATGAGCTATGGCGGTGGGGTTTATTATTATTCGGATACCTTTTTTGGCGGGATCTCCATGCCGGAAGCCAGCAAGGGAGTGTACGGATTGGGTACAGGGTTAGGCTCTTACCAGAGTGTCCGTCCGCTGTTTATTCAGGCAGGTTATAAGCTGGAGTCCGGTGAGAACCTGTCACTGATACCGTCTGTGCTGGTTACGCAGGCAACCGGTCGGCCAATTGGTTTTGATGTGAATGCCAAGGCCTGGTTTATGGAAAAAGCCGGCCTCGGCCTGTCTTATCGCCATAACAGCCTGGGTTACCAGCCCGTCAGCTATGTACAGGTATCGGCAGAGTACCAGCTGTCGGATGCAATCCGCGTCGGGCTGACCTATAATTCCACGGCACCGGAAGCACCGGTCAATACATTCCAGAAAAGTGTATTTGAGCTGCTGTTCCGGTATGTGCCAAACCCGCAGAAATTCACGTTCTGACGGTTTTTTCGTATATTCGGCTACTACTAAAGGTATATTTCTCCCTTGAAAAACGAGTCAGATAATTCAGAATTGCGTACCATGTTCGGCGGTTGGAAAAAGCTGATGTGTGAATGAGGTAGGGGAGCGTATCCATAATTTACATATTCCGAACCGATCTGGAACGGGAGTTTCCGATTGCTCCGTATTTTGTCCAGAAGTTCGGACACTATCCGAATTATGTCTATTTCAGCGATGATTTTCAGCCCGGCGTGCGTGAAATGCTGCTGAACCGTGGGTTCGAAATCATTAACTCATCTCTGCGGCTCACCGAAAAAGGATGGCAGACCGTCGAACAAATTATTCAGCATCCGGATGGGATACTGCTGAAACTGGAACTGCTTGGCGACCGGTTTTGCCGGATGCATGGCTATTATGATGCAGGAAGAGCTTACCAGAAACCTGCTGAGTGATGTGTTTGATCATAAGTACAAAACACGAAGAAAATCAGACGCATATTTACTATGATTCAGAAGTGGGATGGGAGGTATGCATACCGAGCGGGTGGAAATAAAGCCACCTGAAATCAATCTTGACCTGCATTATAATGACGACTTCCTGCCGGTCCATGAGCGCCTTGTATCATTGCTGCGAAGAACTCGAAGAGTAAGGGGTTGATTCTGCTGCACGGCGAGCCTGGAACCGGAAAAACGACCTACATTAAGCACCTGAGTGCCATGGTCAAAAAGGATATGCTGATTCTGCCGCCTTACATGACCAATTACCTGACATCGCCGGAAATCATTCCTGTTTCTGCTTGAAAACAAGGATTCTGTATTGATCATTGAAGACGCCGAACGGATTCTGCAGTCCCGCGAAGCCGGAGGTGATACCAACAGTGTCTCGAATATTCTGAACCTGACCGATGGGCTGCTGGCCGACTGTATGCACATTCAGGTCATTGCTACCTTTAATGCGAATAAAAGCCTGCTGGATAAAGCCCTTCTACGAAAAGGCCGGCTAATGGTCGATTACGCATTTGGTAAGCTGACGGTTGATAAGTCGAACCGGCTGCTGGAACATCTGGAATCTGACTTCCGAGACGGAGGTGCCTATGACACTGGCCGAAATCTTTAACCGCGACGACCAGACGGTATCCGGAGACCGGCCCGACTCTCACACGCGTCGGCTTCTGAAACGCTACCGGATCTTTACATACTGCTGCTGTAGCCGTGCGGCGATACCCGTAGAAACAGCACGGTGATAGAGCCATTGAATAACCGGGTTTAAAAACAGCCATTGGTCCGGCCAGCTTGCTGCCAGTCAGGGCATATGTATAGGCGCGTATTAACCAGCTGCCGGGCGCACCGGTGGCCGGGCTGCATTTGCCGTCATTAGCCAGCCCGTAAATAATCTGCAATGTTTGTTCAAAGGCGGGATTACCCGGCGAAATAACACGTTTAAACGCGGCAGGGCTGGCTGGTGTTATTAAAAAAGCGGTGCGGCCTTCCGGCAATTGCTGACGCATATTGACCCGGTTTCAGCGTCAGCTCTCTGATACCGACCTGCAGGCTTAATTGCCCTTCCAGACACATAAACGTTTCGTCATGCCCCTGATGATAATGTAAGTGAACGCCGCGCCCGGGGGCCAGAATTACTTCAACCCATGTGTGGTTGAAGCCGCTTTCCCGTGCTGTCCGGACAAAAGTGACATGGTCGTTCATAACAGGGTGGTGAATGGTACGTGAACCGGAGCGTTGAGCAGTCATACGAAAAGCATTGTTGTTTACGAGGCAAAAATGCCGGCTGTACGCATGTGTGACAAGACGAAGTACGTTGAAGTGAGCTCTTCGCTGTCTGAACTGTGGAAAGACCGGCATGGGCTGCTGCTACCGTAACCACATCCGGCTGACCGGTCGCTAAGTGTACTGACAATTCATCCCTGCATTCTACGGTTTGAGCGGCCGGAAATCACAATCCATACACACTCACCTGCAAATTGAGTAGATTGTAACTTAATTTGGTATAATCTCTACAAAAGAGCCGGCAATGGTGACCCCTCGTATCATACACCTCTATTTTACGAAACAAGAGCTTTGGTATCATATACTGATGATGCCGGTCCTGTTTCCGATCGGGAAATTATTTTCTGGTCGGGCCGCGCTATTTTCAGTCACTGGATGTTCTGTTTTAAACGGAACGGTGCTCCTCTTTTTTTCTGTACTGTGCTGTCGATCATTACCCTGACAATCACCATTCGTGAAATCATTAACCGGTTTCCGGAAGTCCATCAGACGGTCATGCGGACGGGAGTAATGTTCGTATGCGTGGGGTTGTTAACGATCATACTGGCCTGCATCGATGTGGCTGCCTATCACCTGTTTCCGGTATTTAATACGCCTTTCAACTGGCCGACAGTACGGACGATTGTGCTGCTCGGATTGGTATTTGATATATGTCTTTGCTCGGTACTGAGCTTATTCTATACATACAGCCGCTGGCAGGAAAATCATGCCGAGAGCGAGTACCTGAAGCGGATGGCGTTGCAGACGCAGCTCGATACCCTTAAAAGTCAGGTAAACCCGCACTTTTTGTTTAACTGCCTGAATTCGCTCTCATCGCTGATTGGTGAAGACAAGGTACTGGCCGAGCGGTTTGTCGATGAAATGGCGAAGGTGTACCGGTACATGTTACAGGCCAATGACCGCGAGACAACGACTCTGGAATCGGAAATCCGCTTTGTCGGTTCATACGCGTTTTTGCTCCGGACACGCTACGGAAAAAGCATTTCAATCAATATGGAGGTGAATCCCTCGTGTTTACATTGTTATTTGCCGCCACTTACGCTACAGACACTCATTGAGAATGCGCTGAAACACAACTCGGTTTCGGTTGAAAAACCATTACTGATTGACATTTTTACCGCTGATGAGCTACTGGTAATCCGTAATAATGTGCAAAAACGCATCGTCAGGGTGCAGACCGGTCAGAACGGTTTGTCGAACCTGACGGCCAAATATGAGATGATCAGCATGGAAAAAGTAAACGTTTATGATAATGGACAGCAGTTTACGGTTACATTACCTTTATTGACCCAATCGATTTAAGTATTGTACCTATGACTGCCCTTGTTCATCAACAAATGCCCCGATGGTTTAAACCTACCCATCAGCTGAAGCTACACTTCATGCTGCTGTTCCCGTGGTTTATACCGTTGATTTCTTATCTGTTACTGGGCCGGATTTATTTGCAGGATATTCCAACGTTTCTGTCTGTGTCGGCTATCAACCTGACAATTGCCCTGACCTGTCTGCTGACAATTGACTGGCTGACCAAACTGATCATCGGGTGGTTGCCGGACTTAAGTCAGGCCCTGACACGGGTGACGTTACTCTTTCTGATGTTTTCGACCGTGACGCCTGCATTTATTTTGGGGAGTATCTGGACGTACGACCATTTTCACTGGTTTGGTTATTCGTTCGACTGGACGGTAGTTAAATATATCCTGATATTTAATGTACTGGCGAATGTCGTATCGGTCGCCGTTTCGGAGAGCATGCATTCGCTGGCGAAATGGCGGGAGACGATGCTGGAAAAAGAACAGCTCCGGAAAGCCACGCTGCAAGGGCAGGTCGAAAGTCTGAAAAATCAGGTAAATCCACATTTTCTGTTTAATACGCTGAATTCGCTCTCGTCGCTGATCAACGATGAACCCGAACGGGCCGAACTGTTTGTCGATGAGATGGCCAATGTTTACCGCTACCTGCTACAGACCAACGACCGGGAACTGACCCTGCTGTCGACGGAAATCAACTTTATTACCTCGTATTTCCATTTGCTGAAAACGCGGTACGGGCAGGGTATTGAGCTGGAGGTAACGATTGCAGACGCGTTTATGGAGGAACGCCTGCCCCCTCTGACCTTGCAGATGCTGGTCGAAAATGCCGTAAAACATAATGTCATTATGGCAAACAAACCGCTGCATATTTCGATCCGGACAACACCGGACCGCCGCCTGATCGTGCAGAATACCTTACAGCGTAAGGCCTCCCGAACGGCCTCCAACAAGGTGGGACTGGCCAATATTTCGGCTAAGTACCGGCTGCTGGCACAGGCCGAGGTGGTCGTACAGGAAACAGACGACCAGTTTACGGTTATTCTGCCACTGATTGAAAAAGGAGCAGGTCAGCTAACTAAATTTTAACCCGAAACCGATTAATTACACGCGTCAATACCAGCATACCATGAACGTATTAATAGTTGAAGATGAGGATTTAGCCGTCCGTAAAATCCGCAAGCTGCTGTTGGACATTGATCCTTCGCTGAATATTGCCGGTGTTACGGCCAGCATTGAAGAAACGGTTGCCTACCTGAGCGATACGGAAACCAACGAGACCCTCGACCTGATTTTTATGGATATTGAGCTGGCCGACGGGCAAAGCTTCGAGATATTCGATCAGGTAGAGGTAAAAAGTACAGTTATTTTTACGACTTCCTACGATGAATATGCCCTGCAGGCCTTCAAGGTCAACAGCATCGACTATCTGCTGAAACCTATCCAGAAGGAAGATCTGGAACGGAGCCTGAAGAAATTCCGTGACCTGGCCGCCCGCCGGACACCAGCCGAACCGGGGAGTGCTACGACGATTAACCTCAATAAACTGCTGCGGGAGCTACAGATTCAGCAGCCGAAAGAACACCGCCGCCGGTTTCTGGTGCGGCAGGGGCAGCGCCTCCTGTCGATTGAAGTAAATGAGATTGCCTTTTTTTATACCGAAGAGCGGTTTAGTTTTTTCAAGACGTGGCAGAATCAGAAGTTTCTGGTCGATTATACACTTGATGAGCTGGCCGAGGCGCTGGATCCGGTCCAGTTTTTCCGGGTAAACCGCGGCCTGATCATTACGCACAATGCCATTGAGCAGATTCAGCCTTATTTCGGCAACCGGCTCGCACTAACCCTGCGCCCGACGTTTGAGAAAGAAGCGCTGGTGAGCCGCGAGAAGGTCGCCGACTTTAAGGTATTTATGGGTAAGTAGTGATTTATGGTTTGTCGGCCAGTTGGGCGAGCCGCGCATAAATCTCCATCATGGCCGCCTGATCAATCAGTGTTTTTGCTTTCTGGCGGCCAAGATAATTTTTATCATCCCGTTCGGCCTGCCAGATGCGTTCGGCATCGTTGATGAAAAACTGCAGCTGCTGCCGGTTTTTATCGATCTCGTACAGTGACAGATAGCCCCGCAACAACACCGCATTGAACCAGTAATGGTTTGGCAGTTTGCCGTTGCGGAAGAAATGCTTTTCGGCCGCCTGCGCAATACGCTGTGCTTCGGTCAGGTATTTTTTGTCTTTCGTAAGCGTATACAGCAGTGCGTTGGATTGCAGCATGGTGCCGGTATTGTAAGTATAGGTTGCCGAGTCGATTTTCATAGACGGCACCTTTATGGCATCATAATAAACCCCTTTCGGCGACAGCAGGTGTTTGTTGGTCCAGTCATACAGCAGAATAGCTGTGTCGAGGTAACTTTTCTGCTTCGTGATTTTGTACAGGTGCAGGGCAATCAGAATCCCCGGACCGTTCGAGCAGGTGTTTTTGGTGTTTTTCTCGTCTTCTTTCCAGTAAATCCCGCCGCCGGTTTTGGTATCGAAACCCGTCATCATGAAGCGGTAAATGCGTTTTCCAAGCTCCAGATAGCGCGCATCGCGGGTACGGTCATAGGCGTCCAGGCTTGTAATGCCGATCCACTGATTGTCGTCGTAAAAGCGGGTATCATGCCGCTCTTTCCGTACATAGGCCTGATAGCCCGGTGCCGGAGGGTTTTCGTTATAATACTGGTCAATGGCGTTCATGACCCAGGCATTATACGGCTTCGACCGGTCGATACGCTCGACCTCATTAGTAGCTTCAAACAGCGCACAGAGCGGCCAGAGAAACGAGTGCGGCCGTTCGTTTTTGGCCGGGTCGCTGGTCTCGATAAACAGGCCGTCTTTGGGCTGGTAAAAGGTCTGGTAAATATTCTGGTAGATGAGTTTTGTGCGGGCTTTGTATTCATCAGCCGTTGGCTGGGCACACAGTGAGGTCACACTGAGGCAGGCAGCTGCGAAAGCCGTAAGGTAGCTGTTCATGGAACGTGTTTGTTTTGGTCAGGCATTACCGGAATTGGTGCCGGTTTGTATAAAACAGGAATCAGGGTTTAAATATACTCACTGATCCATGAAACACAGTAGAGACGCAACATCTTGCGTCTCAGATGATGATTTTTTGATTGCGTCTCAGATGACCGGACAGAGAACACAGCCGTGGTGTGCCGTGTCCTGTCCAGTCGCTTGGGAGTCAGTATCTGTCCGGCTACTCCAGGGCCTTTAATTGCTCCACGTTTCGTTTGGTATCCAGTTTACCGGCCTGCGCTGCCTTCATAGATTCTCTGGCGGCTTTGCGGGCTTCTTCCGGCTGATTGCCCCGACGGCATGCCTCGGCCAGTTCGTAGTAAAGGTCTGCTTTCTGTTGCAGGGTAATACTGGTCTCCTTAAGTCCTTTCTGCGCCCACCGCGAAACATCAGACACATCGGCAAGAGTAGGGCTGTTCTGGTTGAAGTACCGCACCACAAAAATGCACTCTGGCAGCGTCAGCGGTGATTTGGCCTGGTAGGTATTTACGCGCTCAACGGCCTTTTCGGTTTGTTTGCTCCGGAAATAAGCATTGATTTCGGGCATCAGCGTACGGGTAGCTGCCAGTACAGGGCTAATACCGATTTTCTCAAGCATGACCCGCAATTGCAGCACCTGCTCAATCGACAGTGTATTGGTGTCAGGGCCGTACAGTTTCTGCGAAATAAGCCGGTCTGCCAGTCCTTTGGCATCGTCCTTGCCAAAACGGGCGTATTGCTCCTGATGGTTGATAAGGTGTTGCACCATAGGGTTATCAACGTGCTGGATACGTTTCTGCAGCACAATCCAGTTCAGGTCGCTGGCATACTCGCTGACGGGCGTTAGCTGCGCATAGGCTTCCAGAACGGCTTTGTTCGCTGCCAGGTCGCGGGTGACAATCGTGATCAGGCCATATTCAAGCAAAAAGTTGGTTGTTCGTACACCATTGGCGAAATGCTGCGGATAAGATGCCGACCGGATTTCGGGGTTCAGGGCTGTATTGGCCACGTTAATTACCGCATCTTCGTTTTTATCAGTCTGGCTGGCATGAATCAGCGTTCCATCCGGATTAAAGAATAACAGGAAAGGAATTTCAGGAATCGTCAGTTTTTTCTGTTCCAGAAACGCCAGCGTCTCTTTGTGCGGAAACACAAGCTTTGTACAGACAAACCGCTCATTATAGAAATCACCCGCCTTTTTACTGGCAAAAACCGGCATAAGCTCCTGACAATGCGGACAATCGGGTGAATAGATTTCTACAAATACCGGTTTGTTGACTGTCCGTGCCTTTTCAAAAATGCGCTCAACCGGGCTGGTGTCAAAGGCTAATCCGCCGGTTTTCTGATAATCCGGCTCCTTGACCGGCTGATGTGGCTGCTGTGCATAAACGCTGGTCCCGATAATACAGGCCAGAAACAAAAGTAAGATGCGGGATTTCATAGGGTCTAAATGGTAACGAGTAACTTGTCAGTCAGCAAGTTATGAAAAAGAACTAAATCCCGGATTCTGTTGTCATTTAAGTATGATAAAACCTCCGAAATCAGAACGGCGGGCGAATGCCAACACCACGGCAGAAACGCTCTCGTGGCGCGACCGTTTTCTGGCTTTACGTAATTTACCTGCCTTTTTCCGCTTAGTGTGGGCGGTATCACCGGCGCTGTTTCTGGGCAATGCCGTGACCCGTCTGTTTCGTGCTGCCTTGCCGGCGGCAACCTTGTTTGTCGGCAAACTTATTATTGACGAAGTCGTCCGGTTAAGCAGCCTGCATGGCGCGGTCGATACCAGTCACCTATGGCTGCTGGTTGGCATTGAATTCGGCCTTGCTGTGTTGTCTACGGCGTTCGGGCGGCTGGTATCGCTGCTCGACAGCCTGCTGGGCGACCTGTTTGCCAACCAGACTTCAGCCCGTCTGATGGAGCATGCGGCAACGCTTGACCTTGAACAGTTTGAAGATGCCACATTTTACGATAAACTTGAACGGGCACGCCGGCAAACCACCGGCCGGACCGTGTTGCTGTCGCAGGTCTTCGGACAGGTGCAGGAACTGATCTCTGTGGGTTTTCTGGCTGCTGGTCTGGTGGTGTATAACCCGTGGCTGCTGTTGCTGCTGCTGCTGGCCGTTACGCCGGCGTTTATTGCCGATAATTACTTTAACCAGCGCAGTTATTCGCTGTCGCGCAGCTGGACTCCCGAACGGCGCGAACTCGATTACCTGCGTTACGTGGGTGCGAGCGACGAAACGGCCAAGGAAGTAAAAATATTCGGCCTGTCCGATTTCCTGATTGGCCGGTTTAAAGAATTGTCGTGGCAGTATTACGTCAAAAACCGGAGTCTGGCCGTGAGCCGTGCCGGTTGGGGAACAGTATTGACCGCGCTCGGAACGGCGGGCTATTACGGGGCGTATGTCTGGATTGTGCTGCGGGCCGTCAGCGGGCAGATTTCGCTCGGGGACCTGACCTTTCTGGCCGCGTCGTTCCGGCAGATGCGCGGATCGCTGGAAGGCATTCTGTTGCAGTTCAGCAGCCTGACCCAGGAGTCCATGTATTTGCAGGACCTGTTCGACTATTTTGCTATTCAGCCTACGATACAGTCAACCCGTACACCACTACCGTTCCCGAATCCGGTCCGGGAAGGATTTGTGTTTGATAATGTCGGGTTTAAGTATGCCAATGCTTCGTCGAATGGTAAGGGAGCGCTGGGCGTTACGGAACCTGTCGTTTACGCTGCACCCCGGCGAAAAACTGGCGCTTGTCGGCGAGAACGGTGCCGGAAAAACCACACTGGTTAAACTGCTGGCCCGTTTATATGATCCGGCTGAGGGCCGGATTCTGCTCGATGGCCGCGACCTGCGCGAGTACGATCTGGCCGATCTGCGCCGGAATGTGGGGGTAATTTTTCAGGACTATGTGCGTCTGAAAATGTCGGCAGGGGTGAACATTGCCGTCGGCGATATTGACGAGCGTACGAATAAACCCCAAATTGAGCAATCGGCCCAACGCAGTCTGGCCGACACGGTTATTGCCAAACTCGAAAACGGCTATGACCAGCAGCTCGGCCGTAGTTTTGGCAAAGGTGTTGAGCTGTCGGGTGGGGAGTGGCAGAAAATAGCCCTGGGCCGTGCCTATATGCGCAACGCACAGGTATTGATTCTCGACGAACCAACGGCTGCCCTTGATGCCCGTGCCGAATATGAAGTGTTCCAGCGCTTTGCCGGGCTGACCGAAGGCAAGTCATCGGTGATTATTTCGCACCGCTTCTCGACGGTCCGTATGGCCGACCGGATTCTGGTGCTGGAGGGCGGGCAGCTGCTCGAAATCGGTTCGCATGCCCAACTGCTGGCTGCCAACGGCCGTTATGCCGAACTCTTTCAGCTACAGGCCAGAGGGTACCAGTAAAGGAAACGCCCGGATATATGTCCGGGCGTTTTTTTATGCCAGTTGATGCAGCAGTCTGCCGATGAGTTTATGTTCGGCTTTGACAACGGGCGAAGGCAAGAGCGCCAGCCCGTCACCGGCGAGCTGCCGGGCGTCGGTGACCTGGTCTGAAGCCTGCGCAATGGCGGCTTTGATCAGGTAGGTCTGCGGCGTTTTCTGCTTGTCGGGCGAAGGCGTAATGCGTTCCCAGACCTGCTGCGCCAGCGAAGCATCGCGGTTGATATAGGCATGGGCAAAAGCAACCTCCTTCAGTACCTCATTTTTAAAGAGTCCCGGCTGCCCGTCCAGTAATTCGGCCGCCTGTCTGATGTGTGTATAGGCTTCTTCCAGTTCATGCCGGTCAAGGTGATAGTAATAGAGCAGGGTATGGGCATAGCTTTTGAAAAACGGCTCGGGTTCTTCGAGCAGCAGATGAAGCTGCCGGATGTTCAAATCGGCATAGGGTTGGCCGGAAGTAATGTGCGCCATCGTTTCGAGGATGGCCTGTTCAATCTCTGCTGTGCGGCCACCGCGGACCAGCCGGAAAAAGCGGGAACGGTCGGTGTAGAACGCACCGGTCCGCGACGGAATGGTAGTGGCCAGAAAGAGCATCAGGGATACGAGGCCAAAGGTTAACCCGAAAAGGACGAGCGTACGCATTAACGCCGATGAGGCCGGCGACAGTGAAAGCAATCCATAGTAAGAGAGCACCAGCACCAGCAGACCACCGGCGAGGCTAACGATAGGGCCGGCAATGATGACGCGGGCAAACTGCCGGCGCAGGTTGTCGGTACGCTTTACGGGAATGGTAGCTGCAACACCTCCGAAAAGCTGTAGATCTTTATTCAGATAAACCTCAATCGCATCGGTCTCCGTGTTCCGGCGAATGCCCAGGAAGCCGGCAACATACAGGTTAAACCGGAATCCCTGCGCCAGTCCCGTAAGTAAATGGCCCAGTTCATGGGCTGCCAGGGCTGCCCACATGGCCACCGGCACCGCCACAATGCGGGCCATTGCTTCGCCGCCGCTGACGGAGCCGGTCAGGGCATCAAGGTGGCCGCTGAGGAATACTTTACCGGCTTTACCGGCCAGAAAGCCAAAGCCGGCGCCGGCGGCCAGTCCTGACAGAAGCTGAATCAGTACCTTCGTACGTTTATTCATTGTTGTTTATTGGTCAAGTTCGGCTAAACAGGATTTGAGCTGATCGAGGTGCCGGCCGTACAGCCAGCGGATGTAAGCTTTAAAGAAATAGACAACACCGATCAGAAACGCGACTGTCCCTGCCGCTATAATCAGCAGTCCCAGCGGGCCGGGGTGCAGTTTATCAATCGGATTGAGAAACGGGTCGGTGCGCTTTTGGGACGCTATCGTATACCCCAATATCCCGCCGAGAACAAAGCCAACCGGAATAGATACAAGGCAGAAGGCAAGGTATATAGTAACGAAGCGCTCAATAACCCGGATCTGCTGTTGCAGGTGCGACCGCAGGTCAATAGCCATCGGCAGTGCCGTCGCCTTCAGTTGTTTGTATTGCCAGCTGAAAGCTGCAATCTGAATAATACTTAGTACCCAGACCGCGCCGGCCAGCCAGTGCAGAGTAATTGACGGGATGCGGTAAGCTACGACCGACATGCCAATAATACAGGCAAAGGCGACGCCGATCTCTATCAGCAGGTTCCGCAGGATGCGGTCAAGGGCCGTGCCCGACCGGCTTTTGATTTTCTGCGCAATGTCATCGATACTTTTCTGCGCGGGCGACTCGTCAAACCGGGCATTAAAAAGGGCGCTGAATTCGTCGAGTTCCATGATTAAAGGTGCTTTTTAACGGCTTCTTTCAGAAAAGTTTTAATGCGGTTCATCCGCACGGCGACATTATTATCGGTCAGACCAAGCATCCCGCCAATAGTCCGGTAGTCGTATTGATCGATGTATAGGGTGACAATGGCTTTGTCGATCTTATTCAGTTCACCGATGGCCAGGTACATGGCATTAAACTGTTGTTCGGTATCCTCATCAGCAGACTGGGACGCGAGCGTTAACGAGGCATCAATGACTTGTCGTACCGGCTGTTTTTTCCCTTTTCTGAAATAAGAAATGGCTGTATTCAGTGAGATCTGGTAAAGCCAGGTCGTAAGTGCAGCCTCTTGCCGGAAGGCAGGCCAGGCTTTCCATGCATTCAGCAGGATCTCCTGAAAAAGGTCTTCACGGTCTTCCGGCGAATCACCGTAGAGGTGGCAGACTTTGTGGACAATCTTCTGATGCTTCCTGACCTGCTCAACAAAATCGGGGGCTGTCGCCATAGCGGTGGGAGGTTGATCAAACAACAGGCTGGATTTATTTGACCGGCTGCACGGTGTACCCTTGCTGACGCAGAAGCCGGATAACTCCCTTTTCACCGCCCAGGTGGCCGGCACCGACGGCTATAAAGGTGGGTTGCTGCCGTACGGCTTTGTCAATGACCGGAATCCATTTGATGTTGCGCTGATCGAGCAGTACCTCTTCAAAGCCATCGAACTCCGAAAACTGACTGGCATCCATCAATTTCCGTAATCCCTCAAGGTCCTGGGCTTTATAAAGCGTGACAAGCTGCTGAAATTCTTTGGCCGCTTCGTCTTTCTTTTTCACCATATCAACGAGCTGCTGTGCCATTTTTTCCGGCGGCATTTTGTCGAAAATGGCCATCTGGTCGTCGATGGTTTCCAGACCGAGGAACTTCTTTTTTTCTGCGTACCGGCCATCTGCGTAAACGTCATTTCATAGCTCTGGGGCTGGCAGTTCAGCAAGGCCATGTATTGCAGCGACATGAGGGCAAACGGTTTCATCATACTCAGCTGACTCAGCCCCATGTGCAGGTTGGCAGTGTAATAGTCGTCGAGCAGTTTGTAATCGTCGGCGCTCAGCATTTCCTTCAACGGCTTACCCGACGTATTCATCATGCTCTTCTGCATGGTCGTCATCAGGTTCGGGTCGTCCATGTCGATTTCGAGGAACACCTGACCGGCTTTGGCAATAGCATTTTTGGTTGAGTCGGAGAGGTAGAAATCGGTCGGACAGATCAGGTGAATGGTGCCAAACAGGTAAGACGGTTTCGTCAGCCCGTTACCTGATATTTTCCAGAGCAACGATTTATCCTGGGCAAAGCCTGAAAGCGCCAGGCAAATGAGTAAAAACGAACCGATGGTTTTCTTAAGCATGTTGTTAGATGTTTGCTTGAATGTACCATATTAGTCGCAGCTCAGGGCAAAACCTTACAGCCCGGACAGAATTTTTTTTAATATTTGTGATTCATTGCTTTACGCCTTTGCATGCTAGACCTTTATAAAGAACAACACGCGTATTTACTGGCCCTCGATTCGATTATTTTTGGTTTCGACGGCGAAAGCCTGAAGATTTTGCTGGTAAAACGGGGCGTTGAAGAGCAGACCTGGTCATTGATGGGAGGGTGGCTGCAACCCCGCGAAAGCCTTGAAGAGGCAGCTGCCCGTATCTTATTTGAGCTCACGAACCTGACCGACGTTTACCTGGAGCAGCTGTATACGTTTGGCGATCCGGATCGTGACCCCATTTCCCGTACTATTTCAGTGGCCTACTTCGCGCTGGTGAATGTAGCTGATTATGCGTCGAAGATTTCGGAAACGTATCAGGCGCGGTGGTTCTCACTCTATGATCTGCCGGCACTGCTGTTCGACCACGGCCAGATGGTTGATCTGGCGATTAAGCGACTGCGTTACAAGGCGGCCCAGCATCCGATTGGTTTTGAGCTGTTACCGGAGAAATTTACCATTCCGCAGCTCAAAAAGTTGTATGATGCGATTTATAATACAGAGTTCGACAAGCGGAATTTCAGCCGTAAAATTCTGTCGACAGACCTGCTCATCAAGTTAGACGAGAAGCAAAAGGGATTTTCGAAGAAAGGGGCCTATTATTATCAGGTCGATAAGGCGAAGTACCAGCAGCAGACCGATTCGTTCCTGAATTTCATCCCCAATCCCGAAGCCAGTCTCTGATTGGTATACTGAATTTGCCACGAAGGCGCTAAGTAATGAAGGTGTACAAAGGGTGTAAATAAGTAAACTTTGTGCTTCTTAAATTCTTCCCGTCTTCGCGGTTATTCATCCATAAGTGATCTTGAAGGCCAGAATTAGACCCATCAAAGATTGGTTGCGAAAATTTTATGAAAAATAGTTTAGGTGTCATTATGACATTTAAAAAAGAAATATCAACTTTACATCACAAAATCAGTCATAACCAATCATTCCCCAATAAACATGGCAAACATCACGCTGGGCGATCAGGAATACTTTAAAGGTATCGGTGCTATCGCCTACGAAGGTCCTAAATCTAAAAACCCGTTAGCATTTAAGTGGTATAACCCTGAGCTGGTTATCGGTGGTAAAACCCTGCGCGATCAGCTGCGCTACGCGATCAGCTACTGGCATACATTCTGCGGAACCGGCGGTGATCCGTTTGGTCCGGGCACCCGTGTGTTTGCGTGGGATCAGAGCAATGATGCCGTTACGCGGGCAAAACTGAAAATGGATGCGGCGTTTGAATTCTTCACAAAAATCGGCGCTCCGTATTACTGCTTCCACGACGTTGACCTCGTTGACGAAGGACCAACCGTTGCCGAATACGAAAGCCGTATGCAGGCCATCGTTGACTATGCGAAACAAAAGCAGGCGGCCAGCGGTGTAAAGCTGCTTTGGGGAACGGCTAACGTGTTTTCGAACCCACGGTACATGAACGGGGCGTCGACCAACCCTGACTTTTCGGTGGTTGCCTATGCCGGTACGCAGGTGAAAAACGCGCTGGACGCAACCATCGCCCTCAATGGCGAGAACTACGTATTCTGGGGAGGCCGCGAAGGGTATATGACGCTGCTGAACACCGATATGAAGCGTGAAGTTGAGCACCTGGCGCAGTTCCTGACCATCGCCCGTGATTATGCCCGTAAGCAAGGTTTTACCGGTACGTTCTTCATTGAGCCGAAACCGATGGAGCCAACCAAACACCAGTATGACTATGACGCGGCTACGGTAATCGGTTTCCTGCGTCAGTATGGTCTGGATAAGGATTTCAAACTGAACATCGAAGTAAACCACGCCACGCTGGCAGGTCATACGTTTGAGCACGAACTGCAGGTAGCGGCTGATGCCGGTATGCTGGGTAGTATCGACGCCAACCGTGGCGATTACCAGAATGGCTGGGATACGGATCAGTTCCCGATCAACATCTACGAACTGACAGAGGCTATGCTGGTGATTCAGCAGGCGGGTGGTATTCAGCCGGGCGGTATCAACTTCGACGCGAAAGTACGCCGTAACTCAACGGATATGGACGATCTGTTCATTGCCCACATCAGCGGGATGGATGCCTTTGCCCGTGCGGTGATCGTTGCCGACAATATCCTGAAAGACTCGGATTACCTGAAGTTCCGTAAAGAGCGTTACTCGTCGTTTGATTCAGGTTCCGGCAAAGCGTTTGAAGATGGTAAACTGACGCTGGAAGACCTGCGCTCGTTTGCGGTCGAAAATGGTGAACCTACTATGCGGAGCGGTAAGCAGGAATGGCTGGAAAGCATTATCAATCAGTATATCTAAAAAAAATCGCATAGGGTTTTACCCTATGCGATTGATTGAGCCCTTTCAGGGCATTTTCAGGATCGCCCTGAGAGGGCTCAGTCAGTTGCCGGGGGCCACCCCCGGCAACTTTTTTAGTAGCGGATGGCCCAGAATGGGTTCCGGCTGGCTTTCATACTGTCCTTGATATGATTACTGATAATCGTATCATAATCACTATCCTTTATTTTCTTGCCCTTCGCCTTAGGCTGTTTCAGTTCCGCAGTAACCGGTTTAAATTCAACCTTAGTCGCTTCAATAACCACATCGCCTTCGTTCATGTCGATGCCCAGAATCATGCCCGGCAGCCCGAAATAGCGTTCCGGACCGGCACCCACCGGAATATCCTGAGCAAACCAGGCCGTTATTTTCTGGCCCCGGACCGGATCGTCCATCGTCGCCTTCATGCAGATAAAGCCGGCAATATCCTTGATCTGGTTGGAGATTTTCCATTTCGGGGTGTGCAGTGAGTCGTCCACTATGTACACCTTGCCCAGCATCTCAATCACGTCAAACTTTTTGTCCTGATCGAAATTACGGTAGATGGAATACTCTTCCTTGCGCCACGAATAACCGGCGCCCTCAATTTCATCGTTGTTGTAACTGTACAAGCTCTGGGACGGCGAGAAGAATAACTTCATTTTTTGCGTGTAGCCTTCTTCATTTTTCCAGGTCATGGCCGAACGCTCCTTTTCTTCCTTGCTCAAAAACGTCAGCCGCTTGATGATTTTGGTCCAGTACTGAGTATAGTTGTAATAAACGATGCCCTCCGTCTGCTGCTGTTGGGCAGAAACCTGTATGGCCAGAAAGAGAAGCGGAATAATAAGGTATTTTTTCATGATTAAGACGATTGTAGAGCCGCAATACTTTGCGGCTCAGTTCTTTATAGCAATATTTTGCGGCCCTACACTATTAGAAGAAATTCTGACGTTTCATTTTTGCCTGAACACCCCGCATGTTGTACGTAAACGACACCAGGAAATAACGCGACAGCGTCTGTACACGCTCCTGTGACACTGAGTTGGTGAACGCCGACTGCGACACTGCGAGGTTACGGTTCAGCATATCATAGGCGGTGAACCGGATTTCTGCCTTTTTCGCTTTACCCAGAATGGTGTATAGCGACGAGTTCCAGATCGGGATATGCTGGTTGAAGCCGAAACGGTCGTTTTTGTACACGCGGTAGTTCAGCGTCGTATTCAGGTAGAACCCAAGCGGGAGTTTCACGTTAGCTTCACCACCGTAGAAGAAGTTATAGATCTTCTGGTTCTGAGCGCTGCTGATCGAATACTTCGTGTTGCTGATGTTCCAGTTGGCGTTAGCGTAAATCGTGATCTTGTCGTTTGGTGTCAGATCAAGGCGCGGACCAATACCGATGCTGCTGGTGTTGGTTTCGTTCAGCTGACCATTAATGTTAGTCAGGTTCTTACCGTAATTGATATTACTGTAAATGTTGAAGTTAGCTTTTGTCTTCTTCAGCGGGAAACCGAAGCCGATGTAGCTGCCCACGTTCTGACCACCGGAAATGTTAGCAGGCTTAGTGCGCGTAATCAACGTAGTCGGGTCCACAATCTGGTTATACACAATCTGATTTACGTTGTAGGTATAGTTCAGGCTGACGTACAGGTTCGTAAACGTGCCGGGGTTGAACATGTTATAGCCGCCACCCAGCTGATGGCGCAGGGTAGGTAACAGATCCGGGTTACCTTCGGTGATATACAGCGGATTGGTGTTGTCGATAACCGGTTGCAGGTCGCGGGTCGAAGGCAGCTGAATGCCCACATCATAGCTGAACCGCAGGTACTTGTTGCCCTTCATGCTGTAGTTGAACGACACGTTCGGGATTACGTTGGTAAACGTCCGGTTGATTTTGTTAAACGTCGTCGACGTCTGATCCGGCGCATATTCACCGGCAAGTGTGAATTGCTGACCGGCAGCACCCACTAACAGGTTGATCCCTTTGTTTGAATACCGGAAGCCGGTACCCAGCCGGTTGAACAGGTAGTTGTTTTCGTAGTAGCGGCTCAGCACGTTATTCCGTGTTTGCTGACCCGACTCGCCGCGATCCATTACGTCGCGGTCAACCACATCATTCCGCAGGCTGAAGTTATAGAAGCTTTCCCAGAAGAATTTTTTCGACAGCGGCTCCAGATACAGGGCGCTCATTTTATACTGACTACGCTTGGTATCAGTCGTCTGCAATTGACGGATAATCCGGAGCTGGTCGTTTACGTTCGTAGCCTGGAAGAACTCGTTGATCGAATTCAGGTTCATTTCGGCGTCGTTGAGGTTTACCTGGTAGGTAGCACTCAGGGCCAGATTCCGGCCTTTTTTCTTGAACTTAGACCGATATACGACAGAGTTTGCCGTACCGAATGCATCCGTGTTGCCGAAGTTGTTAATGGTTGTCCGGGTTGAGAGGGCGCTTAACCGGTACAATTGCTGCCAGCTATTCAGGTTGGTGTTGCCCTTGCTGAAGCGGCTGTTGCTCAGGATAACCAGCGTCTGCATTGAGTCAAGTTCCTGCTGAAAACGCAGGCTGACACGGTGGCTGTTGTTGAAGTTGATCTGGCTGCTTGAGTCAGTACGGTTAAATGAACTGTTTTCGAGGAATGTCTGGCTTTTCCGGACGGCGTCGATTGTCTGGCGCGTCTGACTGTAGTAGTAGCTGCTGCTGAATTTGGTTTTTTTGGTATCGTAGTTATAGTTCAGACCCGCCGCCGCGTTGTTTGAATAGCCACGACCAGAACCGCCACCGATCGGAATACCGAGGTTGTCGTCGTCGTCACCGCCGAACGAGATAAACCGGCTGCCGCTGCTGAAACCAAAATCCGCATCATCGTTCCAGTTGAACGAGTTACTGCCTCTGAAGTCCTGATAATCATCAAAAGACAGGCCCGACTGGTTGGTATTGTTGCCCATGCCGATTACCGAAAACTGGCGTTTGTCATCAAAGCGGTTGTAGTTACCCTTAAGTTCCGTACGGGCGGTACCATCGCTGCCAGGGCGTAGGTCAGAACCAACACCAGCGGTAAGTTTACCAAATGAGCCTTTTTTGAAACCATCTTTCAGTTGGAGGTTAAGCGTCTTTTCTTTTTTGCCGTCTTCCATGCCCGTCAGTTTGGCCTGCTCTGTTTTATCGCTGAACACCTGCACCTTCGAAATGGCTTCAGCCGACAGGTTTTTGGTCGCCGCTTTCGGATCGCTGCCGAAGAACGTTTTGCCGTCAACCGTTACGCGTTTCACGTCTTCGCCTTGGGCCTTAATATTGCCGTCCTGGTCGATCTGCATGCCGGGCAGACGCCGGAGTAAGTCTTCGACTGTTGACCCTGGCGGTACTTTAAACGAAGCCGCGTTGTATTCGATAGTATCGCCTTTGATGGTCAGCGGAGCGCGGGCCGTTTTAACAACTACCTCAAACAACTCCTTGGCAATCGGCTTCAGCTTGAGGGAGCCAAGGTCTTTATTAGGCTGATCACCGGTATCGAGCAGTTTGTCATACGGAATAAAGCCAACGTACGAAATTTTCAGAATATAGGAGCCCCGCTTCACATTTTTGAGGCTGAACAAACCGGCTTCGTTGGTCCGGCCAAAGGTAACGAGCGACGAATCGGTCGTCATCAGGAGCATAACGTTGGAGCCTGGAAGTACCGCACCGGTGGTATCGGTCACCTTCCCCTGAATCGAAATTCGGCTGGCTGGTGTCTGGGCAAAAAGAGACGTTGTCAGCAAGAGGCTGAAAACGAGCAGGAAAAGGTTTTTCATAGAGGGATTGCGGTAGTTATTGTGGAGTAAAGTAACGTCTTATTTGGTTTATGTGTACAATATTAACAAACTTTAACTAAGGGTTTAAGTATTCAACTAAAATTATAGTGAAAAATTGTGTATTCACCCGTATTCTTTGATGCTAAGGACGAGTGATTTCCACAAATGTTGCACGTAGGTTACTTCATTTTGTAACAAAAGTGATGAAAGGGTATAAAAAAGGGGTAGATAGAGGGGGGAGTGGGATGATTGGTTGGGGGAGGAAGTTAATAATTCAGAATAAAGCTCTGAAAGAGTGATGGACAGAAATTAGGAGTTCCGCAATTCATATGCCGATTATCCATTTTTGCGGAGCAAACCCCTCAACCCGGTAAATGCCTGTTCGAGCAAGCGCCGGTTGTCGGTGACGATGTCGGCGGTACCGGTTAATTCTGGTCTGAAACGCAGCGGTTTTCCGATGGTATGCGTCGTAAGTAGCCCGTCCGGAAGGCTGACTATTGCTCGGTATTGACGCCGGTCAGGTGTTGGGGCAATTTGTTGTACATATCCCCGTAGCATACCAAACTCCTGATACGGATAGTCGTCCAGACGAATCAATACCTCTTGACCCGGCTGAATTTTACCCATCCCCTGAACCGTGAACGTCATATTTCCGATAAGCGATTGACTGTCGGGAATTACTGCAAATAGTGTATCATTGGTTCGGATAAACTGATTTTCCGTTAATTCGTGCAAATAGCTGAGCTTCCCGTTTATGGGAGCAGTCATGAGATAGGTCTGCTGCCATACTTTCAGTGTATTGTCAATATTACTTAAAGCCTGCTGAATGGCATCGCGGTAACTCCGCGATTTCTGTAGGCTTTCATAAGAGAGTTCTGCCAACTGTTTTTCTCGTTCAGACAACGTCAGACTGTTTTCAATCGCTGTCCGGCGATAGGTTTCATTTTCTTTCTTTTTTTGGAGAAAGGCATTTTCTTCCCGCAAAAACTCCAGCCGGCCATATACTTTTTCATCATATAGCCGCTTATCGGCCTGGTATTTGATTTCAGCGTTACGGAATTCATCTGCATTGATGGCTGCCTGCGTTTCATTGACTGTAACCAAACGCCGGTAATCTGCAATCTGACGCTTTAATAAGGCTATTCGCTGCGGGTTATAGGTATCGGTCAGAAGCCGCTTATAGTCGGTATAATTTTTAATAACTGTATTATACTCTGCCTGTAAATCGCCAAACGTGAGTGATGCTGCCGGTAGCTGAACGGTATGGTCTGTATTTGACAGAAAACGGTTCATTTCCATAGTCAGTGCTTTTAGGGCAGGCAGGTTTTCGAGCCGGGTTGTATTTTCAATTTCGGCCAGGACCTGACCGGCCTGTACGGTAGCCGTGTCAGCAACGAGCAGTCTGACCAATCGGCCCGATGTCCGGTTTAGTACCCGAACCGGAGGTTTTATGGTTGTAATGACAATATTGCCTTTGATCATTTCAGGGTAACGTATAAGCCAGCTACCCAGCAAGAGCAACGTCACTACCCCAAACAGGATGGTAATACCCCACCGAACCGCCCAGGCGGGTTTACGGAGTAAGACTTCCTGTACATCTTCGGACCGGAATTCGATGTAACGCGGGGTCATGGCAAGGGGCAGAAGGTTTGAGGTAATCAGTTTAATTCCAGCTGGTTTTTGACAAGTTGCCAATAATCCCCTTGCCGGGCGATGAGTTCAGGGTGAGTGCCTGTTTCTGTAATTATTCCCTGATGGAGCACCACAATCTGATCGGCATCGCGGACTGTGCTAAGCCGGTGGGCAACAACCACAACGGTTCGCCCTTTAAAAAACGAATTAAGTTGTTCCATAATGACGGACTCATTATTGGCATCCAGTGAGTTGGTAGCTTCATCGAACAGGATGTAGGCCGGATCTTTGTATACCGCACGGGCAATGAGTATCCGTTGCCGTTGTCCCTGACTAATCCCGTTTCCTTCGGCTCCGATTTTGGTATGATAGCCTAACGGCAACGAAGCAATAAATTCCTGTAAATTGGCAATCTGAACAGCATGTTGCAGGCGATCAGGGTCAATATGGTCTACACCAACGGCTATATTGCGGGCAATCGTATCCGAAAAAATAAACCCATCCTGCATCACGACGCCGCATTGCAGGCGCCACTCAGCATGCGGAATGTTTCGCAGACTCATACCGGCAGTAACCGTCTGTGTGTGCATGGCGGCTGGTAACAGATAAATATCGCCCTGTGCTGACTCATAAAACCGTAGCAAGAGCTTAAGCAGGGTTGTTTTGCCACTACCACTCATACCGACAATCGCCGTTGTTTTACCGGCCGGTATCCTGAGCGAGAAATCTCTTAGGACCGGTTCATTGCCCGCTCCCGGGTAAGCAAACGTAAGGTTACGTATCCACAGACTATACCCTGCGAAGCTGCGTATTGAATCTGTGGGTAGCTGGTTATAGCCGGATAGTTTCAGGCCTGTCGGCTGAAGTTCATCTTCATTAGGTAACGCATGAACCTCATTGAGCCGTTCAAGGCTGATTTTTGTGTCCTGTAAGCCTTGTACGAAACCGATCAGCTGTTCGACAGGGCTGTTCAACTGACCGATTATATATTGAACAGCCAACATAGCTCCCAGCGTTAACTGTCCGTTAATTACGGCTTGTGCTGATAAAAACGTGATGAGGATATTTTTGCCCTCATTGATGGCAAACGCACCCGCCTGTTGATACTGACTCAGGGACAGGCCTTTCATCTGTAATCTGAACTGACGGACTTGTAATTGTTCCCAGGCCCAGCGCATCGGACGTTCGGCACCGGCAAGCTTAATTTCCTGCATGCCCTGAATGAGCTGAACAATACTGCTTTGGTTGCGGGCGGCGAGATCAAACCGGCGAAAGTCAAGCTTCCGGCGCTGACGTAGAAACAGAACGATCCAGCCGGTGTAGAGTAAGCTGGCAATCAGGAAAATAGCAAAAATGGTCAGGTTGTACAGGGCCAATACTACTCCGAATACGAGCAGATTGAGTAACGAAAACAATACTGTCAGGGTTTGGCCGGTCAGAAACTGCTCAATGCGGTGGTGGTCATTAATTCGTTGCATGATGTCGCCGAACTGTTTTGTATCAAAAAAGGACAGTTGCAGGCGCATCAGTTTGATCAGAAAATCAGATAGAATGCTCAGGTTTATACGCGTACTGATGTGTAGCATGAGCCAGCTCCGGAAAAACTCGACTGTTAACCGGCCTGCCATCAACATAAGCTGTGCGCCCAGCATAAGGTATACAAACGGGAGGTTTCGGGTCTGAATGCCTACGTCGACCACCGATTGTGTAACAAACGGAAACAACAACTGCAAGCCACTGCCGACCAGCAAGCCAAGCAACAACTGTATCAGTAATGGTTTGTACTGGAAAACGTAGGGTAACACCCGCCCGAAACCCATGCCTGCGGCAGGTGATTGGTCATCGTCGGGTTGTGTATAAAAATCGGGGGTAGGTTCCAGCAACAAGGCGATACCCTCAGGGCGTGACCCTTTTTGGGTCGATAACCAACCCCGACAAAACTCGTCGGCCGTATAGGTAAGAAGTCCCCGTGCCGGATCGGCAATACAGACCGTACTGCGTTGGTGTGTGGCCGTAAGGGTATGCAAACCAGGTTGATGACTATCCTGTGTTGGTGGTTCTGTAATACTGCCCGGTGCTTGCCGGCCACCCTTTAACTTGTTCATCCAGCCGTGGGGAGACCGGATGTCGTAAACCACTACGAAGTGATTTTGTTGCCAATGAACAATACAGGGTAATGGCGCTTCATCTGCGAGCTGTGCGAAAGAGATTTTAGTCCCCATCGTGCGAAACCCAATCGACTCCGCAGCTTCGGCAATCCCCAGCAACGACACGCCATCTTTCCCGATCTGTGCCTGCTCACGAAGTCCTTGTGCTGTAAATGACCGACCGTAGTGTTTGGCAATCATCCGTAGACAGGTTGGACCACAATCCATTTGGTCGAGTTGATGGTAGTGTGGGAAGAGAGGCATAAAAATTCGGGAAAGAGCTGTTACTAATTAGGTGATAGGTAGAATGTAATTAATCTGCCAACAGACTTTGTTTGTATTCAAAATCTGTTGGCAGATTAATTACTTACCCTTGTTGAGCAACGCAGCCATCAATAAAGTTATTAAAACAGGAGTCAAGAAGGTTCTTTTCCAGCTCTTTCATATCACATTCCCATGTTACTTGGCTTAACGTGTATGGAACATTATTTATACACCCTTGGAGCATTTGGCAATAATCCTGTACTCCTCCAATGAATTTACTTAATTCATTTTTAGATAACTCAAAAGCACTTAGGTTTTTAATTGATGTTTTCATGGTTTTAATTGATAATAATTGTGAAAAAAAATTATTTTATGGAAAATACAAATGCTGGAATTTGAATATTATATTCAAAAAGAGAATACGTTGTGTCAAATTGCTGCTCTCTGAATAAATACTGTTTTTCGTGTGTTGCGAATTGTAGATTTTGAAATCTCACATAATCGCTATAGAACCGTGTTGGCTCCCTGTCATCATTTATTTGTTTAGACATGGATAGTAAACCATCTTCTATATTGAAATAGTACCAGACCGTGGCTGTTTCTTTATTAGTAAAGGTAACTTTTCTTGATAAAACATTATACTTTATTCCATTAAATTCTTTAACACCTTCATTCTCCATTTCATGCTCATACTTAAGAAATAACTGAAAGGGAAAGTGTTCATTTATGTACCTAATCTGGTGATTAACAAGCGTCGAATCATTTTCGGTTACATTTATTCGATTATTGTAAATACTGGTTATACTATTTTTATTTATTTTTTTTTTTACATAAATATTTCGCTTTTTGGCTACATTAACTATTGAAAAAAAACTGAACTCCTTGTAAGGGTATTCATAGTATACTGTATCGTTTGAGGTACTGGTGCCTTTCTGAGACTCTATTTGGGATACAGATAAAAATTCTTGTTTATTGTTTCGTTCATTGGTTATCATATTACCCATTAACTGACTTTGACTGATATATTTTAATGTTTTAATTTTTCTGCATTCATCCTTTCCGCCGATAGCGTTGAAATATTTGTCAAGCACTTCTTGTGTGCCTTGTGCAAATGATAAAGTAACTGTTAGGAGGTAAACAATGGCAAGTGATATACTTTTCATTTTATTTAGTATTATTAAGTACTTATTTTATTTGTTGAACAATGTCTGTTATTTTATAGTGGTTTGGTAAGCGATAATTGCTAAAGAAAATAGTTGGCGTAATACGTATATTAGCTTGTGTACACCAAATGAAATGGCCTTTCAGGAGTGAAAAATCAAGGTTTTTCTGATGGACTTCCTGATCTAATGAATAAGTTAGTTTCTTTTGCATAAACCAATTTCGCAAAGCGTCTGATCTATCCGTTGTATGTAATGATAAGATTTTGGCTGCAGTTAGATTTCGAATATCCTGATTATTAGTTGTGACATATAGTACCACTTTAATATTAATACTATTTGTTTTTTTGTAACTATTTAGGTACGCAATTTGCTGATACTTTCTTGTGGTAGAGACAATGGACATAGAACAGCTTAAGGCGTTAGTCATCAGCTTACTGGCTGAAGTACAACGGCTGAAAGATCGTGTTCAGGAATTGGAAGCAGAAAATGCCGAGTTAACGAGCCGGTTAGCCCAAAACTCAGCCAACTCCCACAAGCCCCCCTCTAGTGACGGGCCTACAAAAAAGCCGCTCATCAAGCCCGCTCTGCCTAAGCTTGAAGGTCGTAAGAAAGGCGGACAGCCGGGGCATCCGGGCCATACACTTAAACTGGTGGCTACGCCTGATTCGGTCATTGAGCATCGGCCAACCCATTGCCCACAATGCCAGGCTAGCCTACTGGGGCCCGCTCAGGTGGTAGCCCATCGCCAGGTCTTTGATTTGCCTCCACCCAGACTCTGTGTGGAAGAACACCGGCTGATGGCCCAAACCTGTTCGTGTGGTTGTCGGGTGCTGGGTCAGTGGCCCCCTACCGTGAGTGCGCCTGTGCAATATGGCCCTCGGATATCGGCCCTGAGTACGTTATGGAGCGTGGATTACCGCCTACCCTTCGCTAAAGTCCAGCAGTTGTGGACTGATCTGACAGGCTACGCTTACAACCCAGCTAGCTTACAAGCGGCTCAAACCCGCTTCGAAGCAAGTATAGACGGGCTGGAAGGCCATGTGCGTAGCAAGCTGATAGGAGCCCCGGTCGGGCATTTTGATGAGACAGGCTTGCGCGTAGGGGGTCAGCAACAGTGGTTGCATGTGGCCTGTAATGAGCGCTATACACTGCTATCGGTAGCGCCAGGTCGGGGGCAGGCTACCCTGGCTGACAGTGTCTTTAGGGCCCGTCGAGGCTGGTGTGTTCATGATTGCTACAGTTCGTATCTGGCACACGGTCAGGGTAAAATGGCACTTTGCGGAGCCCATTTGGTGCGTGAGTTGCAGGCCCTGGTGGAGCAGGGTCGAGCCTGGGCGAAAGGCATGCAACAGTTGCTGTTGGACTTGTATGAGGCCACTCGGGCGGGGCCTTTGGTCGAAGCTGAGGGCTGGTATTGGCAGCAACAGTACCGCTACTGGTGTGTTCAGGGTGATCTGGAAGAAGGGCCGGGATTAGTCTTTTACCAGGTGACGGGGTAAGCTACTTAACAAACGCCCTAAACGCAGCAAAGCTCGTAATTTACTAGAGCGTCTACGGACTCATCAGGGGGCTGTGTTAGCCTTTGCTTTTGAGCCGGAAGTCCCCTTTACGAACAACGAAGCGGAACGGGCTTTACGACCGGCAAAAATCAAGCAGAAGGTGACAGGTGGCTTCCGTACGGAGGCCGGAGCGAAAACCTATGCCCGAATTGCAGGCTTCATTGCAACGCTTCGTAAGCAAGGCCGCAATGTGTTAGAGGAACTCACCAACGTGTATTTGGGCCATTTCCAGTGGACTACCTAAATAGTTACGTTTTTTTTAGCAGTTGTTCTGCTTCTTGATATATACGCTTGCATGGATTACAGAAAAGATTCGTTACCATAATCAGCGTGTGTTCGGCCGCCGGATTTCCCAGCGTAATTACGGTATCCGGTAACCAATCCGGTGCTTTGGGCTGCTTTTCGAGCAGTGTTTTAAATACAGCCGGATCATTTTTTAAACGGCTCAATTGCACCTGGTATCGCCTGGTTTGCAATGCGTTTATCATAAAAGGTTTCAGGAACGCATATAGCAGAACAGGCAGCCCGTAGGCAAACGTAGCTAGTGCCAGCGAATTCATCCGGAATAGTCCGTGCTGCTCCATCCCGGTTTGAAAAATCACGAATTCGATCCAGAGTAACGCCTGTACTATCAGGCAAAGGATACACCACTGCCGGGCAACCCGCCACTGATAATAAATAGAAAACAGGGTGTAGGGGAGAGCTATCAGGTTAAACACGCCTAACAGTATCTGCTTCTGTCCCGATAACCACTCCGGGAGACAGGTATATAACAAGCCCCCGGCAAAGTAGAAAAAGCCAATTTCGGACCAACTCAACCAGGTTGTAACATTCGCGGCCGGCGAGTCGAGCACACTTTTGCAGTCTGTTTTCTACCCTAATGTACAAAGCTGATTAATAAGCGGATGCTGACTGTCGAATTGCCTGATCAACAATAAAACACTGATGATTGTGCCCACGGCTTTGACCAATATTAGCCCGGCAATCAGAGCAGTTTCGGCGTGGTATATACCAACTGCCAATAGGGTGATGGCTCCGGCAATGAGTAATGCCGTTCTGGCCAATTGAAGTTGCTCCCGTTGCCGTTGTTGCCGGAAATTACGCTCGCCTGCGTGTGGTGTTGGTTCTGCCAGCAAGACTATACCATTCCAGTTTTTTTTGAACGTATCGGGTGCTGCTGTTTGTGTCCTGCTTGCCGGATCATACCATGTGATCAAGTCAGGCTCTACCTTTTCGACCACAACAAACCAACCGCTCCCCCTGGTGGGTCATATGAGCAATGAACGGTGCAGGTAGTTCACGTAGTTGTTCTACATGGTTCAATTGCAAAGCCGTGTTATCTACTTGCCACTGATCCAAAGCGTCACTTAAACTCAATAAACTTGGATAGTCAGGATGGAGCGGTAGCGTTTCCCGCACCGTAAGCGCTGATACCCGCACCCGCAATCGTTGGAGCAAGGTTGTCAGCGCTTTGTACGCGTTTTCGTCGGGGCGGGTATTGGTTAGGTTCAGGCTATTCATACGTGGTCTGTATTACTGCCTCAAACGTACTGTTTATATGTGAATATGGTTATTCAGGATTTATTCATTTTATTCAGGATCAAAAAAAAAGTACAATAAAAATTGTATTTTACTGCGCTATATCTGTGTTTATACTAATCAGTGCAGTACTTATTAGGACAGAATGTTCTGCATAAAGTATCCAGCAAGAACAAGTAATTGACTTATTAGTCAGCTAATCTTATATTGCATGCGCTATACATCTTAAACACCTGCATCTATGAATTCTGCTACCACACAGCAACTTAGCCAGAATATCCGGCAATACCGCGAAGACCGGAAGATCTCTCAGGAGGCAATCGCATTTCTGATCGGAGTTTCTCAATCGACGCTTTCCCGGCTTGAGACAGGTCAGCATCCGGTTACAGGGCAATTATTAAAACAATTGGCACGGGCGTTTAAAACAACCCCTGCTGTGTTACAGACCTATCATTTTCCAAAAGACGATCCGGCTAACGAACAAACTCCTTCGCTACTTGCCCAAAAAGACCTCATTATTGCTTCACAACAAGCCGAAATTAGTTTCCTGCGTCAACGACTCACAGACATGCAACGCCTTCTGGCAAGTAGTTTGCAGGAGAATTAAAGAGCGGAAGAGGTAAAGAGTGAAAGAGCGACACCAGTAGGGCATAAAGCAATAGTGGTGGCACGACTGAAGTCGTGCCACCACTCCGCACTACATACCATCAGCTTACCCCAACAAAAAATTATTCCGAATAATGGACCGGAAACCGGATGCGGATGGTGGTGCCGCGGCCTGGAGAGGCTTCGACCTCCATGTTGGCATTTAGCAGTTCGCAAAGCCGTTTTACAATGTGCAACCCGATGCCCTCGCCCCGCGGTTGGGTCGATTGCGGTAGTTCGGCGGTCTTTTCGGGTTCGCTGCTTTTAACGTTTATGGTAGAGCGTGCCCCTTTGATGCTCACTTTTTCCAGTGATGGCTCCAGCGTAAGGGCGGTCGCTGATTTTTCGGTAAGTCCGGGGCCGGTGTCGCTTACCGTCAGCAGCCAGCGCAGAGGGCCTTCGGTTGACCAGATAAGCGATACGCCCCCCTGATAGGTGTATTTCAGTGCATTGAGCAGGAGATTCTGCACAATACGCTGAACCTTAATTGAATCGCCTTTTACCGGCAGGGCCACAGGGCCATTGGTTTGCAGGTACAGGTTACGCTCCGCTGCGTATGGTTTAAGGGTGTCGGTTACCCGAAGCAGCAAATCGGACGCGTCAAACGACTCGATGTACAGCGTCTCCTGACCGGCTTCGAGCCGCGCCAGGTCCATGAGCTGGGTCAGCATGGACGTTACTTTCGAAAAGTTCCGCTGAAGCATTTGCAGCATTTCGGTGCGTTCTTCTTCCGTATTGCCGGGCTGGTCCAGAATATAGGCCGCGCCCCGCATTACCCCGAAGCTGCCCCGCAGATCGTGCGACGCCATCCGCAGCACATCGGAGCGCCGCCGGATCAGATCGTTCAGTTCATCGAGCGTATGCTGAAGATTGGCCGCCCGTTCGGCTGCGCCAATCTTCTGTAAATCATTGTATTGGGTTACACTTCCGGAAATAGCTTCATGAATCAGATCGTTGACCGACTGGTAAACGCCTGCACATCTTCCGGCTGTTGGGCGGGATGATCGAGTACATACGCCCCGATTTCATCAATGAGGCCGCTATGCAGATGGGCAAATTCGCGGAGCAGTTCTTCCAGCGCGTAGCCAAGCCGCCAGCGATGTAATCCATGCTCCCGGGCAATCTGTGCCGGACTGAACGGAGGTCGCTCGTTGGTCAGCCGTTTGGTAAAGGCAAGTAACAAATCAGGGACACGGTCATTGAACTGTTCCTGACTCAGGCTATTGACAGTAGGAAGCGACGGATCAGCCTCACATCGGTGACGCCAGGTTATCAGTAATTCCCGCTGTCGGCGGCCTAGCCAGTCAGCTAAGCCTTTCATCCATATATGTAGCAAAGTTACGTCAGACATTAATCGGAAATGGTTTTATACAAAGGTTGTAGTCACATAAGGTTGGCTTATTGACTAAAACCGGATTAGCTCACCAACAATTTTCGCCCGGACAAGTTAATGTATTTAAGGTTAAGTTAACACTATACGGATAATGAATGCAATTAGGTTTTTATACCTATATTTGTAATATATGAATTTTTATTGTCTGGTAAAACCCCGATAAAGCCCATGACTTCACCAGTCATATCAGAATCTAAACGCACCGAAAAGCATTCAAGTGTACTAATTGTGGAGGACAACCGCGACCAGCAGGTGCTGATCCGGTATGCACTTCAGCAAAGCTTTAATAAGGTTAAGCCTGTTTGTGTGGACAATGCAGAAGAGGCGCTGGCTTACCTTGATTCATGCGTTGAAAACCAGGAGGAGTTGCCGAAATTAGTGCTGCTGGATTTGTATTTGCCTGAAGCAGAGCAAGGCTGGCAATTATTACGTCAGATAAAAGAATATCCGGTTGGCCGGAATATGCCTGTCGTTGTGCTGAGTGTATCAAATGCCGATGAAGATATTCAGCGGTCGTATCAGCTCGGTGCAAACTCATACATTGCCAAGCCACTTGAATACGAACAGTGGTTGACGTATTTTCAGACCATGCGGTTATACTGGTGGGAGACCGTTACATTACCCCGCCAGCCCTACAAACCATAAAGAGCTGCCAGGATCGCCTGGCAGCTCTTTATTTTTACACGTAAAACGGCCGTTATTTAGCAACCGTTTGCCGTACGCCTTGTTTCTGGTATTGATACCAGTACTCAATAAGGTCAGCAATCAGACCTGTCCAGCCTGTCTGGTGACTCGCACCCAGCCCGCTGCCATTATCGCCGTGGAAATATTCGTAGAATAAGTACAGCCCGTCGAAATTCGGATCGGTCTGCTGTTTTGCTTCCTGACCGAAGGCCGGAATCTGACCGGTGTTTGCATCCCGCTTAAAGATATTAATCAACCGGCCGATCACGCGGACGGTTGCTTCCTTGATGCTCATGATTTCGCCGGAGTTGGTCGGGTATTCCAGCTCAAAATCATCGCCGTAGTATTGGTAGAACTTCAGCAGGGAGTCAATCAGCAGGAAATTGACCGGGAACCACACCGGGCCGCGCCAGTTGGAGTTACCGCCGAACAGACTCGTTTCCGATTCAGCCGGTACGTACTTCACCCGGAACACTTCGCCGTTCAGGGCAAACTCATACGGGTGCTCTTCGTGGAATTTCGACAGTGCCCGGATGCCGTAATCCGACAGAAACTCCGTTTCGTCGAACATCCGTTTCAGCAACATTTTCATCCGGTGACCGCGCAGGAGCGACAGCAGGTGGGTTGCCCCCTTACCCGGCTCGTGCCAGCGCGAAATCAGCGACGCAAGGTCAGGGCGGTTGGTCAGTACCCACTCAATCCGGCGTTTAAAGTCCGGCAGCTTCGACAGCAGTTCTTCGTCCAGAATCTCGACCGCAAACAACGGGATCAACCCGACCATCGACCGGATTTTCAGCAGCCGTGCGTTATTGTCCGGCGTGTGCAGAACGTCGTAATAGAACTGGTCTTCCTCGTCCCAAAGACTGATCTGCTGCTTGCCGAGGTTGTTCATCGCCGACGCAATGTGCAGGAAGTGCTCGAAGAACTTGCTGGCCATGTCCTGATAAGCGGGCCGCGTGAGGGCAATCTCGCAGGAAATCCGGAGCATGTTCAGCGTATACATGGCCATCCAGCCGGTTCCGTCGGCCTGTTCGATACGGCCGCCCATCGGCAGGGGCTGGCTGCGGTCGAATACCCCGATATTATCGAGGCCAAGGAAGCCGCCGCCAAAGATGTTATTGCCTTCTACGTCCTTGCGGTTCACCCACCACGTGAAGTTGAGCAGTAGTTTATGGAAAACACGTTCCAGAAAACCGATATCACCTTTGCCGTTGAGGTCGCGGTCGATTTCGTACACCCGCCAGGTTGCCCAGGCATGTACCGGCGGATTTACGTCAGAGAAGTTCCATTCGTAAGCCGGAATCTGCCCGTTCGGGTGCATGTAGTACTCGCGGAGAATAACCGCCAGCTGCCGTTTGGCAAAATGCGGGTCAAGCCGGGCGAGGGTCAGTGTATGGAAGGCGAGATCCCAGGCCGCAAACCACGGATATTCCCACTTGTCGGGCATCGACAGGATGTTGGCCGTATACATATGCCGCCAGCTTTCGTTCCGGGCATACACCCGTCCCTGAAACGGAATCGGCATTTTCGGGTCGCCTTTCAGCCACTCGTTGACATTGTAATAGTAAAACTGCTTGTTCCACAGCATTCCGGCATAGGCCTGCCGCTGAATCGCCCGCAGTTCGGGGTCCGTAACATTTTGCTGGAGTTCGCCGTAAAACGCATCTGCTTCAGCCAGCCGTTTCTCAAAAATCTCATCGAATGAGCCGAACGGGTTGCCCTGATGCGTCGTATCGCTGAACCGGAGCCGGATCGTTGTACTTTGTTTCGGCGGCACAACCCGTTCGTAGCGGGCCGAGGCCTTGGTACCGATCTGGTTGGGGTTAACAAACTCCTTCCGGCCGGTGATGATGTAATTATTGATACTGTCTTTCGGATAGGCTGTCGTATTCTGCCGGCCGTAAAGACGTTCGGTATTCGTTTCGTTTTCGCAGAACAGCAGCTCGTTGGCGCCTTCGCAATAGAGTTTGTATTTGCCTAGCTGCCGGTGATTTACTTCGATCTGGCTGGTGGCAATGCCGTTCAGGATCGGGCGGGCACTGAACTGTTCGTAGCCCCATGACCAGACATTCCGGAACCAGATGGTTGGCAGGAGTGTAATCGGAGCCGGTTTATCGGAGCGGTTGGTGGCCGTCACCTTAACCAGCCAGTCGTTCTGATCGGCTTTGGCGTATTCGATAACGATATCGAAATATTCGTCCTGATCGAAAATACCGGTATCTGTAATTTCAAATTCCGGGTCTACCCGCGACCGCCGCATGGTTTCAATAACCAGCCGGTTATAGGGAAACTCCTGCTGAGGATACTTGTACTGCATCTTCATGTAGGAGTGGGTAGGCGTACTGTCGAGGTAGTAGTAAAGTTCCTTAACGTCTTCGCCGTGATTACCTTCCGGGCCGGCCAGACCGAAAAGCCGCTCTTTGATGATGCTGTCCCGGTGGTTCCAGAACGCGAGGGCAAAGCAGATAAATCCTTTATTATCAGAAACGCCGCCAATTCCCTCTTCGCCCCACCGGTAAGCGCGGGAACGGGCCATATCGTGTGTTACATAGTTCCATGCATCACCATACGGACTGTAATCTTCCCGGACGGTTCCCCAGGAACGTTCTGATAAGTAGGGCCCCCATTTTTTCCAGCCTTTATTGTCGGGCCGGTCATAAATGCGTAGTTTCTCAGCAGCAGCCATGAATTTGCTAGTTACGAATGTAGGTAATAAGGCAGCATCCTCTCAGCGCCCCGCAAGCCGCTAATTGATATACCCATTAACGGCCAAATATACAACCCTTGACTGATACTTTATTGACTATTTACAGGGTATTTAGTTGTAGTGACATGTTATTGCAGGCCTGGTCGCCTTTTTGAGGGTTTTGACAGGCTGCCTGCCATAGCGTACATTTTTTGAAGAAGGCAGATGGTAAAAAACTGATTTTATGAACCGGAACAGAAGTACATAAACCGGCCTGTTGGCAGCCTGTTGTTTCAGGAGAGGGCGGATTAAAAAGATTATATACTAATTTGTATGTTTACGTCTTGGAAAAGCTTTTTTTGTTAACTAAAGACTTGACATTAAATACATTTAGCCATTATTTTAAGCGTTAAATAGTTGCTCCACACCATTCGCCTTATGAAACTACCTGTTTCCCATTGGTTAAACGACGCTTCGTACCCGCCTCTTTACGATACATTCCGGAAAATCAACAATTTTTTCCGGCTTTACAAATCCGGATTCCATCAGCTATCGTATACTTGTTGCCATGATTATATGAATATAAAGTATACATTAGTTTGTGATTGGCATACAAAAGGTTCGCTTTTACCGTAACGAAAGGATGGTATAACCATAAATCAACTACGACTATGGTACGTAGCAGGTTGGTTAAGGGGCGGATAGGTGAGGTGAAGGAATTATCGGTATGTTATGCGAAGCTAAATCAGGAGATGTGGCTGGCAGATATTCTTCTTGCCCTTTTTCTGGCACTGTTTAGTACCGGAACTGCCGCACAGACATACACTAAAAACAACCTCTCACAATTTTCAAGTCCGGCAGGGCAATATGCTATTGCGGTTAATGGCTGTAGTTTATTGTGCGGTTATAGTGTATCCAATGAATCAGCCGTTGCCTCCACTACCTTAACGGACTTTGCCAGTATAGACATTTCAGGAATCAGTCTGCTGACAGGTATTACCTCTTCGGTCCGGGTGAAACTGCAATCGTCAACCCTGTCTAAGGCAGGGGACTATGCCGGAATTGTCATCGGCACCGGCTCTACACTTAATGTGAATCTGTTCAACGCCATGAGTATGAAAACGTACAAGGGCGGAGTTGAACAGGAATCTAAAGGTAGTTCATCATTAATAAGCCTTGATGTCCTGGGATTACTCAGCAATGTCCAGCGGGAAATCGCGTTTAAAACTACCAAAGACTTTGACGAAGTTGAACTGATTATTACGGGTAGTAGCCTGATTGGACTCAGCCTGTTTAACAGCGTTGACTATTACTACGCCTTTGGCGGACAAACCCTTGGTGCTTTTGCCTTCAACTGCGGTTCGTCATCCACATCGGGGCTTTTTGTTGCCGGAACGCCTTCATCGGGCACCCTGACCGTACCGGTGACGGGCTCAACTTCCGGTCTGGTATCTTTATCGGTGACCGGAACCGGTTTCAGCAGCAATCCGCTGCCTTATACCACCACGATTACCAACGGCCAAACTACAATTCCGGTACCAATTACCTTCACGGGAGCGGGCAGTGCCGGAACGCGGGTGCTGACTGTTACGTCTTCGTACACATCCGCTTCGGGGCCGGGGAGCTGTACGGCTGCCGCCACCGTTTATGCTCCCGCGACGATTACCATCCTCACACCAACGGCGGGCTCCCAAACCTACCTGACCCCTGCCGTGAGCGGAACCGCCAACATCGGGTCAAGTGTCACCGTGCTGGCCTCCGGCAATCCGGCCTGTATCGTGACGGCGGGTGGTACGGGAAGCTGGACCTGCACATCGTTGTCGCTTTCGCCGGGACCGGTCACGGTTACCGCCATTGTCACAACCATCGCCGGAACCGCTTCGGCCACGGTCAGTTTTACGGCGTTAAATCCGCCTTGCAGTACACCCTCGGCGCTGACAGTCACGCCTGCATCCGCATCGGTCAATATTGGTAATGCCACTTCCTTTACGGCAGCAGGCGGTTCTCCGGGAACTATCACCTGGAGCGTTAACCCTGTGGCCGGGGTGGGTCCGTTAGTTAGCGGAACAGGTAATACAACCAATTACCTCACCTCCGCCACGGCCGGATCGTTCACACTTACGTTTATCGCCGGTAATAGTTCGAGCCCGGCCAGTTGCACAACGACACAGAGCGTAACGGCAACCGCCACCATTGTTGTCACTGACCCTTATGCGGTTGTCAGTGCGAAAGTATTTCTGGGGGGCGTCTACGATGCCGTAACCGGCCTCATGCGCGATGATCTGCGGAGCCTGAGCATGATCCCGATGATTGAGCCTTATTCGTCCACGGCGCTGGTCGGAACCGGCTTCACACACACCGGCGGGGGCGGGGGCGAGATGACAACCAGCAGTGTATTCAGTACAACCGGTAACGACGCCGTAGTCGACTGGGTCTTTCTGGAGCTGAGAGCGCCGGGCAGCAATTCAACCGTGATCGCTACCCAATCGGCGTTTGTGCAGCGGGATGGCGATGTTGTTGCGCGGGACGGTGTTTCGCCGGTGCCGTTTGCGGTCGGAGCCGGTAATTACTATGTCAGCGTCAGGCACCGCAACCACCTCGGCGTAATGACGGCAACGGCACTGGCGCTGAGCAGTACGGCCGTTACGGTCGATTTTACTTCGCCGTCAACCAATACCTATGGCACACAGGCACAGCGCCTGATCAGCAGCACCAATAAACGGGTGTTATGGGCCGGCAATGCCGGTACTAACCGGTCGGTCATTTATCAGGGAGCGAATAATGATACCAGTTTGCTGCTGGCACAGGTACAGCTCGATGGCGGGAACGTAGACGCTGTACTGACCTACATCGTAGCCAAGTATTTGTCGGGAGATCTGAATATGGACGGGCGGATTATCAGTCAGGGGCCCAATAATGATCTTCAGACGCTGTTTCTGAATGTATTACTGCATCCCGATAATACATTCAGTTCGTTGGCATACATTATTCAGGAGCAACTGCCGTAGGTGACAGCCTGTTTTACTGGTATATGTGGTTGAATATGAGTAAAGTAACTATATCGTTTATGAGGCAATTAATTGATCGTTTATGGAAAAAAGATGTCTACTACCCCCTGAAACAGGCAAACGATTACTTTGGGCACTGGCGCTGGTGATTCTGTGCCTCAGCAGCAGCTATGCACAAGGTATCCGGTATTCGGTAAAACTACTTTCCGACGGGATTACCTACCAGGTCTCTCTGTCAAGTACAGTTACTTTTAATGGCACCGATCAGCAAACCAACAGCGGGCAGATTACGATTGTGGCACCCGCCGGTAGCCTGACCATTGCCAACCTGACCAATGTCGGCAGCAGTACCTGGGCCAACAATACGACTGTCAGGGCGCCGTCACAGAATCCCACAAAGGATTATTTTATTTTTGGCTTGATTCTAAACCCGAACGGGACGACAATTCCCTACGCTGCCGGTGTCGAAATTCCGCTGTTTACATTCCGGAATACGGGTAGTTGTGCGGGCGCCATCGAGGTTTGGGCCAGTAACGACCCGTTCCAGCCAAATCCGCCCTCCCAGCCGATTAACGTCGGAAATGACCTGACTGCCCTTGGTTTCCTGAAACTGAATATCACTAATGCCTGGCTTGGTAATTACGGGGTCGGTACGGCCAACTGCTCGCTGTTGCCGGTGGTTGGGTTTAGTATCCCGACACCGAACAGCTTAACAAGTCTGACACCAACGGTGACCGGTACCGTAACGGCCGGTTCAACGGTAACGGTACTGGCCGCTGGCGGACAATCCTGTATAGCTACGGTAACCGGAACCGGCTGGACATGCAGCGGCCTGACCTTACCGGCGGGGCTGAATACGTTAACGGCGCTGTCGGCCAACAGCATCGGACCGGGCAATACGCCTACGGTTAGTTTTACCGCTGTTGCGCTGCCAACAATAACCATAACGAGTCCGGCGCCGGGTGCCCAGACCAGTCAGACGCCAACCGTGACCGGTACGGCAACGCCCAATACCAGTATTACCGTCACGGCGCCGGGCGGCAGTTCCTGCGTAGGTGTGTCGGACGGGAGCGGCAACTGGTCGTGCAGTTCGTTGAGCTTGCCTGTCGGACCGGTAACGATCACGGCGACGGCCGGGAATATCAGTGGTACTACGTTTACAACAGTAGCTATCACAACGATTGCTCCGCCAACGATCAGTATCGTCACACCGGCAGCGAATGCCACGATTTCAAACAGTCCGACTGTCAGTGGCCTGGCAACGGCGGGGGCCAGTGTGACCCTCCTCGGACCCAATAGTCAGTCCTGCACCACTACCGCAGACGGTGGCGGCAACTGGTCGTGCAGCTCGTTCAGTCTGCCTGCCGGTCCGGTCACGTTAACGGCTATTGCCAATAATACGGGCGGTACGACCTTCACAACGGCCAGCTATACAGTCTTAACAACCATATCCAGCTGTGGTCAGTCACTGAATCTGTTAAGTTCATTTACCGCGACGGCGCTACGGACGGTTGATCCGACCTCGGTGCAGGTCGTAACGCAACCGGCCAGCGGCCATGTCTATGTCAATAGCGACGGTACCGTGCGTTACCAGCCGGCAAGTTCGGCAGCGGGTTCGGCGTCGTTTACATTGCGGGCTGCACAGCTGTCGGCGAGTGAAAAACGGACGAGTTCAGGCCTGTCTGCCGTGCAAAGCGGGGGATGCCTGTTATGTTCCGTCAGTAGTCTGAATAGCGTTACTACAACGTCAATCACCGATTTCGCGACTATTGATCAGACGCTATCGTTGGGCGGGACGACTACCATCCGTGCCAAACTAAGCGGGACGGCTCCAAAAGGGGATCGTGCCGGTTTTGTGATTGCCAACTCTGCCTTACTGAGTGCATCCGTATTTCCGACCATCACCATCCGGACGTATCTGGCGGGGGCGCCGAAGGAAACCTATACGGTTCCGGCAATCGCCAGTATCCAGATTCTGTCAGATGCGAAACTGGAAGTTAGTTTTGTGACTCAGACCTCTGATTTCGATGAGGTTGACATCAGTTACCGGACCACGGTAGGTGCGCTGGCTTCACTGGATGTGTACTATGGTTTCGGGCGGCCGGAGCCGATCTATCAGACCATCAGCTTCAACATTGCCTATACGGCAAACCTGTGTACCGATGTCCTGTCGCAGACAACCTGCCCGCAGGCGTTTTCGGTGCTGACCAACGACATTGTCAGCGGCTCGGGTATTGTTGACCCGACATCGGTCAGCATTGTGTCACAGCCGACAAACGGCAGCGCGATTGCTAACGCCGACGGAACCGTAAATTTCCGGCCAACAGATCCGGCCGCCGGCGCGGGATCGTTTGTCTATCAGGTATGCACCAAAATTGACCCTGCTGCAACAGCCAATAATTCTACAAACGGGGTTACCGCCAGCGGCATCAGCAGTGCGGTCTGCGTCGGTTGTTCGATAACGAGCGCAACTGCGGTGGGTGATGCGAGCCTGAGCAATTTTGCGACGATCTCGTTGCCGGTAGGGGCGGGAGGCTATGCGTTCCTCCGGACGAAGCTGAGCCGGATGGCACCGGCAGGCGATATGGCCGGGTTCCTGGTCGAAAACACATCGCTGGTCTCGGCTGAATTGCTTAGTTCGGTAACGATTAATACGTACAAAGGAGGGTTTTTGCAGGAAACCGCCGTTTCTACAGGGCTGTTGAGTCTGTCGGGCCTTGGCGGCGGACAGTACGAACTGAAGTTTCAGACCTCTAAAGAGTTTGATGAAATCGAAATCCGGACGGCTCCGGTCGTCGGGGTGTTATCAACAACCAGAGTCTATTACGGGTTTGCAAAGTTTGGCCGTACTTGCACTCAATATAACGCTACCGTTAACTTCCCGGCAGGAATGGCTTACCAGTGTCCGGGGGCGTTTGCCTTCGGTAACTGTGCCAGTGCCACTACCAGCGGTACATTTGTGGTCGGATACCCGTCGTCGGGAACGCTGACCTTGCCGTTGACTGTCAATCTGCCGGGTACAGTAACCGTGAACGTATCAGGTAGCGGGGTAACCGGCAGCAGCACACAGACGATTGTGAGCGGTCAGACATCATACACGCTGCCGTTTGCGTATGACGGCAGTACGCCCCGCTTTACCCGCACCCTTAGTGTCACATCGGCGCAGGCAACGGGCTCTTGCTCAACAACTATTAATGTATATGTCATGCCGACCGTGGCCATCAACAGTCCGGCCGCAAACGCACAGACGAACCTGACGCCGGTGATCAGCGGTACCGTGACAACGCTGGCCAGCCTCACGGTTTACGGCCCCAGCGGGCAGACCTGTACGCCGGCTGTTGACGGGGCCGGTAACTGGAGTTGTAGCTCATTTAACTTTACTGCCGGACCGGTTACCCTGACCGCGGTGACGGTTAATGAAGTTGGCAGTCAGACCGTGACGGCTACCTTTACCGCCGTTGCACCACCAACCATTGCCATCCTTGTACCGGCGCCTAATAGCCTTACCAGTCTGACGCCGGTTGTCAGCGGGACAACTACGGTTGGTGCTGCTGTTACCTTGCTGGCACCGGGCGGCCAAACCTGCACTCCGACCGTCGACGGGGCCGGGAACTGGAGCTGTAGCTCCCTGACTCTGAGCAGTGAGGTAACGTTAACCGCTATTGCGCAGAATGTGGGTGGGCAGGCAACAACGACAACGACTTTTACGGCCATTGCCGCACCGACCCTGGCCATCACCACACCGGGACCGAACAGTTTAACCAGCACCACACCGCTGATCAGCGGTACCGTAACGGCTGGTTCGACGGTAACGGTGCTGGCAGCCGGTAACCAGACCTGTATTGCCTCCGTTGTCGGGACATCGTGGTCGTGTAACTCGCTGACAATTCTGGCCGGGGCGAATACGCTGACTTTGGTAGCAGCGAATGCCGGTGGCAGTACTACGGCTACCACGAGCTTTACCGCCGTGGCGGTACCGGCGGTTGCCATTGATGTGCCGGCGTCAAACACGACGACATACCTCACCCAAGTGGTTAGCGGAACCGCCACGCCAAACACCAGTGTAACGGTACTGGCAGCTGCCAATGCCGCCTGTGTGGTTACGGTAAGTGGTGCCGGGAACTGGACCTGTACGTCCCTGACCCTGACGCCGGGGCCGCAGACGGTAACGGCCATTGTGACCAATGTGGGCGGGACGGCTTCGGCAACCGTCAGTTTTACCGCCCTGAACCCGCCTTGTTCAACGCCGTCAGCCTTATCGCTGACCCCATCTTCGGTGACACTGAATATCGGCGATGCCACCGTAATCACGGCGATGGGCGGCGCGCCGGGTGTGCTGAGCTGGAGTATCAATCCGGTAACAGGCATTACGCCGGCAACGGGCGGGGCAGGGGCCTCGACCGGTTCGCTGACGTTTGCCACGGCGGGTGTCTATACACTGACGTATACCGCCACCAACAGTACGCTGCCGCCAAGCTGTACGACCGCCCAGAGTGTATCTGCCACAGTAAGTATCGTCGTAACGGATCCGCAGGCTGCGCTGAGTCCGAAAGTGATTCTGGGCGGTGCGTATAGTGTCGCTACCTCGCTGATGCGGGACAACCTGCGTAGCGCCAGTCTGCTGCCGCTGGTTGAACCCTATTCCTCATCGGCACTGGTCGGTACGGGCTTTACACACGTTGGTGGCGGAGGAGAAACAACCACCAGTACAGTGCTGAGCGTTACGGGTAATAATGCCATTGTGGACTGGGTATTCGTTGAATTGCGCTCCCCGTCGAGTAATACAACGGTAATTGCTACTAAATCGGCCCTGTTGCAGCGCGACGGCGATGTCGTGGATGCCGACGGCGTATCGCCGCTGCGGTTCAGTGTCGGGGCGGGCAGCTATTATGTCGTCATCCGGCACCGAAACCACCTCGGCGTTATGACGGACGCAACCGTTCCGCTGACCAGTACGGCCACGACGGTTGATTTTACGGATCCGGCTACGGTAACCTACGGCACAAACGCACAACAGATCATCGGCAGTATCAGGGGGTTATGGTCAGGAAATACGGATGGCCTGACCGGTGGCAAACGGCAGATTATTTATCAGGGCAGCAATAATGACCTTGGTGTTGTGTTCGGTCAGGTACTGCTGGATTCGGGAAATCCGGCCCTTTTACCTACCTATATTGTGCAGAAATACCTCGTCGGAGATTTGAATCTGGATGGACAGTTAAGGTATCAGGGAGCTGATAACGACTTACAGGTCATTTTTGCAACGGTCCTGCTGTATCCGGCAAACGTAAGTTTTCTGGCAACGTATATTGTAGAGGAGCAGGTCCCTTAACTTTTTATAGCCGGACCGGTCTTCGGGCTGGTCCGGACCCGATGTTTAGCGAAGACACGATATGAGAAATACATATAACACTATACGAAAGCACAGTGCGGGCCTGATGACCGGATGCCTGTTTTTCCTGGTAACGGGGCTGTTACCTGCCTTCGGGCAACAGGGGATCCGCTACGCTGTCCGGTTGTTACCGGATAAAATTACCTATCAGGTTTCGTTGTCGAGTACGGTAACCCTGATTAACTCGGAACAGATTACCAACAGCGGGCAAGTGACCATTGTGGGGCTGGCCGGCCGGCTCAATATCGCCAACGTGCAGAATGTCAACGGTCTATGGTCGAATAATACCACGGTGAAGTCACCGTCGCAGAATCCGGGGTATGATTACTTCATTTTCGGCCTGACGCCTAACACGCCCGTGATTCCCTACAGTAGTACGCAGGAAACGGTCCTGTTTACCTTTCAGAATTCGGGAGCCTGTCCCGGCGCGGTCGAAATATGGACAAGTACAGATCCGTTCCGGCCGAATCCGCCGGTCCAGACCATCAACGTGGGTAATGACCTGACAGCCCTTGGCTTCCGCAACGGATCAACGCTGTACAACGCCTGGCTGGGCAATTATAATGTCGGACAGGCCAACTGCGAAACTCCGTCGACGGTAACGTTGCGGCTGAAAGCCCTGCTACAGGGTGCCCTGGCCGGTACGACTGACGGACTGATGCGGGATGATCTGCGCACAAACGGCGTGTTGCCGCTTACAACCCCGTATTCGTCAACCGTAAGTACACGTTTCACGCAGACCGGCGGGGGCGGCAGCGAAACGGCTCCGCCAACCGTAACCGCCGTGACGGGAGCCGATGCTATTGTCGACTGGGTGCTGGTAGAACTACGCAGTCAGGCCAACAGCCGGGCAGTGGTGGCGACCCGGTCAGGGCTTATCCAGCGTGACGGTGATGTGGTATCGCCCGCCGACGGAGTATCGCCGCTGAGCTTTACGGGCTTGTCCGGAACGAATTTTTACGTCAGCGTCAAGCACCGGAACCATCTTGGGGTGATGACGGCTGCCCCGCAGGCTCTGTCGGCTACCATCAGTGCCGTTGATTTTACGACACTGGCAGCGGCAAATGTCTGGAGTACGACGGCGAATGGCTATGATTATAACGGCTACGAAATGGTACAGGTCAGCGGTAAAAACGCCCTCTGGGCAGGTGATGCCAATCATGACGGCAAGATTGTGTATACTGGTCTGAGTACGGACCTGAACACAATTTTTACCGAAGTACTCACGGCGCCGGGGAATACGGTCAATCAGCTGTATAACTACAACAGTGCGGTCGGTTATTACTACGGAGATGTCAATATGAATGGTAAGGTAAGTTATCAGGCCGTCGGGAACGACAGTCAGACAATCTTTACTAACTTATTGACGAATTACCTGTTAAACAGTGCCCGGCTGTATAATTTCACCTTTTTTGCTGAGCAGATTCCAAACTAATGCGGGTATTGACTCCGCATAAACGATATATTATGGCTATTACCCGACTGCTGATAATTTGTTGTCTGATCATAAGCGGCTTAGGCGTACGGGCGCAGAATCAGATCGATCTGGCGCTGAAATACAACACAACCCAGGCCCGCTACGAGGTGTATGCGCGGCCAACCAACGGGTTTACGCAGGCCGGATTTCCGTGGGGGAGTGCACAGATCACCATTGTGACACCGGCTTCACTGAGCAATACGGCCCTAACCGTAACGGCGGTGGCAGGCGGCAACTGGTCTGATAACTCTCGCCTGTATGCACCGGCAGCCGCCCCGGCGCTGGACTTTCACGGGATCGGCTCGACCGGTGCCGCCATTGACCTGGTAGCGGGGGCAGAGGTTTTGTTATTAACATTTACTATTCCGGGCGGCGGGTGTCTGGCCGGAATACGGCTGTTTATCAACGGCGTTGACCCCGATCCCTCCGCGCAGACATCAGGAGGCGATTTCCGGAACTATACCTATGACGGCAATGATCTGCTGGGGCAGAATAATTACTACGGCACGAACTATGGACCCGCCTCGCCGTTCTGTTCGAACGCCTGTGCACTGGAAGCACCGGCCCTACAGTGGATCCGTTGACAATAACGTTCAGGAAGCGGGTGGCAGGCGGGCGCCTTGTTTCCGGAAAATCGCCTACAAGGTTCGGAAAGTTAAAAACAGGATAAGATATGAAGAAATTTGTCATCGGATTTATTGCCTGTATGTGCAGTCTGGCTGGTGTTGCACAGCCAAAAATCGTGTTACGGATGGCCTTTAACGCGGAGCAGAACCGGTATGAAGTGTTTGCCCGCCCTGATTTTTCGGCCAGTCAGTTTGCATGGGGGCCTTCGCAGGTCTCGGTGGTAGTGCCGGCGGAAGTGGCCGATCAGTCGGTTCCGGTACGCAGTACGAACATAGGTGTCTGGTCTGACAATTCCCGTATTTTCAGTCCTGAAGCTGCCCTATCGGCCGACTTTCACGGGTTTACAACGCAGGGAGGGAAAGCCGATCTGGTAGCGGGAGACGAGTTTTTACTCTTTGATTTTACGCTTCCGCAGGGCTACGTCGAAGGGGTCCGGTTATTCGATAGCCAAAAAGATCCGTCGGCGGCAAAGCCGGGTATGAAAGGCGGCGACTTTTCCAGCTACATGGCCGATGACAAGGCCCGGAACCTGCTCGAAACAGACCTGACTCAGCCTGCGCTTACGGTAAAGGATGAGGCAAAGCTGGTCGGTCTGCCGGGTACGTCGTCCGAACCATCCTTGCGGGTGGTAGCCTATCCCAATCCGAGTCCGTCGGGGACGTTCCGGCTGTTTCTGCGGGGATTTGATCGTTCAGAACCCCTTACAGTTCAGGTTACTACCCTTACCGGAAAGGTAGTGCAGTCGTTTGGCGGCCGTGCCGATGTGTTGGCTGCCAAAACCTTTACGTTGAGCAGTCTGACGGATTCGTTTCTGATTATGTCCGTTTCCCGTACGGCTAAACAGCAGACGTTTGCCCAAAAACTGTGGCTCAGAGAGTAAAGGATATTGAACTCCAAACGAAAAGCGGCCTTTGCATCAGCAAAGGCCGCTTTTCGTTTGGAGTTCAGTCTACCCGATCCATGTTAATTAACCGTATGCGTTGTTTTATGTATATGTTTTCATGCAGAAACTGAAATCCGGAAATAGTTACCCCAGTTTCGTGTACAGAAAACAGGGGTTTGAATACAGAAATCAGGGTTTAGTGGACTTTATATGTAAACTGTAGATTATGACGGCGGGTTGATTTATTTTTATACAGTCGTATAAGGCAAATGTGCCAGGCACGGCCATGGTCTGTAAGCTATTTTCTGTCAACCTTTCATGATACCTATGTCTAAAAACTGTACTATTATCCAGTCTGCAACCCTATTATGTGTCGCATTCTTCTGCCTGACAGCACAGGTGCTGATTGCCCAGCAAACAACAGGAGGAATTAACCGTCAAAGCCTGTTTGAGAAACTTAAAAATACCCGTTTGGCGCAAAAAGGTAGTCTGTCACAGTCACGGCAGTCGCTCTCAGCGGTAAAATCCGCGACGAAATCAGTCACGAAAAAATGCTACACCATACAATCGCCGTGTGGGGATATCGATGGTACATTTACGACTGTTGTAGTTACCGGAGACGGAACGCCGATTTATTTTAGTGCTAGTGAGAATGAGAATGCAGCATATATAGGCTATAATTCAATGGCGGATAATCCGGGTTGGTATATCTATGGTGGAGGCGACGATCCTCTCTTTTTTAATGAATCTTCGGCAGAAACATTGCCATTGGATGGCTGGGTGCATGGCATAAATAACTGTGGTACTCAGGATGAGCCGGTGAGTCTGACCATCACAGAAGCAACATGCGGAACATTCAACCTGTGTCGTGAGGTTGTTACCGAGTGTGGTACGTTTGGCGGTCAATACAATCAGATTGGTACTGCCCTGGGAAAGCCATTGTTTGCAAAAGATGATTTAAGCAGTGCTATATTTTATGACGGCGATGATACTGAGGGAATTTGGATGATTTTTTCCGGATTCGATAACCCGCCTTCTGCAATTGCCGAATCGAATGCTGATTTACCGCCGGCTACAGGCTGGATGGCGATAGATTATGCCTGTGATGAAGACGCGCAGATTTCTGTGAAAAGCTGTGGTTGTACGCCGGCGCCGGTCAACGCACCGGGCTCGGTTGTCATCAATACATTAAGTGCAACGAACTGCCCTATTAACCTTCTGTTTCCGGTCTATGGGAATATGGGATTGATTACAGGACCGGATAACTATGTCTTTTCCAGTGTCTACCGCAAACCCGGGCCTTATTTGATGAATATCAATGGCATTAAAAAGCCGGGAAATTATACTGTTACAGTCAGCGCGGCGAATGAATGCGGCGAAGTTTCGACAAAAACGGTTACGTTTGTCGTAAACGGTCAGGGGTGCAAGTAATCTCTGCCCTCAGACGTATCCTTTTTCCTGAACGCCCTCCGTGTTACATGACGCGGAGGGCGTTTCTTTTTACTAAATTTGGCGATTGCTTAGACTAAATACCTTCATGCAACACAACACCCGGTTGATACGGATCGCTTTATTGCTGCTGATCCCTATCGTATCCTTTGCCCAGACTAAACAGCGTTACACCTCACTACAGCAAGCCCTGACGTCGGGCGGTCAGCTGGCGGGTGCCAGCGGCCCGCGCAGCGTTAACTGGATTGACGGCGGCAATCGCTTCTCGTACATTGAGGGACAGAATGTAATCAAGTCCTTCTCGCCGAAAGATCAGCAGGAGAGTGTGGTTTTTGATGGCAATCAACTGACATTTCCCGGCACTACCGAACGTTTCCGGTACGTATCGTTTGAGTGGTCGAAAGACTCAAAAAATCTGGTATTCCAAAGCAACTTCCGGCCGGTATGGCGGCGTTCAGGCATTTCTGATTACTACGTGTATTCGGTGGCTGACAAGTCGCTGAAGCTGGTGGCCAAGGATGCGCAGACGGCCGAATTATCGCCCGATGGCACCAAGGTCGGCTACGAGCGGGGCGGTGATTTATTTGTCTTTGATTTTGCCACCCAAAAAGAAACCCGCCTGACATCCGACGCGAAAGCGGCTTTTTATAACGGCCGGTTTGGCTGGGCCTACGAAGAAGAATTCGGACTGGCCCAGGCCTGGGAATGGTCGCCCGATAGCAAGTTTATCGCTTTCTGGCAATCGGATGAGCGACAGGTGCCGATGTACCGCATGACGGATTATAAAGGCTTCGATGAGAAATATGATTCATTGCCTTACCCGCGCGTGGGCGATCAGAACCCGCTGGTGCGCATCGGCGTCATCGAAATTGCCAACGGCAGCAAGCAGTGGATGAAAGTTGATCTCGGCGATGGCTATATTCCACGGATTTACTGGACCTCGCAGGAAGGGCAGCTGGCGCTGGTTCACCTGAACCGGAAGCAGAACCACCTGAAGCTTTTTATGGCCAATGGCCGTACGGGCGAGGCACGCCAGATCATGGAAGAAACGTCAAAGGCGTGGGTCGATGTGTTTGATTTCTTTGCCGGCATTCTGCATTATTTCTACTTCCCGACGGGTGTGCAGGAGTTTTACTGGGTCTCGGAGCGCGACGGCAACGCCCACTTATACCGCTATGACTACACCGGTAAGCTCCTGAATCAGGTGACGAAGGGGAACTGGGAGGTAACGTTTGTGCATCACATTGACCCGAAAACGAAGAAAGTATACTACACCTCAACGGAGATTTCACCGCTTGAACGCCAGCTGTACGTGATCGACGCCGACGGCAAAAACAAGCGCCGGCTGACTAACACGGCCGGTAAGCATACGGTAAATATCTCACCGAACGGACAGTATTACATCGACCGCTATTCCAACGTGTCGACCCCGACACAGGTTGAACTTTGGGATACAAAAGGTACGAAAATCAAATCGCTGGAAACCAACAGCCGCGTGACCGAGTATCTGGGTTCGCACACGTATGCGCCTAAGGAGCTGGCGGGTTTCACTACGTCAGATGCTCAGAAAATTGATATTTCGATTATCAAACCCATTGACTTTGACCAGTCGAAGAAGTATCCGGTCCTGATCGATATTTACGGTGGTCCGGGAGCGCAGTCGGTTTATAATGAGTTTAATACCGGTGGCTGGCACCAATGGCTGGCCCAGCAGGGGTACGTCATTGTGAGTGTCAACAACCGGGGCAGCGGCGGTTATGGCCGTGACTTTGAGAAGATTGTGTATGAGCAGCTGGGCAAATATGAAAGCCTCGACTTTGCCGAAACTGCGAAGTATCTGGCGACTCTGCCGTGGATTGACGGTGCACGGATTGCTATTCGCGGACATAGCTATGGTGGTTATATGAGCAGCTACACGATGCTGACGCATCCGGGCGTGTTTAAGGTATCGCTGGTAGGTGCACCGGTAACCGACTGGCGGTTGTACGACAGCATTTATACCGAGCGCTACATGGGCCTGATTCCTGAAAATGAGGAAAAGTACAAAGCGAGTGCCTCTACGACCTATGCCAAAAATCTGGCCGGTAAGATGTTTATCGCCCATTCGACGATGGACGAAAACGTGCACGTCCGCAACACCTTCCAGCTGATGAATGCCCTGGAAGATGCCGGCAAAGACGCTGATCTCCGGATTTATCCACCGGGTGCCCACGGCGTAGCCTACAGCGGTACAACCTCGCTGTTGTTATACACCCAATACACCGATTATCTGTCGAGGAACCTGTAAGGCAGCGGTTTGGCCTTTTGAATAGGCAGGAAGGGCGCTCTCAAGTGAGAGCGCTTTTTTTATGGGCAGATGAAGAGCGTAAATGAATCAGAAAACATGAGTAGTCTGTAAGCGGTTAGGTTTTATATAGGTATCAGCGATATAGTTTTTAAAATACACCCGAATATGCATTTAACTGCCGGCCCGATTACCTTGCTGTATGACCATGGATTTCCCCGTTATTTTAAGCTGGGTGACGATGAAGTACTGCGGCGCATCTATGTTGCCCTGCGCAATCAGGACTGGGACACCGCCCGCCTGACATTGAGTGACGAAACCATTTCGAAAAATCCGGATTCATTCCGCGTCGATTACAACTGGGCTGCGGATGACCTGGGCATGCAGATGACCGGCCATGTCTCCATCGAAGGCGCGGCCGACGGGACGATTACCATGAACTGGTATGGCAAGGCACTGAATTCTTTCTGGCGCAACCGCGCCGGGCTTTTGTGTGCTGCATCCGATTGACGGGGTGGCCGGTCAGCCCTGCCATATTCAGCATCCCGACGGCAGCGAGTCGGGTTGGAGAGTTTCCGCGGCTGATTAAGCCCGATCAGCCTTTCCTGCATATACAGGTAATGCGCTGGCAGACCACAACCGGTCACGATCTGCAACTGACTTTCAGCGGCGATGTGTTTGAAACCGAAGACCAGCGCAACTGGTCGGATACTTCCTATAAAACCTATTGCACCCCGCAGGAACGCCCGAAGCCTGCCTTTGTCGAAGCCGGTACCGAACTGGTTCAGCAGGTAGTTTTCCGGCCGCTTGCAGTAGGCGAGGGCATCAACGCCGCCTCATTTGAATACGCCGTTGAACCACCCGCAAAACCACTGCGGATTGGCTTAGGGCATAACCCGTACGACGGGCCGCTGACCGCCAAAGAAATTGACCGGCTTCGGGCCGTGGGCTTTTCACACCTGCGGGCCGATGTGTTTCTGACAAATCCGGCGTGGAAACCGGCCTTTGATCGGGCAGTTGCCGATGCCGTAGCGCTTGCCCTGCCGCTGGAAGTTATGCTGTTTTTTGGTGACGATCCGGCGACGGAACTCGCTGGTTGGCTGGCCGATGTAGCGGCGCACAAGTCGTGCTATATACTGTGGCGGTGTTTTGGGAGAAAAACCGGCTGACCGATGATATACTACTGACGCAGGTTGCACCTGCATTACGGGAGGCCCTGCCCGGCATCTGGATTGGCGGTGGAACAGATGCCAATTTCGTCGATGTCAACCGCAACCCGTTCGACTACGCACAGGTAGATTTTGTGACGTACTCAATCAACCCGCAATCGCACGCAACCGACGATCTGACGGTCATGGAAAATATCGGTGCTCAGGCTGATACGGTCCGTTCGGCGCGGGTGCTGTCGGGTGGTAAACCGGTTCATGTATCGGCGGTGACACTGAAGGGTCGTTTCAATCCGGATGCGGCTCTGGCGTCAGCGCCGGTTGCGCCGCCCGCCGACCACCGGCAGTCGACAGAACTGGCCGCCGGCTGGCTGGCCCAAAGCCTGCAAATACTCGAAGAAGCCGGTACCGGATCGGTCACGTACTTCGAAACACACGGTCCGCGCGGGGCTGATGGACCCTGACGGAGCCTTTCCGGTTTACGAGGTCATGCGGCTTTATCACGGCATAGAGTAGGACATAAAAAGACGTTGTTGCAGCCAGCCCTGACGGCAGATAAATACCGGGGACGGTCATAGTCCCGTATGATTGTTCCGGTAAAATCCCTGCCCCGGTTCAGCCGTATTTCGCGTTTTTAAACCACAAAGGCGTGAAGAACCAAAGGAGCACAACGTAAAAAAGAAGAAAACTTTGTGCTCCTTGTCGCCTTCCCGGCTTCGTGGCAGAATTTTAAACCATAAAGCCAGGAAGAGCCGAAGCCGCACAACGTAAAAAAGAAAAACTTTGTGCTCCCTGTCGTCTTCCCGGCTTCGTGGCAACTATAAAAATCAACCATATGCCAACTCATGTGCCGATTGTAAGCCCCGACGAAGCGGTTGCCTGTATTCAGTCCGGAAACCGCGTGTTTATTCATAGTGTAGCCCAAACTCTCACCGGCTCATTGCGGCCATGGTGGCGCAATCCGACCGGCTGCGTGATGTGGAAGTATGCCACATTCATACCGAAGGGCCGTTGCCGTATCTGGACCCTCAATACGAAGGGATTTTTTATCCGAATTCGTTTTTTATCGGGTCAAACATGCGGAAACAGCTTAATCAGGGCACGGCGATTATGTGCCGATTTTTCTGAGTGAAATCCCGCTGCTGTTTACCCGGAAAATCCTGCCGGTCGACGTAGCCCTGATTCAGGTTTCGCCGCCGGATGAGCATGGGTACTGCTCTCTAGGCCCATCGGTGGATGTATCGCTGTCAGCGATTGTGTCGGCGAAATACGTGATTGCGCAGATCAACCCGAATGTGCCGCGTACGCACGGGGATGGCATGATTCCGGTCTCGACGATTCATGCGGCTATTGAAGTAGACGACCCGATTTATGAAGTACCGGCAGGAGCTATTTCGCCAATCGAACAGCAGATCGGGAAAAACGTAGCCAGTTTAGTTGAAGACGGGGCTACCCTGCAGATGGGTATCGGCGGTATTCCGAACGCCACCCTGGCCGAGCTGGTGCACCACCGCAAACTGGGCGTTCACACCGAAATGTTCTCCGATGGCGTCATTGACCTGATTGAACGCGGTGTGATCACGAACGAATGCAAAAAGGTAATTCCGTACAAAACTGTAACAGGATTTGTGATGGGGAGGCCGCAGGGTTTACGATTTTATCGACGATAATCCCGGCGTTGCCATGAAATCAACCGCGTATACCAACGATACGGCCATTATCCGGCGCAATCCGAAAGTAACGGCCATCAACAGCGCCATCGAAGTGGATCTGACCGGGCAGGTGTGCGCCGATACTATCGGACGTTTCAGTATTCCGGCGTTGGCGGGCAGATGGATTTTGTGCGCGGGGCGTCGCTGTCAGAAGGCGGCAAACCCATCATCGCTCTGCCGTCGGCCACCAAATACGGGGAGTCGAAAATTGTGCCGTTTCTGAAAGAAGGAGCGGGGGTAACGACGACCCGGGCTCACGTGCATTACATTGTAACGGAGTATGGCATTGCGAACCTGTACGGGAAAAACCTCCGGCAGCGCGCCCGTCTGCTGATTGATATCGCCCATCCCGATCACCGCGAAGAACTTGAGCGCCAGGCCTTCGCCCGGTTCGGCCGCGTGTAAAGCGATGTACGGGGTACGATTTGCGAGGTATACTATAATTGAGGTAAAGAGGTTTGCTACATAGGGCGACGGTAATAAAAGACTACCGGCACCGCTCTTTCACTCTTTGTCCGCACAGCGGCCACTCTTTCACTCTTTAAAAAGAAATGTCCGACATTACAAACCGCGCCGACCTTGAACAACTGGTCGGGCGTTTTTACGAGAAAGCCATGCAGGACCCCGGTAATCGGGTTTCTGTTCACGGAGGTAGCCCGACTGGATTTGGTCAGTCATGCCCCCGTCATTGTTGATTTCTGGGAAATGGTGTTGCTGGGCGGGACAGCCTACCGGCAAAATCCGGTTCCGGTGCATCTGGCGTTAAACAAACAGGCCCCGCTGACGGCTGCGCATTTTGACCGATGGCTGGCGCTCTGGCAGCAAACCGTCGATCAGCTGTTAGCGGCAACACGGCCGAACAGGCCAAAATCCGTGCGCTGTCCATTGCGACGGTCATGCAGACAAAAATCTACAATGACAACTAAATCACAGATGTAGATGTAGAGACAAGGCATGCCTTGTCTCTACCGTTTGCCGTTGTATACATTACAACGTCTTCTCAACGACGCCACCTTTGCGGCTGTCAACTTCGACGGTGTATTTACCGGCGTTGCCTTTCACGATCCAGCGCACTTTCACGAAGCCCATACCCGGAATGCTCGGAACCTCGATGGTGCCCGGCGTATACCGCTGCTCACGGGTAATGCCCATGTCTTCGTTGTCAACGATCATGCCGGCCAGCACGTTAGCGCCTTTCAGCGTAATGTAGTCCGGCCGCTCGATTTTGAACTTTACATCGTGGTTTGAGTGGGTCGGAATAACCCGCTGATTTATAACCGTTGCCGTTACCTCCGTCAGGCCGTTGCCCAGTGACTTCGAGGTGATGCTTTGCACATCAAGTTTCGGTGTCTGGAAGGCATGAAACAGCGTAAATGCCATGTTTCGGTGTGCATCTTCTTCGAGCATAAAGCCCGGATGGTTCCGGATATAGTTTTTCTTAGGGCCGCCGATTTCAATGTCTCCGTATTGCGGGTGCTTGAACGGCTTCCAGGGTACATACGCATCATCCATCAGCAGGTACTTGCTGAACTGATTGAATTCATCGTTCTGGAACCGGTCGTCATCCGTTTTGCGGTTAAAGAGCTTGTAGGAGGTCATCAGCTCGTTGGAGAACGTGAAAATCCCGCGTCCCAGTGCAACCAGTCGATTTCGCCGCCGTAAACAGTGTACAAATCCTTGTAAATAACGAAGTAGCGGTAACCCGGCAGCATTTTCTCACCGGGCTTTCCCCATCACATCATACACGGCAATATCGGCCGGTGAGTAGTACGGTACGTCTTCTTCTGACCCCGGACCGCGCAGCATCATACCACCGTAGTTGTGGTAACTCTGAGCACCGGCAATGTTCGGATGCGCAAAGAAAAACTTCTTAACTGCCTGGGTTTCCGGCAGTGTACCCGGATAAAAGAGCGCCCCACGCTGGATATAGTCCGGTTGCCAGCCCCAGCCCCAGTCGCGGTTCGGGTCGTAAGAGCCCACGAGGTCTTCATTGACCAGCCCGTCGCCGTCGTTATCGAGGCCTTCATAGCCCAGCATTTCATACTCGCCCGGTTCGTCGGGTTTCGCGGGTATCATGCGGGTCGGGTCACTGGGGTCTTGCTTCATGCGGCCCAGCGGTGATTTCCCGGCGCATCATTACAATGTTACCGTCGCCGTCGAGGTCGTCGTATTTGTCTTCATCGATCTGACCGTCACCGTCGTCGTCCATCGGCATCATACCGGAACGCGGCGAGTTGGGGTTGTTCGGGTTGCGTATAAAGTCCTCGCGGGCATCGGGATTGATGGTAGGTGCGATGTAAAACACCTTATCCTGCAACAGTTCCTTAATGTGCGGCTGATCGGTGGCGGTTTCGACCAGATACCAGGCCGTGTACATCGCAATTTCAGAACCCTGTAATTCATTAGAGTGAATGTTTCCGTCGATGTAAAAACCTGGTTTCCGCTCCGCTTTTCCGGTTTTTGAATCGGTAATGACCAGTACCCACATGTCGCGTCCTGGAACGACTTACCCATCGATTCGAGCTTAACATATTCCGGGTATGCTTTTGCCAGATCCTGACAAAACTTCGTAATCATGCCGTAATCGTTGTAGTGATTCCAGCGCATCGGGACTTTCGGTTGGCCGGAGAGCCAACGGCACGGGTGCCGTCGGGCAGGGAAGCCGGTTTAGGCTGCTGGGCCAGGGCAGGTATTGCAAAGAGGCTGAATGCCAGTAAAACTATCTTTTTCACAGCTGATTATTTAAGCGTTAGTTCGGTTGATGTAATTCCGGTCATAGCGTTTCCGGCCTCGAGCGTAACTTTACCCGTACCGTTCACCAGGAATGTAACGTCCATTGTTTCACCCGCGGGCCATGGCCCGCGCAAAATCATCCGACGACCCGACAGGATGTTTGGCCGTTGGCCAGCTTAAGTTCAACTTTCATTTTGGGTACATACCGCACCCGGTCACCGATTTCGGCACCCGTCGGCAGCAGACCACGGTTGACGACCTGGGCTGATACCCGCGTCAGGCCGTTACCCAGTGCTTCTGTTTTTACATTCACCAGTTCGATAGCAGGCATCCGGGTAGCAAACGCCGTCAGGAATCCGGCGTGGCGGCTGGCGTTGTCGGCCAGAAACTGTACCGGCGGGTTGTTTTTAACAAACGGAGCAATGCCACCTACCTCGGCTTTGCGGCCCGGAAAATCCGGATGCTCAACGGCGGTCCAGGCCGTAAAGGCACCGGTTACCTTGTTGGCATCAGCCCATTTCAGGAAGCGGGCATCTTCGTTATCAGTACCTGCCGCAGCAGCCGGTCCACGTCCGGCACCGGCCTGCGCGCGCCCACGGGCCGTGTCGGCGGGGGCAGCAGTTTTCGGTGCCCACCAGCCGGGAGTTGAGAAGCTCAGCGGCCATAATGGTAGTAGGCGGTCTGGGCAAAATTGCCGCGGGTGGCCGGCATGGCCCGGCGCATCTTTCAGGTTTGTCTGACCATTATACAGCTTCGATACCTGCTCACCGACGGTCGCATCCTTTTCCAGAATGCCCGTAATAATCCGGCGTGCGGTTTTGCTGCGGTCAAACCTGGGAGCGTCGCTCAGGTTGTTATACGGCCCGAAGGTAAATACGGCATAGACGTTCGGCGCTTTATACAGAAAATCAAGCAGGGCGCGGTTTTCAGGTTCCGATACTGGCATTTCGCCCGCTCCCGGCGTGAAAAACGGATAGTCGAACGTGAAGTTCTTGTCGATTGCCACGCCACCGGGGCCATCCTCGTTGAATTTACCGTCTTTATCGTTGTCGATACCCTCCGTGATGATGAGGTATCGCCGCTTTCGCCCTTAGCCGGATCAGCTTTTACCAGCACTCTAGGGTCCTCCTTGCTTTGGATATACTGACCGGTCGGGTCTTCAATCCGGATCTGGGAAATGATGCCGTCGCGGTTGAGGTCTTCGGCCGGGTCTTCGTTTACGCGGCCGTCGCGGTCGTCGTCGGTAGACTGGTCATTACCGCTGCGCTCGAATTTGAGGGAAGCAAAAGCCTGGCTTTGGGCGTCCGGGTTAACGAGTGGGAAAATGTACAGCGTTTTGGTATCGAGTAGCCGTTTTACGCTGTCGCT
>CBDFHU010000039.1:0-12517 GCA_965247375.1 Arsenicibacter sp.
TTGACGGTCGAGCCGGCCGGTTCGCCATACACATGGAAAACAACCGGGTATTTTTTCGTACTGTCGAACGGCACCGGCTTAACCATCCAGCCGTCGAGCGTTACGCCGTCGTCGGTTGTCAGTTTAAAGAACTGAATGTTGCGGTTGGCCACCGGCTTCATGGTAGAAGCCAGGCTTTCTGCTTCTTTAATGGCTTTGTGTTCAGGGAGTTTAATCCACTCACGGGCGTTCGGCACCGTGTGGCTGGTAAACGTATGAATGGCCCACTTGCCGTTCGGCGAAATGTTGTAGCCGTGGGTGCCGTTCAGGCCGGCCGGTGTTACTTTTTCGAGTTTGCCTTTGCCATCCATCTTCACGCGGTACAGATACCGCTGAATCGGGCTGTCGGGCGAGGCGATGAAATAGACGTAGTTAGTCGCTTCGTCGATGTGGCTGATGGTGCCGATTTCGTACTGACCGGGTGTCAGCAGCACCTCTTTCATGCCGTCGCGGGTAAGGGTAACTTTATAGATGTGCCGCCAGTTATCTTTTTCTGATACCCACAGGAAGCTTTTACCGCCTTCGAGCCATTCCCAGCCCGACGGATCGCCGGTGCCCCAGCGGTGTTTGCCGTCGAGCCATGCTTTGTCCAGATCGCCGTAGACCGCTTTTACGGTGTTACCGGCGGGCTGACAGATAAATACCTTGCTGACCTGTTGCTTGCGGTCTAGCTGTTCAAGGATAATTTCGTTTGCGGCCGGAAACCACTCCATGCGGGTGATGTAGTGTTGTTGCGGATCGCCGGGCAACTGAATCCATGTCGTCGGGCCGCCGGTTGCGCTCACGACACCGATTTTAGCCGGTGACGGGCTTTCGCCTACTTTCGGGTATTCGACCGGAATGGTATACGAGTAAATTGAATCGGTCGTGTTCAGCATCAGATAATCACGGATGCCGCTGGCGTCGACCTGCCAGTAGGCAATCTGCTTGCTGTCGGGGCTCCACCGGAAACCGTCGCGGCAGTCAAACTCTTCCTCGTAGGCCCAGTCGAACGTACCGTTGATCCGCTTGCGGGTGCCGTCGGTTGTGAGCGGTGTGATTTGTCCGGACGCTACATCTTCGACAAAAATATTATGCTCGCTGACATAGGCCACCTTCGTACCATCGGGTGAAAGCTTGGCAAACATCAGCGACTGAGCCGGTTTTTCTTTGCCCAGCTGCCGCAGTTGCCCGGATTTACGGTCGAGAACCCAATAATCGCCGCGGGTATTGTACCGCCAGACGCGGGCGGTATTGGTAAAAACCAGCGCCGTATTGTCGTCGGCCGAAAATGAGTAGCCGGCGATCTGAAGCGGGGAGTCTGTGCCTGGTTTTTTGAGTTGGTCACGCGTGATGAGCGGGGTTTCCTGGCCCGTAGCAACGTCGACTTTCACAAGCCCGGCATTACGGACCTGAGTATACGCGTTCCCGTCGGCAGACCAGCGGATTCCCTGCCCCGACTGGGCCGAACCCGAAAGCCAGGCAGCTAATAAAGCACCTACTAAAAGCAGCTTGCGCATTGGTGAAGTGATCTGAGTAAAACGATTAAGGGGTACAAGTTAGTAAATAAATAGTTTGTGAGCGTTGCGTCGCCGCCGGGTTAAGAGAGGAGTAACCGGATTAACGACACTAAAACGATGGCAAAAGAACCGTTTGATTATAGCCTCGACTTCAAAAATACAGATTTCCGTAAACAGCCTGAACTGTACCGGGTGGGCAAGGGTGAGCAGGGTGTCTTGCTGGTTGAGCCATACAAATCAGAAATTTTACCCCACTGGCGGTTTAAAACACCGGAAATTGCCCGTCAGTCATCGGAGAAAATTTATGAACTATTTCTGGATTACCGGGAGAAAGGCGATTTCATCGGGATGGATATGGCCCGCAAGTTTTTACAGATGGGCTATACCCGCGCCCGCCGTTACGCCAATCACCGGTCGGGGCAAAAATATGACGGGCCTGTTCCGGCTGATCAGAAGGGCCGGAGCGGAGCACATGGCCGCGCGCAGCTGCCCCGCGAAGAAGATGCTGAAAAAGCCGGAAGCGCCCGGATTTTCTATGCGATGTATCTGAAAGCGCGGGAAGATGAACAATACCGGCATCAAAAAAAGCAGTGGCAGGATACATACGGGTAATTCCTGATTTGCAACAACCGTACCAATTCCGGAGACAGAGCTATGCCAGGAAATTTGATCAGATAGACAGAAAATGTATTGACAAGACGAAAATGTTTAGTGAATGGCTTTTTTCAATTGTTCATGAAAGCTGTATCGGTGATGTAAAAAATGGCCTCTTAATTGATGCCAAAACAGGTAATTATACGTCACAAGATCAGGTAATTAAGAACAAATGAAAAACACCGGAGGCATTTAAACTAGACAATTATGAGAACAGGTTTACGTATATTTTTATTTGGTTTACTCTCGTTAGCAGGTTTTAGTGGTTTTGCGCAGAATGGTAAATTTGACGTACGCTTTTCTGTCAAATCATTAGATTGTGCTACGATGAAAGCCGTTATCCGTGTAGAAGTTAAGGCAACCGATGCTAATTCTACCTTTCTGATGGGTGATGGTAACTTTCGTTTTACGTATCCATCAACCATTCTGACATCGCCGAGGATTGTTTCCGAAGAAAACTTCTCCGGTAATGCACCGGCAAGTCAGAGTGCTTACGGGAGCCAGAACCTGAAACGGATCGACGGAGGGCCCGACTACGGGCCGGGTCGTGCTCAATAACATTTACGGTGGCCGGCCAAACCCAACCCGCGTGGGCACATCCTACATGACCGTTGCCTGTATTGAGTTTACGTTGAAGCAGTTAGTGACCTGCTTTGACCTGAAATGGGATACGGCTTTCCCGGCCACGGGTATGAGCGAGGTAATCGTAGCAAACACCACCTCGTTTTTCGTATACCACCAACGATGTGACGCCTGTTACACACAACAACCAGAATGTTTGTCCGGCCGAATATTGTAACGATAGCTATGGGGTCCGGCTGGATCTGAAATCGTTTGACTGCCAGACGAAAAAGGTGACTATCCGTGTGCGGGTAAAATCTACGTCGCCGAATTCCGGCACGTTCCTGATGGGCGATGCCAACTACCGGTTTAACTACAATGCGTCGTTGCTGACCAACCCGCAGATCGTTCTGGAAGAAAAACTACTCTGCTAATGCGCCCGCTTCTGACAACAACTATACCGCACAGGACCTCACGGGGTCACGCGTGTCCGGCGCAGCGGGAGTCTTATCACTCAATACCAAATACAGCCCGTCGGGTAATGCCACCTCGGCGAAGGCTGTGACGACCGACTGGACTACGGTGGCCTGTATTCAGTTCGATTATACCGGCAGCGGCACAACGCCTTGTTTTACCATAGACTGGCGTAAGTCATCGGACCCGATCCCGGTGACGATCATGAATAAGGTCACCTTATCGGGTACAGGCAGTTATTCCCTGATTGCAGTTCCGACCGGCAGTATTTATGAAAACCTGGATATCTGCCCGCAACAGCTCTGCCCGACCGTTGCCACCGACCTGTCGCTGACCAAGAAAACACTGGCCACCGGTCCGGTTACGCTGAAACAGTGTGGTGAGCTTCTCGCTGACATTGACCAACAAAGGACCGAACACGGCCACGAATGTCGTAGTAACGGATACACTGCCGGTTGGCCTGCAGTTTATGAGTGCCACACCGGCTGTTACGGTGGTGAATGGCATTGCGCAGTGGAAGGTCAGCAGTCTGTCGGCTAATACGTCAACGTCCCTGATTTTGCAGGCAAAGGTGACGGCTTACGGGCCGCTGTTTAACAAAGCTGAAATCACCGCTGCCGACCAGAGCGATCCGAACTCAATCCCGAATAACGGCTCATACCTCGAAGATGATCTGGGAACTGCCTGCGTAACGGTACCGATTCCGATGTGTGCCGGCGATGAGTTTGAGGTATCGACTCCGGCCAGTGTTACCAGTGTGCAATGGTTCCGTAACGGGGTTAAGGTCGGAGAAGGCCGCACGTATACCATCAAACAGCCGGGGACGTACACGTATCTGACAACCGTCGGTACCTGTCCGGCCGAAGGTTGCTGCCCGATTATTGTCTACGAAGGGGAGTGCTGTCCGGCCAACCTGTGTGTACCGTTTGTAATCAAGAAAACGAAATCAATAAAGTAGTTGTCCATACTTGTCACCGAAAAGGCCCGGCAGCTTGCCGGGCTTTTTTTATACCGTGCTGTTTGGCCGGTATGAGTATGTGAGGCTGCTTATGCATCTTTTCCGGTAAAAAAAGCGCACTGTGTTCTGCCTGCATCGCCCGTTTCTCCGGAAATTCCTGTTATCTGTCCTGCTGATGATTGCCTGTTTCCGGCTTAGTGCAGGGGCACAGACCAATGAAATCACGCAAACCTTAAGACAGCACATTCTTACCGAAGCGGCATGGGCCATGCAGCAGCAGCCCGTCACCGTGACGGCTCAGAGCAGCCCGCGGTCGGCAGGCGGGAAGCACGATTTCTTCTCGGAAGGCGATTACTGGTGGCCTGATTCAACGAATCTGGCGGGCCCGTACGTTCAGCGCGACGGCATGACCAATCCTGATAATTTTGTGGCACATCGCCAGGCCATGATCCGTTTCAGCCGGATTGTCGGGGCGCTGGCATCCGCGTATAAAATCACCGGCGACGACCGGTATGTGCGTCAGGCCTTCCGGCACCTGAATGCCTGGCTGGTAGACACTACTACCCGCATGAATCCGTCCCTGCTCTATGCACAGGCGATCAAAGGACGGTTTACCGGACGGGGCATCGGGATTATTGATACCATCCACCTGATGGAAGTAGCGCAGGGCGTGCTGGTGATGGAAAAATCAAAAGCGGCTGATCGACGGCAGGTGGCTGCCATCCGTAAGTGGTTTGCTGACTACCTGACCTGGCTGACGACCCATCCATATGGCAAAGACGAAATGGCTGCCAAAAACAACCACGGCACCTGCTGGGTTATGCAGGTGGCTTCGTTTGCTAAACTGACCGGCGACAAAACCCTGCTGGATTTTTGCCGGAACCGCTACAAAACCGTTTTACTGCCCGATCAGATGGCTGCCGACGGAAGCTTTCCGCTCGAACTGCGCCGCACAAAGCCTTATGGGTATTCCCTGTTTAATCTGGATGCGATGACCATGATCTGTCAGATTCTGTCGGCTCCGGCCGATAACCTCTGGACCTATCAGACCAGCGATGGCCGGTCGATCCGTAAAGGCATCAGCTACCTGTACCCGTTTGTGGCTGATAAAGCCAAATGGCCGCTAAAACCCGATGTCATGTACTGGAACGACTGGCCGGTTGCCCATCCGTTTCTGGTGTTGGGAGCGGTGCAGTTTAATGAACCGTCGTGGCTGAAAACCTGGCAGTCGCTGGAGCACGACCCGCAGGTGGAAGAAGTGCTGCGGAATCTGCCCGTCCGGAATCCGGTCATCTGGTTGTAAATCCTGAGTGTATACCATACACCCCGTTACTCATGAAAAAACATGCCCTTATGCTTCTGGCTTTAGCCAGCCTTAGTGGAAGCAGCTTTGCGCAGAAAACATTGATCAAAAGCCAGTTTGCGCTGGCCGGAAAACAGGCAAAGGTAATGCTGATCGATATACCGGCGGCCACCCCGGCCAACGCAAAACCGGTACCGGTCTCGCCGCGTACCCTCAGCCCGACCGGCGCCCTGCAACTGGTTCCTGCCCGTGACTGGACCAGTGGTTTCTTCCCCGGCGAACTGTGGTATTTGTACGAGTATACGCACGATCCCGAATGGATGAAGCAGGCGCGGCTCTATACCGCTAAACTTGAAAACGAAAAATTTAATGCCGGTACTCATGATATGGGCTTCAAAATCTATTGCAGCTTCGGAAACGGCTACCGGCTGACCAACGATCCTGCCTATCGGGAGGTAATTATCCAGGCAGCACAAACGCTCATTAAGCGTTACAAGCCGGCGGCCGGCATTATCCGGTCGTGGGATCACCACAAGGATGTCTGGCAATGCCCTGTCATCATCGACAACATGATGAATCTGGAACTGCTCTTTGCGGCCACCAAGCTGACGGGCGATAAAACCTTTGCCGACATCGCGGTGAAGCATGCCCAAACAACGATGAAAAACCATTTCCGGCCCGACATGAGCAGTTACCACGTCGTGGATTATGACACGCTGACGGGCAAGGTCATTAAGAAAAATACCCATCAGGGGTACAGTCACGAGTCGGCGTGGGCGCGCGGACAAGCCTGGGCGTTGTATGGGTACACGATGTGTTACCGCGAAACCCGCGATAAGGCGTTTCTCGAACAGGCGGAAAAAGTGGCGGCATTCATGCTTCAGCACCCGCGTCTGCCCGCCGACCTGATTCCGTACTGGGACTTTGATGCACCGAAGATTCCGGATGAACCGCGCGATGTGTCGGCAGCGACGGTAATGGCGTCGGCGTTGTATGAGCTGGCTACGTTCAGTAAACAGGGCGCCATGTATCGCGCTAAAGCCGACCGGATTGTTGATAATCTGGCCAAAAACTATGTGTCGCCGGAAGGGGGTAGCCAAGGGTTTATTCTGCTGCACAGTACCGGCTCCAAACCGGCCAACAGCGAGGTTGATGTGCCGCTGTCCTATGCGGATTACTATTATCTGGAAGCGTTATTGCGGAAGCAGAAACTGTAGAAGGGCAACATTATGACCTCCGCCCCCATCCCTCAACAAATCATCGCGCTCAAAGACGCCGATCTGGCGATGCGTGACAGGCTGATCCGGAACGGGCAACTGAGTGAAGGGTACCATCCGGAGATGGCGCAGCTTCACAATCATAATGCCGCTATATTGGATGAGATTATTGGCCATATTGGCTATCCGACCGTCGGAAAGGTCGGGCAGGAGGCTAGCGAGGCGGCCTGGCTGGTGATTCAGCATGCGATCGGCCAGCCGGCTTTTATGAAAAAATGCGCTTTATTACTGGCCGAAGCCGTCGATGCCCGACAGGCCAATCCACTTAATCTCGCTTACCTGACCGACCGGATTGCGGTGCTCGAAGGTAATCCGCAACACTACGGCACTCAGTTCGACTGGGACGAAAATGGGATGATAAGTCCTAATGCGTTTGATGACCTGGACAACGTCGACAGGCGCCGCAAGGCAATCGGCCTCAATACTCTGGAGGAGCAGACAGCCCTCATCCGGAAACGGGCTGCCGCCGAAAACCAGACCCCGCCGCCCGATCCGGTACAGTGGCGGCAACAGGCCGACGAATGGCGGAGGGCAGCGGGTTGGATCAGATGAAGTGGGATAAATCGTTAACGTAGAAAAGTGTTGTCTCTTGCCCGTTTGTACGAAACAACCAGATAACCTGATAAAAAAAGCCTGAATATGAAACAGTTATTCGTCGTTTTAGCGTCAGTTTTCATACTGACATCCTGTACGGATCCGTCAGCGCATTCGACAGAGAATGAGCGGTTAGTAAAACAATATTTTGCGTATTTCAATGCGCATGATTTTGTGAAAATGGCAGCTATGTATGCCGAAGCAGCTGAGTTTAAAGACCCGACGCTTGGGCCGGGAATTGTCAAACAAACAAGGCAGCAGACCGTTACTAAATACACAGAGTTGACAAAACTATTTCCCGATTTACATGATAAGGTTACTCAGATGTACCCGTCAGGCGATAAGCATATTGTTGTCGAGTTTACCTCAAGCGGAACCGGGCCCGATAAGGTAAAGTTTGAGTTACCGATATGTACGATACTTACGATCGAAAATGGACTCATCGTAAAAGATTTTACCTATTTTGACAATTTTGAGGAGAACAAAGAATGAAAAAAACATATAGCCAATTTTGAAAAGGGAAATTTTCAAAATTGGCTATTCGATGAAGTAGAGCTCTACTAATCAATGCCTTGACTGAAGAAAGGTATTATTCTCCTTCTTCAAGCATAAACAGCTCCTCAACAGATTTGCCGAACTCCTGCGCCATTTTCAGGGCTAGAATGGTGGAGGGAACATACCGGCCCGTTTCGATGGAGTTGATCGTTTGCCGGCTCACCCCGATGCGCTCAGCTAAATCAGCCTGTGACCAGTTGTTTTCGGCCCGGGCTACTTTGATGCGGTTCTTCATACGCCAACCTCCTTCTCCAGCTCACGGCTGTTTCTATATAATAAAATCCTGAACCGGATCACAAACACCAGCAGAATGGTGAACATGTTGTAGATCATCACAGACAAAAAACGGGCTGCCGTGGATCAGAATAATGGCCAGACTCAGAATAATGTAGTTGGCATACACGCTCCATTGCAACGACTCCAGCCGTAATTGCTGAATCATTTCGTCTTCGTGCTTTTCGCGGGCAAAGGCGATAAATAACAGACCGATAATCAGGCCAAGCGCGGCTACTTCGTCGGTTAGATTGATGGGCCAGCTATCAAACAGTGCACTGTTGGGGTCTGGTTTACCGAACGTCAGGAAACTGAGTCTTAAATCAGCGTACAGATAGAATAAACCCAGAACAAGCGATGGAACGAAAAGTATCCAGCCGATCAGGCGGTAGCGATGGGGGAATAAGAGGTTCGTTTTCATGATGTTTACTGTTAGTTGGCAGGGGGTTAAAAAGCCAGCATGTGTCGTGCCATCCGGCGGTTTTTACGGAGAGTAAGCTGAAAATAGACGATAAAGAAGAGCAACACGGTGAACATATTGTACATCAGTATGTTGTAAAAGCCCAGTCCATAAATCAGGATGATGGCCAGCATAAGCAGCGCGTAGTTCAGGTATACACTCGCCTGTAAGGCTTTCAGCCGCAGCTGATTAATCATTTCATCTTCCAGTTTTTCGCGCGAGAAGCCAATAAACAACAGGCCGGTAATCAGGATGAGACACAGGATTTCGTCGGAGAAATCGAGACTGTGGGTATCATAAAAGTCCGATAACCATTCGTTGCTGACGTAGACGGTCAGGTAACCTTCAAGGCCGGAATCCGGCTGTAGCGCCAGGTAGCCCCAGGTACCAAAAAAGAACAAGACAAGCCCCCAGCCGATAAACCGGAAGTAGTGCGGGAATAAGAGTTTTGTGTTCATGCGGATTAGTATAAGTTTGTTTGTCCAAAAGTAAAGTTTACTTTACATATAGTCAAACGAAGTAGTCATATTTTTGGTGTGTATTTTGAGGGAACGGCATAAAAAAACCGGACACTTGTCCGGTTTTAGAATACAGAAGACAAAAAAGAAGGCTACAGCGCAAAAATGCGGTCCATGAGCAGCCACTTTTCGCCGGGTTTTGCCATGGGCAGGGCTTGCTGGTAGTGCCACATCAGCTCCTCCCATTCCTGCACCTTCGGGTTGGCGGCATCGGCGGCCGCTTTCCGGTCGAAAGAAAAGGTTTCGTCGGTTTCCATGATCATGAACAACCGTGGACCAATGCGATAGATTTCCATGTTGGTAATCCCCGCCGACCGGATGCTTTCGTCGATCTCCGGCCATATTTTTTCGTGATAGCGCTCATAGTCGGCAATTAATGCCGGATCGTCCTTCAGATCAAGCGCAAGACAGTAACGCATATATGTTAAAGAGTGAAAGAGTGGCCGCATGGCGGCAAAGAGTGAAAGAGCGACCGCGCGTGTTGCGGTGAAAGAGTAGCTGCCATGCAGCTAAAGAGTGAAAGAGCGTAGCTGGCACGCGGCAGCCGCTCTTTCACTCTTTCTGTCTTTCACTCTTTAATCTGCGATCCCTTAAATCCGTACCAGGCGATGAAGGCGAAGCAGGCGGCAGGGAGCAGGAATGAAGTAGCTGTGTTGGTGTTGTCGGCGATCATACCCATGATCGGCGGGAACACCGCTCCACCCACAATACCCATGATGATGTACGACGACCCTTGCTTTGTATACTGACCCAGGTCTTTCACACCCAACGCAAAGATGGTCGGGAAGGTGATGCTCTGGAAGAAGAAGAAGGCCATCAGAGCGTACAGGGAAATCTGACCAAGGTGCAGGTACACGACAAACAGCAGCGCTACCATAATCACCGAGTAAATACCCAGTAGTACATTGGCGCGGGTAAAGCGCATGAAGAACGTACCGACAAAACGACCCACCATAAAGAATGCCATGGCAATGCCTTGCAGATAGGCCGCTTCCTGATCCGAGATATGCGCACTTTCGGTCGCGTAGTTAATGAAAAAGCCCCAGATACAGCCCTGGGCGCCAACGTTCAGGAACTGCGAGAAAACACCCAGGACAAAGTGCGTATGCTGGAACAGCGTTTTGCCCGAATGCGCATGGGCGTCGGTAACCAAGGCTTCTTCCTGAATCTCCGGTAGCGGCGTGCGGTAGAAAATGCCCGCTACCACCAGTACGATGATCCCTACAATGATATACGGCAGCTGAATGGTATCCCAGCCGGCTTCGGCGGATGCATTGCTGCTGCCGGCAAACATCAGCCAGCCACCGATTACCGGACCCGTAATGGCTCCCAGACCGTTGAACGACTGGGCCAGGTTAAGCCGCTGCTCCGATGTTTCGGGCGCGCCCAGCACAGAGGCATACGGGTTGGCGGCTGTTTCAAGAAAAGCCAGACCACAGGCCAGAATGAAGAGCGCGATCAGGAAAAACGTCCACGACTGGGCTTCGCCGGCCGGATAGACCAGCAAACCACCGGCTGCGTACAGCAACAGACCCGTGATGATGCCGCGCTTGTAGCCGAACCGCTTCATCATGTAACCGGCCGGCAGCGCCATAACGAAATAGGCTCCGAAGGTAACCACCTGTACCCAGGCCGATTCGGACTTGGACAGGTTCAGGACAAGCTGGAATTTTTTGTTCAGTACGTCAAGCATACTGATGGCAAAACCCCAGAGGAAAAAACAAACTGGTAACCAGGGCAAACGCAAGGGTAGTATTGCCCTGAGGAGCCGAGGTAGCTTTTGCGGATGCCGACGGTGAAATAGAGGCCATAGAGTAAGTTGGTAAGAGGGTTAACGGGCTTAATCGGGTAGTGTTGCCGTACCCGTCCGGAGTACGGCAACAGATAGGGGAACTAGGTAATTGACCGGTCCAGATGCGTATAGCCGCCGTCCACATGGATCAGCTGACCCGTAGTGTGGCTTGATTTATCCGACAACAGGAACACGATCATGTTCGCAATTTCCTCCGCTGTGGTCATACGCTTTTCAAACGGAATTTTGCTGACAATGTCTTTTCAGCTTTTCCTCCGGATCAGGCAGTGTTTTGATCCAGTTGGCATAAAGTGGTGTCCAGCACTCAGCTACGATCAGGGCGTTTACCCGGATACCGTAGGGAAGCAGTTCAACGGCCCATTCGCGGGTTAGGGCGTTGCGGCCTCCATTGGCAGCGGCATAGGCAGACGTGTTGCCCTGGCCGGTTTCGGCTACCTTCGAGCCGACGTTGACAATCGAGCCTTTGCTTTCCTTCAGGGCAGGCAGTGCGTAGTGGGCCATCAGGTAATAATGCACCACGTTTTTGTGCAGGGACGCCATAAAGGCTTCGTAACTGCCGCTTTCCAGCCCGACACCGTCGTTAACACCGGCATTGTTGACCAGACCATCGATACGGCCGAATTGGGCCAGGGTCTCGTCAACGGCTTTTTTACATTCTTCCGGCTGGGTCAGTTCGGCGGCGATGGCGAAAGCCTTGCCACCGGCAGCCACGATTTTATCAACGGCCAACCTGATTGTCGGCGGCGTTCCGGCCGACAATTACCGGAAATGGCTCCTTCGGCGGCCAGTACCGTTGAAATACCTTCGCCGATGCCTTTTGCACCACCGGTCACGATGATGACTTTATCTTGTAGGTTCAGATTCATGCGTCAAATGGATTGTGTTTTCTGAAAAAGCCGTTCACATTAACCACAGAGTTCACAGAGGTATTGCACAGAGAACACGAAGTTTAGCGGAAACAGAATGATTATCAGGGTGATCAAAGATTATAAAACTGCACCGCATTGTGGCCGAAAAACCTTGTCGCGGACATCAGCCCCCCACGGAGCTACGTATTCTTCAACAATGTTTTTTCACCTGTCCGTAGCTGCCCGCTACCAGACAAACCGGCCAGTCGGAGCCATACATGATCCGGTCAGGACCGAAGTTTTCGAACACTACGTCGAGATACGGGAAAAAGTCTTTGGCGGTCCAGCGCTGCCAGTCGGCTTCGGTCACCATACCCGATACCTTACAATATACGTTGGGTTGTTTCGCGATTTCGGCCATGTAGTTCGACCAGGTGTTGATCTTCTGATCTTTGATATACGGCTTGGCAATGTGATCGACCACAAACTTTACGTCCGGCAGCGCCCGCACCAGTTGCAGGGCTGCTTTGAGCTGAGTCGGGTAAATCAGGATGTCGTAGGTAAAGTCGAAGGCAGTCAGCTGGCGGATGCCTTTGATAATATCCGGCCGGGCCAGAAAATCGTCGGCTTCGGCCTGAGCGACGTGCCGGAAACCTTTCAGCAGCTCATACTGCGAAAAATACTCCAGCTT
>CBDFHU010000040.1:0-81504 GCA_965247375.1 Arsenicibacter sp.
CCGGCTTCCTTTGCTGTCGTCGTTTGAGATTTTCTTACTTTGCTTGTTGCTACCGCCTGCATTCATGCTGCCGAACTTATAGCTAAATGTCAGACGGACAGACCGGTTTACGTAATTTGAGTAGCCTTGTGCCACAAACGTTGGCGCAAATTGGTCAGAACTTGTCCGCACCGTCCGGTTGAAAGGGTTGTTCAGGTTCAGCGTCAGGGTTGCCTTTTTGTCCCAGAATTCCTTTTTGGCCGAAACAGCGTAATAATACCAGCCGGAATAACGGCCCTGCAAGGATACTCCGCCCGAGCCATAGTAACCCGATGCCTGTAGCATCAGGTCTTTCGGGAACTTGTAAGAAAAGTTAGGACTCGCCCCCCATATCCATGCCTGGTTGCGCTGATTCAGCGCCGGGCTATACAGCGAGTTATAGGTCAGGTCAGCATTAAGGCTGATCTGCGTCTTTTTGTTTGGCTGAAGACTGACATTGAAGTTCCCCCCGAAGCCTGCACTCCGGCCGATATTCTGTGGCGTTGTCAGGGCCACGCCCTGCGCATCGACCGTCGACAGCCATTCGATTGAGTTATTGGTCTGCCGCCAGAACAGGGCCGCATTGAACGACGATCCTTCTTTACCGTAGGTGCTGTAGGCCAGTTCGGTTGCGTGGGTCAGCTCCGGACTAAGGTACGGGTTACCAGTCTGTACGTTTTTCGGATCGCTGTAATTTTTAAACGGGTTCAGGTACCAGATCAGCGGACGGGAAATCCGCTGGGTATAACTTGCTTTGATCGTGTGCTTCTCCTTCAGTGTCTTCGACAGGTTCAGGCTTGGAATCAGGTTATTGTAATTGCTTTTAAACTGCGTTTTTGTCGATACAAAATCCCCGTTGATATACGTCTGCTCAAAGCGCAATCCCGCACTTAATCCCCACTTTTTCTTTGTGTCCATCCGGAATGAGGAATATCCGGACATAACCCGCTGTGTATACGAAAACTCATTTGACCGGTTGGGATCAAGCACGTAATCCGCTTCTTTTCCGGTTAAAGCCTGATCAATGGTAAAGGCACTGCTGATGTCACGGCTGATGGCTTTTGCCCCTATCTCCCATTTTAAATTCAGCGTATCGTGTTTCGTGTACGATGTAAACGGGTGGATGTAATCCGTCTGAAACGTGTATTCGTTGTTGCTGCTTTTGTTTTCGCTCCGTTCCAGATACGTTGGTACTTCCGACAGACGCGGCATCTGCACGATCGTATAATAGTAATTGTCAGGCATACGGCTATACTGCGACAACACCGAAAATTCGCGGCCCGGCTTTTTGTAGTTACGGGTCCAGCCGAGGTTGAACTCGGTATTGCCGTACGGGTTCCGGAACCGGATATCCCGCTTGAAATCCTGCACGATGGTTCCGTCAATCAGCCGGAGCTGACTGAACAGGCTGCTGTTCATCGGGAAATTCCCGCCCCAGGCATTGGCTGACAGGCTGATCCGGTTGAGCGAATCGGGGTCATAATCGAGGCTCATTTCGCCGTAACCGCCGGTACCGGTGTTATCCCGTGACGAAGACTGTTCCAGGATATTGGTTGGTTTGCCGTCGACCAGAGTAGTACGGCTGCTGAAATTATCGCCGATATTGCGGTACTGGTAGGCATTCATCGACATGGCCAATCCCAGTTTTTTGCCCCGGATATTGATATTGCCGCCCAGCGAACGGTTCATATTACCACCGGTCACATTGACGGTCCCGTTTGTACCCTGAAGTGCCTTTTTGGTAATGATATTAATAACACCGGCCGCGCCTTCCGCATCGTATTTTGCGCCCGGACTCGTAATTACCTCCACCGACTTAATAATGTTAGCCGGCATCTGTTTGATGGCTTCGGCCGGATTCCGCGCCATAATCGACGAGGGTTTACCGTTAACGAGGATCTTAAGGTTACCGCTTCCCCGCATTTTCAGGTTCCCGTCCAGATCAACCGTCAGCATCGGCACTTTCCGGAGTACATCGGCTGCCGTACCGCCCGTTGTGGTAGCATCTTTTTCCGCGTTATACACCAGCCGGTCGCCCTTGTCTTCGACCAGAGCCTTCTGTCCTACGACATTAACCTCACTCAGACTTTTCGTATCGGCAACCAGCAGTACAGTACCTGTAGTATACACCGGTTTATCGGCCGTCAGGGTAATACCCGGCAGTTTTCTTGAACGATAGCCTACAAATGTCAGGGTAAGCTGGTAGGTACCAAACGCGGCTTTTTCAATCGTGAATCCTCCTTTTTCGTCAGTAGTAACGCCCGTTACAAGCTTACCATCAGCAGTTTGCAGGGCAACAGTAGCAAAAGGGACAGGTTTTGTAGACAGTGAATCAATCAGTGATCCTGTAATTCGGCCGGTAGTTGTTGATGATTGCGCAAAGGCAACAATTGTACTTAATACAATCAGGGTGGTAAAGATTAACTTCATTGTGGACGTTCATCTTGTTGTGTCACAGCAAAGGTACATTACACATTCCGCAATTGTATCGACTTAAGAATAATTAACAGCTTGTTTTTTAGTTACTAACAGAAAACCGGTGTGCATGAAGCGTAGTTACTTCATACACACCGGTCTGTCGGAGTAGTACATATGTAAACTAATTCAGTTGGGGTTTGAAAAAACGGTCGCCAGTACCGGTGCTTTAGGACGCATCTGCTGACGGATACTTTCCATTTCCTGCGAAATCATATCATGCAACGACTGATCGCCCGACTGGCTCGCCAGTAAACGGCGGCGCGCCGCAGCCAGATACATGGTAACTAACTCTACACGATTTTCATCAGGCTTTAATAAACGGTTTTTCTTTGTTCTCGTTCTCATAATCACGTTTCATTTAATGGCCTCTTTCACTGTACGCCTGTTCCGCGAATAGTGTTGAGACGCATTTATTTGTTGTCTGGCACATTTCTTATATGAATCAGCATTTTTTTACTACCAATTCGATACATGTACTAACATACAACAAAATACAAAGTCTAGTGGTTTTATATTTATTTATCTTTTTCAGCTGTTACAGAATCATTTAGCCGCTACTTTGCTTTTTTGATTGATTATGTATTCCCAATTGTGCCCTAAACATACATTTTTTTGGTTCCGGACATATCAAATCGGTTTCATTATCATATAATACAAAAACCAAATATAGCAGATATTTTACTTCAATGTCACTACTTTTTTCATCTTTATCGCTTAAGAGCCTGGCACTTAAAAACCGGATCGTTGTCTCTCCGATGTGTCAGTATTCAAGTAAAAACGGCTTCGCCGGTGACTGGCATCTGGTACATCTGGGCAGCCGCGCGGTTGGCGGTGCCGGGCTAATCTTTACGGAGGCGACCGCTGTATCGCCCGAAGGCCGGATTTCGCCCGGTGATCTCGGCATCTGGAAAGACGAACACCTCGACGGTCTCCGGCGGATTACCCGTTTTATCGACAGCCAGGGCTCGGTGGCGGGTATTCAGCTGGCGCACGCAGGCCGCAAAGCCAGTCACCAGATCCCGTGGGAAGGTAATGACCTGATTCCGGCCGACCATCCCGACGGCTGGGAACGGGTGGCGCCAAGTGCAATTCCGTTTAAAGACGGGACAATCGCGCCTGCCGAACTGGATGATGCCGGTTTGGCGAAGATCCGTGCCGATTTTAAAGCCGCCGCCCAACGCGCCGCTGAAGCCGGTTTCCGGGTAGCCGAGATTCACGCCGCCCACGGCTATCTGCTCCACGAATTTCTTTCACCTCTGAGCAACCACCGGACCGATGCCTATGGAGGTAGTTTCGACAACCGTGTCCGGTTTGTACTGGAGATTGTTGATGAAGTAAACGCCGTATGGCCGGCCGATCTGCCGCTGTTTGTCCGCATTTCCGCCACTGACTGGACCGATGGCGGCTGGACCATTGACGATTCGGTGGCGCTGGCCGGACGCCTGAAAGAAAAAGGCGTTGATGTGGTCGATTGCTCAACGGGCGGTAATGTCCCGCAGGCCCCGATTCCGGTTGGCCCGGGCTATCAGGTTCCCTTTGCCGGACGCATCCGGACAGAAGCCGGTATCGCTACCGGAGCCGTCGGGTTAATCACAACTCCCGAACAGGCCGAAGCTATTCTGGCGGATGGTCAGGCCGATCTGATTTTACTGGCGCGCGAATTTTTACGGAATCCGTATTTTCCGATGCAGGCGGCCAGGGCCCTCGGCGCTGATCATGACTGGCCTGTACAGTATGTACGCGCCAAACTCCGCTGAACACATTCCGTTCCCGGAATGCTTCCGGGAACGGAACCACCCTGCTTTTGAATTTATTTAAGATTTTTTTAAAACGATATAAGGTGATTTTCTGAAAAAGTTGTCTGATAGTATAGAAGGCCTTTGCCGGACTTACTTAGTTTTCAACGGAGGATATGCAAGCTATCAGACCGATCCATTCTTCAAGGCAACCCGATCCAATACCTGCTATCCAGCTGGCTGACAACAGGTTACCGGACAACCAGGAGTCGTTACTTCTTAATGATACGGAACTGTTTATCCGTAAAGCGTTTCAGGAAAGCCCCCAAAAAGGATGTGAGCTGCTTTTCCGGCGGTATCATCAGGCGTTATGCAGTCACGCCGTCCGCTTTGTTTATTCTAAAGAAACAGCCGAGGATATTGTGAGTGAGGTCTTCTGTAAGTTCTGGAAGACCAGAGCCTATGAAAGCGTAACCAGCTCATACCGCCATTACCTCTTCCGGAGTGTCCGGAACGAAGCCTACAATTACCTCCGCCTCGAATTTCAGGACCTCGATACCATCGATACCGCCGACGTCCGTGAAAGTGCCTTCGGTCAGCGACCCGACCAGCTGCTACAGTTTGAAGAAGTCTTTCATCAGCTGGAAGACCTTGTCGAATCGCTCTCTCCCCAATGCCGTAAAGTGTTCCTGCTCAACCGCTTTGAAGGCAAAAAATACCAGGACATCGCCAATGAACTGGGCATCTCCATTAAAACCGTCGAAGTACACATCGTAAAAGCCCTGAGCATTGTCCGGAAAGGGCTGAAAGAACACTGGCTCACCTTATTGCTGGTCGTTGCCCGCCTGCTGCCGTTTTAAACGGTACGCCTCTGAAAATATCCTGCACACTTATACGTCGAAACGAAATGGACCCTGAAATCAACAAAGAGCTAATTTTCAGCCACTTTGAACGAAATACATCGCCACTGCAACGCACCCTGATCAGTCAGTGGCTACAGACGCCTGCCAACGAAGAACTGTATTACGAGTGGCTCGAAGAATGGGAACTGACCCATCCGCAATACCTTGCCCGCACCGAGGCGTCCCTGGCGGAATTTACCGGCTTTATGGCCCGTAACCAGCACGGAGAAGCAGCGTGCCCTGAAACGGAGGTTGCACCGGTTATCCGCCAATGGCCCGTGCGGCAGTGGCTGGTAGCGGCGTCGGTGCTGTTACTATTGGGGGCAGGTGGCTGGTTGCTCCGTAACCCGATCCTGTACCGGACCTATTCGACAGCCTACGGCGAAACACGCCCGATCCGGCTGACCGACGGCAGCCAGGTTATGCTGAGTCCTAACTCATCGCTGCAGGTACCCCGCTGGGGTTTCGGTATCAGAACCCGCGACGTTGACCTGACCGGCGAAGCTACGTTTTCCATTGTTCATACGCCCGACGACCAGCAATTTGCCGTCAGAACGGCTAATAATTTTACGGTTGTTGTGCTGGGAACGGAATTCTCTGTATTTGCCCGCAAACGGGGTGCCCGCGTTCAGCTCCACAAGGGTAAGGTTCAGCTCGACTACCGCCAGGGACAGGCCACGCGGCACCTGACCATGAAACCCGGCGACCTCGTCACGCTTGACCGGCAGAACCGCATGCGGCTACGCCGCGCCGATCATCCGCTGCCGCAACTGATCAGCACAGACAAGCGCTTTGTCTTCGACGAAACCTCATTGCAGGAGGTCGCCTGGCTCCTCGAAGATAACTACGGGCTTCAGGTAACTATCAACGACCAGGCACTGGCCGAACGGGTACTGATGGGTTCCTTCCGGGCCGACAATGTTGATCAGCTCCTGCAATCTATCTCTGAATTACTCGACATCACCGTCGTCAGGCAGGGGAACAAAGTCCTTATAACCGACCGGTAACAGGTAGTTTAGTAACCAATTCTGTATCACAGCGATGACTTTTTGTTTTTAAAAAATCCGGCGAATAACCGTATTTCTCGATAGACTTTTAACTAACCATTTGATTATCAAAATATTAAATTTCTCTTGCAAAAATCTGATCACGCACTAATCTTTGCCTATTGATTAACAGTATTACTTAACCCGGAAGCTCGCAGAGCGTCTCCGGAAAGGTAGTTCCCAAAACCATTCTGACTGGTACAATCACTCAACCCTGTTTCTCAACGATCACTTTTTAATCGTTTGTTTTTATGACAAATCCTTTACCAAATGCCGTAACCAAATGCTTGCTGGCCACTTCGCTGCTGGTCGGTTTCCGGCCGGGCTGGTCGCAGTCGGTCGTGCTGGCCAATAATGTTCAGCGTAAACAGCTGACTACGCCACACACACAGGGGCGCCAGCTGAAAGATGTATTACAGGATCTGAAAAACCGGTACGGTGCCGAAATTCTGTTTGAACTCCGTACGGTTGACGGCGTTTCCGTTGCCGCCGACAAACTCGACAGCAAGGCAACCCTCGAAAAAAACCTCGATAACCTGCTCCGGCCGCTCGGACTGCGCTATAAAAAAGTAAACAACAATTCGTACCTGATTCTGACCGGCAGTAACCGGCGGAAAGTTGCCTCGCAGGAAACACCTCTGCTTGAGTCATTGCCGGCTCAGGAAGCCCCCCCGGCCGGTGATAATGCAGCAAAGCTGCTGAACAGTATCGGGTCTGTCAGCCTGAAAACCGAGCTGGCCGCCAATCCGGTTACCGGTACGGTTAAGAGCGAAAACGGGGAAACACTGCCGGGTATCAATGTGGTGATCAAAGGCACCAGCAAAGGCACCAGCACGGACGTTAACGGTAAGTATACACTCGATGTACCGGCCAACGCAGTACTGGTTTTTTCGGGCATTGGTTTTACGACGCAGGAAATAAGCATCGGCGGCCGCAGCCGGCTGGATGTCACGCTCATTTCCGACAATAAACTGCTCGAAGAGGTGGTTGTCGTGGGTTATGGTACCCAGAAACGAGAAGCGCTGACCAATTCTGTCGCCCAGATCGGCAGCGAAGAGATTGCCCGCCGGCCGGTTTCCAACGTACAGCAGTCATTGCAGGGGCAGATGCCGGGTGTAACCGTATTGGATCAGGGCGGTGCGCCGGGCCGGTCAAATGCTGCCATCCGGGTACGGGGTGTTACCACATTCAATATCAACGGCACCAGTTCGGCCGGCAGCAGCAACAGCACCGGCAGCTTTGACCTTGGCAAAAATGACGCCCTGGTGATCGTTGACGGGATTGAACAGCGGCTGACCGACATCAACCCCGAGGACATCGAAACCATTTCGATCCTGAAAGATGCCGCCTCAACGGCTATTTACGGTTCCAGGGCCACCAACGGGGTCGTACTCGTGACCACCAAGCGGGCGAAAGGCGGTAAGGTGCAGGTCGATTACAACGGCTATTATGCCATCCAGAAATCGATCAACGCACCGCAGATGATGGGTCTCGAAGACTACATGCGCCTGCAGGTCGTGGCTTATACCAACGCCGGTGCTGCCCTGCCTGCCCGTTTCACCGAATCATCGATTCAGGCCTATGTGAACGCGACCGACCGTGAAAAATACCCGTTTCCAAACACCTGGTTCCAGACCATGCTGCATGCCGCCCCGCAGCAGAATCATACGCTGTCGATTGCCGGCGGTACCGAAGCCCTCCGTACACGGCTAAGCTTACGCTTTCAGGATCAGGCCGGTATCATTACGCATTACAACAGTAAAATCGGCGAAATCCGGATGAATACCGATTATACTGTCTCGCGCAGAGTACGCCTGAGCGGTGACCTCAACTACCGGTATAACTATTCTCAGGTACCGACCGTAGACCCGATTGACCGGTTTTTCCACGGCTCGCTGTGGGCAGTACCCAAGTACGCAGACGGCATATACGGCCTGAGTCCGCAGGGCAATAACCCGCTGATGAATGCCGAAATCGGCGGCGATTCGAAGCGGTTCTCTGATTTTCTGGCCGGTTACGTAAAAGGCGAATGGGAAATTCTTGACGGACTGACATTCTCGACGCAGCTGGCCGGCCGCGGCTATTTCACCCAGGAGAAAAACTATACCAACGCCTTTACGAACTATGACAAAAACACCAATATCACGAAAACAGTCGCCAATAACACACTGACCGAAGTACGGAACTCGTTGCGGGAATACACCCTCATCAGCCTGTTAACCTACGACAAAACATTTGGCAACCACGGGCTTAAAGGCTTACTGGGCTACTCCCAGATCGGCAATACCCAGAACTTCCTGAGTGCCTACCGCGAACGGTTCTACAGCAACGACATTCAGTCGATCAGTCAGGGGGCTAACGACGGAACCAAAAGCAACTCCGGAAACGATGCCGTGTTTGGTCTGCGGTCGTATTTTGCCCGTGTCAACTACGACTACAACGGCAAGTACCTGTTTGAAGCCAACGGACGGTATGACGGCTCATCGAAATTTACCGGCGAGAAGCAATACAGTTTTTTCCCGTCGTTCTCGGCGGGCTGGCGGTTATCGAAAGAAGCCTTCTGGCAGGGTCTGCAATCAACGGTTAATGAGCTGAAACTCCGCGGCTCGTGGGGCATCACCGGTAACCAGTCCGTTGATCTTTACAGTTACTATGCCGCCCTGACGGCACGGGGCTATAACTTCAACGGTGCGGCCGTGCAGGGCTACCGGCAGACCAGCCTGGCCAATACCAATCTGGGCTGGGAGTCTACCACACAGCTTGACCTCGGACTGGATGCTTCCTTCCTGCGCAACCGCCTGAACCTGACCGTAGATTATTACAAAAAACGGACCAATGACATCCTGCTCAACCTCGAAATTCCGGCTACGGTCGGGCTGTCGGCGCCACCGCAGAACGCTGGCTCGGTGGAGAACAAAGGGCTGGAAATCAGCCTGAACTATCGAGGTGCCAAAAGTTCATCGGGTTTTCAGTATAACCTCGGCGGTAATTTCAGCATCAACTCAAACAAAGTGGTCGATCTGAAGGGTACAGGCCCGTACATCACCGGTTCGGACATTGACCCGCGCTACATCATCGCCGTCGGCCTGCCGATCAATACCCTGTGGGGCTACAAAACCGACGGCCTTTTCCAGACACAGTCGGAGATTGACAGCTACAAAGCCACCTATGCGGCCAACACCAAACCCGGCGACGTAAAATACGTTGACCTCAACGGCGACGGTAAAATCGACGCCAACGACATGACCAGCATCGGTAATTCGTTTCCGAAATACATTTTCGGTCTGAACTCGAACTTCTCTTATAAGAACTTTGAGCTGAGTCTGCTGTTCCAGGGAGCGGCCAAAGTCGATACCCGGCTGGCCGGTGCCCTCGCCGAAATGGGTAATCAGGAAGGGTTTACCCACGAGATTTATACCAACAATTACTGGACACCCGAAAACCCGACAGCCCGGTTCCCGCGCCCGAGGAAGTTTGACCTGCGCAATGTAGCCACTTCCGACCGGCTCGTGATTGATGCCTCCTATGTACGGTTGAAAAACGTACAGCTGGCTTATTCGTTGCCCGCAGCGATTGCCGGTAAGCTGAAAATGAGCCGTATCCGGGCCTATGTATCGGCTACTAACGTCTTTACGATCTCGAAACTGAACGAGTGGGATCTCGATCCGGAAGTGGGCTCAGGCCGCGGGGTGTATTACCCGCAGACTGCGCTGTATACTGTTGGCCTAAACCTGGGACTCTAACTCAACTCATCGTCTGAACATCATGAAATCAATACGTTACACGATCAAATACACCTTACTGGCCATTACGGCAGGGCTGGCCCTGACCGCCTGCGACCGCCAGCTGCTGGATACGGTGCCGAATGACCGGCTGTCGGAAAGTGTGTTCTGGAAGACCGATAACGACGCCCGGCTGGCGACCAACTCCCTGTATAGTGACCTGGATAGTACCAACATTTTCAGCTGGGATGCCCTGACCGACATCGGGCACGTTAACCAGCCGTTTGAACTGCATGCCTATATTGAACTGGGTCAATACGATGCCACCAGCTCGCGGGTATTCGGCGAATGGGCAAAGGCCTATCGCGGCATCCGGGCCTGTAATTACCTGCTCGACAATATCGATAAAATCCAGACGACTAATACGGCCCTGATCAGCCAGTGCAAAGGTGAAGCAAGGGCCCTGCGGGCGTATCAGTATCTGAAACTGGCCAGCCTGTACGGCGATGTGCCGCTGGTAACCAAGGCCATAACCCTCGACGAAAGCCGCGCCCTGACCCGCACACCGGTTGCCCAGGTGTGGGATTTTGTTGACAAGGAACTGGCTGAAGCGGCCGCCCTCCTGCCGGCCACCTACGCTGCTGCCGACAAAGGCCGCTTTACCAAAGGTGCTGCCATCGGCCTGCGGGCACGGGCAAACCTCTACGCCGGACGCTACCAGCAGGCCGCCGACGCCGCCGATCAGGTCATAAAATCGGGTACTTATGGTCTGTATGATTCCTATGAAAAGCTGTTTACCTACGCTGCCGAAAACAACCGCGAGGTATTGCTGGACCGCCAGTTTATCAAAGATACCTATCCGGTAAACGTGTTCAGCTACATGGGACCGTACAGCCAGAAAAATGCCAACAGTACGTTTGTGCCGACAAAAGCGCTGGTTGATACGTACGAAACGACCGCCGGTAAGCTGATTACCGACGCGACCAGCGGCTATGATCCGGCGACGCCGTATGTCAATCGTGATCCGCGGCTTAAGTTTTCGGTTTACCTGACCGGCGATCCGCTGCCGAGCGGCATTACGTTCCGGCCCGAACCCAACAGCGGCACCGCCGACGCGGTCGGGAATACCTACATTGCCTCGACGACCGGCTTCAACCTGAAAAAATACATGAATGCCGACGACTACGCCAATCCGGCTAACAACGGCATCAACATCATTCTGCTGCGGTATGCCGAGATCCTGCTGACCTATGCCGAAGCTAAAATTGAGCAAAACCAGATTGACGCCAGTGTCATCAGCGCGATCAACGCCGTACGGAACGGCCGCACCGATGTAAAACAACCGGCAATCAGCGCTACAGCTTCACAGGCAGAACTGCGGGCCATTGTCCGGCGCGAACGGACGGTTGAACTCGCCTTCGAAGGACAGCACCTGTTTGACATCCGCCGCTGGAAAACTGCCGAAACCGTACTGCCGGGGCCGGTTTACGGCATTACCTACAAAGGCACAGATGGTAAACTGGCGACCGTTCAGGTGGTGGGCATCAACCGCGTGTTCGACAAGACACGGCATTATCTCTGGCCGGTTCCACAGCGCGAGCGTAACCTGACGCCGTCGCTGTCGCAGAATCCGGGCTGGTAAGTTATTCCATTGTCCGTGGCTGCGATCAGCCACGGACAACCGCTATTGCGGATTTTAAATCCGCAATCACCTAACTTCGGATTTAAAATCCGAAGCAGCCTGTACCTTATTCCTGTTAACCCAATGACCATCAGCTTTCGTTTACTCAACGTTATTCTTTTCACCGGCCTGACCCTGCTGCTTGCCGCCTATACCCTACCGGCTCCGAAACCCAACCGCCCCAACATTATTTACATCTACGCCGATGACCTCGGTTACGGTGACCTGGGCTGCTATGGCCAGCAAAAAATCCGGACGCCCCATCTGGATCAGATTGCCCGCGAAGGCATCCGGTTTACACAGCACTATTCCAGCATGCCTGTTTGCGCCCCCGCGCGCTGTATGCTCCTGACCGGTAAACACGCCGGTCACTCCTATATCCGGGGCAATTATGAAATGGGCGGTTTTGCCGACTCGCTCGAAGGCGGACAGATGCCGCTTTATCCGGGCGCCTTTACCATCGGCCGGATGTTGCAGCAGAACGGCTATAAAACGGCCTGCATCGGCAAATGGGGGCTGGGCATGGCCAATACCACCGGTAACCCAAACGAGCAGGGGTTCGATTATTTTTACGGCTACCTCGATCAGAAACAGGCCCATAACCATTACCCGACCCACCTCTGGGAAAACGGCAAGCCCGTAAAGCTTACTAATCACTACATTGAGGTACACCGCAGACTGGCCCCTGAAAATGCCACGCCCGAAGGATTTGCCTATTACCGGGGCAACGACTATGCCACCGATAAAATGGCGGATAAGGCAGAAGACTTTATCCGGCAGCATAAAAACGGCCCGTTTTTCCTGTATCTGCCGTTTACTGCGCCTCATACCTCCTTACAGGCTCCGGAAGCAGCGGTGAAGGAGTACGCCGGTACGTTTGACGACAAGCCGTATCTGGGGCAGCAGGGATATGCGGCAACCCCTTACCCACGGGCAACCTACGCCGCCATGATCACCTACATGGACACGAAGGTCGGCCAGATTATGAAGCTTCTGAAAGAGCTGAATCTCGACGAAAACACATTGGTCATGTTCTCCAGCGACAACGGGGCAACCTTCACCACCGGCGGGGTCGATGCGGCCTATTTTAAGAGCGTCGGCAACCTGCGCGGCCTGAAAATGGATGTGTACGAAGGCGGTATCCGCGAACCGATGATTGCCCGCTGGCCCGGTAAAATCAAGGCCGGTCAGGTGACGGATCATGTATCGGTACAGTATGACATGCTGGCGACCCTCGCCGAGCTGACCGGCTACAAACAGCCGTTTCCGACTGATGGTATTTCGTTTCTGCCAACGTTGTTGACACAACCGGACAAACAGAAAAAGCATCCGTTTCTATACTGGGAATACCCCGAAAAAGGCGGACAGCTGGCGATCCGGATGGGCAACTGGAAAGCCGTTAAAACCAACCTGCGGGCCAACCGTAAGGCGCCGTGGGAGCTCTATGATTTGGCGAAAGATGTAAGCGAAACTACCAATATAGCCGCGCAACATCCTGACCTGATCCGGCAGTTTGATGCGATTCTGGCCCGTGAACATACGCCGACCCATATCAACGACTGGGAAATTATTTCGCCGAAAATCGCACCGGCTAGTGGTAAATAACCCTTTTTCTGACATTTAATAGAACAGGGGTATTTCCGGATCGTCTCTGTCTGTTCGTACAATTGCCTTTTAACCTCATAAAACCCGCTATGCGTATACTGCCACGACGTTTTTCACATCTGCTGCTGAGTACCTTTACCCTCATCGGCGTGGGCTTATCCATCAGTGCCTGGATCAACAAACCAGCGGCCACCCCGCCTAACGTTGTCCTCTTCTTTATGGATGATATGGGCTACGGCGACCTATCCGTCACCGGCGCCCTCGATTATACGACCCCTAACCTTGACCGCATGGCGGCCGAAGGGTCACGGTTTTCGAATTTTCTGGTTGCCCAGGCCGTATGCAGTGCCTCCCGCGCAGCGCTGATGACGGGCTGCTACCCGAACCGGCTGGGTGTATCGGGCGCTTTCGGCCCCAACTCACCGGTTGGCCTGAATCCAAACGAAGAGACGCTGGCCGAATTGCTGAAAGAACGGGGCTATACAACCGGCATCTTCGGCAAATGGCACCTCGGCGATCAGCAGCAGTTCCTGCCGCTTCAGCAAGGCTTCGACGAATATTACGGCGTGCCGTATTCGCACGATATGTGGCCGCTGCACCCGTGGCAGGCTCAGGCCAAATATCCGCCGCTGCACTGGATTGAGGGAAATAATAAAAAAGACGAAATTAAGGACCTGAACGATGCCGGTAAAATTACCGCTACCATCACCGAACGGGCACTGGGTTTTATCCGGAAACACAAATCAAAACCGTTTTTCCTGTACGTGCCACATCCCCTGCCCCACGTCCCGCTGGCGGTTTCCCCAACCTTCAAAGGCAAGACAGCCAAAGGATTATACGGCGATGTGATTACGGAACTCGACTGGTCGGTGGGCCAGATCATGGCTGAACTTAAAAAGCAGAATCTGGACAAAAACACCCTGGTTATCTTTATCAGCGACAACGGGCCGTGGTTCAACTACGGCGACCATGCTGGTTCGACGGGTGGTTTCCGTGAAGGCAAAGGAACCTCGTTTGAAGGCGGGCATCGGGTGCCCTGTCTGGTGCGCTGGCCAGGTGTTGTACCGGCAGGTCGTGTCTGCAACAAACTGCTGACAACTATGGACATTCTGCCGACAGTAGCGAAAGTGTGCGGGGCCCGTCTGCCTAAAAACCGCATCGACGGTGTTGACTGGCTGGCGTTGCTCAAGGGCAACAATGACATGACACCGCGCACTAAGTTCTACTATTATTACCGCAAAAACAGCCTTGAAGCGGTTCGGGAAGGCGACTGGAAACTGGTGTTTGCCCATCCGGGGCGGACCTACGAAGGGTTCCTGCCGGGTCAGAACGGCAAGCCGGGTCAAACAAATGAAAACCACCCGTTTCCGACGGCTCTGTTTGACCTGCGCCGCGATCCGGGCGAGCGCTATGATGTCCGCGAACAACACCCTGAGATTGTAGCCCGTCTCGAAACGCTAGCCGAAGAAGCCCGCGCCGATCTGGGCGACGACCTGCAGAAACGTAACGGCGCTAATGTCCGCGAGCCGGGCCGGGTAGGGGTGGCAAAATAATCATTACGCCCCGAAGTGCGGGATTACCAATCCAGCGCTTCGGGGGCCTGTTGAAAAAGCGTATCAAGGTCACGATCTATCTCGATTAGACGGTTCAGCCGATGATAGCGCTGCATTTCTTTCCAGACTGTAGGATGACCTTTTTTCTTCAACTGATCAATCATATTATCCAGTTGTTGCTGTGGCTTACCGGCATCTCTGAATTGCACGTATGTACGTAAACGGGCGCTATAATCATGAAATGCTTCTTGCCGGGCTTGCCTCAGGAACTCCCGTTCGACGTGACTTAACCGCAGTACTTCCTCAAAGGTATAGGTAGCCCGTTGATAATCCTTGCTACCTTTCGGCTTAATAATCACAAACTTGAATGTGTCTTCTAAATCAAGCATGCAATACTCCAAAGGGTTTTCTACACGCGGATTGATTAATACAGCTTCACCGGCAGGTGGTCTGATTGCCGGTGTTCCATGAGGTGGGTTTACGGTCTGAAATTCTTCGGTATCACTTCGGAAAACGGCGAATTTATTATTCTTCGGGCCATTGCAGTTCCCACAGGCATATACGTAGTTATTCCAGTCAAATACTTTTTCGGGATACAGATCTTTAGGATAAATGTGCTCTACCTCATCGACAACGGAGTCTTCGCAGTATACACACCGGCGCGCACCGGAACACATTTGGGTCAATGCTTTTTTGACTTCATCAAATGTATGGTTGCCTTTTTTATTCTTCTGACTAAAACTCGTTTTGGCCAAAGCTGACTGCTCTTCAAAACCGGTTTGTCCATTTACGACATCCTGCCATTCCTGTAACGAATTCAGTATACGCTGATCTGGTTTAACATCGGGTAACTGTATCATCCTTCTGTAGGGAAAATGCTGCGAAGCTCATTCAACTGCTTTTCTTCATCAGCGGAAATCACCCCAAATCTTGACCTGATATTAAGCGCAGCCAGTTCATTCAATTTATCATTCGCCGAGGCTGAACGGGCTACATTACCACCAAAAACATTTGTACTGTAGGCGTCCAGTACATTACCATAGATCAATCGCTTCTTAGCCTCTCCGGTTATTTCGGTAATACCGTCTTCACTACCAGGCGCTGCCAGCTGCCAGATAGTTCCCTTTTCGGCAGCACGGCAAATCAATGGACTATGGGTCGTAACAATAAACTGAATAGCAGGAAAGTACGTTGTAAACCACTGCCCGATGGTTGTTTGCCAGGTTGGATGCAGATGGGCGTCTACTTCATCAATCAGCACTACTCCCGGCAGCGTTATTTTCTGGTTTTTCTCAATATTCTGTGCTATTGTAGCAATACCAAATGTTTTTACAAATTGACGTATCAGCTCAAATGTCATACTCAGAATCGATCTATAACCATCGCTCATTTGTATAGCAGAGATGTTTTCCCCGTAGCCATCCTTAAAATAAACTCCATCTGTTGTCACTCCGGATATTTCAACGTCATGAGGCAGCAATTTTGCCTTATTTATAAATTCTATTAGGAGATCATATAATTGTGCATCTATTTGCCGATCAGCTAATCCACTAGCACGATACTCTAAACTTCGGGTGTAAAGATCCTTTATATATGACAAAGCTTCAGACAAAGCAATGTCTTCACCGAATACAGATAAATGTGCACCTAAATGGGGATTATTGTTATACGCCTTTTCTTTTGCGCGGTCTCCACCCGAAAACCGGCGATAAGGGCCATAGCCAGCGGAAAACCAATATTCTGTTATTTTCCCGGGCGGCGTAGGCATAGGCGTAGGTACTGGTATAGGATACTGAATAGTTGTTGATATAGGACTCGCCCCACTTTTATAAAAGCTTTTTCTGCCCCGAAAAATCACCTCCAAAATATCAACGTTCGGTTCAGAATATGCATTTCCCCAAGCAGATCGCTCAAAAGTTATTCTATTCTGTACAAACTTATCCAGGCTTTCAGCATGTTCCGCAGATAGTATTGCTAAATTAATGATTCCTGAAGGCTGACCTTTTTTTAGCCATTCATCCCAATTCTGATTACTTGCTATAATATCGCTATAATCCAATAAAGCAAGGGAAATTGCCCGCACAATCGTTGATTTGCCTGAACCATTCTCCCCGATCAGTACATGCCAACCGGCTTCCCGACCTTCAGGGAATGTCATCTCAAAGTGCTCAATCGCACGAATATTCTTAATATCAATATGCCGGATATACATGGTGGTAAAATTAAGAAAAGAAAGACCGATTCCTCTCCTCACGCATACTCTGAAAACGGTAGAATTGATTTAATCTCTAACCAATAAACCATTTTCAACGACCCATCAACAAAAAAGACACAGAATAACATTTTATGATATGTCTATTATACAAAATCCTTATTACATTCCCGTCCAATTTTATACAAACCCCATCTCATATCTCTCAGTGCTACTCTATGAAACCATTTCTTACCTTTCTAATCGGTCTTTGCTGTGCTGTTCAGCTTACGTTCGGCCAGAATAATACCAACTCTACATCACTGATGCAGTCGCTGCGGTATCTGAAAACCGGCAACAGCCTCCGCGAAGCTCAGCAGTACGACAAAGCAGACGAATACCTGACCAAAGCCCTTGCCGGTGTTAAAGCCGCAAAGCATAACTACTGGACCGCCGCCGTTTATGAGAACATGGGCCTGCTTGCCCGCGACCGCAATGACATGGTACGTGCCGGTCAGTATCTGAATCAGGCGATTGACTTGTATCAGGCCGGCGGCTATACCGTCAGTGAAAAAGTACTGCGGCAGATCCTGAGCGGCCTGAAAGAAACCGAAGAACTCTATGGCGGTATTGACATCGGCGCCAAAGGCGTGAAACTGTCAGTGGTAGCGCTGAAGTTCTCGCCCGACGGCCATGCGCTGTTCCGGGTCGTAAAATCGGAAACCCGTAATACAACGCCGATTGAATGCACGCCGGCCGTTTTTGCCGAAACAGCAAAAGCCGTCCACATCTATCTGGACTCGCTGATGACCCGCCGCAAGCTGACCAAAAACCGGATTTTTGTGGTCGGCAGCAGCGGTCTGCAAACAGCCCTGGTAAAAAACAACAAACAGGCTGACCTGGAAAAAGCCCTGCACGATGAGCTGGGCAGCGCCTGGCCAACAGCCATTCCGTTTATCGACGCAGCCGGTGAAGCCGAACTGACCGTGCGCGGCACCATCCCGCGCCGCGAATGGCTGACTACCAGCACCATCGACATTGGCAGCGGCAACACGAAAGGCGGTTATTTCACGGCAGACAACACCTTCGACTACATCGACTTCCCGGGTACGGTGTCCATGCTGAAAAAAATTCAGGAAGGCGGAAAACCGGTTGATCAGTCGGCGCAGCAGGTCTATACGGATGAACTGCAATCGGTGGTAAAACGCGAGATGGGCCGGAAAGCCGGTTTCCAGAATCGCCAGCGGGTTTACATGATGGGCGGTATTGTGTATGCGCTCGTGACGTATCTCCACCCGCGCGAAATCAATACCCAACTGGTTAAGTTCACGTATAAAGATGCCGTGAAACTACAGGAAATGGCTATTCAGAACTACGATGCGCTGACCAACCCTGACCTGAGCGGACTCGACAATGAAGAAGCCATGCGGAAGGCCCAGGCCGATATCAAAACGGTACGGGAAAAAGTATTTAAACGCGACGAGATCATCGCCGGAGCAACCATGCTGCGCGGTGTACTGGAAGAATGCCGCCGCAGCCGTCCTGAAGCTAAAGAGTTTATCTTCCCCCGTGGCGGCGTGATCGGCTGGATTTCCGGCTACATCATCCAGTCCATCGAAAAAGAATACCGCGAACAGAAGGCGCAATAAGACGATGATTAACATGATTGAATGATTAACATGATTTTTTCAGGCTAATCATTCAATCATGTTAATCATAGTAATCATAGTTTACACTGCTCCTTGAATGACCGGTGATTGGTCTGGGCGAGGCGGTAGAGGTTGGCGTAATGCTGAACAGTTTTGGCCGGTACGGTTACATTGAAAACTTCCTGCAACCGCTCGCACTCGTCAGAAATCGGATTGCCGGTATCCTGCGGGAAGTCATGAATGTATAACGTCACCGGCCGGCTATGTCCTGCAATCTGAACCGGTACTGCCTCAATTTTAGCATTATAGTTCATCTGCAACCACTGCGACTGCGACGACGAAATGGTCTCGCGGGTGTAGTAGGTCATCAGCCGGAAATAGGCCGGGGCATAGCCGGTCTGAAAGGCATACCGGTAAAAACGCTCGGCCGCTCCCCAGCTTTTCCCCGTTTGTTTGTGCTCATATAAATACCCGAGGGCATAGTAGAACAGACCGGCCTGACGGCTTCCGGCCCGCAGTGAATCCAGCAGTCGTTTGTTCTCTGTGTCCGGTTTCGCCAGATCAACACCCAGATTGATAAGTACTGCCTGCCGCATCCAGGTATTGAGGCTGTCGAGCTGGTTATTCTGGATAGCCGTCAGCGCTTTCTGCGAATAATTAACCGATGAAATACGAGGTTTCACCGCCATCGGCGCAGCATCAGCAACTACTGTCAGAGCGGGTTTTGTCTCAACAACCGGTGGTGGAGTCAGTTTCGCTTCTGCAACGACCGATTTAGTTTCAGTAGCCGCTGCCGGAGCAGGTTTCGTCTCAACAACCGGTGGCGGAGTCGGTTTCGCTTCGACCACAGCCGGTTTAATTTCAGTAGCCGCTGCCGGAGCGGGTTTTGTCTCAACAACCGGTGGTGGAGTCGGTTTCGCTTCAGCAACAGCTGGTTTGGCCGGAGACTGTTTATTGGCAGAACTCTGATTCGCTGATTTATAAAAATTCAGAAATGATACTCCCTTTTGGGCAGCAAGCGTATACAACTGATTAAAACTGACAATTACTTCGGGCGAAGGCGTCAGGTTCCGCACGTCCTTCAGCCGCCGGACCTCATCTGCAAGCGGATTTGCCGGATCGGCCGGCTGATCCTCGGCAAAAATCGCTGCCAGCACTTTCTGTCCGTCGGCCTGTTTGGCATCAATTGAAAACCGTTTGCGCCCTCCTTCCAGATTATGGCGTAAACGGGCTACTTCAGCCGCCGGATTATCGATCCGCAGACGACCGGACTCATACAATGAAATCAACTTGTAGGTAGCGGCCGAATCATTCAGCTGGGCGGCATAGCTATACCACCGTCTGGCTTCGGACAGCTTCGCCGGGCCGCCGTAGCCTTTCTCATTCAGATAGCCGAGCGCGTAGTAAAAAAACGCGTCATCCGACTCACTCACCGTCACCTGAAACTGTTTGCGGACTTCCTTGTACTGCTTCCGGCGGACCATCGGAATCTGTTCAACCTTCTGATCAAACAAATGCACCAGACTATCCGTACCAACAGCCTTCACCGGCAGCGAATCAGCATGAACCGCAGTATTCAGGCGGAGGCCGGTACCGGTAACCGGAGCAGACTTTACTATTTTCTGAGTCGTGAACCGATACGGAAGATTCGTTGGTGAATACGGCACCCCTGGTGGTGAAAACGTAAGCAAAAGCAGCGTAGAGACGGTATAGTACATGATGTTATGATGATTTGCAGAGATAGCCAAACTTAATAATGTTTAGCCTATTTGCGTAATTTCCTGACAACAACCATATACTATTTTTACGGCTTCTGTAATACTCCATTCACATAAGACAACCAATCATCCATTCAGGTGATTTATTGTCACTAATACCGATTGCCCGTCAAAATTTTTCCCGCAAAACTGCTATTTATTTTTCTTAGTGATTTTTTATTCTACATTTGTAGAAACAATTCTATACACGTAGAATGAAACTATCAGCGACAGAGGAAGTATTGATGAATCACCTGTGGACCATGGAGAAAGCGTTCATGAAAGATCTGCTGGAGGCCTATGATCCGCCGAAGCCAGCGGCTACTACCCTGGCTACGCTGCTGAAGCGCATGACTGATAAGGGGTTTGTCGCCTACCGCGAATACGGGAATTCGCGGGAATATTATCCGGTCATTGCCCGCGAGGCTTATTTCGCCAAACACGTAAACGGACTCATCCGGAATTTCTTCAACAACTCAGCGGCTCAGTTTGCCTCATTCTTCACCAAAGAAACGGACATGACTGCCAGCGAGCTGGAAGAACTACGCACCCTGATTGACCAACAGATCGAAAAGAAAAAACAATGATCGCCTACCTGATCGCCTCCACACTTTGCCTGGTCTCGCTCTGGGTGGTCTATAAACTGCTCCTGGAACCGGCCGACTGCCACCGCTTCAAACGGTTTTACCTGCTGTTCAGTCTGGCCGCCGGTTTTCTGGCGCCGTACCTACAGCTCCGGTTACCGGCCGGATCGCCCATAGCACATACCTTGCCCGCAAACCAGATACCGGCTCCGACCGACCTGGGCAAGTTTGTCCAGCAGCAAACCAGGGCGGTTGTGCTACCTGCCACAGACACCATGGCCATCGACTGGTCAATGATCGTGTGGACTCTGTACGGACTGGTAACGGCCTTGCTGCTCTTCCGCTTCGGCTTTAACCTGTACCGGCTTTTCCGCAGCACCCGCCGTCATCCGGCCGTCGCCATTCCCGGTGCCACCCTGATTCTGATGCCCGACCTGCCGCTGCCCTACACATTTCTGCACTACATCTTCATTAGTCAGGAGGGCTATCGGGGAAAGCAGATTGAACAGGAACTCCTGACCCACGAACTGGCACACGTACGGCAGCGGCACACCTTCGACCGCCTGCTGATTGAGCTGCTTATCTGCTTCTGCTGGTTTAATCCGGTGCTGTATCTGCTGCGTCGTGCGATTGAACTGAATCATGAGTTTCTGGCCGACGAACGCGTCAACCATACGTATCAGAATATTCCGCAGTATCAGCACCTGCTGCTGAGTAAACTAACCGCACAAGCGCCCCTCGCGCTGGCAAGCCATTTTATCTTCCAAACCACAAAACAACGATTCATCATGATGCGTACACACACAGGTTCACTCAAAAAAGCAGCCCTGGTCGGCACCTCGTTGCTCGCTTTCGCCGGTACACTGATCCTGGGCAGCAACATAACCATCGCCCAGACGCCGAAAGCCGCGCAAAAATCGCCGCCAAAGGTCGTAACCGCCACCAGCCCCGCTCCCGCCACAAAGCCACAGGAAGTGTTTCAATTAAGCGAGCTTAATCTACAGAACGGACGCTATTATTCGGCCCGTCGGTTACCCAAAGCCGGCCCTTTAAAATACAGTCAACTGACACAGGAAGAGAAAGAGTACATTAAGGTTACCAGCCCCCAACCTTATGAACTCCGGAAAACACCGACACCGGAGCAGTTTGAAGACTGGAAAAACCCGAAGAAGTTCGGTATCTGGCTGGACGGCAAGCACATCAAAAACAGCGAACTCAACAGATATAAGCCGGAAGACATCGTAGCCTTTTCGGGCAGTTATGTCCATAAAAACGCCCGTCAGCCACAGGGGTATATCTATCAGTTTGACATCATGACGGAGGCGGCTTACCAGAAATACCTGAAAGACTGGAAAGACGGTCCGTTCGTTATCATCAAAAAAGACTAACGCAAACGAAACGGGGCCGGTGTTTACCGGCCCGTTCTGTTAATAGAGGGTTTTAGTCATGGCTGGCCGCATGACAGCATCATATTCGCAGGCATCCACATTCCCTTTTGTGTGAGCCTGCATGATGGTGCCGATGCCGGGCAGATCACCTTTTTTCAGGAACGTATCCGGATTCCAGACATCGGCCCGCAACAGCGCACGGGCGCACTGCATAAACGCTTCTTCGACCGTTATCACCAGTACCGTCCGGGGCTTTTTTCCTTCGTATTCGAACCGGTTCAGCAGCTCAGGCTGCGTACTGATAACGGCCTTTCCGTTGACGCGGAACGTTTCAAAAAGACCGGGAAAAAGAAACAGTAGTCCCACCGCCGGATTCTGCACAATGTTTTTCAGGCTATCCAGCCGGTTATTGCCCCGCCGGTCGGGCAGCAGAATTGTTTTATCGTCGAGGACTTCGGCAAAACCCGGGTAGTCGCCGCGCGGTGAGCAGTCGACGCCGTTCGGGCCGGTTGTGGCCAGCATCATCAGCGGTGAGGCCGCAATCAGCTGCCGGCAATACGCATCCAGATGATCCAGTTGTTTCAGGATCACCCGCTCACTCGGGGTCTCGTACAGACTCGTCAGCGCCTCAAGCGACTGAACAATGTAAGGGTCAGGCGTTTCCATAATTGACAAACGTTGTTGGACAAATGTACAAAATACCGCTTAGCGCCTGTACATATCGTCTGGCATTCCACGCAACCACTGATCAGATTTCTGATGGGCAGCCCATGTCCTTTGTGTTGTTTTACACCGTTTTCTTAACACATATGAACTGGACATCTGTACAACAGGATCAATTACTGGCGCTGATCAGCCAGCGCAACACCCGCGACCACCTTGCCCGCCAACTCGCGCATAGTGAATCACTTATACAACAACTCGATGCCGATCTGAAAGCACAGTATGACCTCTGGCAACGCGAACAGGCCGATGTTGACCGGCTTCAGCGGCTGAGCTGGGCCAGTCTGTACTACGATTTTCTGAACCGGAAAGCGGAGCAGCTGACGAAAGAGGAAGCCGAAGCACAACAGGCCCATGCCCGATTCGACACCATTAATGCCACGCTGGAAACCACGCGGCGACATAGCGATGAACTCCGGCAGCAACTGGCTCCGTTCAGTACGGTCGAATCGGATTACGATTACCTGATCCGGCAAAAAAGAAAAGCACTGGAGCTTCGTACCGACGAAACCGCCCGACTGTACCAACAGCATGTGCAGGAACTCAGTCAGCTTGACCGGAAGCTGAATGAACTCACCGAAGCTAACCACGCGGGTACCACGCTGCTGACCGAACTCATGCATTTAAACAAGCTGCTGGCGGAGGCCCGCAGCCGGGGCAACTGGGATGTATTCCTGAACTCTGCCCTGATCTCCTACTCAAAGTACGAGAAGCTGGATCAGGTACGTGACCAGACTTACGTCGTGAATCACCGGTTAACCTTGTTTCAGAATGAGTACGCCGACCTTGGCCGGCCAATTCAGCTCAGTGCCTTGCTAACCGGCAACCTGACCCGGTTTGTTGATATTTTCTTTGATAACATTTTCACCGACCTGGCCGTACAGTCGCGGATTGAAAAAGCACTTTCGGCCAGCATGAGCCTCGAAAACCAGCTGATTCCGGTGCTTACATCGATTCAGGAAGAAATTGTACAGGTAACGGCCAGCCATCAGGAACGAATCGCACAGCTCAGCGGGTTTCTGGAACAAGCGTAAGTTTCGTTCTCTTAACACTATTCCTATGAAAATCAGAGCTATTATTACCGGCGTAACCGGCATGGTCGGCGAAGGTGTACTGCACGAATGCCTGCAGAACCCCGATGTGGAGCGTGTCCTGATCATCAACCGCCGCCCGTCGGGATTCAGCCATCCGAAGCTGACGGAAATTGTTCATCAGGACTTCTTCAACCTCGCTCCGGTCAAAGACCGGCTGACGGGCTATAACGCATGCTATTTTTGTCTGGGGGTGTCGTCGGTGGGCATGAAGGAAGATGAGTACCGGCGCATGACCTATGATCTGACCATGCACTTTGCGCAGACGCTGGCACCGCTCAACCCCGATATGACGTTCTGCTATGTTTCCGGCGCCAGTACGGACAGTACCGAACAAGGTCGTCTGATGTGGGCGCGGGTCAAAGGCAAAACAGAAAATGACCTGATGAAGCTGCCGTTCAGAGCAGCTTACATGTTCCGGCCCGGGTACATGCACCCAACCCCCGGTCTGAAAAACACCAATAAGTATTACAAATACATCACGTGGATGTATCCTTTTTTTGCGCCGGTTTTTCCCGAATTCCGTCTCCACCCTTGCTGAATTAGGCCAGGCCATGCTACGCGTAACCAAATCCGGATACCCCAAACCGATTCTGGAGGTCAAAGACATTCACACGTAGGGGCGACCCCACGTGGTCGCCCAAAAAACCACGTGGTCGCGCGTCGAACACCCCACGTGGTCGCCCTGTATGCTGTTTTGGGCGACCCCATGTGGTCGCCCGTACCCTTACAGGTAAACCGGCAGGCCCGTCCGGACCGATTCGTCACAGGCAAAGGCGATGCGCAGGCTGTTGACGGCGTCCTGTACGTGATCCGTCAGGTCGATATTTTCCAGAATGGCCTTCTGGAAGTACAGCTGCTCACGGTTGCAGAGTTCCTGATGATCAGGCTCGTCCTGCATGTCGATCCACTCGTCAGCCTTTGTAAAATTATCTTTTTCGTCGAGATCAGCGTAGTGTACCCGCAGCGATTCGGTTTTAGTATGCGAATCCACGTCGTCGGATTTTCCGCTGGCGCCGGCATTTTTCGCGACGATCGACACACAGCCCCGTGGCCCGATTACGTCTTTCACAAAGAACGCGGTTTCGCTCATCATCGGTCCCCAGCCCGCTTCGTACCAACCCACCGACCCGTCCTCAAACCGGATCTGTAATTGCCCGTAATTGTAGTTATCGACCGGAATATCGTTGGTCAGCCGCGCGCCGATGGCATTGACCTGCACCGGCTTTGAGCGCGTCATCATGCACATAATGTCGATGTAATGCACCCCGCAGTCCACAATCGGGCTCAGGCTTTTCATCAGGTTCCGGTGAACGGTCCACATAAAGCCGTGACTTTGCTGGTTCAGGTTCATCCGCATCACCAGTGGTTTGCCGAGGTCATGAGCGACCTCCACAAACTTTGCCCATGACGGATGATGGCGCAGGATATAGCCCACTACCAGTTTTTTATTGGCCTTACGGGCTGCTTCAGCCACCCGTTCAGCGCCCTCAACGGTATCCGCAACCGGTTTTTCGATGAATACGTGGCAACCCTGCTCAAAGGCCATGATCGCAAACTGTTCGTGCGTATCCGGATAGGTCGAAATACAAACCGCATCGGGTTTGGTTTCGGCAAGTGCCTGCGCGTAATCGCTGAACAACGGGTAGCCGCCGCCCAGTTTTTCGTTGAGTACTTCCTTGCTTTTTCCCGTCGAAACGATGCCGCAAATGTCGAAGCCGTCCAGTGAATGATACGCCTGCGCGTGCGACGAGCCCATGTTGCCGCATCCGACAACCAGTACCCGCAACGATGTAGTTAATGAAGACATGAATATTGGCTTAAATAGCTTTAGTAATCAAAATAAAGGGGACAATGATTCTACTCCAAATCCATAACGCAATTCGGTTCCCGAAACGGTCATCTATACTACTCCACAACCCTGTCTGAACGACTACGCCCTGTCCCAATGCGGACGGGATTCTGTCCGTTTCTGGACAGACGATCTAGTCAGTCAATAGCCGGAAAAGCCGTTTTCACCACAGAAACGGGGTTTTCAGGTTTGTGGCAAAGCATTTGCTCAGCAAAAATAGAGTTAATCATTCCGGCATGAAACGAACATATCTGGGCGAGTTTGAAGAAATCGTATTACTGACCGTAGCCGTGCTGGAAGCTGAGAGGCAGGCTTACGGCGTGGCCATTACACACGAAATCAATGAGCAGACCGGCCGGAGCGTACGGCTGAACCAGATCCACGCGGCGCTCGAACGGCTCGAGGAAAAGGGTATGGTAAAGTCAGAAATGGGCGAACCAACGGCCGAACGCGGCGGGCGGCGCAAACGACTGTTTTCCGTTACCGGCTACGGCCGCCTGACCCTTCAGGACATTCAGGAGGTGCGGGTCAGTTTCTGGAACCGTATCCTGAACCCGGTTAAACCCGTAGAGACGCAAAATATTGCGTCTCTGTTGGGGTAATCAACAGGACCGGCAAAATACTGGAATGTAATGAGTAATGAGACGCAAGATGTTGCGTCTCTACGGGGTAATCAACAGGACCGGCAAAAAAACTATGATGTAATGAGACGCAAAATATTGCGTCTCTACGGGGTAATCAACAGGACCGGCAAAAAAACTATGATGTAATGAGACGCAAAATATTGCGTCTCTACAGGTATCGATCAATTTCCCTATGCAACCAAAACCGCCTCTTTACGCCGACCGGCTGCTGCGTCTGTTTCTGGCCCCTCACCGGCGGGAAGAGGTAGTCGGCGACCTGCACGAAGAATTTGTCTGGCAGGTCCGGACCGTTGGCGAACGGCGGGCACACTGGCAATACTGGCTTGATGTACTGGGCTTTCTGAAGCCGTGGGCCATCCGCCGCGCAACAAATACCGACAAGCAAACCGTATATTCAACAACAAATTTAGTGAGCCCCGATATGCTACGAAAACTATTTCCGGACGGCCTGGCGAAACCTGCTTAAGAACCGTTTTTACTCGCTCATCAACATGTCGGGCCTGACCGTCGGGCTGGCGGTTGGCATACTCATTCTGCTTTGGGTACAGGACGAACTGAGTTTTGACCGGTTCCACCGGCAGTCCGGCCACATTTATAAGCTCGAAAACTGGGCCGGTACCGGCAGCAGCCGCCAGATCTGGACATCAACCGTTACACCCATTGCCGGCATGGGTAAAAAAGAAGTACCCGGCATCCGGGGAAGCCGTCCGGCTGTCGCACAACGGGATGTACAACCTCTTCAAATATAAGGACAAAAGCATTGCGGAAGAAAATACACTCTTTGCCGACCCTACCTTCTTCTCCGTCTTTGACTTTCCGCTTGTACAGGGTAATCCGGCTAAACCATTCCCCGATGATCATTCCATTGTGCTGACTGAGACCGCCGCCAAACGCTATTTCGGCGATGAAGCGCCCATCGGTAAGGTGCTGATGAGCGACGAAAACACGGCGTTTACCGTCAGCGGTATTATCAACGACATTCCGGAAAATTCCAGTATTCAAAGCGACATGATTCTGCCGCTTTCGCTGAAATTCAGCCGGCTGTACCAAGGCCGGACCGATGGCAAAAACCAGTATAACGACTTTTCCCAATTTAACTATAACACCTATTTCCTGCTGCAGCCAAATGCGTCCCCCGACGCGCTGACCGGCAAACTGCGGACCATTCACCTGCGCAACAAACCCGATGACACCGACCTGACCTATCTGCTGCACCCCCTGCCGGCCATGCACCTGTACCATGCCGACGGCTCCGAAGCGGGTATCGGGTCGGTCAGAATGTTCGGGATTATTGCCCTGCTGATTCTGGCCATTGCCTGTATCAACTACGTAAACCTGTCAACGGCACGCGCCATGCTGCGGTCGAAGGAAGTCAGCATGCGGAAAATCGTGGGTGCCGCGCGCGAACAGCTCTTTTTACAGTTTATTGTCGAAACCGGCCTGCTCTTTTCCGTGGCTACCGTACTGGCTATCAGTCTGATGTATGCCCTTCTGCCGGTATTCAACCAGTTATCAGGCAAAAAAACTGGTACTTTCCCTGACCGACGTCCGCATCTGGGAACTCATTGGCCTTACTATTTTCGGTACCCTGCTGGCCTCCAGCATCTATCCGGCCATCCTGTTATCGTCGTTTGATCCGCTGAAAGCCCTGAAAGGCAAAATTTCGTCGCGTGTCAGTGAGGCCATGTTCCGGAAAGTGCTGGTGGTGGTACAGTTTTCAGTATCGGTCATCCTGATTGCCAGCACGTTTATCATCAGCAACCAGCTGCATTACATCCAGTCGAAAGAACTGGGTTACGACAAATCCCACGTCTTCGGCTTCTTTATGCGGGACAACATGGCGAAGCACTTCGAAGCCGTGAAGGCCGGTCTGCTGAATCAGCCGGGAGTTGCCGCCGTCACACGCGCCAGTGACAACATCGTCCGGCTCCAGGGTCAGTCGGGCGATAACGAATGGGATGGTAAAGAAGCCGGTGAAACCATGTTTGTCAACCCCATAGCCGTCGACAAGGATTTTATCCCATTCTTTAAAATGCAGCTGACTGAGGGCACGAATTTTACCGGCACACCGGCGGATTCCCTGCATTTTATCCTGAACGAAACGGCTGTTAAGCGGGCCCGCCTCAAAGACCCGATTGGTAAGTCGTTCCGGCTCTGGAACCGACGAGGCACGATTGTCGGGGTCGTGAAAGACTTCCATTTCGCCTCCCTGCGCCAGAAAATCGAACCGGCAGTATTTTTCTACCAGCCCGGCGATATGTCGGCGATATACGTTAAAACGACCGGCGACAAGGCGCAGCAGGCGATTGCGGCTGCCGAAAAAGCGTACAAGCAGTACAATACAGATTACGCCTTTTCGTACACGTTTCTGGATGAATCGTTCGATAACCTTTACAAATCAGAGCGTCAGACAGGCCTGCTGTTCAACATTTTTGCCGGTATCGCCATCCTGATTTCGTGCCTTGGTTTGTTCGGACTGGCTACGTATACAGCTCAGGTCCGTACCCGCGAAATCGGCGTCCGGAAGGTACTGGGGTCCAGTGTGTCAGGCATTATCCGGTTGCTGGTGCAGGACTTCGTTAAGCTGGTAGGCATCGCCATTCTTATTGCGGTACCGGTTGCCTGGTACACGATGAACCAATGGCTGCTCGATTTCGCCTACCGCATCAACATTCAGTGGTGGATCTTCGCTTTGGCCGGTGTGCTGGCGATGAGCATTGCCCTCATCACCATCAGCGTTCAGAGCATAAAAGCCGCCCTGATGAACCCCGTCAAATCTCTCAGACCGGAGTAACACCCTTATGCCTTCTCCGCCCAAATACGCTGACCGGCTCCTGCGCCTGCTGCTGGCACCTCACCGACGGGAAGAGGTGTTCGGCGATCTGCACGAAGAATTTTTCTGGCAGGTCGGGCAGGTGGGGGAGCGCCGTGCCCGACGCCGGTACTGGCTCGATACGCTCGGCTTTGTCAAACCCCGGTTTCTGAAACGACGTAAACCCGAAATACAGTCAAACTCAACTTTTCAAGGCGCTATGATCCGCAATTATCTAACCATCGCCGGCCGGCAACTCTGGAAAAACCAGCTGTTCAGTGTGCTCAATATCACCGGTCTGACCGTAGGGCTGGCCGTAAGTACCTTTATTGCCCTCTATGTGTGGCACGAGTTTCATTACGACCGGTTCGAACCGTTTGCTGACCGTACTTACCGCGTCATGTCTTTTGCGAAATACGCGGGACAGGAAGTCAGCTTCCCGAACTTCCATGAGTCGTTTGGCGTACAGGTGAAGAAACAGCTCCCGGATGTTGCCGATGTTGTTCGTATTTCCGACGGCTTTGAAGCCATTCTGCAACAGAAAAACGGACCCTCCTTCAAGGAGCAAGGCATTGGTTTTGCCGACGGGCCAACGCTCAACGCCCTGGGCATGCCGGTTCTGTACGGCGATGCTGCCACCGCCCTGAGCGCGCCGGGGACGCATCGTACTCAACCGCAAACTGGCCGAAAAGTATTTTGGCAAAGCCAACCCCGTCGGCCGGATCATTATTTACGACAAGCATTACCCGCTGACCGTATCGGCCGTTCTGGACGCTTTGCCGACCAATTCCGTTTTTCAGTTTAATGGTCTGGTGTCGCTGGAATCGATGCCGGCCCTGGGGCCGTTTCACCAGAACATCTACAAAGCGGCCGGTTTCCTGACGACCCTGCTCATCGTACGTCCGGATGCGCGGATACCGCTTCTGGCCAAAAAGCTGGAGAAGGTCAATAAAGGGCTGAAATTCATGGATGCCACCAGCAAATTTGAGCTGGAACCGCTGCCAAACCTCCACCTCGACAGCCGGACGGCGTCAAAAGAAACCCGTCAGTCACTCTACATTCTATTGTCGGTTTCGTTGGTGATTCTGGCGCTGGCGGCGATCAACTACATCAGCCTTACGACCGCCCGGGCCACCCGACGCGCCCGTGAAGTGGGCGTCCGGAAAGCCATCGGCGGCCAGCGGTCCGAGCTCATCAGCCAGTTCTTTACGGAGTCATTCCTGACCACCACCATTGCCTTTCTGCTGTCGCTGCTGCTGTTGCAGCTACTTTTTCCGTGGGCCAACAATGTCCTCGATCTTAAGATGGACCACCGCGTACTGACGCAGGGGCCGTACTGGGGGCTTATGTTTGCGCTTTGGCTGGGCTGCTCCCTGTTGGCAGGCGGCTACCCGGCCCTGCTGCTGTCGAACTTCCGGCCGGCTCAGGTTCTGAAAGGTACCACGCTCGGACGGCAAAGCGGCAGTGGTGTCCGGCAGGTATTTACAACCATTCAGTTTACGGCCTCTATCGGCCTGCTGATCTGTAGCCTGGTTCTTTACAGCCAGATGCGCTATCTGCGCACCCGTAACCTGGGTATCAACCGCGAACAGATTGTATCGCTGACCATCGACAGCGAAATGAAAAGTCAGTTCGGCGCATTACGCGATGCGGTCCGGCAGTGGGCCGGTCCCGAAAACGTAGCGGTATCCAATACGGCGCTGTTCACCAACCGCATATCCACGTGGTTTATGACCACTCAGAAAACAAAGAAACAGGTGATGCTGAATGCGTTAACGGTTGACAAGCAATTCTTTACCTTACTCGGAGCGAAATGGGCCTACAAGCCGGTTGGCTGGGATAACGGTGCCGTTGGCAAGGAACTGACAATTTTCAACCAGACCGTGATGAAAGAAGTTGGTATACAGGGAAATCCGCTACAGCAACCGGCACCTTTTCAGGGTCAGCAGACGAGCATCGACGGTGTTATTGCTGATTTTCACATTCATGGGTTGCAAGGCCCTGTGTCACCCGTCATGTTTTCGGTTGTGAGCGACACCAACCGGAGTATACTGTCACAAAATGCTTTTCTGATGGTAAAACTGAAGCCGCATACCGACGTGCCGCAGGCCATGGAGCAGCTCAAAGCCATCTACGACCGCAGCCACCCGACGGCTCCGTTTGATTATTACTTTCTCGACGATGCCTATAACCGGCTGTACAGCAGCGAAGAACGTCTGATGCAGCTCTTCAACGGGTTTACCATCCTGACCCTGCTGGTTGCCTGTCTGGGCCTGCTGGGCCTGATGACGTTCTCGATTGAAGCCCGCACGAAGGAAATCGGCGTCCGGAAAGTACTGGGCGCTTCGGTGCCCGGCATTGTGTCGCTGCTGGCCAAAGATTACCTGAAGCTGGTCGTATTATCGCTGGTCATTGCCGCGCCGATGGCCTGGTACGCCATGGACAAGTGGCTACAGCGGTTCGCCTATAAAATTGAGCTGCAATGGTGGATGTTTGCCGCAGCCGGTGCCCTGGCCCTGCTGATTGCCCTACTGACCATCAGCGTACAAAGCATCAAAGCCGCCCTGACCAATCCGGTGTCATCCCTGCGATCCGAGTAGAGACGCAAAATTTTGCGTCTCCTTTTTCAATCATTGACCCTATCCGAACGGTAGAGACGCAAAATATTGCGTCTCTACTTTTTCAACCATTGACCCTATCCGAACGGAGACGCAAGATTTTGCGTCTCTACTTTTTTCAACCATTGACCCCTGTCCGAACGCAGGAGACGCAAGATTTTGCGTCTCTACCTTACGAATCATTTCATCCCATTTTCAACGTGGTTCACCCCATTTCGCCCACGACCCCTGTCGGGGCGGGTAGTTTTGGTAAAAAATCCGGTGATATGACGATGAAATATGTACTGATACAGGTCATTGCGTTGGCCTTCTTCTTTTTCTGGCTGATTCCGTACACGATTGGCCAACCCACGACGGTTAACCCGCGGATCCGGCAGGTTGAAACCGGTCTGGTACCGGCCGTTGAACTGGCCGGTCAGCCGGTGCAGCGTTATACCATGGCCGAACGCATGCGGCACTACCACGTTCCGGCCGTCAGTGTAGCCGTTATCAACGACGGTAAGCTGGAATGGGCCAAAGCCTACGGACACCTGCGTGCTGACAGCCTGCACCTGGCTACGACCGAAACGCTGTTCCAGGCAGCATCAGTCAGTAAACCTGTGTCGGCGCTGGGTGCGCTTAGACTTGTCGAACAGGGGCGCATACCGCTTGATAGCAACGTCAACCGCTACCTGACCAGCTGGCAGGTGCCGGCATCGCGGTTTACTGTCGAAAAGCCGGTGACACTACGCGGTTTGCTGTCGCATAGTTCGGGGCTGAATGTGCACGGATTCGGCGGTTACAAACCCGGTAAACCGCTACCAACCCTGCGCCAGATCCTGAACGGAGAAGCCCCCGCCAACTCCCCTGCCGTACGTCCGGATACAGTACCGGGCACACGCTGGCGGTATTCGGGCGGGGGCTATCTGGTTGTACAGCAATTGATCGAAGACATCAGCCGTCAGCCGTTTGCGGCCTACATGCAGCAAACTGTACTGAAGCCGCTGGGCATGACACACAGCACGTTTACACAGCCCCTGCCCGCCCCGCTGCTCGCCCGCGCCACCACCGGACATGATGGAAACGGACAGCCCATCCGGGGCGACCGCCATACGTATCCCGAACTGGCTCCTGCCGGGCTCTGGACAACCCCGACCGATCTGGCCCGTTACCTGCTCCACGTGCAGCAGACCTGGCACAATAAACAGGGCGGGGTCATTTCGCCGGCAATGACCCGCCAGATGCTGACACCGCAATCGGGCGGGTACGGGCTCGGACCGGGTTTAGGCGGCAAGGATATGGAGCTGGCATTTGGTCACGGCGGCGGCAACGAAGGCTTCCGGTGCTTTATCTACGCCTTTGCCAATACGGGTCAGGGCGCCGTGGTGATGACCAACGCCGATAACGGTATGGGGCTGGTCAACGAGGTATTGCGGGGCATTTCGGCGGTGTACAACTGGCCGTCATTCAAACCTGTCATCAAAAAAATGGTAACGCTCACTGACGGACAGCTGGCGAGGCTGACCGGCCGGTACGAGGGCTACGGTGATAAAAAGCCGGTGCTCAGCGTAACGGTCCGGGACAACGGCCTGCTGATTAAACAGCTCTGGAACGGCGACACATTCAGCATCCTGCCCGAGGCAGAACTCACCTTTTTTACCAGTGACGATGGTTCGCCCTTTGTTTTTGAAACCGCACCCGACGGCCACATCACCAGCCTGCTGGCTTTCGGCAGCGATCGCTGGAGACGCACCGGCAATTGATGCCGGTCTGTTTTTTTACCATACAATTCCGGCGTAGAGACAAGGCATGCCTTGTCTCTACCTTATTTTCCCCTTTGTGTCTACTCTTTTTACAAATGTTTTTTTCTCCCTCCGAAAAAAAATTTCAGTTTTACTGTAACCTTTCCGGAAAACCCCGGTTTCCACGTACAAATCACTCAAAACAACAAATACGGTTGAACGCGCTATCGGATAACGCACTGATGCTGAAGGTCAAGGCCGGCGACCTCGACAAGATGGGACTGCTCTTTGAGCGCTACCATCGCCCGCTGTTCGCTTTCCTTTACCACATGACTGCACAGGCTGATGCTTGTGAAGACATGGTGCAGACGGTGTTTTACCGGATGCTGAAATACCGGCACACGTTTACCGGCGACGGCGAATTCAGAACGTGGATGTACCATCTGGCCCGCAATGTGCTTAACGATTCGGCACGGCAGACCAAAAGGTCATCGTTTCACGTCGATCTCAATGCCTTCGCCGATAAACTGGGCGGGGGCCTGTCGGCCGACGAGCACCTGGAAAAAGGACAGGATGTTGACACGCTGCAACAGGCGCTCAACAAACTGAGTCCTGAATACCGCGAGGTGTTGGTTATGAGCCGGTTTCAGGAACTGAAGTACGAGGAAATTGCCCGCGTACTGAACACATCGGAAGGGGCAATTAAGGTGCGGGTCCATCGGGCCCTGCAGGAACTGAAAAAACATTTTTTTACCATTGAAAACGGAACGAAAGCCCATGAACTGTGAACAGGCAAACGAACGGTTAACAGGCTGGCTTAGTGATCAGATATCAGACGCGGACCGGAAAGCCATCGACAGCCACCTGGCTGAGTGCCCCGGCTGCCAGCACGAGTACCAGCAAAACCAGCAATTATGGCAGTTGATGGGCGACCTGCCCGTCCCTGCTGCCAGCCCGTCGGTGCGGAGTAATTTTTACACAATGCTGGAAACGTATAAAGATACCGTCAGTAGCGAAAAGCAGGCCGCGAAGTCGGGATGGCTGGAAAAACTAAAGGCATTGTGGCCCGCGCAACCGGCGTTTCAACTGGCCTATAGTCTGTGTGTACTGGCGGTCGGCATTCTGGCCGGTTACCTGTTCAGCCAGCGGCAGACCCCTACCGTAGCCTATCAGCAACAGATTGATACGCTCTCGAATCAGGTGCAGCAGATGCGGCAGATGATGATGCTCTCGTTGCTGGACAACCCCTCGGCGAGTGAGCGGTTACGGGCCGTGAGTTATACCAAAGAAATCAGCGACGCCAACCGGCAGGTTACCGACGCGCTGCTTACGACGCTCAATAACGACCCGAATGTGAATGTCCGGCTCGTGACACTTGAAGCACTGGTGCAGTATGCTGATGATCCGCACGTTCGGGAAGGTCTTGTCCAGTCGCTGCCCCGGCAGGAATCGCCGATGGTGCAGGTGGCGATGGCCGATGTGATGGCGAAACTACAGGAAAAACGGGCTATCAAAGGCTTCCGGAAAATGCTGAAACAAGACGGTCTCAACGATCTGGTAAAAACAAAGATCGAACAGACAATCAGGGACTTGTCCTAAGACAACCCCGCCCTCAGGTCTTAAACTTGCAGGAGTTTTCAGACCTCAGTAATAGAATTTTACCACATAGCCACATAGGAAAACATAGTTTTTTAACGCTTATGCGCCTTATGTGTCTATGTGGTACAGGAATCAGTTACTCACTCAGGAACACTTAAACACAAATACGAATGTTTCTCTCATACATCCCTCTTTTGGCGGGACTGGTGATCGCTTGTACCCAGTCGAACGCACAGAATCCGGAGTTTAAAGAACAGATCAAGCGGGAGTTCACGCTCTCAAAATCGGCCGAAAGCAGCACGCTGGCTATTTATAACATCGACGGCTTCATTAAGATCGAAGGCTATGCCGGTGATAAAATCGTGCTGGAAGTGGATAAAAAGATCTCGGCGAAGACCGAAGAACTGGTTGAGCAAGGCAAAAAAGAATTCCTGCTCCAGTTCGATCAGAATGCCGACAGCCTGATTGCCTACATTGTCGAGCCCAACGATTCGCGCCCGAACCGTAACTGGAACCGGGGCGATAACTACCGCCGGATCGACTATCGCTACCACCTCGACTTTACCGTAAAAGTACCCTATGGACTCAATTTAGCCGTTTCGACCGTGAATGGAGGGGATATAACGGTGGCCAATGTAAATGGAAGAATGCAGGCTACCAACGTAAACGGAGCCATCCGGCTGACCAATATCAAGGGGGCTACCAAACTCCGGACCATCAACGGCGATGTGGAGGCCAACTACCTGACCACCCCGCCTGATCAGTCGTCCTACTACACCCTGAACGGCAATATTAGAATTACGTACCCTAACAATCTGTCGGCCGACTGTCTGTTTAAAACCTTCCACGGCGAGTTCTACACCGATTTTCCCGACATTGAGGTACTTCCGGCAAAGGTGACCAAAAACGAAGAGCAGAAAGGCGATAAAACCGTCTACAAACTCAATAAAGATTCACAGATACGGATTGGCAAGGGTGGACAGACCCTACGGTTCGAAACATTCAATGGCAACATTTACCTGAAAAAACAATCTTGAAAACAACATGAAAATCAACGCAATAACCACCGCAATGGCAGGCCTTGCCCTGCTGATGAGTACAACACTCAAGGCACAGAATGAGGTTAAGGAACAACTGGTTGTACCACTTAGTGATCCCGGCAAATCCGGCCGTCTGGAAGCCAGTCTGATCAATGGCTCGATCCATGTTCAGCCGCACAACGGCAAAGACGTGATTATCGACGCGGCTATGGTTCAACGGCCCGACCAAAGCAAGCACAAAGGAAAGGACGATGAGCTGGCATCGGGCATGAAGAAAATTTCGACACGGGGAGGCATTGAGATGACGGCCGAAGAGCGTAACAACAATGTAAAAGTTTCGACGCAGTCGTTTAAAAATAACATGCAGCTGGACATCAAAGTCCCGCAGAATTTCTCGCTGAAGCTGCACACAATCAACAACGGCGATATTGTGGTCGAAAACATCAATGGTGAGCTGGAGATCTCAAACGTCAACGGCCCGATTACGCTCAACAATGTATCGGGTTCGGCCGTGGTAAATACGATAAACGGCAACCTGAAAGCCACGTTCAAAAGCCTCAATAATGACACGCCAATGGCCTTTTCAACACTCAACGGCAATATCGACGTGACGTTTCCGGCCAATGCAAAATTCAACGCTAAACTGAAATCAGACCGTGGCGACATCTACAGCGACTTCGACGTAGACGTGGATAAAAGCCAGCCGAAATCAAACCGCAGCTCTGAAAACGGCATGTATAAGGTCAGCATCGATGACTGGGTACAGGGCAAAGTAAACGGTGGCGGCCGCGAAGTGATGATGAAAAACATGCACGGCACAATTTACATCCGCAAGGCGAAGTAAGCGCACTGTTTCCCTGACGGTGAATAGCATCATTCCTGTGGCCTGAAATACTTACCACATAGCCACATAGGACACATAAGAATAAAAATCTTTGTTTACCTATGTGGCTATGTGGTAAAAAAACAGTAGTTCAGTCAGTCATAATACGCTGATTTAACGCCATATAATACTATATTCAGTAAAAGGTTGGCAAAAAATGCTCTATGTAAACGCAACTTTTTTTATCACACCCTGCAACGTTTTACCACCTCAATCGTCTTTTCCATACTACCACTCCCTGTTCGGTAAACAACAAATACTAATCGCCTTCCGGCGTTATCACATGACACGTTTTCTATTCACTCTGCTCGCGCTGATGGGCAGCGCCAGCCTTGTATTGGCTCAACAAACGAAAATCACGGGGTTACTCCTCGACTCAACGGCCAATAAACCGGTCGAATTTGCAACGGTTGCGCTGCTGAAAGCCGGCAAAATCCAGGAAGGTGTTACAGCCAACGAACAAGGCCGGTTTACCTTCACCAAAATTGTTTCGGGCAGCTACGACGTTCAGATTTCGTTTATGGGTTATGAAACCAAAACGCTGAAAAACGTGCGGGCCATCGACGGACAGGAAGTTGAACTCGGCATTATCAAACTCAGTCAGTCGATGCAGAAACTGGCCGAAGTGACGGTAACCGAGCAGAAAATACTCTTCGAAGAGAAGTCGGACCGGATGGTGTATAACGCCGAAAAAGACATCAGCATCAAAGGCGGCGACGCAACCGACGTCCTGAAAAAAATCCCGTCTATCGCGGTTGATATCGAAGGGAACGTGCAGCTCCGGGGAAGCTCCAACATCAAGGTACTAATCAATAACAAGCCGTCGAGCATCGTGGCCCGCAGCCTGTCCGACGCCCTCAAACAAATCCCTGCCGATATTATCAAACAGGTCGAAGTCATTACCACGCCTTCGGCCAAATACGATGCCGAAGGTACCGCCGGCATTATCAACATCATCACTAAGAAAAACTCGCTGCAAGGCACCAACGGGTCGATCAGCCCGAATTTCAGCCAGTGGAATAACTGGCAGAACGCCAGCATCAACCACCGGATGAAAAGCGTGTCACTCTCGGCCAGCGGTGGATTCAACGACTGGAAAAACAAACGGTCGATCCTGATGCGCCGGTCCTTTACCGCTGCCGACTCAGTACTGACCCAACGGCAGGATCAGTGGGTAACCGGTAACGGCCGTAACCTCTACGCCAATTTCAACGTCGATTGGGACATTGATACGCTGAACCGGATCGGGGCAGGCATTAACTACTACAACGGACTGAACACCAACAACTTCGACATGAATTTTGTCGAAAACTTCCAGAGTACCATCCGTCAGCAATACCGCCGCGACATGAGCCGTACGTACGACTGGGCGGGTGCAACGGTCAACCTCGACTATACCCACCTGTTTAAAAAGCCGAAGCGGGAGCTGAATTTTCTGGCCATGTACTCGTTCGAAGGCGAAGACAGTGATTATTGGTCAAACCTGCTGAACAGGAACAACACCATTTATTACCGCGAAAAAAGTCTCAACATCGGCAACAATCAGGAAGGCACCTTTCAGCTGGATTACACCAACCCGCTCGACAGCATCAGCAAACTGGAAATCGGAGCCAAAGGCATTCTGCGGCAAATCAAGAGCGATTACCACATTTCGTCGGCGGTAGAAGGGTCTGACCGGTTTACGGAAATCCCGTCGCTCGCCAATGTGTTTGACTATGGTCAGCAGGTGGTGTCGGGGTACATGGTCTACAGCCGGAATCCGAAAAAAGGCTGGGGCGTCAACCTCGGGGCCCGTTACGAATACACCATGATTCAGGCCAGCTTCCTGAACGGAACCGCCGCCTTTTCGAACAACTACGGCAATGTGATCCCGAACATCAGCCTGTCGCGGAGCCTGAAAAAAGACCAGCAGATCCGCCTGAGCTACACCCAGCGGATTCAGCGGCCACAATATTTTTACCTGAATCCATATGTCGATCAGGCCGATTCGAAAAACCGGTATGGTGGTAACCCGTACCTGAAACCGGAACTGACCCACTCGATTGAAGCCAACTACAGCATTTCGATCAAGCAGACGAGCCTGAACGCGTCGTTTTTCCTGCGGCAGACTAACAACGCCATTGAAAACGTCAGCACCGTAGATAATCAGGGCGTGCAGACGTTTAAATTCCAGAACGTGGCGCAAAACTCAGCCTATGGGGTAAACCTGAGCGCCAACACCAAACTGATGAAGCAGTGGTCGGTCAACGGCTCGCTGAACCTGTTCTATAACATACTGGAAAGCGCTGAACTTAAAACCCGCAACGCCGACTGGATGTACCGCCTGAATCTCAACTCAACCGTTGATTTCGGCAAGGGCATTAAGGCGCAGTTCTTCGGCTTCTACAACTCAAACCGCGTCGGTCTTCAGGGAACATTCGGTGGTTTCGGCTTCTATAATGTCGTGGTTCAGAAGGAAGTTCTGAAGAAAAAAGGCACCATCGGCTTCGGCTACGACAATCCGTTCAACAAAACCATCGGCTGGGCCAACACCTTCACCGGCCCGAATTTCAATCAGGTAACCGATGTGGCAATGTACCGTCGCGGCTGGCGAATCAACCTGAAATATGAATTCGGGAAAATGAGCGGTGGTCAGCGGCAGAAAAAACGCATCAGCAACGATGATAAGAAGGCCGGGGAAGGCTGAGACCTGTGATTCGTATGATTAAATGAGAGACATGATTTCTCCGGCGAATGACGATGATTCGTATGATTGAATGAGGGACATGATTTCTTAGATTCTATTCATCTGCATAATCAGAAGCTGAAAACGTACGTTATTGTAGCTGGATAATACACCGGTTATGATGACGTACGTTTACACCATTTGCTGTTGCCTTTGCCTGTCGCTCACCTGTGCGTTTGCGCAGCTGACCAGCCGGATTGATTGTTTTTACCCCGCCAGCTGGGAGGGACGCGAAACCCGCCTTGTCGTGAAGCCCCGAAATCAGGAGATGTTTTTTGATACCGCTTTTGTGGTGAACCGGCATGCCATTTTTACGGTCAAGGTTGATGAGCCTTGCCCGGCCTATATCTGGATCGACGAATACCCGGAAGACGTGCAGTTGTTTATTGACGCCCCGGCCATTTCAGTAGCGATTGATCCGGTCAACCTCCCCGCCCCTATTTTCACCGGCTCCGTCAGCACGGATATCTGGCGGCAAAAACTTCAGCAGGACCATGAACTGGCTGAAGAACAGGAAGCGCTGCGGGTTGAGCTGATGACCGGTCTGCCCCTTGATTCATTACATTCGGATCAGTTCGGGCGGTTTACAGACTCGCTGCGGGCTGGTCAGGAACTGCTGCTCCGGAAACATATCCTTGACCACCCGACTACCCCGTCCAGCTGGTATCTGTTTGCGGAGAATTTTCCGATGTCATCGTTTACCGAAACCCAAAAAACGTTTGATGCCCTGTCCGCTTTTCAGGCCCTGCCTTCGTATCAGGCCATCAAACGAAAGCTGGAGCAAAACCAGCCGGGGCTGCCGGTACCGGACTTTACCCTGAAGTCCTTAACCGGCAGCGACAGTGTCACCCTCTCGAAACTCTCCGGCGAGGTGATGCTTATTGACTTTACTTTTGTGTTTGGTATTGACCGCGACACGCACCACAAACGGCTGACGCGGCTCCACCATCAGTACCAGACAGCGGGTTTAACGGTTGTCAGTATCGGCGCCGATACTCCTCTGAAAGAAATAGAAAACGCGCCGGAACTGAAGCAAAAAATCCGGCAGCAGTATTCGTGGCCATTGTGTGCCGTCGGCGAAAACGCAACCACCTTTGACAATTACCTCTATAAAAGCTGGCACGACACCATCCTGCTCGACAAAAACCGGCAGATTATTGCTTACAACCTGCCTTTCGATGAACTGGAGCGCGAAATCCGGCAGCGACTGCGGAAATGAGGAGACTTTGCGGGGTCCGGTCTTTTGTCGGTAAAACGGCAACGTCGGGTCATGCAAAAATGGATCAAAGCGAGTATTGCACCGGTTATGGCACTGGTCTTTCTCATCACAGGATGTGTATTTACGCAGGCGACGGCCCTGAGCGGCCAGATAGCGATTATCGGCACCGGACTGCTGATTAACTGCACGCTCGCCTTCATCTACAGCTGGCTGACCCATAAACCGCAAAGCTTTTCTGACTGGCTCAAGCACTAAGCCGCCTGTCCGCTTTCAGCACAAAACCTGTCCATTATCGGACGGCTAACTTAACGAAAAGTGCCCGTACGGTGCGTACGGGCACTTTTCGTTTATTGGCATCACATTTGATCGACATTATCGGAATAAATACCAACCCCATGAAACGTGCGTTCCTCGGCGAGTTTGAAGAAGTGGTTTTACTGACCGTCGCTATTCTGGGTGAGTCGGCCTACGGCGTGACCGTCACTCAGGAAATCGAGCAAAAAACCGGCCGGAGTGTCGGGTTTAGTACCGTACATACAACGTTGCAGCGGCTCGAAGAAAAAGGGTTCCTCTCCTCGGCCATGGGCGGGGCCACGGCCGAGCGCGGTGGTCGCCGGAAGCGGTACTTTACCGTAACCACGGCCGGAAGCAAAGCTCTTGCCGAAGTCAAACAAATACGGGATCAGCTCTGGAACGCGCTGCCCCCTCAGACGCTTCACCTGCTGGGAGCATAGGGCGTGGTGTTTAGTGCATTTCCCAACCCTATGCCCCATGCACCAAACGCTTTGCCCCATGCACCTCACCCCCTATTTTGTATACACTAAACTATATCTCTGATGCAAACGCCGCCGCGCTGGGCCAGCTGGCTCCTGACAACCTTTGGGCACCCCGATACGCTGGAAGAAGTGGAAGGTGACCTGCTGGAGCTATACGACTATTGGGTACAGACCCACGGCAAAGCCGCGGCCGACCGCCGGTATGCGCTCAGTGCCCTGAAACTAATGCGGCCCATGGCCCAATCCCGCCGCAACGAACCGTATTCACCGCCTTTTTCGCTTAGTCTCGTTATGATCAGTAACTACATCAAAATTGCCCGCCGCCAGTTGTGGCGCAACCGCCTGTTTACGGGCCTGAACATGGTGGGCCTCTCCATCGGCGTCAGCGCCTGCTGGATTATCTACCAGTTAGTATCGTTTGAATTCGGTTTTGACACCCGAATCCCCAACCGCAACCGCATCGTGCGCGCAGTGAGCCGCTTCGTATTCGACGGCAAAGAACAAGGAAATCCCGGCATTCCGCTTCCGATGCCCGATGCCGTACGTCAGCAGATTGCCGGCGTAGAACGGGTCGTACCGCTCCGGCTGACGTGGGTGGAAACCATTCAGGTACCGCAACCGGGCGGCAAACCGCAATCGTTTCCGACCGAAGATGATCAGGTCATTGCCGTTGACAGTAATTATTTCCGGATGGTGCCCTATACCTGGCTGGCCGGGAAGGCTGAGGTTTCGCTCAACCAACCCAACCAGATTGTGCTCACCCAAAGCCAGGCAGCTGCTTTTTTTCCGAAAACGGACATCCAGCAGGTTGTCGGTAAAACCGTCGTTCTCTGGGATACGCTGGCGGTACAGGTAACGGGTGTAGTACAGGACCTGCCGTTCCTGTCAGATTTTAAGGGGAAGGAATTCCTGTCGCTGGCAACCGTCAAGCACAAGTACGAGCCGGCCGAGTGGAGTAACACCAATTCCGATTCGCAGATGTATGCCGTCCTGAGTCCGGGTGCAGATATCAACCAGGTGGAAGCACAAATCAACGCCCTGTCGAACAAGAATTCAGAAGAGTTTTTCAAGAAATGGGGCGGGGCAAAACGCTGGCATAACCTTCAGCCTTTAGCTGACCTGCATTTCGGCACTGACTACCGCGAACACGGCCACCGCGCCGACAAAAGCGTTCTGTACGGCCTGATGGGGCTGGCGGCGTTTATTCTGGCGCTGGCCGTGATCAATTACATCAACCTGGCCTCGGCCCAGATCCCGCAGCGGGCCCGTGAAATCGGAATCCGCAAAACGCTCGGTAGCCGCCGCCGCACGCTGATTCTTCAGTTTCTGGGCGAAACGGCCGTTATCACCGGCTTGTCGTTTGCGCTTTCCTACGGACTGTCGCATCTGTTTTTCCGGCATTACAGCGACCTCCTGCCCGATGGGGCCCGTGACTATATCAACTGGCCGTTGCTGATCCTGTTCATGGCCGGGCTGCTGATCGTTATTACGCTGCTGGCGGGCCTTTATCCCGGCTGGCTGATCGCCCGTTTTCAGCCGGTTACGGTGCTGCGCGGGCAAGCCGTTGCCATTGAAGGCAGCCCGAAACGGATTACACTCCGTAAAGCGCTGATTGTGTTTCAGTTTTTCATTGCCCAGCTGTTTATTGTCGGCGCGTTGATCATTAATCAGCAGCTGCGTTATTTCATTCAGGCCGACATGGGATTTGCCCGCGACGCCATCATTACGGCACAAATTCCGTGGAAAACGATGATGGAGCCGAAGCTCGACAAGCGGGATGCCCTATGCGACGAAGCCAAACACATGGCCGGCGTATCGATGGTTAGTCTGGGCACGCAACCTGCCTCACGCGGTTACAGCAGCAATATCCACGATTTCAAGTCAGCCAAAGGCATTGTTTCGTTCAATCTGTTCCGAAAATACGTTGATCCTGACTACATTCCGCTGTACCAGATGCCCCTCGTAGCCGGCCGGAACCTGCAACCAAGCGACACCATCCGCGAATATGTGATCAACGAAACGGCGGCCCGTGAGATGGGGTTTGCCCGGCCCGCCGATGCTGTCGGGGCGTTTCTGAAAGAAAACGGCGGTGATGCCAACCGGAGAGTACCGGTCGTGGGCGTCGTGAAGGATTTCCATGCCCAGTCGTTTCACGAAAAGATCAAGCCCATCGCCCTGATGACTAACCGTGAATCGCTGAGTATGCTGAACATCAAGCTTTCGGGCCGGTCGGATAGCTGGCCGCAGACGATCAGTGCGCTTACCCGGACCTGGCAGAAACTCTACCCCGATACGCCGTTTGAGTACAAGTTTTACGATCAAACCATCGGTGATTTCTACCAAAAAGAGCAGCAGATCTCACGGATTATTAACCTGGCCACCGGTGTAGCCATTCTGATCAGTTGCCTCGGTCTGTTCGGGCTGGCGACGTTGACGGCCCATCAGCGGAAAAAGGAAATCGGCATCCGGAAAGTACTGGGAGCCAGTGTGGCCGGTGTGGTTACGCTCCTGTCAAAAGACTTTGTAAAACTGGTACTGATTGCCATTCTGCTGGCCTCCCCGATTGCCTGGTACGCCATGCACCGCTGGCTCGAAAGCTTTGCCTACCGCATCGACATCGAATGGTGGATATTTGCCGCTGCTGCGCTGCTGGCCATCGCCATTGCCCTGATTACCATCAGTTTTCAGAGCATCAAAGCAGCGGTTGTTAATCCGGTTAAAAGCCTGCGGGCGGAATGATGTTTTATTTCGGGCTGTTGGATGACCTTCCAGGAAGTTCTAAACTTCCTGGAAGGTCATCCAACAGCCCGAAACCTTAACAAACTTTAACAGCCTGCTAATCAACAACGTCCGTACCTTGCCGGCGAAACCGATACGGACGTTATGCTTCAGAATTACCTTAAAATCGCGTGGCGACGGCACAGAGACGCAACATATTGCGTCTCTACCCTGCTGAATCTGCTTGGCCTGACCGTTGGCATGGCGGGTGGTTTGCTCATTTTCCTGTTTATCCGGCATCACCTCAGCACCGACCGTCACCATAGCCGGTTCGACCGCATTTACCGCGCAGTGATTGACCTGCACCTCGAAGATGGCTCGGTCGAATATTACCCGGAAGCGCCCTTACCAATGGCAAACGTACTGCGGCAGGAGTACCCGCAGGTCGATCAGGCCGCGTTTGTCCTTGTCAACAAGTCGATGACGCTGAGCGTTAACCGGCATAACGCAGCAAGCCCGGACCGGTTTCTGGAACATGAAAAAACGGCCCTTGCCGAAGAGCAGCTTTTTCAGATTTTTGACTTCCGGTGGGTTAGCGGTAATCCGAAAACGGCCCTCCGCGAACCCAATACGGTCGTAGTGACCGAATCGGCAGCACTGCGGTACTTCGGCGAACCCAATCCCGTGGGCCGCACCATTGAGCTTAACCACAAGGTAATGGCCACGGTAACGGGCGTAGTGGCCGACCCCGTTCAGCCGACCGACAACCGGATTGGCTTGTATATTTCGATGCCCACCCTCCGGCAGCTCGACCCCGACTACAATCAGGATGAATGGGGGCAGCTGATCAGTACCAACCGGTTGTATTTTACCACCAAAGATGCCAGCCCCGCTACGGCGCAGCAAATCGAAAAAAGCCTGCCCGCCCTGTCGAAAAAGCATTTCGGCGAAGCAGCGCCTGTGCTTCAGTTTCACATCCAGCCACTGGCCGACGTGCATTTCGATACGCAGCGGTCGGGTGGTGTAATCCGGCCTTCGCTGCTCTGGTCACTGGCGCTGATCGGTGTCTTTCTGGTGTTGATAGCCTGCGTTAATTTTGTCAATATGGCGACGGCACAGGCTTTCCGGCGCAGCAAGGAGGTTGGTATCCGCAAAACCCTCGGCAGTTCACGGCTACAGCTCGCCCGACAGTTTCTGCTGGAAACGTTCCTGATTGTCGTAGCCGCGATGCTGCTGGCCATTCTACTCGCCCGGCTCTCACTTCCGGTATTTAATGACTGGGTACACATCCGTCTGTCGCTGCTTCCCAACGGTCCGTTACTGGCCTTTGCCGGTATCCTGATGGCCCTGGTCATCCTGCTGGCAGGCGGCTATCCGGCCGTGGTCCTGTCGGGCTTCAGCCCGAATGTGGCCCTGCGGCGTTTAGCGGGTACGTTCGGCAAAGGACCGGCAAACGGGTTCTCGCTGCGAAAAGCGCTGGTTGTGTTTCAGTTTGTCATCTGTCAGGCTTTACTGGTGGGAGCGCTGGTTGTGATGCGGCAGGTAAATTTTATCCGGCAGAGCAACATAGGGTACAAAAAGGATAATGTGGTGGTCGTTAACCTGCCGAACCATGAAAAGAAAGCCTGGGATGCCCTGACGGCTAATTTAGGGCAACTCGCTGATGTCAAAGCAGTCACCCTGCAATACCGTCCGCCCACGTCGGGTGTTATGAACGGCGGCTCGTTTAAATTCGGCGCTAAAGCCGACTGGCTGCCCTACCCTGTCCGCGAACGGCTGGCCGATGCCGGTTACCTGAGCACCTACCAGCTTCAGCTGGTTGCCGGACGTAATATCGTGCCCAGCGATTCAATCCGTGAGTACGTCATCAACGAGACGCTGGCCCGCAAACTGGGCTATACAAACCCGCGCGACATTCTGGGCAAGCCCATACAATATTACCTGTCTAATGTACCGCTGCCCATTGTCGGCGTTGTGAAGGACTTTCACCTGAAGTCGCTGCACGAAGCGATTGCACCTTGTGTGATTGCGTCGTATCCGAACATGTACCAGCAGGCCGGTATCCGGATTTCGGGGAACCATCCGGAACAAACGCTGGCAACGATCCGGCAGATCTGGCAAAAGCTCTACCCGACCGATGTGTTCGAATACGAATTTCTGAACGACCAGCTGGCGCAGTTTTACGAAACCGAAACTACCGTTTCGCGGCTTGTCAACGTCTTTTCGCTGATGGCCATGATGATTTGCGGACTGGGGCTTTACGGCCTGGTTGCCTTCACGGTCGGGCAACGGACGAAAGAAATCGGCATCCGGAAAGTACTCGGGGCGTCGGTATCGGGCATTGTTGTGCTGCTGTCGAAAGACTTCCTGAAACTGATCCTGACCGCCTTTCTGATCGCCTCGCCGGTTGCCTGGTACGCCATGCACCGCTGGCTCGACGCCTTCGCCTACAAAATCACCATCGACTGGTGGATTTTCGCCCTGGCCGGACTGCTCGCCACCTTGCTGGCCCTCGGTACGCTATCCTATCAATCCATCAAGGTGGCTCTGGTCAATCCGGTTAAATCGCTGAAAACGGAATAACGTTTTAGGCTGAAGTGGCCCTTGCCCCGTTACTGCCGCCAACCCTGACGTAGAGACAAGGCATGCCTTGTCTCTACCTGAACATAAACAACCTTTACAAAAATGCTGACGAACTACCTGAAAATCATCATCCGGAACTTGTGGCGGAACCGTTTGTATACGGGCCTGAATCTCGGCGGGCTGGCCATTGGTCTGGCCGCCTTTCTGCTCATGCTGCTGTATGTGCACCACGAGTTTTCGTACGACACGTATCACGTCAACGCCAGCCGCATTTACCGCATTACGGCTGAGCTGAAAGCTCCGGAAAGCCCGATGGCGATGGCTTCCAGCCCGTCCCTGCTGGCCACCGTACTGAACCGCGACTATCCGGAAGTCGATCAGGCGGTGCGGCTCGTACCGACCTCGGCTGTGGTACGATTCGGGGACAAACTGCTGAATGAATCCTCTGTGTATTATGCCGATCAGTCTGTATTTTCGGTGTTTTCCTACAAATTTCTGTCCGGCAATCCGGCACAGGCCCTGGTCCGGCCCAACAGCGCGGTGGTAACCGAATCCTTCGCCCGCAAATACACCAACCGGCTGAATCTGGTCGGCCAGACGTTTCAGTGTAACAACCGGACCTATCAGATCACGGGTGTCATTGCCGACCTGCCCTCCAATTCTGATCTGACCTTTACCGCCCTCCTGTCGCACGATTTCACAAAGGTCTCGGGCTGGCTGGAAGATGATTTTAACGCCTACACGTTTGTCCTGTTCCGAAACGACGCCAACCTCCCGCTCTTCAACCGGAAACTGGCCGATCTATGCCGCAAGGCTGTGCAGCCGGAGCTTAACCGGATGGGCGCTAAAGAGTACTCGCTGCATTTCCACCCCGAGGCGCTTGCAGATGCTCATTTCAGCACCGGTAAACTGGCCGACCATCCCAAAGGCAACCGGCAGCTTAACTATCTGTTCCTGTTTCTGGCTTTTTTTGTACTCCTGGTTGCTCTGCTGAACTACATCAACCTGATGACCGCACGCGCCACCGAACGGGCCCGCGAAGTGGGAATCCGGAAGGCAAACGGTGCACTCCGGAAGCAACTGATGGGCCAGTTTCTGCTGGAGAGCGGTATGATGAGCCTTGGGGCGCTCTTGCTGGCTATCCTCATGCTGAGCCTTGGCATTCCATTCTTTAACCGGTTGTTGTCCGTCGAACTGCATGTTCCTCTGCTTACGGGCGGGCTATTCCTGCTCCTGACCACAACGGGCACTACACTCCTGGGGGGCTTTTATCCGGCGCTGGTTTTATCGGGCTATCAGCCGGTCCGTGTGCTGCGCGGTCAGGTCGGTCAGTCAGGGCAACATGCCTGGCTGCGGCAGGGCATTACCGTTTTTCAGTTTACGCTGTCGGTTGCCATGATTATCGGTGTCCTGGTGGTCTGGCAACAGATGCAGTATCTGCAAAACCGTTCACTGGGTTTCAATCAGGAGCAGGTGCTGAGTCTAAGCCTTCCCGACGATTCGGCCGCCAGAGCTTCGGCCCCGGCCCTGGCGGCTGCCTTACGCCAACACAGTCAAATCCGGCAGGTGTCGGCAGGTTCCGGCCTTAACCCCGACGGACTGCTGCCGCAAGCCACAACCATTTTCCGCGCAAACGGAAAAAAACGGGAAACAATGACGAATTATGGTTTTATCGACGAACACTTTATACCACTGCTATCGATGAAACTAAACAGCGGCCGCAACCTGACTAACAGCATTACTACCGACAAACAGGAAGGGTTTCTGGTGAATGAAGCCTTTGTCAAAATGGCCGGCTGGACTCAACCGATCGGGCAGCCAATCGAAGGCTTTATGCACAAAGGCAAGGTTGTTGGTGTGGTCAGCAATTTTCATTACCGTACACTGCACAATGCCATCGAACCACTCGTACTGATTTACAATACCCTGCCAGCCAGTTCAATCCTGATCAAAGTACGGCCCGAACACCTGCCACTGGTGCAGGCTGTCTGGGAAAAAGCATATCCGGCTTACCCCTGTGATTATGCGTTTCTGGACAGTTCGTTTGAGGCACAATTCCGGAAAGACCGGTTGCTGATGACCCTGTTTAACAGTTTTGCGATCCTGACCGTGGTGCTTTCCTGCCTCGGTCTGTTTGGTCTGGTAACGTTTGCCACCCGTCAGCGGACAAAAGAAATCGGCATCCGGAAAGTACTCGGGGCGTCGGTATCGGGCATTGTTGTGCTGCTGTCGAAAGACTTCCTGAAACTGATCCTGACCGCCTTTCTGATCGCCTCGCCGGTTGCCTGGTACGCCATGCAACGCTGGCTCGACGCCTTCGCCTACAAAATCACCATCGACTGGTGGATTTTCGCCCTGGCCGGACTGCTGGCCACCCTGCTGGCCCTCGGTACGCTGTCCTATCAATCCATCAAGGCTGCTCTGGTTAATCCGGTCAAATCGCTGAAAACGGAATAAAACCGGACAAAACCGTCCGTTTCCGGACAATGCACCCTGTTCATAATCAATCGAAAAGGCCCTGTTCTGTGTCAGAACGGGCTTTTTGTTTTTCTGGCAGAAGATTTGTTCTACAAAAGTGAAATTAATAACGCTTTTATGAAACGCAGTTATCTGGGTGAGTTCGAAGAACTGGTACTACTGACCGTAGCCACCCTGGGGCAGGGAGCCTACGGGGTAGCCATTGCCGACGAACTGGACCGGCAAACGGGGCGGTCGGTAAGCATCAGTGCCGTTCATGCGGCCCTGCACCGGCTGGAAGAAAAAGGGATGCTCACCTCACTGATGGGCGACGCCACTGCCGAACGGGGTGGCCGCCGCAAACGTCTGTTTTCCGTCACCGCGCTCGGTAGCCGCACCCTGCACGATATCCGTGCTATGCGCAACCGGCTCTGGGATAACATCGCCCCGAACACGTTACCGGCTATCGGGACAATGTAAAATGGGTAATGAACAATGGATAACAGGCTGTCGCCACATCCATCATTAACCACCAACGTCTACATGCTCGATTATTCATTTTACATTATTCATTATGCCTGCACCACCCCGCTGGGCCGACCGGCTCCTTAGCTGGTTTTGCGCCCCGCACCTGCTCGAAGAAGTGCAGGGCGATCTTTACGAACGCTTTCTGCGTAATGTGCGGATATTCGGGCTACCCGCAGCCCGGCGGCAGTATGCATGGGAAGTCATTACGTTTCTGCGCCCCTTTGCCCTGAAGCGCCAACCCGATGAACCGTTAACAACATCTATACTTTCTCCAGCTATGATCCGGAATTACCTGACCGTTGCGTGGCGGAACCTGCTCCGCAACAAAACCTTTGCCGCCATCAACATTACAGGGCTGGCCGTCGGCCTGGCCACTTGCCTGATGATTATGCTTTACGTGGTTCATGAGCTCAGCTATGACCGCTACCATGCTAAAGCCGACCGTATTTACCGCATGACCATCCTCGGCCAGATCGAGGGCAAAGACCTCAAAATTGCCTATTCCAGTGTTCCGGCCGGCCCCACGCTGGCCAGTGATTATCCGGGCGTTGAGGCAGTAACCCGCGTTGATTACCAGCAAGGAACGTTCATCGTCAAGCGCGGGACGGAAAGCTTTAAAGAAGAACACGTTGCCTATGCCGATTCCAATTTTTTCGATACGTTTTCGATTCCGCTGCTGAAAGGCAATACCCGTGATGCGCTGACGGAACCCAATACGGTGGTGATAAATGAGTCAACTGCCCGTAAGTATTTTGGGGATAAAGACCCTGTCGGACAAACGATTACGCTCGGCACACAGGGCCTATACCGCGTAACGGGTGTTTTTCAGGATATTCCGTCGAACAGTCACTTTCACTACAACATCATCGGTTCCCTGCGCTCGCTTAAGCTGCATGAAACCTGGCTCAGCAGCGGCATCATGACCTACATCGTCATCCGGCCAAATTATGCCATCAGCCAGCTCGAAGCCCGTATTCCGGAGATGGTCCGGAAACATGTGAGCAGCGAGATGAAGCAACTACTCGGGGTGAGTCTGTCTGAATTCCAGCAAAAAGGCAACAGTTTCCGGTTTGGTTTTCAGCCCATTACCGACATTCACCTGCATTCACACTTAGAAGCAGAGGTTGAGCCAAACGGCGATATCAAGTACGTGTATATTTTCTCGGTCATTGCGGCTTTTATCCTGCTGCTGGCTTGTATTAATTTCATGAACCTGTCAACGGCCGGATCGGCAAAACGGGCGAGAGAAGTGGGCGTGCGGAAAGTACTGGGGTCGCAGCAGGGCCAGCTGATCGGACAATTTCTGAGCGAATCCCTGCTGGTTACGTTCATGGCACTGGTTATTGCCCTGGGGCTTGTGCTCATCACGCTGCCGGCGTTTAATCAGCTGGCCGGCACCAGCTTTACCTTCAGCGCCTTACTAAGCGGCCGCATGATCCCTGCCATTATCTTGTCCGGCGTACTGATCGGGCTACTGGCAGGCAGCTATCCGGCCTTTTTCCTGTCAGCATTCAAACCGGTCAGCGTGCTGAAAGGGCGGTTACAGCCAGGCTCCCGAAGCGGCTGGCTGCGGCATTCGCTCGTAACGGTCCAGTTTATGGTATCAATCGGCATGATCATCGGCACCCTGATTGTTTACCGCCAGCTGCATTTTATCCAGCATAAAAAAGTCGGATTCGATAAAGAACAGGTGCTGATGCTGCATGATACCTATACGTTGGGAGATAAAGCCGGTGCGCTGAAACGGCAGCTGGCGAAACTGTCACAGGTGGTCGACATCACCTCCGGCGGATACATGCCGGCGGGTCCAAGTAATCGCTCCGTCGATGGGATCCGGCTCGAAGACGGCAACCCGCAAGCAACGGTATATCGCGAAAAGAGCTTTTACATTGATGATCGTTACATCAATACCCTTGGTATCACGTTAGCACAGGGCCGGAACTTTCTGCCGGCGCACCCTGCCGATCAGTCTTCGGTGCTGCTGAACGAAGCCGCCGTAAAACGCTTTGGCTTTAAACAACCGGTCGGGAAACAAATCTGGGCCGTTGGCGACGGTACCCCTGACAGCCAGCGCCGGTATACGGTTGTGGGAGTCGTGAAAGACTTTCATTTCGAATCAATGCACGAGGCCATTGCGCCGCTGATCATGTTCTACGGCGAGGATAATTACCAGATGGCACTCCGGATACGGACCGATAACCTGTCTGAATTTCTGAAAACACTGGAAAAAACCTGGAAAGCGCAAACCAACAACCCGTTTGCGTACTCCTTTCTGGATGAGCGATTTAACGCCATGTATCAGTCTGAAGAGCGGGTCGGGCAGTTGTTCGGCATCTTCGCGGGGCTGACCATTTTTGTCGCCTGTCTGGGGCTGTTCGGGCTGGCGGCGTTTACCGCTCAGCGCCGGACCAAGGAAATCGGCGTCCGGAAAGTATTGGGAGCTTCGGTAGCGAGTGTGGTAGTCCTGCTGTCACGTGATTTCCTGAAGCCGGTGCTGGTTGCGCTCGTTATGGCGACGCCGGTAGCGTGGTACGGCATGAACCAGTGGCTTCAGGATTTTGCCTACCGCATCCACATCGAATGGTGGGTTTTCGCCCTGGCCGGTCTGCTGGCCGTTGTCATTGCCCTGGCAACCGTCAGCTTCCAGAGCATCCGGGCCGCACTGGTCAATCCGGTTAAATCCCTGAAGTCGGAATAAATACAGGTAGAGACAAGGCATGCCTTGTCTCTACCTGTACGTGTGTACCTGCCTACTCCGACTTTAACGATTTAACCGGGTTAATCAATGCCGCTTTGAGACTTTGATAACTGACCGTCAGCAGCGTGACCAGCAGTGCACCGAGGGCGGCGACCACAAATACCCACCACGAAATATCGACGCGGTAGTCGTAGCCGCTGAGCCAGTCGTTAAGGTAGTACCAGGCGATAGGGCTGGCAATGATGCAGGAGAACAGCACCAACAGGGCGAAATCGCGGGTCATCAGCTGCCACAAACTCAATACACTGGCTCCCAGCACCTTGCGGATACCAATTTCTTTGGTGCGCTGTTCAGCCACAAAACTTGCCATGCCAAAAATACCCAGACAGGAGATCAGCACGGCCAATACGGCAAAATAGGACGATAACTTACCAATCCGCTCCTCCGATTCAAATTTGCTGCCATACTGCTGATCGACGAACTCGTACTGAAACGGCACGTTGGTCACGTATTTTTTCCAGGTTTTTTCCAGCTGCGCAATGGACTGGCTTGAGCTTTTCACCGGATTCAGGCGGATCACCATGTTGTAGACATTGTCGATATTGATGTGATACAACGACGGACGCACCGGATAGAACGGTGATTCGGCCATAATGTCGCTGACAACGCCGATAATGGTATATGGTTTATCATTCCATTTCAGGATTTTGCCGACCGGCGAGCCCTTAAAACCCAGAAATTTGACCATCGCTTCGTTGATGATAAACGCCGACGAGTCGGTGGCAAACTCGCGGGAGAAATCGCGGCCTTCCTTCACTTTCCACCCCACGGTTTTCCCCCATTCGTAGGTCACGTTCGAGTTCGGAAAGTCGACGGCCAGATTCGGGTCTTTACCTTCCCAGTCGAATCCGCCGTTGGTATTCCAGACCCCCGTCAGCGGGCTGTTTGATCCGGCCAGTTCCTCAATGGCTCCGGCCGATTTCAGCTCGTTTCTGAACGCATCAAAATGCTCCTTTATCTCTTTGTCGATCCCCATGTTGAGGAGTCCGTTTCGGTTGTAGCCAATCGGCCGGTTTTTGGCGTGCTGGATCTGCTGGTACACGATAATGGTTCCGATGGTTAGTACCACAGACACCGTAAACTGCACCACCACCAGCGCTTTGCGGGGTACCGCTGCCCATTTGCCAACCCGAAACGTGCCTTTCAGCACGCTGAGCGGCTGGAACGACGACAAGTAAAACGCCGGATAACTGCCCGCCAGCAGGCCGGTAATACCAAGCACGATCAGACAGATAATCCAGAATAGTGGATTGGCCCAGAGAAACTCTATTCGTTTTCCGGCAACGTCGTTGAACGGCGGTAACAGCATCAGTACCAGCATTACCGAAACCAAAAAGGCCAGAAACACGACCAGATACGATTCGGCAAAAAACTGGTTGATCAGCTGCGATCGTACCGAGCCGATGGCTTTCCGGATGCCGACCTCCTTCGCCCGTTTTTCACTGCGGGCGGTCGCCAGATTCATGAAATTGATACAGGCCAGCATCAGGACAAATACGCCGATGATGCCGAACATCCAGACGTATTTGATTTCGCCCCCGGTGTTTTCCCCGTTTTTAAATTCATTGTACAGCTCCCATTTGCTCATCGGTTGCAGAAAAACAACCCATTTATATTTCGCCTCTTCTTTGCCGACGTTATCCAGTTTCACGTTTTTAATCCGCTTCGACGCATCTTCCATCGCGACCTGATCAGCCACCTGTACAAAGGTCTGGCTGAAATTGCTGCCCCACGGGTTTTTCATATCTTTCACCCACGGATTATCAATCTGCCACAACGACCACGGCAGGATTACTTTCAGGTCACGGAACGAGGTGTTATAGGGCAGGTCTTCATAAACGCCGGTAATTTTCACGTCGAAGCGCCGGCTTAACTTGATCATTTTCCCCACCGGATTTGTCTCGCCGAAGAGTGACTTCGCCACTGATTCGGACAGCATAATCGAGTACGGATCTTTCAGGCCGGCCTGCGTTCCCTGACGCATGTGAAGCCCCAGCATGGCCGGTGCATCCGGCTCCATAAACATACCCTGTTTACTCACATGGGTATTGCCCACCGACAGTACATAGCCACCCGGCCACGACGCCTGCACGACGTATTTAAAGTTACTGCCGTATTTATCACGGATTTCCGGCCCCATCGCAGCGGGATTCGCGGTCTGGGTTTCGACTTTACCATTGAAGGTGGCGTGCTGCATCACCTGGGCAATGCGGTCGTAATTGACGTGGTACCGGTTATAGTCCAGCTCGTCGTAAATCCAGAATCCGATCAGCATGGCCACGGCCAGCCCTACCGCCAGTCCGCCGATGTTGATGAATGAATAGGCCTTGTTTTTGCGCAGATTTCGCCAGGCAATCGTGAGATAATTCCGTAACATGTGCAGTCGGGCTTTGAGTTGAGGTTCAGTTGTATTTATTGTCAGTGATTGGTGCGCAAATCTATTGCCAGAGCTGAAAAACTGCGTTTTACGGCTGTTTTCAGGGTTGAAAGTTGTATGCTGTCCGTTTCTGGACAGTATTTTGTACGGGAAGGGACGCGTTGAGTCCCCAACTCCCCGGAAGTTTTGAACTTCCGGGGAGTTAAGTAGTAGCCCAAGGCTGATTCCGGACAGCATCGTGTCCATAACCGGACAACCACGCGGGCCCTACCCCCTCAAATTACGCTCCGAACAGACATTTAGCAGTTTGGCACCGGATTTGATTTGCATTATTATATCTAATCAGGCAAGACACCGGCAAACCGGTTTTACGATATGAAACGAGCGTTTTTAGGCGAATTTGAAGAAGTCGTGCTGCTGGTCGTAGCGGCCTGTACGGAAGATGCGTACGGCGTATTGATTCTGGAGCGTCTTCAGGAGCAAACCGGCCGTCAGATCACCATCAGCGCGGTACATGCTACCTTATACCGGCTCGAAGAAAAGGGCTACCTGAGTTCCGAAGTCGGTGGCGCAACGGCCGAGCGGGGCGGGCGACGCAAACGCTTCTTCGCGCTCACGGAGGCAGGCAGCAAGGCTCTCCTCGATATTCAGGCTATGCGCCGGCAACTCTGGCAGGCGATCCCGGACGGAAAATTACCCCTTGCCGGAGCCTAGCAGGGTGAAGACGTCTAAGCCTCAAGTCCTACGCTCAAAACCCCGGCCCCCATGCACAAAAACCCAAACGCTACACCGCCACGCTGGGCCGACCGGCTGCTGGAATGGTTTGTTTCGCCTTACCTGCGGGAAGACGTACAGGGCGATTTATACGAACTTTTTGAAAAACGACTTACCAAGGTCGGGGCAAAAAAAGCGCGCTGTGAGTACGCATGGGCGGTAATCCGCCACCTGACCCCGCTTTTTTTCCGCTGGAAAGCCAATGAGGATTATCTGAATACATCGCCTCTTTTTACCAACCAATACATAAACATCACGCTAATGGACATGATCGGTAATTATCTGAAAATTGCATTCCGGAACCTGGCCAAACACAAAGGCTATTCCTTTCTGAATATGGCCGGGTTATCGGTCGGTATGGCGGTGGCCCTGCTGATCGGGCTGTGGCTGTGGGACGAGCTTTCCTACAATCAATACCACGAACACTACGACCGCATCGGGCAGGTAAAACAGCACCTGAACAACAACGGCGAAACCCAGACGTGGTCGACCACCCCCTACCCACTGGCCGAAGAACTCCGCAAAAACTACGGCAGCGACTTTACGCATGTGGTGCTGGCCCGCGAAGACGGCGACCATATCCTGACCTATGGCAACAACAAATTCACCAAACGGGGGATATTTTTCGAACCGGCCGCCACTGAGATGCTGTCGCTGAAGATGCTGAAAGGCGCGCGCAACGGCCTGACCGAACCTGCATCGGTCCTGCTTTCGGCCTCTACAGCGCAGGCATTGTTCGGCGAAGATGAGCCAATGGGTAAACTCATCCGGCTGGATAACCGGCTGGATGTGAAGGTTACCGGCGTTTATGAAGATCTGCCCCGCAACTCAACGTTTCACGAGCTGACGTTTATCGCACCGTGGCAGCTTTATTACAACACTAACGACTGGGTCAGAGCGGCCCCCGACCCGTGGCGGCCAAACGCGTTTCAAACGTATGTGCAACTGGCAGAAAACAGCGATTTTGAGGCGGTTTCTGCCAAAATCAAGGACGCCAAGCTGGCCCGCGTCAGTGCCGAACTAGCCAAAAAGAAGCCGGTCCTTTTTGTGCATCCGATGAGCCGGTGGCATTTGTTTTCGGATTTTAAAAACGGCATTAACGTCGGCGGGAAAATTCAGTATGTCTGGTTATTCGGAATCATCGGAGCTTTTGTGCTGCTGCTGGCCTGCATCAACTTCATGAACCTCAGCACCGCCCGGTCCGAAAAGCGGGCCAAGGAAGTCGGTATCCGCAAAGCCGTCGGATCGGTGCGGTCGCAGCTGGTTTACCAGTTTTTCTTTGAGTCGCTGCTGATGGTCCTCTTTTCGCTGGCCCTCGCGCTGCTCTGGACCCAGGCGATGCTGCCGGCATTCAACGAAGTGGCCGATAAAGACGTACATATCCTCTGGCTGGAGCCTGTATTCTGGGCTATCTGCCTGACGGTTAGCCTGCTGACGGGTTTGGTTGCCGGTAGTTATCCCGCCTTTTACTTGTCTTCGTTTAATCCGGTCAAGACCTTGAAGGGCACTTTTAAAGCCGGGCGGCTGGCGGCTATTCCGCGTAAAACGCTGGTGGTGGTGCAGTTTACGGTATCGGTCACGCTGATTATCGGCACCATCATGGTGTTCCGCCAGATTCAGTTTGCCCGCAACCGGCCGATTGGCTACGACAGCAACGGGCTTGTGGCTGTTCCGCTGGTCACCGGCGATATCCACCGGCATTTTGATGCTGTAAAACACGAACTGCTGCAAACAGGTGCCATCGTTAACATGGCCGAAGCCAGCAGCCCGCCCACGGAAATCTGGTCGAGCAGCAGCACGTTCGACTGGAAAGGCAAAGACCCGAACCTGTCGGTTGACTTTCCGGTGATGGTTGTTTCGCACGATTACGGCCAGACCATTGGCTGGAAGCTGAAAGCCGGACGCGACTTTTCGCGGTCGTTCGGGACCGATACCACCGCCCTGATTCTGAACGAAGCCGCCGTTAAGTTCATGGGTTTGACCAACCCCGTCGGCGAAACCATACAGTGGTGGCAGCAGCCTTACCGCATCATTGGGGTGGTCAGCGATCTGGTTATCCAGTCGCCCTACGAACAGGTGCGGCCAACGATATTCAGTCTGGGACAGGATGTGACGTTTGCCGTCCTGAAAATCAATCCGGCCAAAAGCGCGGGCGATGCGCTGGTTGACATTGAGGCCGTCTTCAAAAAACACAATCCATCGCAGCCGTTTACCTATCAGTTTACGGACCAGGAGTTTGCGCAGAAATTCGGCAATGAGGAGCGGATCGGTAAACTGGCCAGCTTCTTCGCCATACTGGCCGTCTTTATCAGTTGTCTGGGGATTTTCGGGCTGGCTTCGTTTATGGCCGAACAACGGACCAAGGAGATTGGTATCCGTAAAGTACTCGGTGCGTCAGTGCCGTCACTCTGGCGGTTACTGTCGATGGACTTTGTGCTGCTGGTCCTGATTTCCTGCCTGCTGTCGGCGCCCATCGCCTGGTATTTCCTGCATGGCTGGCTCAAAACCTTTACGTATCACACCGACCTGTCGTGGTGGGTATTTGTCGCCGCCGGTGGCGGTGCCTTGCTCATTACTCTCCTGACAGTCAGTTTCCAGGCGCTGAAGGCCGCGATGGTGAATCCGGTCAGGTCGCTGAAAACCGAGTAGAGACAAGGCATGCCTTGTCTCTACCCCTGCCGATAATCATCTTTTTTACAGATTATTCGTGCTTTTCAGCGCCCAATACACCAGCAGCGGCTGAAAAAACAGGCGGGCCAGCCGTTTCTGATCCGTATCAAGGCCGAATGCGCTGCGTTTATTGACGTATTGCGAAATATTTCCCGGAAAAAACGGCGGCAAAAAAAGAAGCGGCTACCTTGCCGACGGTCTCCTGATGCGCTTTATCGGTCATAACCAGGCTGCTGCCAAGCGCGATTTCAGCAATGCCGGAATACACCACGGTATCGTCTTTCTCCAGCGGCACCCAGTCCGGCACCTGCGCCTTGAAGGCTTGCCGGGCAAAGGTTAGATGGCTGATACCTGCCACAATCAGGTTGGTTCCCAGCAGGATAGCGGGCTACTTTTTTAGCGGTTTGCTCGTTCATGTCTGTATTGTTGCGTATGTAAAAGCAAACCGGCAAGATGTCTTTTTGTTTCCGGGAAAGCGGTTCGTTTACGTGTTGTCTTTGGTTGCTGGTGGTTGTTCTAATAGTTGCTGGTGGTTCTGATGGTTGCTGGTTGTTCTGAGTTGATGGGCCATATTTAGTGGTGGCACGACTTTGAGTCGTGCCACCACTAGCTCTTTCGCCGCGCGACGGTCGCTCTTTATTTCAGTTTCCGTTTAAAATAGTCGGCGGTGATTTTACCGAGCCGGAGGGCGTTGGCGTGTTTCATCCAGTGATGCGTATCATCGACGATGACCATCGTTTCCATCGGCACCCCTTTCTGTTCCAGACGACGAACGAGGTCCGTACTTTGCGAAAACCGGACATTCCGGTCATCATCGCCGTGAATGATCAGGACAGGCGAGGTCCAGGTACTAACCGACGAAACCGGCGAAGAGTCGTAGGTAATTTTAGCAGCCAGATCGGCATCCGGAATTTTCTCAAAGCCTGTCGATGTACCTGTTGCCCGTTGCTGTCCCCAGTCATGCACGCCGTGAATATCGACACCGGCCGCAAACAGTTTTGAGTCACGGGCCAGCGCCAACGCGGTCAGATAGCCGCCATACGAACCGCCGTAAATGCCGATCCGCGACGCGTCAATACCCGGCTGTTTTGTCAGCCACAAACGCCGCTGCCTTCACATCCTGATACTCCGACGCCCCGTTGGCCCCGCCATTGGCCGGCTGATGAAAATTATAGCCATAACCAATGCCCAGCCGGTAGTTGACCGATAACACCGCAAACCCCTGACTGGCCAGATACTGGTTCATGGCGTAGGCATTGGCGTAATAATCCGAGTAGTTCCAGCCCAGCAGCATCTGCCGGGGCGGGCCGCCATGTACGTAAATGATCGCGGGCTTTTTGCCGGTTCCGCCGTCCGGCTCAAACAACTGCCCGTGTACCGTCATGCCGTCCGGTGCGGTGAAGGTGACCTGCTTCGGCGTCACGAGCTGCTGCAACGGGAAGTTTGCCGGAATCAGGTTTTCGGCCAGTACTGCCGGTTTACCGGTAGCAAACGGCATCGTGGCCGGCAGCGGCGGGCGCTGTGCCGTGGCGCTGATCATGGCTACCGTTACCCCGTCGCCGGTAACTACCGGCATCCATTCCAGACCGGTGCCGGGCGTCAGGACTTCCATTGCCGGTTTGTCAACGGGTACACGAACCACGTGGCGGCGATCAATATCCAGTTTATCAGGCCCCGTGTTGCCGCTAAATACCAGCCATTTACGGTCATGCGTCAGGGTGATGTGTTCAGCCATAAACGGGGCCGTCGTCAGCAATAACGGGTTGCCGCCTGCCGACGGCAACGAGTACAGATGCGGCCATCCATCTTCGTAAGACAGGTACACAATGCGGTCACCGGCCACCCAGTGCAGGTTGGTGCCGCCATGCGTAGTCGGCACGGAGCCTGCCAGGGTTTTCGGAGCCTGCCAGAGTTTTGTGGCAGCACCCGTCGTCACATCGGCCGTCCAGATCGCCCACGGCCGGTGCCGGCGGGTCAGAATGGAGTCAGGTGCGCCGCCGGTACCCGGCGTACGGACAAAGACCAGTTTCTGCCCGTCGGGTGACCAGCGCGGTGAGGCATCGCGGGCAAACGACGGAGCGATCCAGGTGATCGGTTCGGCTTCGGCGGTAAAGACCCCGACAAACGCATGGTCTTTCCGGTCGCAGACAAAGGCAATTTTTGACCCATCGGGCGACCACTGAATACCGCTGTTGGTGCCACGGGCCGTGAACAGTACTTTAGCCGGTGCGGACCCGTCAACCGGCGCACTCCACACCTGCCCACCCTTGATGAAAGCAACCCGATCACTCTTGGGCGAAATCACCGGTTCATCGCCCTCGGCAAGGGCTTTTGGCTCGCCGCCGGCAAACGGAACCGTCCAGATCTGTACTTTAGGCGCTACCGGCATCGATCCCGTGTTGACCGGCACATCATCGTCCCAGTTTGATCCGTGATCGCCGCCACGGACATACACCACCCACTTGCCGTCGTCCGAAACAGACAGGCTGGTGATTTCCTGTCCGTCGTCTTCGGTGTAGTTGGTCAGCCTGCGGGGCGTAAACGCCGGACCTTCGGCGACGTAAACGTTGCGTTTGCCCTGCTCGTTGAATGCCCAGGCAATCCGCGCCCCCTGCGCCGAACTGGTCAGCTCATTCGGGAACGGATAGCTTTTAATGGCCTCAAAGGTAAAGGACTGGGACCGGGCAGCTTGTGAGAGTAACAGGATTACCAGAAGGTAAGGGAAGACGTATTTTTTCATGGGTTTTAGTATAATACATGTAAGGGGATTGAGCCAGTAAGCGGAAGTAAATCAATTATTTGGCATATTGCTGACAGGAAACTATAAAATTCTATAAGTCATCTCTATTGTACAATAATTCATCCTGTTGAACCGACATAAACAGCCTTTTTGAAATACCTCTTCTAAAGCTAATCTTACCGGGATTTTATCCCTCTTTTTTCACAACCCCAAACTTCAGTTTGGGGAATCGCAGCAAGCTTCGGTCATTGTCATGGTCTGGCTATTGGTAAGGGATTGAGGTGCGATGTTCCTGCTTCAGTGCACTGGCCAGGCCAGGCCGGTTCCGGCAGGTTATGCCGTGTTCCCAAACTGAAGTTTGGGGTTAGATGAAAAGGGAGATAAACCCCTACAAGATTAGATTCAGGAGAGCGGCAGGGGATGGTCGACCGCTGACGTGAGGTAAAACATCAGTGAAACCTCTACAAGCTGAGCATTAACCCGGATTATTGCACCAGTCCCCCTCCTGCTTTTTTGCGCCAGCCCCTGTTTAGACGTGCCCTTTTCGTTACCTTTGGCAACGTCTTCCTAACGGCCTGATCACGTCACTGTATGGCAAAAAACGTCTCCCCCAAAGCCCCTCCGTCATCTCCGTCACCCTCCATGCTGAACCTGCTCAGGCCCTATTCGCGGCTGATTGCGGTATTGGTGGTACTGGCGCTGGTCGGTAACGGGGCCAATCTGCTCCTGCCCCTGATTATTTCGCAGGGAATCGATGCCTATACCGCCGGGCATTTTGTCCTTGACACAACGCTCACTGAGTTTCTGGTGGCATCGGCGTTCATCTTCGTGTTCTCGTACGGCCAAAGCATCGTACAGACCTATGCGTCGGAGCGGGTAGCCAGGGATTTACGGACCCAACTGGCCGACAAAATCTCCCGCCAGAGCTTTACCTATATCCAGCAAACGAACCCCGCCAAGCTGCTGACCAACCTCACGTCGGACATCGACTCGGTCAAACAATTCGTGTCGATGGCGATTGTGTCGCTGGTTTCGTCGCTGTGCATCATCATCGGAGCCAGTATTTTGCTGATCCGGATCAACTGGCAGCTCGCCCTGGCCGTGCTGACGATTGTCCCTATCATCGGCATCACGTTTTATCTGGTGCTGCAAAAAGTACGGGTGCTGTTCATGAAAAGCCGGGAGGTAATCGACTGGCTCAACAAAGTCATCAATGAAAGTATTCTGGGCGCGGCCCTGATCCGGGTACTCAACTCACAACAACCGGAGATCGACAAGTTTCTGGCGGCCAACACCGACGCCAAAGACCTGGGGCTGGCTATTCTTCGCCTGTTTGCGGCCCTCATCCCCGTCATCAGCTTTACCGCCAATATGGCCGGACTCACGATTCTGGTGCTCGGCGGGCACTTCGTCATCACCGGCAGTATGTCGCTGGGCGATTTTACGGCGTTCAACAGCTACCTCGCCCTGCTGATTTTTCCGATTATCGTTATTGGCTTCATCAGCAATGTCATGGCGCAGGCCTCCGCTTCGTATACACGGGTGAGTGCGGTCCTGCAAGCCCCCGAACCCGCCAAAACGGGGACGGTCACCACACCGCTGACGGGCCATATCGAACTTCAGGATGTGTCGGTGTACTACGGCGAAAAGCCAGCGCTGAAGTCCGTCTCCTTGACGGTGAAAGCGGGTACCCGCACCGCAATTGTGGGACCAACCGCCGCCGGAAAAAGTCAGCTGCTGTTTTTGCTGACGGGCCTGATGCCACCGACATCGGGTACAATCCTGTACGATGGTCAACCCATTGCCAACTACGATCAGGACGCATTTTATCAGCAGGTCGGGTTTGTGTTTCAGGACAGTGTGCTATTTAACCTGAGCCTGCGCGAAAACATCGCCTTCAGCGATACGGTGACCGACGAGTCGCTGGCCAAAGCAATCGCCACCGCCGAATTGCAGGATTTTGTGACCGCCCTCCCCGACAAGCTACAGACGCTGGTTTCGGAACGCGGCAATAGCCTGTCGGGCGGGCAAAAGCAGCGGATCATGCTGGCCCGGGCACTGGCCCTCGACCCCAACGTGCTGTTGCTCGATGATTTTACGGCGCGGGTCGACAGTAGTACAGAACAGAAAATTCTGGCCAACATCCAACAGAACTACCCCGGCCTGACGCTGATTTCGGTGACCCAGAAAATTGCCGCCGTCGAAGAGTACGAGCAGATTATTTTGCTGATGGAAGGTGCCATCATTGCCAAAGGCACCCACGCCGAGCTCATGAAAACCAGCCCCGAATACGTTCAGATTTATCAGTCACAACGGAGTACCAACCAGTATGAATTACGATCTTAACCAGTTTGTCGGGCAGAAAGAAGAAAAGAACGCCACCGCCAAAGCCCTTCGTAAACTGCTGGCGCTGATCAGCGATGAACGCGACCGGCTGATGCTGGCGTTTGTGGCCATTCTGGTCAATTCGGGTCTAACCCTGGTCGGCCCCGTGTTGATCGGCCAAACGGTCGACCGCTATGTGCAGACGAAGCAATTCGACGGAATTGTCCGGAATGCGGTCCTGTTGCTGGGCCTGTATGCCGTTGCCTTCGTAACCAACTACCTGCAAACGCGCCTGATGGGCACCGTAGGGCAGCGCACTCTGTTTAAACTCCGCAACGCCGTTTTCAACAAGTTGCAGGAACTGCCGGTGGCGTTTTTTAACCAGAATAAAGCGGGCGACCTGATTTCGCGGATCAACAACGATACAGACAAGCTGAATCAGTTTTTTTCGCAGTCGCTGATGCAGTTTGTCGGCAGCATTTTCATCATGATCGGGGCGGGGTTATTTCTGCTCTTCATTAACCTCCCGCTGGGTGCCGCGTCGTTGTCGCCCGCGTTGCTGGTCTGGGTGTTCACGGCTTTTGTTTCGGGCTGGGTAAAGCGCAAAAATGCCGCCAGTCTGAAGAGTGTGGGCAACCTCAGCGCCGAAGTACAGGAAAGCCTGACCAACTTCAAGGTCATAGTTGCCTTTAACCGGCGCGACTATTTCCGGAAGCGCTTCGACGTTGCCAATCAGGACAACTACCGGACGGCCATCGGTGCCGGACTGGCCAATAACGTGTTTCTGCCCGTAATTGGTCTGGCCGCTAACCTGGGGCAGGTCATCGTGCTGACCTATGCCATTTACCTGATTTCGCAGGGGCAGTTTACCATTGGCCTGCTCGTCAGCTTTCTGGCCTACGTCACCAACTTTTACAACCCTATGCGGCAACTGGCCACGCTTTGGGCCAACTTTCAGGTCGCGTTGGCGGGCTGGGACCGCATTTCGCAGTTGCTGGCCTTTCAGACCAATCTGGTGCCGGTTGACGATCCGGCAACGGAGTCAAAGGCAGCGCTGCTCTCCTTCCGCGCGGTATCGTTCCGCTACCCCGGTGGCACCGACGTTTTGCACAACATCACGTTCGATCTGGAACGCGGCAAAACATATGCGCTGGTTGGCCCGACCGGCGGCGGCAAAACAACAACGGCTTCGCTCATGGCCCGTCTGTATGACCCGACCAGTGGCACGATCCTGCTCGATGGGCGGGACATCCGCGCCTGGCCGGCTGCCGAACGCTCCCGTAAAATCGGGTTCATTCTGCAAGAGCCGTTTCTGTTTACGGGCACCGTCCGCGACAATATCCTGTATGGCAACGAGGCGTATCAGCGGTACACCAACGAGCAGTTGGCCGCAGTCATCCGGGAGGCGAATCTGAGCGGTCTGGTTGAGCGGTTTGATCAGGGGCTGGATACCCGTGTGCAAACCACCGGCGATTCGGTAAGTCTGGGGCAAAAACAGTTAATTGCCTTTATGCGGGCGGTGCTGCGCAATCCGGAATTGCTGATTCTGGACGAAGCCACGGCCAATATTGATACCATTACCGAGCAGTTGCTGGAGGATATTCTCCGGAATTTACCGGAAAGCACCACGCGCATCATCATTGCCCACCGCCTGAATACCATCGAATCGGCGGATGAGATTTTCTTTATCAACGCGGGGGAGGTGACCCGCGCCGGTTCGTTCAACGACGCTGTCGGTATGCTCATGCACGACAAGCGGGTGAGTTGACGACAGCGCGTAAAAAGCGCAGTCCGGTGTTGTCCGCCAACGTACTAATCTTGTCCGGAACCGGACATAAAACCAGTTTATCCGATTCTAAAAAAGCCCTTCCCTGCTCAGGAACGGGCTTTTTTTTGTTTGGCGCAGGATTTGACATACCGAAATAGATGAAATCAAGACCGGCCTCAAAACCGGATACCGATATGCGAAGAAGTGATCTGGGTGAGTTTGAAGAAGTCGTGCTCCTGACCGTTGCCGCCCTGTCGCCGGGGGCCTACTCGGTGGCGATTGCCGAGGAACTGGAACAGGCCACCGGCCGGCCCCGTCAGCACCGGAGCGGTACACGCCGCCCTGCAGCGACTCGAACAAAAGGGGTACCTCCGTTCGGAAATGGGCGAGGCAACGGCCGAACGCGGCGGACGACGGAAACGCTTTTTTACCGTAACTGCCCTCGGCGGGCGCGTGCTCAACGATGTGCACGATGTACGCACCCGGCTCTGGGACCGTATTCTGCCAACTATCCGGCTCGAATGGCGATAAGTTTAACGAGTGAAAGAGCGGCCCGCACCTGCGGGCAAAGAGCGAAAGAGCGACCCCGACGCCGGGTAGGCGCTCTTTCACTCTTCCGCTCTTTCACTCTTTCACCCTTTCACTCTTTAAACCATGAGACCTCCCCGACTCGCTGACCGGCTGCTGACCTGGTTTTGTGCGCCCCATCTGCGTGAAGACGTCCTCGGCGACCTCCACGAGCGGTTTGCCCGGCGTGTCGTGCGTGACGGGGCGACCAGCGCGCGGCGGCAGTACTGGCTGGATATGCTGGCCTATCTGCGGCCGGAGTTTATCAGACGACAACCTGAGGAATACCCTCAACCAACAAATACAACTATGCTACGGAATTATCTCAAAATCGCCTGGCGCACATTCAGGAAAGACACCAACTTCACCATGATTAACGTAGTTGGTTTGGCTACAGGGCTGGCTGTGGCACTGCTTATCATCCAGTATGTGCGTTTCGAGTTGAGTTACGAGAACACGCACCCGCTGGCAGACCGGATCGTGCGACTTACCATGGACTATATGAATGGTGGTACCGTCTACTCGCAGGATACGGAAACAAACCCACCGCTTGGAGCCAAAATAAAGCGGGAAATGAGCCAGGTAGTCAACTATACCCGCGCTTATCCAGTCGGCGAACCTAATATAACTGTTCAAATTGGCGAGAATTATCACCTGGTAGAGCGGGTACTGGCAGTGGATTCTTCATTTTTCTCCTTATTCAACTACCCACTCATTCGGGGGAACCGAAAAGACCTCTTTACCAGGCCCCGGCAAGCTATTCTGACGGAGTCTATGGCGTTGACTTACTTCAATACGCTGGATGTAACAGGTAAAACCCTGAAAATTCCAAAGTCAGCAGGTAGCATTCTGTTGGAGGTAGTTGGCGTAGTGCCGGATAGCCCGGCCAATACGCACTTGAAATTCGATATGCTTTTATCGTACCCAACGATGCTGTCAGACTTTGGCGAACGGGAAGATAACTGGGATGGCAATAATACCCTTACCTACGTGCAACTAGCCGAAAATGCCAGTTACGAACGTTTTGAAGAATCGCTGGTGGCCTTCAACAAACCGATTGCATAAAGAAAAGAGGCTTGTGAATGAGCAGGTGATTGGCCAGAAAATCAGCGACATTCACTTGTATTCCCACAAAACATTTGAAACGGAGCCCAATAATGAAGCGCGGTCAGTGTATTTTCTGCTGGGCGTAGCGTTTCTGGTGTTACTAAGTGCCTTTGTCAACTACGTAAATCTGACAACGGCCAAAGCACTCGACCGGGCACGGGAAATCGGTATGAGAAAGGTAGTCGGCTCAACCCGGACACAGATCAAGGCCCAGATTTTTACGGAAACGTTACTGATCAACCTGGTTGCCGGGGGCTTGGCGGTGGGGTTGGTAGCCGCTCTTCGGTCAGTGTTTTGTTGAGGTAGCGGGCCTACCCGAAGGCTTTACCGTATTTCAGGACGCATTTTTCTGGGAAAGCCTGGGGGCATTTTTATTGTTAAGCATTTGCCTTTCGGGATTTTATCCAGCCTTCGTTCTGTCGTCCTTCGATCCGGTTGTTGTTCTCAAAGGCAACTTTTCCCGCTCTGTCAGAGGCACGCTGCTGCGCAAATCGCTGGTAGTTTTTCAATTCACCATTACCGTTATTCTGCTGGTGCAGACATTCGCGGTTTACAGGCAAGTCAACTTTTTGCGCGAACAAAACTTAGGCGTCAACATAGATCATACCCTGGTGGTAAAAGCCCCGGTAGGAGCCAATGCCCAGAAGGATTATGGTGCGTTCCGACAAATGTTATTTGACGAGTCGCAGGTAAAAGCGGTGTCTCTTTCCGGTACTGTACCAGGCTTGAGATCAACCCACATGGGTACAACAACAGGCGTTAATTTGTCCGACGCCATCAAGAAAAACTTCCTACAATTACTACCTGACTCAGATCGATACATCATTTATCGGGCTAATGGGCCTTACGTTACTGGCGGGGAAAAACTTTGATGCTTCGACCCAGCCAGCATTTTCGGATCCAACGAACCGGCAACTCATTGTGAACGAAGAGACCCTACGGCTCTGGGAAATTCCCACACCTGCAGCCGCTATCGGGAAACGGGTAGACCTCTGGGGACGCAAGGCAACAATTCGGGGCGTTGTCAAAAATTACCACTATGAATCGCCCAAGGCGGCCTATATCCCGATTATTCACCTGTACTCGCCCGGTTTCGATTCGTTCGCCAGTGTGAAGTTTGCAGGCGGTAATGCCAGGGATCAGCTGGCATTGCTTAAAAAAGTGTATGAGACTAACTTTCCTCATTCACCGTTCAGCTACTTCTTTCTGGACAGTGAATATGACAAACAATACAAAGCCGACGATCGCTTTCAGCAAGTGTTCGGGGCCTTAACGGGCTTTGCCATTCTGATTTCCTGCTTAGGGTTATTTGGTCTGGCTACGTTTACCGTTTCCAGACGGACCAAGGAAATCGGAATCCGCAAAGTCATTGGTGCCAGTACCATCAATTTAATGGTCTTACTTTCCAGAGATTTTATCCGGACTGTGCTGATATCCATCTTCATCGGTTTGCCAATCACCTACGTTATCATTAAAAACTGGCTAGCCAATTATGCGGTCCGTATTGAATTAAGTTGGTGGCTTTTTGCAGCCCCGGCCTTATTGGTTATGCTGCTGGTATTGGTATCCATTAGCAGCAAAACGATTGCAACAGCGCTTATGAATCCGGTAAAATCGCTTCGATCAGAATAATGAAAGAGATAAAGAGCAAAACATAATTTAACCGCTCTTTATCTCTTCCACTCTTTCACTCTTTAAACCATGAGACCTCCCCGCCTTGCTGACCGGCTGCTGACCTGGTTTTGTGCGCCCCATCTGCGTGAAGACGTCCTCGGCGATCTGCACGAGCGGTTTGCCCGGCGTGTCGTGCGCGACGGGGCGGCCAGCGCGCGGCGGCAGTACTGGCTGGATATGCTGGCCTACCTGCGGCCGGAGTTTATTATCCGGCCCAAACAGCCCGAACTATCCCTATTTCCATATACCGAAACATACAGTAAACCAGCACATACGACAATGATCCGGAATTATCTCAAAATCGCGTGGCGGACCCTCCTGAAACACAAGGGTTACTCGTTCATTAATATTTTCGGCCTGGCAACCGGTATGGCCGTGGCCATGCTAATCGGCCTGTGGCTGTACGATGAGCTATCGTTTAACGCCTCGTTTACCCACTACGACCGCATCGTTCAGGCCATGCAGCACCAGACGAGCAACGGCAAAAAAGGAACACAAATCGCCATCCCGATTCCGCTGGAAGATGAACTCCGCAGTAAATACGGCAGCTCGTTTTCACACATGGCCATGGCAAGCTGGCAGGGAAGCCGCATTCTGACGTACGGCGAAAAGAAAATCACGCGGCCGGGTAATTTCATGGGCGTTGATATGCCCGAGATTCTGTCGCTGCCGATGATCAAAGGCAGCCGCAACGGCCTGAAAGACAACAACTCGATCCTGCTCTCGGAATCCACGGCGAAGTCTTTGTTCGGCGAGGTCGATCCGATGGGCAAAATCATCCGTCTCGACAACAAGTCGGATGTTAAGGTAACGGGTATTTACCAGGACCTGGCCTACAACAGCGATTTCCACGAACTGACGTTTATCGCACCGTGGGAGCTGTTTGTCGCCACGCAGGCCTGGGTAAAGCGGGCCCGTGAAGAGCGTCAGTGGGGCAATAACTCCTTCCAGCTATTCGCCCGGCTCGCCGATAACGCAGACCTGGCATCGGTAAACACGCGGATTAAGGACGTGAAACTGAACAATGTTGATGCTGACGAAAAAAAATACAAAGCTGAGATTTTTATGTACCCCATGTCACGCTGGCACCTGTACAACGACTGGGAAGAGGGTGTCAACATCGGCGGATACATTCAGTACGTGCGGTTATTTACCATCGTCGGCATCTTTGTGCTACTGCTGGCCTGCATCAACTTCATGAACCTCAGCACCGCCCGCTCCGAAAAACGAGCTAAGGAAGTGGGCATCCGCAAGGCGGTCGGGTCAGTAAGGTCGCAGTTGATCAGCCAGTTTTTCAGCGAATCATTTCTGGTGGTTTTCCTTGCCTTTCTGGGTGCTGTTATGTTCGTGCTTATGCTGTTGCCGTGGTTCAACGAGGTATCCGGCAAAAACATGGATTTTCCGTGGACACAGGCCATGTTCTGGATACTGAGTCTGGGCTTTATCATCATCACCGGCCTGCTCGCAGGCAGTTATCCGGCCCTGTATCTGTCGTCATTCCAACCCGTAAAGGTGTTGAAGGGCACATTCAAGGTCGGCCGTTTTGCGGCCGTTCCCCGCAAGGTGCTGGTGGTGGTGCAGTTTACGGTATCGGTCACGCTGATTATCGGTACCGTCATTGTCTACCGCCAGATTCAGCACTCCAAAAACCGGCCCATCGGCTACAATAACGACGGTGTGGTGATGATTCAGATGATGTCGCAGGACTTCTACGGCAAGTATGACCTCCTGAAAACCGAACTGACCAACGCAGGTGTGATTACCGACATCGCCGAATCGTCGAGTCCGCTGACGCAGGTCTGGTCGAACAACGGCGGATTCAACTGGCCGGGCAAAAAAGATGATGTCAGCGGCGAGTTTAATACCATCTGGGTTACGCACGATTTCGGCAAAACCATCGGCTGGCAGTTTAAGGACGGCCGCGATTTTTCCCGTCAGTTTTCGACCGATACCTCCGCCATTGTGGTCAATGAGGCGGCTGTTAAATTCATGGGGCTGGAGAAGCCGATCGGCACCGTCGTTACCTGGGGGAGCGGTAAAGAAGCCAGTCAGTACCGGATTGTCGGCGTGATTAAAGACATGGTCATGGAATCGCCGTACAGTCCGGTCTATCAAACGGTTTACATGATGGACTACGAAAACGTCAACTGGATTATCCTGAAACTGAATCCGGCCAAAAGCGCTACTGAATCGTTGGCAGCCATCGAATCGACGTTTAAAAAGCTGATTCCGAGCGCCCCGTTCGACTATAAATTTGCCGATGACGAGTTTGGCAAGAAGTTTACCTCTGAAGAGCGAATCGGCAAACTGGCCGGTGGTTTCGCCGTACTGGCCATCCTGATTTCGTGCCTTGGCTTATTCGGGTTATCCTCATTTGTGGCCGAGCAGCGGACCAAGGAAATCGGTGTCCGCAAAGTGCTGGGTGCTTCTGTGCTCAATCTCTGGAGTTTGTTGTCCCGCGATTTTGTCCTGCTGGTACTGGTGGCCTTTGGCATTGCCACGCCGATTGCCTGGTATTTCCTCGACGGCTGGCTGGAGCAATATAAATACCGTACCGATCTGTCGTGGTGGATTTTTGCCCTGTCGGGTATCGGTGCTCTGTTGCTAACGCTGCTGACCGTCAGTTTCCAGAGCATCAAAGCCGCCCTGATCAACCCGGTAAAATCCCTGAAATCAGAATAGAACCTCGTCCCGTAGAGACAAGGCATGCCTTGTCTCTACCGTTGCCTTATCTCTACGCTGACCAATTATGCCCGAAACCCCGCCCCGCCTTGCAGACCGGTTGCTGAACTGGTTCTGTGCGCCCCACCTGCGGGAGGACGTCCTCGGCGACCTCCACGAGCGGTTTGCCCGGCGTATCGTGCGCGACGGGGCGGCCAGGGCACGGCGGCAGTACTGGCTGGATATGCTGGCCTACCTCAGGCCCGAATTTATCCGGCGGCAACCCGAACAATACCCTCAACCAACAAATACGACTATGTTACGAAATTATCTGAAAATCGCTTTCCGAATGCTGGCCAAGAACAAGGGCTATTCGGCTATCAACATTGGCGGACTGGCAGTTGGCATGGCCGTAGCTTTGCTGATCGGGCTTTGGTTATACGATGAACTATCGTACAATTCGTACCATGCAAATCGCGAGCGTGTAGCGATGGTTATGCAAAACAATGTGTTCGATGGTGAAGTCCAAACCTGGGATAGTCAAGCGTTGAAACTTGCCCCGGAGCTCCGCAATACGTACGGCAGTTTCTTTAAACACGTCTCAATGAGTTCGGGAATCCGCTTTCCAATTTTGTCATTCGGCGATAAGCAATTCATCAAAAGTGGTTCCTTTATGGAGCCGGGAGTCCCTGAAATGCTATCGCTGAATATGCAGAAAGGCACCCGCGCCGGATTGAAAGAACCCGGTTCCATTTTACTTTCCGAATCCGTTGCAAAAGCCTTCTTCGGCGAAGCAGATCCCCTGGGCAAACTCATGAAGATTGACAACGAAATGGCGGTAAAAGTGACCGGCGTATACGAAGATCTTCCCGAAAACTCGTCCTTTACTGAGTTGACATTTATTGCGCCCTGGGATTTGCTGGTTAACACGAAAGAATACGACAAAAAATTAGGCTGGGGCAATAGCTGGTTTCAGACGTTTGTTCAGATCGCAGATGGAACAGATATGAATAAAGTATCGGAAGCCATCAAGCTGGCCAAGTGGAACCGCGTTAAATCCGACCCGAACGAGACGCGTTTCAAGCCTGCACTTTTCCTACACCCAATGCGTCGCTGGCACCTGTACGGCAATTTCAAAAATGGCATCAATACTGGAGGTCGTATTCAGTACATATGGATGTATGGCATTATCGGCTTATTTGTGCTGCTGCTGGCCTGCATCAACTTCATGAACCTCAGCACCGCCCGCTCCGAAAAACGTACCAAAGAAGTGGGTATCCGCAAAGCGATTGGGTCGGTACGAGCTCAGCTCATTGGTCAGTTTTTCAGTGAATCACTGTTGGTGTCTTTCTTAGCCTTCGTACTATCATTATTACTCGTATTGCTGGCACTACCCTTCTTCAATGAAGTGGCCGCAAAACAACTGACTGTGCCGTGGACTAATCCTGTATTTTGGGCATCCTGTCTTGGATTCAGCGTTATAACAGGCTTGATTGCAGGCAGTTATCCAGCACTTTATCTCTCATCATTTACGACCGTAAAAGTACTGAAAGGCGTTACCCAACCGGGCCGGTTGGCGGCTGTTCCCCGTCAAGCATTGGTAGTGGTTCAGTTTACCGTATCTATTACGTTAATTATCGGCACCATCGTCGTATTCCGTCAGATTCAATACACCAGGGATCGTCCGATTGGCTATAGCCGAGCTGGTTTAGTAAGCATTCCTATGAAAACGGCCGAAATTCGCAAGGGATATGAAGCCCTTCGGAATGAACTACTTAGCAGCCGCACAGCCGTCGAATTGTCGCAGTCGGAAAGCCAGGTGACCAGCGCAGGTGTCACGAATAGTGGTCTGGAATGGCGAGGCAAACCACCTGGTATGCAGGACGAGCAGGTAACCATTAGCGTTACCCATGAATTCGGCAAAACAGTCAATTGGACTATTAAGGAGGGCCGGGATTTTTCGAAAGCATTTGCGACCGACTCGACAGGGTTTATCCTGAACGAAGAAGCGGTTAAGTACATGGGCTTAAAACAGCCGGTTGGAGAACAAATCAAAGCGTTTGGACGGACCTACACAGTTGTTGGTGTCGTGAAAAATATGGTAATGCAATCGCCGTATGAACCGATTCGCCCTACTATTTTTTATATCGACAGTTTCGGCCGTAATTTCTGGCTAAACATTAAAATCGATCCCCAGCTGAGTGCAAGCGATGCACTTGCTACGATTGAAGCGACGTTTAAGAAACATAATCCCACTACCCCCTTCGAGTATAAATTTGCCGACGACGATTACGATGCCAAGTTCCGTTCGGAGGAACGAATCGGCAAACTGGCCGGTGGTTTCGCCGTACTGGCCATCCTGATTTCGTGCCTTGGCTTATTCGGGTTATCCTCATTTGTGGCTGAGCAGCGGACCAAGGAAATCGGTGTCCGCAAAGTGCTGGGTGCTTCTGTGCTCAATCTCTGGAGTTTGTTGTCCCGCGATTTTGTCCTGCTGGTCCTGGTCGCTTTCACCATTGCCACGCCGGTGGCCTGGTATTTCCTCAATGACTGGCTGCTGCAATACGAATACCGTACCGATCTGTCGTGGTGGATTTTTGCCCTGTCGGGTATCGGTGCGCTGTTGCTAACGTTGCTGACCGTCAGTTTCCAGAGCATCAAAGCCGCCCTGATCAACCCGGTAAAATCCCTGAAATCGGAATAGAACCTCGTCCCGTAGAGACAAGGCATGCCTTGTCTCTACCGTTGCCTTATCTCTACGCTGACCAATTATGCCAGAAACCCCGCCCCGCCTTGCAGACCGGCTGCTGACCTGGTTCTGTGCGCCCCACCTGCGGGAGGACGTCCTCGGCGACCTCCACGAACGGTTTGCCCGGCGTATCGTGCGCGACGGGGCGGCCAGGGCGCGGCAGCAGTACTGGCTGGATATGCTAGCCTACCTCCGGCCCGAATTTATCCGGCGGCAACCCGAACCCGCAACGCGGCTATACCCTGTACCGGAATATACCAAACCAACAAATACGACCATGTTAATCAACTATCTCAAAATTGCCTGGCGAACCCTGCGCAAGCAACAGGGCTTTACCATCATTAATATTTCGGGGCTCGCGCTGGGCCTTGCCTGCTGCCTGCTGATTTCACTCTACGTACTCGACGAACTGAGCTATGACCGGTTCCATACCAAAGCAGACCGCATTTACCGCATCAACTCCGATATCCATTTCGGAAACAACGACATGCATTTTGCCGTCTCGCCCGACCCGATGGGGCCGGCGCTTAAGAAAGACTATCCGCAGGTAGAGGCCTATACCCGTCTGCACCAGCGCGGGACATGGCTGGTCAAGCGCACCGACGAGGTGCAAAGCCGGAGCGAAAAGGACATTGTTTTTGCCGACTCTACCCTGTTCGATGTTTTTACGCTACCGCTGGTAGCGGGTGCGGACCCGAAACGGGCGCTGGCCTCGCCAAACTCGGCCGTCATCAGCGAATCGGCCGCCAAACGGTATTTCGGTGACCAGCCGGCCATTGGCAAAACGCTTACGTTCGACAACCGGCTGACGTTTACCATCACGGCCGTTATGCGCGACATGCCGCTGAACAGCCATTTCCGCACCGATTTCTTTCTGTCGATGCAAAACGACGAATATCCGTGGGGGCAGTGGCTGAGCATGAACCATCATACCTACATTGTCCTCAAACCCGGCACCGACCCGAACGTGTTCGCCCGTAATTTTGAGCAGGTGATCAAAACCTACGCCGGTCCGCAGCTCAAACAAGTAATCGGCAGTTCGCTGGAAGAATTCCGGAAAGCGGGCAACTTCATGACCTTCAGCCTCGTCCCGCTGACCGATATTCACCTTCGGTCTAAACAAACCATCGAACTGGCTCCGAACAGCGATATGCAGTATGTGTACATTTTTTCGGCCGTGGCGCTGTTTATCCTGCTGATTGCCTGCATCAACTTCATGAATCTGGCCACGGCCCGCTCGGCCAAACGGGCCCGTGAGGTCGGTGTCCGCAAGGTACTGGGCTCCGAACGCGGTCAGCTGGTCGGACAGTTCATGGCCGAATCCATCCTGATGACAACCCTGTCGCTGGTACTGGCCCTCGGCATTGTATCGGCCGCCATGCCGCTGTTCAATGACCTTACAGCCAAACAATTAACCCTGAGCCGGTTGCTTACACCGTCGATGATTGGTGGCATTGCCCTGATCCCGCTGGTGGTAGGTGTGCTGGCGGGCAGCTACCCGGCCTTTTTCCTCTCGTCGTTCCGGCCAATTCAGGTGCTGAAAGGAAGTGTTAACATGAACAGCCTGAAAACGCTTAACCTGCGGAGCGGGCTGGTCGTTTTTCAGTTCACCACCTCGGTACTGCTGATTGTGGGGACGCTGGTCGTCTACCGGCAGATTCATTATATCCAGACCAAAAAACTAGGGTTCGACCGTGAGCAGCTACTGACAATCAACGAAGTATACGGACTGGGCCTGTCGGGGGCCGAAACGTTCCGGAAAGAAGTAATTCAGATGCCGGGCGTTGTTGCCGGTACGCTTTCCGGCTTTCTGCCCACCCCGTCGAACCGGAACGACAGCAGTTTCTTTCCGGACGGCGAAAAGAACACAACGCGGAGCGTCAGCATGCAGAACTGGGGAGTCGATTATGACTACGTGAAAACGCTGGGCATGGAGATTATTCAGGGGCGTAATTTTTCGCCGTCGTTCGGTACCGACTCGGCCGGTATCATCCTGAACGAAACGGCGGTTAAAATTCTCGGGTTTAAACACCCGATTGGCAAACATATTTACCGGTTCAACGATCCGGAGGGAAAAACCCACAAGAACTACACGGTTATCGGGGTCGTTAAAAACTTCCATTTTGAATCGCTCCGGAGCAACATCGGTGCCCTCGGTCTGGTTCTCGAACCCAATATCACTTCGGCTACCTTCCGGATCAGCAAAACTGCCGACGTGCCGGCCCTGATCAGCCGGATTGAAGCGAAATGGAAGCAAATCGTACCCGGCCAACCGTTTAACTATTCGTTTTTGCAGGATAGTTTCGATCAGGTTTACCGCGCCGAACAACGGGTTGCCTCCGTGGTCATGCTGTTTTCGGTGCTGGCCATTCTGATTGCCTGTCTGGGTCTGTTCGGGCTGGCGGCGTTCATGGCCGAACAGCGGACGAAAGAAATCGGTGTCCGCAAGGTGCTGGGTGCCAGCATTACCAGCGTGGTGGCGCTGCTGTCCAAAGACTTCCTGAAACTGGTGATGATTGCCATTGTCATTGCCTCACCGCTGGCCTGGTACGTTATGAATCAATGGCTGGAAGATTTCGCTTACCGGATCACCATCGACTGGTGGGTGTTTGTGCTCGCGGGCGTAATAGCCATCAGCATCGCCCTGCTGACCGTCAGTTTCCAGAGCATCAAAGCCGCCCTGATCAACCCGGTAAAATCCCTGAAATCGGAATAATCCTCATCCCGTAGAGACAAGGCATGCCTTGTCTCTACCATTGCCTTATCTCTACGCTGATCAATCATGCCTACCCCGCCCCAACCCGCTGACCGGCTGCTGGCCTGGTTCTGTGCGCCGCACCTGCGCGAAGATGTCCTCGGCGACCTCCACGAGCGGTTTGCCCGGCGTGTCGTGCGCGACGGGGTGGCCAGGGCGCGGCGGCAGTACTGGCTGGATGTGCTGGCCTACTTCCGGCCCGAATTCATCCGGCGTCCGACAAAAACCTGTACAGATGACTATCCCGTTCCTAACCAGCTGCTTATGTTTCGTAATCATGTTAAAATAGCCTTCCGCTCACTGAAGCGGCATAAATTATATACGTCGCTCAACATAGCCGGACTAGCCTTCGGTCTGACCTGTTTTCTGCTCATCGGCCTGTATTTATTCGATGAACTGACGTTCGATCAGCAGCATAGCCGGCAGGCGCGCATTTACCGGGCCATTCAGCACAAAAAAACACCCACTGACGAAGTGACGGTTGCCGCTTCCAGCTACAATATTTCGGAGCAGACTCCGCGCCAGATCAGCGAGGTCGAAAACACGGCCCGGCTCGTACGTCTTGGGAGAGCCAACATAACCAATCCCGCCAACAAGAACGCTTTTCAGGAAACCGTTACGCTCGGCAACAAAGGCTTGCTAGACGTATTTGATTTTGAAACTATTGACGGCAACGGGAAAGCTGCCCTGAATGAACCAAACTCGGTCGTGATGACCGAAGAATTTGCCCGACGGCTGTTCGGGACCAGCGATGTGACCGGAAAAACGGTTTTTCTGGATTTTATTCCCGATAAGGCCCTGAAAATTAACGCCGTTCTGAAGAACCACCCGCGAAATTCAAGCTTCGACTTTCCTTATGTATTGTCCGAGGAAACGTTGAAAAGCCTGCCCCGCTTTGAGCAGCAAACCTCTGACTGGCTGTCGCAGTCCTACCAGACTTTTTTTCTGCTGAAAGACCGGTCCGACCCCGCTTCGACAGCGCAGAAGATTAATAACCTGCTCAGGGCCAACGCAAAACCGGAAGCCGGCACGTCGGTTCAGTATGCACTGCAACCGCTTGCTGATATGCACTTGTATTCGCAGCACATTACCGAAGGAGCACGGAACGGAAACGTTGAGGGCATGGCCACGGGGGCCCTGCTCTACATCCGGATTTTTGCCATTGTCGCCCTGTTTGTACTGCTGATTGCCTGCATTAACTACATGAATCTGGCCACGGCACGGGCGGCCAACCGGTCGAAGGAAATCGGTGTCCGTAAGGCCAACGGGGCGTTCCGGAACCACCTCATCGGACAGTTTCTGACCGAATCGCTGGTGGTGACGGCCATTGCCTTTCTACTGGCCATTCTGGCGGTAAACTTGTTGCTGCCGGCCTTCAACGAGTTTACCAACAAAGACCTGTCACTCAGCTTCCGGACCGATTACCGTATCTGGCTGCTGGCGGTTGCTGCCCTCGTGCTGACCAGTTTGCTATCCGGCAGTTATCCGGCGTTTCTGCTTTCCCGGTTCAGTCCGTTGCTGCTACTGAAAAGCGTCCGGTTTTCGGATAAAAGCGATCTGTCGTTACGCAAAAGCCTGGTGGTGTTTCAGTTTACGATTTCGGTGGTAATGATGGTAGCTACCATTGTGCTGTACCGGCAGGTGCGCTATGCCAATAACAAGGACCTTGGTTTCAACAAGGAATTGCTGCTGGTGGTCGACATCAACAGCGGAAAGGTCAGAAACGGAGCGGCGACCATTCAGGCGGAGTTCAGTAAGCTACCGGCGGTAAAGCAGGTATCGGTTACCTCGCGGGTACCGGGTGAGTGGAAAAATATCCCGCTGATCAAAATCAAGCCGGATGGCAGTACGGAGGAGCCCAAAATCGCCTACATCCTCGGCGTTGATGAGCAGTTTAACCGGACATTTGGCGTACAACTGCTCAAAGGCCGGAATTTCGCCGGACTCAGTGATTCATCCGCTGTCATGCTGAACGAAACGGCGGCTAAGGCACTCAACATCAAAGAACCCTCCGATCAGCTGATTGATATTCCGGCGATGGCGTTCGGCGGGAGCTTTATGCCGGTTTACGAGACAAACCAATCCTTTAAGGCACGGGTGATCGGCATCGTCAAGGACTTTCATTTCCAGTCGATCCGCGAGAAAATTGCGCCGATGGTGCTGGGTTATCAACGGAATCCGGTTACGAACATCGACTATTTTACATCCCGCATCGACGGGCATGACATACCGGCAACGCTGGCGGCCATGAACAAAATCATGACCACCATCGACCCGGATCACCTGCTCGAATACCATTTCCTGGACGATCAGCTGGCCTTGTTCTATCTGGAAGATCAGCGGCGCGAAACCATGCTGATCTGGGTATCACTAGCCACGATCTTCATTGCCTGCCTTGGCCTGTTCGGGCTGGCGACTTACGCGGCCGAGCAGCGTGTCAAGGAGATTGGCGTACGAAAAGTCCTCGGAGCCAGCACGTTTAGCCTGACGGCGCTGTTATCCGGAGATTTTCTGAAGCTGGTGCTGATTGCCAACGGCATTGCCTTCCCGATTGCCTGGTGGACGACCACAACCTGGCTGGAAGAATTTGCCTATCACATTGAGGTTGAAGCCTGGATGTTCGTTGCTTCCGGGCTGGCAGCGGTGCTGATTGCCTTGCTGACGGTCAGTTATCAGGCCATCAAAGCGGCCACGGTGAATCCGGTGAAGTCGCTGAAGTCGGAATAAATAGTTGCAGGTAGCGACCAGGCATGCCTTGTCGCTACCCATACGCACATAAACCGTTTACCCAACCCGCAGCGGCAACGCCCTTAACCGCCGGCCCGTGGCCGCAAAAACGGCGTTGGCCACGGCAGGCCCGATGGGGGCAACACCCGGTTCGCCGGCCCCACCCATCGGCCCGCCACCGGGGACGATGTATACCTCAATCGCCGGTGCTTCGGTCATGCGGACCATGCGGTAATCGTGAAAATTGCTTTGCTGTACCTGCCCGTCTGCGATTGTAATTTCGCCGTACAGCGCCGCCGTCAGCCCGTACACGATACCGCCTTCCATCTGGGCAATGACTCCGTCCGGATTAACGGCCAGTCCACAATCAATGGCACACACTACCCGGTGTACGCGGATGTCGCCCGCCTTTACGGACACTTCGGCCACCTGCGCCACATAACTGCCCATGGCTTCACAAACGGCCACGCCCCGGAAAATACCTTTGGGCAACGGCCGCCCCCACCCTGCTTTTTCCACCGCCAGATTCAGGGCGGCCAGATGGCGGGGCGCCTGCTGCATAAACTGCCGGCGATAAGCCACAGGATCCTGACCGGCGCGGTGCGCCAGTTCATCAATCAGGGTTTCAACGACAAAAACGGTATGCGTCGCCCCGACCGACCGCCACGGCAACACCGGCACGGCCGCTTTGGTGGTGTGCAGCTCAAACGAGTAGTCAGGAATCATAGCGGAATACGGCGTTGCCATCGTCACCGAGCTATAGTCAATCCCTGCGGGAACAATATCAGCTTCGAGCGGTGTGTTGGTAAACAGCGACTGACCGACAATGCGGTGCCGCCAGGCAGCAGGGACGCCGTTGTTCCCGATACCAACCTCGACCCGATGCACATAAACAGGCCGGTAATACCCGCCCTGAATGTCGTCTTCGCGGGTCCAGACCAGTTTAACGGCCTTGCCGCTGATCTTCGCAATCTGCACCGCCTCCATCACCCAATCCGACGAAAACGAGCCGCGACGCCCGAAACTGCCGCCTATGGCCGGGGTATATAGCCGCACCTGGTCGGGCTGCAGCCCCAGATAGTCCGCGATTTCCTGCTGATGCAGCAGGGGCGACTGCGTACCCGTCCAGACCTCACAGCCATCCGGCCGGATCCGGACCGTACAGTTCAGCGGTTCCATCGGTGCATGCGCCAGATATGGAAAGCTGAATACGGCCTCAAAACGGGTCGGAGCATTGGCCAGCCCGGCCGCCACATCACCTTTCCGGCCAATCGGCAGGCCATCCGTCCGGGCCAGCTGCTGATAGTCTTTTACCTGCTGTTCCGTACTTAGCAGCGCATCCGGCCGCGGCTCCCAGTTTATCACCAGTGCCTCCCGTCCGGTTTTCGCGGCCCAGAACGAATCGGCCAGCACGGCTATACCCGTGGGCACCTGCACCACTGCCCGAACGCCTTTTATCCTTTTCGCTTTGGTAGTGTCGAACGACTTTACAGCAGCACCGAATACCGGTGGATGTGCTACCAGGGCCGTTAATACGCCCGGCACATCAATAT
>CBDFHU010000041.1:0-20460 GCA_965247375.1 Arsenicibacter sp.
GCTTGCTGGCAAGGTCACTTTTTGGGGCCCGAAGATGGGCGCCAACGCGCCGCGCAAACCGGTCGTGCCGCGCGCACTTGAAGGCAACATGCTCACGCTCGAAGGCCAGGCCATAGAGATCCGCGGCACGCAGGGCTTGCTGGCACACCGCCCTTATGCGTGGGATTCCGTCGATCAAGGCCGTCGTGGGCAACATCGGTGTGTTCGGCAACATGCATGTGTGGACGGCCGACAGCCAGACCGCCGCAGAACGCGCAGCCTGGGTGGCACAGCTGGACGAGATGGCTGCGCTGAAACCCGAGCTGGTGATTCCCGGCCACATGAAAGCCGGCAGCAAGGTCGACGCCAGCGCCATTGTTTTCACAAAGGACTACCTGCAGACCTTCGAGAAAAACCTGGCCGCCAGCAAGAACAGCGCCGAGCTGATCAACGCCATGAAGCAGTCCTACCCGCAGGTGACGGACGGTGCAATGTCGCTGGACATAGGCGCCAAGGTCAACAAGGGCGAGATGAAGTGGTAGTTTGAAAACCCGCCAGAATTTCACTGCACCCGGTCAACCTGCCGGGTGCAGCGTCCTTTTTTTGAAAGAAAGCAGAACATGCGCAGCAATCTGAACATCATTGCCGACCACTACGCCGCATCGGCACGCCAGGACATGGCCGCCATGATGGCCGATGTGGCCCCTGACGTGCAATAGACCGAGATGGCCGGTTTCCCGTGTGCGGGCACATGGGTCGGGCCCGGGCAGGTGATTGAAAACGTCTTCAAGGCGCTCGGCTCCACATGGAGCAGCTACCGATTTGAGCTGCAGGAATTGATAGACGGCGGCGACCGGGTCACAGGCCTGGGCACCTACCACGGCACCTACGGCAACACCGGCAAGTCGATGCAGGCGCGCGTGGCCCATGTCTGGCGCTTGCAGGACGAAAAAATCGTGCAGTTCGAGCAGTTCACAGATACCTTGCTGATCGCACGCGCGATGAGCTGAAACAAGGCAACAACACCATGCAAAACACGCTCCAGAAAATCACCGTCACTTACCTGTTCGACCCGCTTTGCGGCTGGTGCTACGGTGCCTCGCCCGTGATTCAGCGCCTGGGCCAGGAAAACACCATCGCGCTGCAACTGGCCCCGACGGGACTGTTTGCCGGCAACGGCGGCCGCGCCATGGATGCAGCCTTCGCAGACTATGCGTGGTCCAACGACACACGCATTGAAAAGCTCACCGGCCAGCGTTTTACTGAAGCCTACCGCCAGAACGTGCTGAACAGGCCCGGCAGCCGCTTCGACTCGGCCGCCACCACGCTGGCGCTGACCGCTGTGTCACTGAGCGATGCTGATCGTGAGCTGGAAACGCTCAAGGCCCTGCAGGAAGCCCGCTATGTGCAGGCGCTGGACACCAGTGCCACGGCTGTCGTGGTGCAGGTGCTGCGTGACCTGGGGCTGGACGTTGCAACAGACCGGCTGGCCGCGCCTGATGCGGCGCTGGTGGCCGCCAATGCCCAGCGCATTCATGAAGCACAGACCCTGATGCAGGCGCTCGGCGCCCAAGGTGTGCCAATCCTGGTCGTGACTGATGCCCGTGGGCACCGGCTGTTACGTGGCGACGTGCTGTACGGAAGCTTTGACACGCTGCTGGGCCAGATCGCAACAGCGTGAAAGGACATCCATGACCACCACGTTTCGCGAGGTTCTGGTGCACATGCGCGAAGGCCGCTGGATCGAAGCCCACCGTCTTGTACAGGATGTACAGGACGACCCTTCGCTGCTGGACGCCTGGCTGCACGGCATCCTGCATGTTCAGGAGGGTGACCTGGAAGATGCCGAGTACTGGTACGGCAAAGCCGACCGGAACTTCCGCAGCCGAGGGACGCTGGACGAAGAGCTGGCGCGTTTTGAGGCGGCGCTAGCGGTGTTACCGGCAATAGCGCTGACCAGTGGCACTCTCGGCGAACAGCGACGTCGGCATCTTGCCAGAGGACCGACACGATCGCTAGAACTTGGCGCCCTGACCCTGGGAAACAGGGGGGGCGCAGGGCTGTCATTTGCTTATCTACGTCCTTATCACAACCGTCTGTTAAATCGGTTGCCCGTTTTTTTAATAGGTTTCAAGATGAACCCTGCCTTCCTTCTTAAGGGCAGCACCCAACGTATCCCATGACAGGCCCGCCTGGGTCGCGGCATCGCGCAGCGCGCGACGTCGCGTTTTTTTTCACGGCGCTTCGGAACGCTTACGGGAACCGAAAGCCGAAGAACTTGAGTCGCGAAGCTGTGGCCGTGTGATGCTGCCACATCGGGCGGGTACTAGTGGCCGCGCTCACCAACAAAGATGAATTACAAACGGAGGCGGCTCAGGGCTAGCGGCCCGTGAACTTGGCGGGCCGTTTTTCGAGGTAGTGAGCAACGCCCTCGCGGAAGTCTTCAGAGAGAATGCAACCGGCAACTTCCCCTTCGGCTATACGCGTTGCTTCCGCGAGGGTCTGAAACGGGCTCTCGAGGAGTTGCCGCTTTATGATTCTTGTCGAACGGGGTGACACGTTGTCGGCCAGAGCTGTGGCTCGTATTAGCAGCTCTTCACGAAAAGTGGCATCCTCAAGCACTTCCACGATGAGCCCGGTACGACGCCGCTTCCTCCGCCAGCATAGTGCGGCCGGACAACAACCACTCCATCGCGCGGGGCAGTCCGATCATTCGCGGCAACATCCAGGCAATACCGTGCTCGGCCACTAATCCGCGTCGGGAAAAAACAGCTGCCAGTTTTGTTTTGTTGCTGGCGTAGCGCATGTCGCAGTACAAGGACAAGACAAGGCCAACGCCTGCAGCCGAGCCATTCAATCCGCAAATGATCGGTTTGGGTACAGCAAGCAGGTAGCTGTAACGGCGCTGAAAATCTCCTTCGTCGTCGTGAGCTGGGGTACGGTCTTCACCGGGCGCGGTTTGGAGGGAGAGCTCCTGCATTGCCTGTACGTCTACTCCTGCGCAGAACGCGCGTCCTGCCCCAGTCAACACTATTACCCTGACCTTGTCGTCGTCAGTGGCCTCTCGCATGCGCTCACGTAGGCCTTGTTCCATGGCAGGTGTCCAAGCATTGAGCTTGTCCGGCCTGTTGAGTGTGATAACGGCTACCGAACCTTGTCGTTCGTAAATTAAAGATGTATCCATTGAGAGATCCACTGACATAGAAAGGTTATAACTAAGATGCTCGAGAGTGCGAAGCAAGATCAGCGCCGGAGTGATCGGGCAGCATCGATATGGCGAAATACCTCGTCGTCGTGTTCGCCGATCTTCGGTTCGCTGCGCAGCGGCATGGGTGGACCATCCTTCGAATCTTAGTGGGCTGTGGGGAAGTACTACTCGCCCCAGGCTTGAATGGTCAACCCACTGCAACATTCCTCGCTCATGGAGGTGTTTGTCGTGAACGACCTCATCAAGTGAGCGGACGGGTGCACATGGGAAGCGCAATTTCTGAGCCTGATCGACAAGCTCTGCTCGCGTTCGAGACGATGTCCACGTCTCCACGACCGCATCGGTGGCGTCAATGTCAACACAGCGTGCATTCTGAGTTGCCCACTTTGGATCATCGGCCAAGGACGGTCGACCCATGGCTTGGCACAGGCGGCGCCAATGTTCTTCCGTTACGCAGATGATCGCAACATAGCCATCGCTGGCACGATACGTGTTGTAAGGGGCGACGGCGAGGGCGCCGTGGCGGTTGCCGACACGAGCCTGACCTTCTGGGTTTTCGAAATACAGCTGCAGATTTGATGCCATAGCCGGGATCATGGTGTCCTGCATGGCGACCTCCACTATGCTTCCCAGACCCGTTATCGCACGCTTGTACAGGGCCGTGGTCACAGCTGCGTAAAGGTGGGTTCCACCAAGAAAATCTGCGACTGCGGGCCCCGCCTTGACCGGTGGCTTGTCAGGATAGCCTGTAACGTGCATCGCTCCGCTCATGGCCTGTACAGTGAGATCCATCGCTAGTCGATCGGCGTCGGGCCCCCAACTGCCATAACCTGAAGCGGACGCGTAGACCAGTCGGGGGTTTCGCGAAAGGAGTGTGGAAGCACCTAGATCCAGCCGCTTCATTGTGCCGGGGGAGAAGTTTTCAATCAGCACATCCGCTTTGTCTACAAGCGCAAGAAAATAGTCTCTTCCAGCTGGCGATTTGAGGTCGCAAGACACACCCAACTTGTTTCCGTTGAACATGGCCAAAGGGAGGGCCGATTCGCGCCGGGCCCGGATTGGTTCCCCATGCGGTGGCTCCAGCTTTATGACCGTGGCACCAGCCATTGCAAGCATGAATCCGCAATATGGGCCCTGATAAATTTGCCCCATATCCAATACCACGACGCCCTCCAAGGGGCGGCATTCGGTTGTTTGCGGTGCGTCGCTGGCAGCGTTGTCTTTTTGCCTATTCATGTTGCTATCTCAGCCCTATGCCGCGCGCAATCATTCCCCGGAGAACTTCAGTGGTTCCACCACGAATCGTGCACGATGGGGCTCTCACCAGAGTTTGCGCAAGAGAGGCGGTATACGAGTCATCTGACTCGAAATCAGGTTCAGTGTCTAACACTAGTCGCGCGATATCGGCGGCCTGCTGCTCGAAAACGGTGCCTATATCCTTGATCAAGGCAGCTTCTACTGACGGCTCTTCGCCCTGTTCCAGGAGCGTTGCTACAGATCGCGACATTCGCCGAAGCACGTGGATATGTGCGAGCATGCGTCCTGTTGCGATGATGCCTCGTTCGTTAGGACGTCGACCTAAGGCGCCCACAAGCTCTTCCAGAAGCCCCAATCCAGACAGGAACCTCTCGGGTCCGCTACGCTCGAGCGCAAGTTCACTTGTTACCTGTTTCCAGCCTTCGCCTTCCTCCCCGAGCAACATCTCATCGGGTACGAAGACATCTTCGAAATAAACCTCATTAAATTCCGTTTCGTCAGCCATATTGGTGAACGGCTTGCATGTAATACCAGGTGTGCGCATGTCGACGAGAAACTGCGACAGACCTGCATGACGCGAAGCTCCAGCATCACTGGTTCGGCAAAACAGGATCATGTAGTCAGACCGATGGGCCGATGATGTCCATATCTTGTTGCCATTGATAAGCCAGCCGCCAGTGGCGCGCCGTGCTCGGGTGCGTACCGATGCCAGATCTGATCCGGAACCAGGCTCACTCATTCCTATACAGAATACGCACCGGCCGGCAACAATGCGAGGAAGGATCAGGCGCTTTTGGTACTCGGTTCCTATCCGTTGTATGAGTGGGCCGCTCTGGCGCTCGGCAACGGAGTGCGCGGCCATAGGCGCGCGCGCGGCGATCAGTTCCTCGAAAACGACATAGCGCTCCAGTACGCCTGCGTCTCTGCCACCATACTCCTTGGAAATACTCATGCCCACCCATCCCCGCGCGGCGAGCGCTTCACTGAAAGCCGGATCGTGGACTCCCAGGTACGTGTAGGAGCGTTTTGTCAGGGGTTGATCGCGCAGTTGTTCTGCGACAAACTGACGGACATCCAAGCGCAACGCCCTCAGCTCATCTGAATCGCGCGGCTTGGGAAAGGTAAACGAATTCATTTTGGTTGCCTGATTTATTTTTCGTCCACGAGCGCAGGCCAAAGTGCTTCCTGGCCTGCTGATACGTAACGCTCGCCGATATGTCGGGACCAGAACGTTTCGCTACCGAATTCGTCACGCCAGGACCAAAGTCGTTTTGTGAATCGGTGCAGGACATGCTCGTCTGTGTACCCTATTGCACCGAAGGTTTGGTGCGCAATCAGGGCACCCGAGCTTGCCGCTTCCCCGCAGCAGATCTTGGCAGCTGCAAGGGCCATGACGTCGGCGAAGACATCCGGTTCGGTAGGGGAAAAAGCTGCCGCTGCTTCCATGGCACCCTCTGCTGACGAACGTGCAGAAGCTGCTTGACCGGCAAGTCGCGTGAGGGAATGTTGTACGACCTGAAAACGTCCAATGGGACGCCCAAATTGTTCGCGGAGGTTTGCATACTCGACGCTTAGCGCGAGGATGCGTTGCAATGCGCCCGCCATTTGCACGGCTCGGGTCGCGGCCGCCAGCGCCATGAAACCCATAGGGCCGATGACTGAAAGCTGGGGTGTCTCGATCTTTACGCCTTCAAGTGAAACTGTTTGCCGTGGTTCTCCCGCCAGGTTCTTCCCTTCTTTCCAGCGGCCGTCCAGTTCCCCCTTTTTTAGAAGAATCACCTGAGGCCAATGCGGTCCCTGCGCTACAGTGACAATTGCTGCAGCGTCTCGACCCCACGGCACCCTCTTGAGGGTTCCTTCCGTGCGCCATTGTCCGCCTGATTGGCGTAATCGAACTGGTTCTGGTCCGGCTGCAATAGAGATAATTCCCTCCGGGGCCTCCATGCTTGACGACGCCAGAAGCCATCTTGCAATCATCGTCTCAGCAAGCGGCAGCGATACTGCGTGCTCACCTGCGGCAAACAGCAATGAAAACGTGTCCGCCCAGCTCAACCCCACGCCGCCTGCTTCCTCCGGCACCGCGGCTAAAAGTAAAGCCTGAGTCCTCAACCGCGCGCCAGAGCGCTTTCGGATCGCTGGTTTTTCCTTGATCGACGAAGTTTGCGAAGATCCGCTGCGCGGCTTCGCCCAACATAATGCTGGTTTCGGACATCATGTCTTCGAGGCAGAAGATGTTGATGCTGGTTTGTGCTTGACATCCTTGCTGCGGGTGCTGATTGCCAATTCGTCCCAATCGGCGGGGCTTAAGTCCAGCATGCCTGAGAAAAGATTCCCATTGGCCAAGTGATGAGCGCCATCCAGCATGATGACCTGCCCGGTTAGATATTCACATTCACGCGACAAAAGAAACGCTACAAGCGTACGGAGTTCATCGAGCCGACCCGTCCGCTTCATTGGGTTACGTCGGGCCTGCAACTCTCCATCAGCGGCCAGTGAAAGACGGGCCTGTGCACCTGGTGTCGGAAAAGACCCAGGTCCTATTGCATTCAGCCGGATTGCATGTCTTCCCCATTCGATGGCCAATGATCGGGTCATAGCGCAGATGCCTGCTTTAGACATCACTGCAGGAACCGTAAATGGTGCTCCGTTGACTACACCCGTGTTGACGATAGACACTATTGAGCCTGGCTTGCCGGTCGCGATCCAGCGCTTTCCCGCCGCCAAGGTGACATAGAAGGTTCCGTGCATCACCGTGTTTGCGACGGCGTCGAATGCACGCGAGGACAGCCGCTCAGTCGGCGACACGAAGTTAGCGGCAGCATTGTTGACCAAGGCCGTGAGTGGCCCTGTTTGCCAGATCTGTTCGAACATCGCCTCTACGGAAGCGGCGTCCCTGATATCAGTAGTGTGAAAACTCACCTTACCTTCTGCCCCGGGCGCTGAAGACAGGGAGGCGGCAGCCTCTTCCAGCACCGCGGTCCTGCGTCCACAAATATGCACATGCGCTCCCAAGCGCACCAGCTCCTGGGCGACAGCAAAGCCCAAGCCTGTACCGCCGCCGGTAATCAAAATGCACTCGTCGTTTAGTGAATTGGCGCTCAACAAGCGCTTGGTCATAGATTCATTCAGCATGGATATTCGCCTCTGTGACGACCTTGGCTAATCGCGCCTGGTCCTGTAACATAAAAGTTCGTGTTTCTTCGGGTGAGAGATACCGAGCGTCGCCAACAGATGCGGCCATCTTCGATGCCACCTGAGGGTCGTTTAACGCTTTCTTCAATGCCACTGTGAGTTTCTCAATGACATCAGTTGGTGTGCCTTGGGGCGCGAAAAGTCCGTTCCAACCTTCCAGCCGATAGCCCGGTACTAACTCGGCTACTGCAGGGACATTTGGTAGTTCGGCAATTCGCTTTGGGGAGGTCACGCCTAGAGCCTTTAACTTCCCGCCGCTGATTTGCGGCAGACTGGATGCCTTGTTGTCTATCATGAAGTCAACACGCCCTCCCACCAAGTCTGTTAAAGCTCCGACGCTTCCTTTGTAAGGCACATGAATGGCTTTGATTCCGGTCATCCGGGACAACATTTCAGCGCCGATATGCGTTGAATTTCCAGTGCCGCTAGATGCGAAATAAAGTTTTCCCGGATTTGCATTGCCGTATGCAATCAGCTCTTGGAGAGTGCCGAATTTCGTTTGATTCCCTGTGACGAGCAGAAAGGTTGCTGACACCAACATGCCGATTGGAGTCAAATCCTGGAAAGGGTTGTAGGTCAGGTTTCGATATACGCCCGAAACAAGGACGCTGCCTGAGGAGCAGAGTAACGTGTACCCGTCGGGTGAGGCTTTCGCCACAATACCCCCTCCTATGTGCCCCCCTGCGCCAGGACGGTTGTCAATAACAACGGGAACGTGAAGAATCTGACTCAGTTTTTCGCCAACAATCCTTGCCGAAACATCAACCGAACCTCCGGCAGCCGCCGAAACGATTATCGTGATTGGTTTGGTTGGAAAGGGTGAGCGAGATTGCGCGTGAATTACACCCGGGGCCAATGCGGCGAGTGCCAAAACACCGAGCATGTCTCTGCGACGGTTGATCTTTGACTGCATGTTGTCTCCAGCCTTGTTTGAAGAGGTCGATGATCGCGGTAGCGCGCTCGCTAAGGCAATGATGTGTGCGGTATATCCGGAAATCGGCTTAAGGTAAGGCGCCATTTATCAGTTCAATGCGCTTAGGTACTTCTTCCCAGTGGGCGTACAAACAAAATCAGGGTCCGCTCATGTGCGACTGAAGGATACGCATGAGTTCACAAACGCGCACCACCAAACCATCGCGGTGGAGTCGCAACATACACTCGCGTTCAAGCAGCTTGATTTCCGCATTGAGTCGTTGACGAGATGTCCCAACCAGGTGCGCCATCTCTGTCTGACAGAGTTTTAGATTGATGCGTATTTCATTCGTTTCCGAGCCTACGGGGACCCCGTGAGCGCTGGCCAGCTGCAGCAGCTGTTTCACCAACCGTATACGGGCGGGCAATGATCTCGCATCCTCAATGTTGCTATATAGATGACTCACCCGTCTAGCGTGCAGCTTCAACAGTGCAATCGGTAGTTCAGGGTGCATGTGCAGCAACTGATCAAACCTTTGCGCGCTAACGCACAATACCCGTGTCTGGCCATGCGCCGTAGCATTGTGGATATTGTTCCCGCCCTCCATAAGCGCGCTGTCACCGAACCAATTGCCGGGCTTCAAATATGCAAGTGTTATCTGCTTGCCGAGGGGCGAAGATGCCACACAAACGCTTCCTGCCACGCAGGCCATCCAAAAGTCTGCCCGCTCGCCGCTGAGGGCTATTTGATCGCCATCCTTGTAACTTCGCACATAGGCTTGCCTAATAATGTCGTGTTTCAAAAGCCCCGACAAAGAGGAAAACCAGCGGGCTTTACCTATTGCCTGTCTCTCCGCTGATGAGAGCAACACCCCTTCCTGTGGAAATTTCGCTGGCAATGTCCTGGTGCGCACGGCCTCGCTACTGGGCATTTGTCTCTCTGTTCAAGTGCATGCGCGCTGCCTTTCGAAAATCCGATGGCGGGTAACCCGTATGCTTTCGGAAGAATCGGCCAAAGTAGGCCTCGTCTGCAAAGCCCAGCCAGTCGGCCAGTTGTTTGATGGTGAGCGTGGAATAAGATAACTCTCGCTTTGCCTCGTGCAACGTCCGCCCATTCACTACCTCCAGTGGGGAAGTTCCGAGCACATTTCTGCATAGTCGAGTCAGGTGCCCAGGGCTGATATTCAGAGCAGCAGAGTATTTTTCCATCGTCCAGCGATGCCGAAAATGCTCATCAACCAATGCTCGGAATCTCTCAACCTGGGCCGATTTTCGGGAATCGCCCAGGTTTTCATGCGTCTTCGCTGTGCTCGACATGGTTGAGATTCGAGCGATCTGCACAAAGACTGCAATAAGCAAAGCAGCTCCGGCGCCCGTGCCAATATCACCATCGTATTGAATATGGGATTCACAGCGAAGCGCTTCAAAAACAGCAAGAAGAGCCTCTGATTGTCTCGGAGCGCACGATGCGTCGATGACCGCTGGTCGCCTAATAAATGGCAAAAGTTCAGAAAGGCCTGCAGTCGCAAGTGATTCAAGTTGCCGCTGCAGTTCAGTAATCACCGATCCATCGACATCTGGTGTGAACCTGAAGCCGTGCACGTGATGTGATGGCACCACGATGAGTGACGGGGCGCGAGTCTGCCATCGTCTTCCATCAATTAGCACTTCTCCCCCACCCTTGGTCAGATACAGAACCTGGATTAGCCCTTCGTGAACCTGGGGCTGGATATCGAATCCATACATAGGTGCCCGCTCTCGCACTTGCTCGAAATGTAGTCGGCCCCGCCAGGCTGCCATCGTTTCGTCACCAGTCAAGGAATAGCTAGGGATGCTTGTTCGCATAATGGTATATCCTTACGTCAATGCATGGATTGTCCTGATTCTTGCTGGGTTTGTCGAGTGCGTAAAACCGAGTCCATAGCTACCATTCCTCTTCAGTTTTAAAGACTTCATTGCCTGAAGTACTGACAGGGAGAATCAGAATTGCCGGATATGCGTAGTGGGGAATGGCTGGAACTCGCAGGAAGGGTTATTGTTGTCACCGGTTCAGCCGGCGGTATCGGTTTGGCCGTAGCTAAATGTGCCGCGAGCGTCGGGGCGTCGGTTGCCCTGCTGGACCGACAAGGTGAAGCTGTCGATCAGGCTGCTCAGGAGTTGCGCTCACAAGGCATTCAGGCTATCGGCGTGGAATGTGATGTAAGCGATCCCCGATCTGTGCGTAATGCAGCGGATCTCGTTCGCAACAAGTTGGGCGCTGTCAGTGGTCTGATCAACTGTGCAGGCATGCTGCAAGCTGCAAATTTGCAGGATGTTGCTTTAGACGTCTGGAATAAGGTCTTGTCAGTTAATCTGACTGGATATTTGCTATGCGCCCAGGCCTTTGGGCGGGACATGCTGGATTCGGGAAAAGGCAGCATGGTGCATATCGCTTCAGTTGGTGCGAATTTTCCGCAAACCCGCGGAGGTGCGTATAGCGCGAGCAAGGCCGGCGTACTCGCACTCAGCCAGCAACTAGCGACGGAGTGGGGAGCTCGCGGTGTCCGCAGCAATGCGATCAGTCCTGGGCTGATCCGCACGCCTCTGTCGGCAAAGTTTTATGAGAACCCGGATTTCGAGGCGCGTCGAGCTGCAGCTACAGCAAGCCGGCGTGTTGGCGAACCACGCGACATCGCTGAACCTGCGCTATTTTTACTTAGTGATCGGGCGGCGTACGTAAATGGTGCGGAGCTTGTAGTCGATGGCGGACTTACTTGCATGCTGCTGGATATGGTGCCTCGCCCTGGATACAACAACGTATGACTGTTCATCTCTTCAATGGCCTGGTTTACGGCGCTCTGCTGATCATCATGTGCTCAGGTCTCGCACTCATATATGGGTTGCGTAGGGTTGTAAATTTTGCACATGGCTCGCTATACATGTTAGGCGCTTACCTCGGCTACTCGATTGCTGTGCGTAGCAATTTTTGGGTTGCGCTCGTGGTTGTACCGATGATCATGGCGGTACTTGGTGCAATGATCGATCGATGGGGGTTTCGCTTGCTTCAGGATCGAGACCCTCTTTCGGTGGTTCTCGTTACTTTCGGAGCGCTGCTGATCATCGAAGATGTCGTGCAGACAGTTTGGGGCAAAACTTCCCTATCTCTTCCGGCCCCGGGTGCGCTGTCATCCTCGTTCGAGTTGCTTGGCTTTGAGTTGCCGGCATACCGCTTGGGTATCGTGGTGCTCGGGGCCGCTGTGGCAATCGGACTGACTTTGTGGCTACGTTATTCGCGTATTGGCCTGTTTGCACGGGCGGCATCCACCGACCCTATTACTACGGCGATGCAAGGTGTAAACACAGACGCATTATCGGCCGTGGTTGTAGGGGTCGGCACTGCCTTGGCGGGACTAGCCGGCGTGGCAGCTGCTCCGTTTCTGTCTTTGTCCCCTTCAATGAGTAGTGATGTACTCATCGATTCATTCGTTGTAGTGGTCATTGGGGGGCTTGGAAGCCTTGCCGGTGCCTTTGGGGCTGCCATCTTGTTGGGACTAATTCAATCCCTTGGCACGGTATGGTGGCCCGACGCCTCGGCTCTGTTGCCATTCATTGTCATGATCGGCGTTTTGCTGTGGAAACCTTCTGGCCTCGCTGGCAGCCGCATTTAAGTCTAGGTATCTGATGAACATTCTCAAGAGACTTTCTTACGCTGCGGTAGCGCTGGTGATCGGTGTTGTCGTCGCATCATCCATTCCGTCCCAGACGGTTTTATCGACCCTGACTCAGGCGACGATCTATGCTGTCTTCGCGCTTGGGCCAGGACTGCTGCTACGGCAAAGTGGCATGGTTTCTTTTGGCCACGCTCTTTTTTTTGGTAGCTCGGGATATGCGGTGGGAATCCTGTTGCGGTCTCATTCAATGCCAGCAGAGGCGGCTATCTTTGTGGCAATCCTTGGTACTGCAGTTGCGGCATTTTTCGTTGGCCTGGTGATTGTCCGGGTGTCCGGTATAGCTTTTGGCATGCTTACATTGGCTCTCGGCCAAATGGTATTCCTGACTGTATACCGTTCACGCAATATGACCGGCGGCGCAGACGGGATAAGCATAGAGTTTCCGGCTTCGATCTTTGGAGTCACGACGGCTGCGCTCATGAAGCCGGCTGCTATGTTCGTGCTCTGCTGGTCGGTACTGGTTATTTTGGTCCTGGTGCTATCTTGGCTATTTGGCTCGCGCTTCGGATCTATCACTGAAGCTATTCGCGACAACGAAGAGCGCGCACGGTTCGTAGGTATCAGAACTCTATTGCCTCGCGCCTTGGTCTTCTCGATATCAGCAGGAGCTACTTCGGTTGCTGGAGTATTGGCGACTTTAAATACTGGCTTTATCTCGCCTGACAGCCTCCACTGGAGCCAATCGGGCGTAGCGCTAATGATGGTGGTGGTTGGTGGAACGTACCGACTTTGGGGTCCAGCTCTGGGGGCAGCGGTTTACATTTTCGCGAAGGAGCTGCTGGGCGATCATGCACAGCACTGGATGGCCATTTTTGGCTTTGCCTTGATCTTAGTAGTTGTATTTGCCCCCCGTGGCCTTTCTGGATTGGTGTGTCGTATCTGGCAGAAAAAGCAGATATCGGGAGGCGATAGGGCTGTTCAGCCATCGCGAGCTGCATCTGGACTTGCAGCCGTCCTGAGGAGGCGATTCAAATGAACCAAACGGTCTTACGTGTCGAGAACGTCGCCATCCATTTTGGGGGGGTCAAGGCGGTTGATGGGGTGGTACTCGACATCAGAAAGGGTGAAATCCGCGGGCTCATCGGTCCTAACGGCGCTGGCAAAACCACTGTGATCAATGCCATTACCGGCCGCTTACCGTTAACGAGAGGGAAGGTCTTTCTCAACGATATAGATGTGAGCCACGTTGGGGTTGTGGAAAGACGCAGGCTTGGGCTATCACGTTCGTTTCAGCGGACCAGCGTGTTCGAGCGCATGCGCGTTTACCAACAAGTTGAACTCGCTGCATTCAAGAGTGGGGTTGACGATCCACATTCTGACACCATGGACGTGCTGCGCGAGCTGTCACTCACGGGCGTCGCTGACACAGTCGCTGGTGAGCTGGGCTATGGAGAGCAGCGCCGCCTGGATCTAGCATTGGCGATGGTCGGCCGACCCTCAGTCTTGCTACTGGACGAGCCGATGGCTGGTCTGTCTGTGCAGGAGTCTTCTGAACTAGCTCAACATCTAAAGTCACTTGCGCGTCGCCGCGAAGTGTCTGTGCTATTGGTCGAACACGATATGGACGTCGTCTTCGGAATCTCTGACGTGATTACATGTTTTGAATTGGGACGCGTCATCGCCGACGGTACGCCGGCTGAAGTGCGTGCCGACCCGCGCGTGCGCGAGGCTTATCTAGGGACCACAGCATGAGCGAAACTGACTTGCTTTCGCTTGAGGGCGTGAACTCATTTTACGGCGCTGCACACATTTTGCATGGAATGTCTTTACGCGTAGGCCATGGAGAGAAGGTTGCACTCATAGGTCGAAATGGCGTGGGAAAAACCACTGTTGTGAACACCATTCTTGGAATCGCATCGCTTCGGAGTGGGAAGTTATCCATCGCTGGCAAAGCGTATACGCGCCCACAAACCTACGTCGCCGCAAACCACGGCGTGGCCGTTGTGCCGCAAGGCCGTCAAATTATCCCTAACCTCACAGTTGAAGAAAACTTGCTTCTGGGTGCAGCAGTTCGTCGTAAGGGTCCTTGGACAAAAGCACAGATTTTTGATCTTTTCCCCATATTGAGAGAGCGAGCGAGTACGCCTGGGACCTCCCTTTCAGGGGGGCAGCAGCAGATGCTGGCGATCGGCCGTGCCTTGATGAGTAACCCTTCACTGATCCTGTTGGATGAGCCTACAGAAGGGTTGGCGCCGGTAATCGTTGATCAATTGGCCGACGTTTTTAATCGAGTGGCGCGCGAAGGCGTCTCCCTGCTGCTGATCGAACAGAACATGTCTCTGGTCATCCGGGTAGCTTCTCGCTTTTGCGCGATGGCCAAGGGCTCTGTAATTGCGGAGGGACGCGTTGATGCGACCGACCTCGACGGACTTCATCATTATGTGATGGTGTAACCCGGGACAACCTGTCCCAACATACTAGGAGACTTCAGTGAATACTTATAGAAATCCGCGCCTTACGATACTTGCTGCCGCTTTGGTGATGGCTGTCACGCCCGCTGTGGTTTCGGCCCAGGAGAAGGACCCCATTCGTATAGCCCTCATCAGTTCCAAATCTGGAACCATTTCAGAGCAAGGCGAAGCAGTCCTGAGCGGCGCACGCTTCGCTATTGAAGAAGCTAATGCCAAGGGCGGCATTGACGGCCGTAAGATCCAGGTTCAGGAGGCGGACGATGAGAGTTCTACAGATGTAGCTCGTCGAAATGCAGAGAAACTGGCTCGAGACGGCTACAACATGATCATTGGCCCTCTTACGTCGCCGATGGTGCTGGCGATCGCTCCTAATCTGGAACGCTGGAACGCTTTGCTATTTTTCCGTTGCCGCAAAAAGCGACAAAAATCACCGCTGAAAACTGTCGCCCTCGGATGTTCCGGATCAACCAGTCAGACTCCATGGACATGGCGCTGATTCGCGATTGGGCCAAGAGCTTTAAGGAAAAGTCTTATGGCACCCTGGCCGCAGATTATGTTTGGGGACACGACTCAACGCAAACATTTTCCAAGACGATCACTGACCAAGGCAAAGAAGTAAAGGTCAAACTTTTTCCGCCTATCGGCACGAAGGACTTCGCACCCTATATCGCGCAGCTGAAATCGGCCAATATTGAGGCCGTGTGGGTCGCTGAGATTGGGCGGGACGGAGTCGCATTCATAAAGCAGGCTCGGGAACTAGGTCTCACGCCAAAGGTAAAGTTCATAGGACATGCGATGATCCAAAGTTGGATTGTTGAAGCCACGGGACAGTTGCTTGACGGCGCCCTTGGCACAATCAATTACGGGGCGGATTTGAATAATCCAAGCAACTCCGCTTTCGTCGCTGCCTTCAGAGCAAAACATAAGCGACTCCCTACAGACAATGAAGGCATCGCCTACGCAGGTATGCAGACCATTTTCGAGGGGGTGCGCATGGCAAAAAGCACTAAGGCCGAGGACGTTGCCAAAGCCCTTTCAGGAAAAACGCTGGACACCGTTTTTGGCCCTACGTTGATGCGCGCCGCCGACAATCAGTTAATGGTTCCCAATCTCGTCGGCAGCGTGAAAATGGTTGACGGAGCACTGCGACCAGTGGTTGAGCGGCAGTTCGCAGGCTCAGCTATGCCTCCGGCGTCACCATTGTGCAAGATGGCCTCAACGAACTAATGCCGGTACAGAACCGATGCTTCTTCATCACTGACAGCCTGCGTTACCACTAGGGCCCGATCGCGATGCAGGACGGCACCTTTCTGGTCGTCGAGATCAAGCGCCAATCCCCCAGCCGGGTGGACAAATCCGGTCGCAAAGACGTCGCTTATGTGGGTGGCGGCCGGAAAAGTGCCACACGGCCTGGGAGCTGTTTGAGCGCGAATTCAGTAACCACAATCTGGTCACACCCTACCTCGTCTTCTTGACCTCGAGCACCAGCGGTAATCGAGCTACAGATCAAGAAGTTCCATCCCTCTGTTCAGCCAAGGCGCCGCCATGAATCCCAAGTCACCTATCCCCAACGAAAATCGCTCCACCGGCCGTCAGGTCATGAGCGAAGTGCTCGGAGCTTCATTTTGCGAGCTCCGCGACGCTTCCACCAACGACTTCAACGGGCCGATCCGTCAGTTTGGTGAGGAGTTCGCCTACGGTCAGCTGTGGACGCGGCCGGGTATCGACCGCAAGACGCGCAGCCTGGTAACCCTGGGCATGTTGACTGTGCTCAACAGCCCGCGCGAGATGAACATTCATCTGCAGGGCGCTGTTAACAACGGTTGCACGGTCGAAGAGATTCGCGAGACGCTGACTCACACCGTGGCCTATTGCGGTTTTTCCGGCGGCCATCGACGCCTTAAACGCGGCTGAAGCTTTCCTGCGTGACAAGAAGATGCTTTGACGAGGCAGCCACCTTGCCAGCGATGACTTCAACCGCTGGTGCAAACACAAGGCCTTGCTGTTCAGCATTAGCCGGTGGAGGAACCGCTGGGATAACGCGGTGCCTGAATACTTCTTCAGCAGCCTGAACAAGGAAAGAATAAAGCGACAAATCTATCGAACACGAGACGATGCCAAATCAGAGGTATTTGATGACATAGAGGGTTTCTAAGGTCGAGCGCGCAGGCACAGTTAGATTGCGAATTCAAGCTATTAGGCGTGTGTAGCCTGGGAGCGTTGGCAGACCGACTTCTTCAAATGTCTGAAAGTGAATGTTATCTTTGAACTTAGTTGGTTACAACAATCGTTAAGGCTCGAGTCTGCCGTTTGAAAATGGACTCCCTCATTTTTGATGCACTGCCCCAAGGGTCGAATGGTAAAATTTCTTTCTTTGAGGGGCCAGATTGTCAGTAAATACGCATGAGCGCGTAAGGCGCCTTAGGAAAGTCGATTTGAATGACCTTCTTATTCTGTCGGTACTGATTTCTACCAAAGGTGTCTCGCGTACCGCTGACCGCCTCGAACTTTCCCAACCTGCAGTAAGCCGCGCACTTGAGCGTTTACGACAGACGCTTGGAGACGCGTTTGCTCATTCGGACGGGCAATGCCATGGCGCTCACACCGGTCGGCAAAGCACTAGCTCCACTTGTAGGCAGATTCCTTGACGACGCTCTGGCGATCATGAGTTGTGGCGAGGCATACGATCCAGCCGACTTTGATCGTGATATAAAAATAAGTTGCAGTGAATACGTGCAAATTAAGGTCGCACAAGTACTTGTAGACATAAAAAAAATTGCACCAGGAGTGCGTATAGACCTTCCTTCCCGCCGTGGCCACCGATAGCGCGCATGAGGAGCTGGCACGCGGAAGTATTGACTTGGTGATTGGTGTCAAGGCGGACTCTCTGAGCCAGCTTCATATAGAGCGCATGTACCAAGAGCCGTTTCTGTGCCTGGTGCGCCGCGATTCCTGCCAGTCGAATCGACTCTCATTTGCGGAGTGTTGTGATCGACCACATCTGGATGTTTCGCCCACCGGCCGCAAGATCCTTGGGGCCTGTATCGACAATGCGTTACGACAAATTGGTGGCAAGCGAACGGTTGCGGCTACGATCTCCAGTTTTATGGCTGCACCTAGCATCGTTGGTGCCTCGGAGATGATCTGCCTGATGCCGAAGAAGATGGCAATGGCTGTGCAACACTCCCCAAATGTGGCTGTGGTGGAGCTGGACTTCCAATCGCCAGTCCTGGAGATAGTTATGTATTGGCACAATGTGACTCAGCAGGACGCCGTCTGCAAGTGGTTGCGTCAGCAGCTGTTGAGCCGTTTCGGTAGTGTGTAGTGGAGCTAAGCGTAGAGGGGAGCGCTTAGTTGGCATCTACTCCTTGTAGCGCGCCAGCTCCAGCTTGCCAATTTGATTACGGTGAACCTCGTCTGGTCCATCTGCGAGGCGCAGGGATCGGGAAAGCGCAAAAGCACGCCCCAAGCCAAAGTCGTTGCCAGTACCCGCACCTCCGTGGAGCTGGATAGACCAGTCAATAACCTTGGCTGCCATATTAGGGACCGCCACCTTAATCATTGCTATTTCAGCTTTTGCCACTTTGTTGCCGACCGTGTCCATCCGGTGTGCGGCGTTTAGAGTCAGCAATCTTGCTTGGTCAATTAGGATTCTCGATTCGGCGATTCGCTCGATCGTCACACCCTGTTGAGATATTGGCTTGCCAAAAGCAGTCCTTGAAAGACTGCGCCGACACATGAGTTCCAATGCTCGCTCGGCAAGCCCAACCTGCCGCATACAGTGGTGAATTCGCCCTGGTCCGAGCCTACCCTGCGCTATTTCAAATCCGCGGCCTTCGCCAAGCAGCATATTCTCCGCCGGCACTCTCACGTTATTGAACTTGACCTCAGATACCCTGTCAGGCGAGCCATAAAATCCAAATACCGGAAGCGCCCGTACAACATCTACACCCGGGGAATCCATTGGCACAAGAATCATTGATTGCCTTTTGTACGGATCCGGATGGCTGGGTGCTGTTTGACCCATAAAAATCGAAATCTTGCAGCGAGGGTCGGTGGCTCCAGTCGTATACCACTTGTGACCATTGATTAAATAATCGTCGCCATCACGAGTTATGGATGAGCGGATATTTGTAGCGTCGCTTGATGCCACATCTGGTTCTGTCATCGCGAAGCATGACCGGATATCACCGGCTAGTAGAGGCTCCAGCCAAGCTTGTTGCTGCGCCGGAGTTCCGTATCTCGCTAGCACTTCCATATTGCCCGTATCTGGCGGTGAACAATTAAAGATCTCGGGCGCCAGTAGAGATCGTCCCATGATCTCGCATAGCGGTGCATATTCTAAATTTGTTAGACTTGGCCCTTTGTCAGAGTTTGGCAGGAATAGATTCCATAGACCTCGAGCACGAGCTTCCAGCTTGAGTTCTTCGAGAACTGGCTGTACTTTCCATGGTCCGTACTCTTCCAATTCTTTGGAATAGCGGTCTTCGTTGGGATAAATGAACTCCAGCATAAACTCGGTTAGACGAGTTTGAAGCAGCTGTACTTTTGCGGTCGGCTCAAAAAGCATTTTTAGTTCCAAGCGTTGTGCGAGTCATCGCGCACCTAGCCGTTCGGTGGCCCAGCCCCAGGCTAGTTCCGCAAGTGGCACGGCACGCAACCCGGTTGCTGCGGCGTCGTCGCTTGATGCGTTGCCGTCAACTTCACGTTTAGCGATACCTTGCAAAATAGCTGCTAAACGGAAGACATTGAAGATGAGGTAAAAATTCCAGACCGCCGGATCTACAGCGGCTTGGCGAGTACGTTTAGCGTAGAGAAGGGCGTACTCTTCCGCTGTTGGAATGCCTAACTTTTCCAAGGGCTGTCCTGCCATGCCACGGAATTGGTCCGCCTCGTAGATGCCAGCTCAACATATGGTGGGCAAAGTCTGCCATCGGGTCACCAATTGACCAAAGTTCCCAATCCAGAACAGCGACCACCTTCGGCTCTGTGGGATGAAATACAAGATTGTCGATACGCAAATCACCATGGACAAGGCCAACTGAATCGCGTCCTGGAATGTGAGAGGGAAGCCAGTCTATGAGGCGGCGCATTGCCGGGATTGAGACAGTTTCTGACGCTATGTACTGCCGACTCCAGCGGCTGATCTGCCGTTCCAAATAGTTGCCCGGCCGTCGGAAGGAGGACAAGCCGACGATGTCGACATCCACACCGTGCAGGTTTGCAGCGACTTGATTCATGGAGTCATAAATAGCGGACCGCTGTACTCGGTCCATGCCTGGAAGTGTCGGATCCAAGAAGATCCGACCTTCCACAAATTCCATCACATAGAAGGGCGTGCCGATGACTGTTGAATCTTCACACAGATGAAAGACCTTTGGAACGGGTACCTCAGTCGCTTGCAGTGCAGAGATCACCCAATACTCTCGCTCTATGGCATGTGCCGAAGGCAACAATGTTCCAGGTGGTTTCTTGCGCAGGACGTATTTCGCAGCCGGCGTCGTCAAAATGTAGGTGGGATTAGATTGACCACCGCTGACGCGCAGCGCTTTTATAGGGCCGACAAAGCTGGTCATGTTCTGACGCAGATGATCTTCTAATGCACTGAGATTTAGATCGGTTTCAGAATTCAATTTGTGCTCAAGTGTTACTTTAGGACGCGTTTCGATTCCGGACGGCATCCAGACGGACTGGGTCAATGGCCGGTAAAGTGTGGAAGACGCCGCTCCTTCATTGCTTTCACGCCTTCTTCAAAGTCGGTTGTCTTGAGATGGACTACCTGCTTGGCAAG
>CBDFHU010000042.1:0-7856 GCA_965247375.1 Arsenicibacter sp.
AGGCTGAAGGTATCGCGCAGGTCCTGGCAACCGGTTACCAGAGCGGTGCCGGCCACAGCGATCAGGGCCGTAGCCCGCGCTTTGCGAAAAGAGTTAACAATACGCTGCATAAATTGGTCAGTAAAGGTTTTACAGATGAATGATTAATTAACGATTAAGCAGAAATGATTTAAGGCGGTAAGCCAAACCGACAGTAAGTATAGGGTAATACTTAAGGGGTCTCAGGTTGTCTTCCAATACAGCTCCCTGGTCACTTGAAGGAGCGAGCATACCCGTTGTACGGAAGTCGATTTTGGGGGAGTTCTGGAAGAACATTCCCAGATCGACCATCAGTTTGAGGCGTTTGCGCAGGAACGGATGTCCCCAGCCAATGCCTGCATATGGCGCGAATCGTTGAAAAACGGGCAGTTCCTTCAATGGTACCAATGTCCTTAACCGTAAAGACCACATCGTTAAATTTGAAGTCCTTTGTTGACTGACCAAAAAGAGAGAACCGGTTACGGTTGTAGTACGTCCCTGCCGTCAGGCGGAAGCCTAACCGCCGGAACGGATAATAGTCCAGTAAAAGGTTAAACGACGTCAGTTTAAACGAATAGTCAAACGCTAACTGCAGATCGTCGGTATCTTTTCCTGCGTTATAGATGCCCTGGTAGTTGAAAAAGTTGATGCCGGCTCTGACGGCAACATGCCGGGAAACGGAGTGGGCTATGCCAGCGCCGAATCCCGCGGTGCTTACTTGCAATATTGGTGCCAGTCCGGTATGATAGCCTGGCAAGGGACGGCGCTTTCGGGGCGGATCATCCGCCGGTAAGTCATCCGCGCCCCGGCTGACAAGCGGCATTGTCAGCAGTAACAGAAACAACACGGTGTGGTTCATTCCGGTAACCAGTCTCTAAATGGTTTATGATAAGATTCAGGTTCTTTATCGTTGCCTTCTCTTGTCTTTTCGCCTCAATTCCACTGCTCACCCACTAAAAGACGTCCGGAATGCATGTAGACAGTACAATATATTGTAAGTCTACAATTTTTCAATATGGTATCTTAAATGATGTTTCAAAGTTAACGTATTGACCAGAATATATAAATACCAGATTTATGTTATTTCAAATTTAGATATGTACTATTTAGTGATTCTTTTAAACGGTACTTTTTTGTAACTAACTGATTATGGCTATTTTGCTAAAAAATGTAACCGCTTAGTCGGCTAAAAGCGTATGGTTGAGGAGGGGCTGGTCAGAAAGTAACTGCCAGTCAGAGGAGGTAAACAGCTTACGCATGTCGTTCAGATCACGCGGCTGATGGAGGTCACTGCCGATAAAATCAATGGCGTGTTGCTTGAGCAGGAAGCGTGCCTGCCGCTGTACACTGCTGCCGTACCGGCCGGTGAGCGACATCCAGTTGAGCTGGAGTCTGCAACCGGCTTCGCGCAGGTAAAGCAGCGTTTCCTTATGGTCGTGGTAGTATTTATACCGCTCAGGGTGGGCCAGAACGGGAATGTAGCCTTTGGTCTGAATGCGGAACAGAATGTCTTCGAGGTAATTAGGAGCCGATGCCCAGCCGGTCTCAACCAGCAGGTAGCGCTGCTTCCCGAACGAAAGCAGGTCGTTTTCTTTCAGTAAGCCCGGGAAGAAGTCATCCAGCAGGTATTCGGCGGCAACCTCTACGGTGAGCGGCAACTGATGAGTCTCAATTAGCTCCTGTACCGTTTTCAGACCCTCGCGGATGATTTGCGAGCTGTTGGGATACCAGTCGCGGCTGACGTGGGGGGTTGTTATTACCTTTTTAATACCCCAGCCGGCAAGCTGTTGCAGACAGGCGAGCGTGTCGTCGGGACTTTGTACGCCGTCGTCCAGGCCCGGGAGCAGGTGCGAATGAATATCCACTTCCCAGAAACAAGTCTCGGTTTGAGGAGACTCATTACGGAAGGTAGATAAAATCCGGTTCCAGATAGAGGGTTGCTGCATGCGTAAAGGGTATTGTTGAGGCTACTGGTATAAGTAATACGTAAAAAAGAGGGATAAGGTTGTGTGCGTCCGGCTGGCAGATAAAAGTTAAGATTAATTCATTTGTTATAGATTGTAATTATAGTAAGTATTAATTAAACAAAATTGATTTTCGGATCCTGAAATTGTCAAAGAAACTACTTTTTAGACGAAGTAGTTGCAAATAGTATCGTATGGTACCGTTAAAATATCAACGCTTTTTTTTATACCAGCCGATAAACTGCCGGAGGCCTTCGCGCAGGCTGACGGCAGGGAAGTAGCTGATCTGCTGTTGTGCCCATGTCAGATCAGCGGCCGTATACAGCACATCGCCGGGCTGAAGCGGAAAATACTGTACGTGGGTTGTCCGGCCGGTTAGTTGTTCGAGCAGGTGAATCAGGTCGTGCAGCGATATGGCTTCCGCCCCGCCGATGTTGAGCCGCTGAAAGCCGCGCAGGTGGGTCAGTGCCTGCATAAAGCCGCTGATCGTATCGTCAATATAGGTATAGCTCCGGACTACGGAACCATCCCCGAACACCTTGATGGGCGTTTGGGTCAGCAGGCCGTGAACAAACTGGCTGATGGCCATTTCGGGGCGCTGGCGCGGACCGTAGACCGTAAAGAGCCGCAGGCAGCTGATGTCGAACCGGTAGAGGCTGTGGTAGGTGTGCGCCAGCAGCTCAGCTGCGTGTTTGGAGGCGGCGTACGGTGAAACGGGCAGTTCGCCGGTCTGGTCTTCCCGGAAGGGAGTGCCGGGCTGATTGCCGTAAACCGAGGAGGAGGAGGCAAAGATCATCCGCGAAACCCCGGTCTGCCGCATGGCTTCAAGTACGGACAAGGTGCCGTTGAGATTGACATCAAAGTACAGGCCGGGGTGATGCACTGACGGACGCACACCGGCACGGGCCGCTAAGTGAATAACCGTATCGCACTGGTGACCGGACAGAATATCAGCTACCAGCGGTTGCCGGCGAATGTCTCCCCGGATAAAATGATAGCCCGGCTGGCTGGTAAAAGCTTCAATATGCTGCTGCTTCAGACCCGGATCGTAGTAGTCGTCGAGGTTATCCAGGCAAACCACCGTATGACCAGATTGCAGGAGCCGTTCCGTTAAATGAGATCCGATAAAGCCGGCACCACCTGTTACTAAAATGGTCATGGCGCAAATGCGTTTTCGGCAAAACTACGTATTCAATGTGATTTATACGGAAAAGGCCCCTTACAGTTTACTATAAGGGGCCTTTTTCTATGTATCAGTAACCAAAATGGCGGCTTACTGCCGGATCACTTTTACCGTTTTCTGCTGCGTCGCGGTCGATACGTTCAGGAAATACATACCGGCCGACCGGCCCAGATTCAGGCGCTGCTGCTCAGCGGCACCGGCGCGGTCAATCGTCCGGCTACTGATCTGTTTGCCCTGTCCGTCGACCAGCAGGAGCTGCACGGCCTGTCCCTCAGCACCGCGGACTTCAACGTCGAGCATGTCTGACAGTGTCGGGTTGCCGAGCAGGGTTACCTGGAGGGCATCGCTGCGGGTGGCTTCGCGGGCAGCGGCGCAGGCGGTCCGGAAGTTGAACGAACGCGTCACGATGACACCACCCTGGCGGGCTTCCATCTGAATGGTCGAGTTGTTCGGATCGGCAACTACCGGCGCTTCGATGAACGCTACCGGGTTAGTGCTCCAGTCACGGACACCAATCGCGCGGAATTCAACGGCGGCGCCATTGCCACCGGCGCTTTGGAACGTAATCTGGCGGGTCGCGCAGTTGTATTGCGGTGCCAGCAGCGACAGCGAACCCGGCTGGGTCGGCGGTGTAGTGGTACCCCCGCAATCAGCGGTCCGGAAGTTGAACACGCGGGTAACAGTCACACCGTTCTGACGGGCTTCGAGCAGGATGGTGGTGTTATTCGGATCGGCGACCACCGGCGCTTCGATGAAGGCAACCGGATTTGTACCCCAGTCGCGGACACCGATGGCGCGGTATTCAACCGGCGAGCCGTTACCACCCGTTGACTGGAATGTAATCTGGCGCGTAGTGCAGTTGTACAGCGGTTCGGTCAGGGCCAGTGAACCGCCTTGTGCCGGAACCAGTTTGCTCAGGTCGAAACGGGCCAGTACCGGGAAGTGGTCCGACGTCGTGTTGGCATAGTTCAGAATGCCCGGCAGGAACACAAACGCTGAATTCGGGACATAGGCCGGTAACAGCTCGTTTGAAATCGTGATGTGATCCAGGAAGCTGCCCGAGTTGAATGACCGGCAACCCTGTGCTTCGAGGGCCTTGGTCAGAATCTCATAATCAGGGTTGTCGCTGCCGTTGTCGAGTACGTCGAACGCACGGTATGATGACGGTTGACCGGTAGCAATCGAGCTCAGAATCTGGTCGTTATAGTCGCCGGCGATGATCACGTTGGCATTCGGGTAGTTGGCGTCCAGTTCGGCTTTCAGTTCCAGAATGTCGTCGCGGCGGCGGGTATAGTCGGCCGTTGCTGAGCCTGATTTCGCGTGGATACCCACAATGTAAACTTTCTGCGTTACCCCGTTGACGGTCACATTGGCCGCAAACAGGTAAGGCAGCCGGCCCGACGACCAGTTGTTGGCGTTCGGGTAGTTGTATTTGCCGTCGAACAGGGCGCGGCTTTCGCCCGCCAGGAAGCTAACGGTGCTGGTTTTGTAGATTACGCACACTTTCTGCGCCAGATACGACGGACCGAACACGGTACCATCGCTGTTTACCGACTGGTCACAGTCGGCCTGGAAGTAGTATGAGAATTTATCCGAGCACACCAGGCTATAGCCGCTCAGGCTGTTACTTACTACCTGTGACAGCAGATTCTGGTCGCTGACCTCTTCCACCACGTATACGTCGGCGTTCAGTTTATTCAGCACAGTTGCCACGTTCTGCGCCTGTAACAGCTCGTTAGCCGGACCGTTGTCAGTATACGGGCGGGATGTCGGGGCTGTCGGGCAGGTAATGACGCCGCTGTCGGCGCCGAAGAATTCAAGGTTAAACGTTGCCAGATCAAACGTCTGATCCGGTGTCAGCGCGATGGATTGCGAACCGCCGCAGGTCTGATCGGCCAGCGCCACCGTGGCTGAGCCCGGCACATCCGGCAGGAAGCGCGGCATCAGCTCGGTGATGTTGGTGCTGCCGCTGGTAAAGTGTTCGCTGATACCGGTAATAGTAATGCTGCCCGCTGGTTTGGTCGCCCCGTTCAGATCGGTAGACGCGCGGATAAACAGCGTACCCGACTGACCGCCGCCGGTGAGCGGGTAGGTAGTTGCCGCGAATACATCGCCGCTGCCGCCGATAGTGACGCCCTGTACCTGTACCAGCAGGCCTTCGTTCGCACCCAGCTGATCGAGTGTAATCACTTTCGGGGCTGGTATCCGGTTCGGAACACCTGCCACAATGGTCATGCTTGATACAACGATTTCCTTACCGCCCTGGAAGACGGCAGTTGCGCCGGCCACCTGAATGGAGTCACCCAACTGTACCTGATTGCCCAGGGCTTCGGCGCTCCGGAACAACTGAATACCACCGGTACCGTCCTGCATAAAGAAGGTGTTACCGCCAAACTGGCTGCTGACCGTTACACGACCCGCTGCTACGGTATTGATGCCTGTCGGATAGCTCCGGACAGTGGCAATCGGCGTGAACTGGCTGCCCGGTGTGCTGACGACACCCGTGATGCCGACCGCCGCCGTACGGTCACCGCTCTGAAGGGTAATGTTACCCGAAACGGCACCGGCCGCTGAGCCGGTCAGCCGTACATACACCGTTGCATTGGTGGTAGAAGCAGCAAGCGACAGCGTAGGCGTAAATCCGGAATTGTCGGTGCTCATTTCAACACCGGCCGGAGCCGAAATGCTGATCGGCGCGGTCAGGCCGCCGGCGGTAATTACAAACATCTGTGCTGCTGACGGAGTCCCTTGTGCTGTCGCAAAGTTGTTCAGAGCCGTTGGGTTGACACTCAGGACGGTCTGTACCGGCGGGGTACCGGTTGAGGCCACAACGGTCAGATCGTCGATGGCGAGGCCGTGGTCAGAGCCGGTATGATCCGGATCATACCAGCGGAGCATAATTTCCTGTCCGTCGGGGATATCTACCACAATAGTACGGGAAATCAGTACGCGGTTGGCAGCGGCATTACCATCCAGCGCGGCAGCTGTTCCGCCGGTAACCGGACTCGTGAAGTTCAGTTCCGGAACCAGCGTATACCCTGCGGGTGCCGATCCGGCAGCCGGTGAGGTAGAGGTAACCGAACTGGCTACGAGGTAGGCGAATGTAATGGTCTGAGCCGCTGCGGCTGAGTTCCGCCACTGTTCACCGGCATAGCTGACAGCCAGGGAGGTGATGGTGCTGCCGGTTGTATTTTTGAAGCGGAAACCATACGAAAAGTTACCGGCTGCCGCGTTGCTGGAGCCGATGGTGCCGAGGGCGCGGTCCGGATCGTCGACCAGACCGTAGCTGAATACACCGCCCGAGTTACTGGCTCCGTTGTTGGCGGTAATGAGGTTGGGGTTATTAGCCCCCGTTTTTTCGACATACAACCCTAACGCCCCCGGGGTCGTAGCCGAGTTTGGATTAAGGGTACCTGTACCGGTTTGCGGCAGGGTCGGTGCCGTAAACGCCTGGGTATAGGTCAGTGAGGATGGAGTGAACCCAATCTGCGCCTGTGCTGCCTGCGTAAGCAGCAGAGCGCCGGTGAGAACCCATGCAGCTGAACGTAAAATACGGATCATATAAATGGATTAGTTGCTGATTAACTACGGTACAAACCTACCAGGTTTTTGGTTGTAAATGAGTACCGTTACTCGAATTACTGCTTAATAATGCTAAAGGTTTGACGTTTTTGTATACTACGTACAGTCAGCAGATAAACCCCCGGAGCGGTACCGAGCTCGGACTGGTAATGCACGGGCCACGGCGTCGCTCCGATCTGGCGGGTACTGATGATCTGCCCCTGCAAATCCGTAACGGTGAGCCAGAGTTGCTGCCCTGCCTGACCGGAAACGGCCACCATGGCGTGCCGGGCAGAGGTAGGATTTCCGAGAATGGTTACCGAGAAGCTGTCATCGGTAAGCGCTGTCCGTCCGGCGCCGGATGCACACGGATTGGGAAGGGTGTAGCTGGTCTGTGCCAGTACCTCGCCGGTTGCCGGATTGCGCTGGCGGACAAACGTAACCAGCACCGGATCGGCCTCGGTGACGCTGACGGTACAGCTGGTGGTCCATCCGGTAATTCCCGGACTCATAAACTCAAATACGGTATTGGCCTGTAGCTGACCTCCGCGCGGGAAAAAGGACAGTATGCCATTGTCTACCTGACAGTTAAGGGATGCTGAGAGTGTGAGCGGTTGCCCGAGGGTAGCCGCCGGGCTGGCACAGGATTGTTGCGGAAGGCTCACTGTTTGCGTGACCGGTGGGGTGGTCGTAACCGACTGGCACTGGCTGCTGTAATCAAAGGTGAAGACTGCCGAATTTACCCCGCCCTGCTGCACCTGAAGCTGTACCGGCTTCCGTTCCGCGAAAACGTCATAATCGAGTATTAATGGCTGATCTGCCGGCAAAAAGTTAGTTACCAGCAGAATCCGCTGATAGACCGGAGCACTGTTGCCGCCGGTCGTTGATACGGTAATGATCCGGCTGTTACAGTTGATACTGGCGCCGGTAATCTGTAGCGGTTGTGTACCGGTTTCCGTTTGAGGGGTGGTAACCGTAACCGGCAGCGGACGGGCGCAGGCCGGTATGGGCATCGTGTACCGGACAATGATCAGCGGATTGCCGGCATTGCGTACCCATAGCTCAAGGGGCGTCGTATCGATGAAAACCGGAATGGTGAATATACCCGCCCGGGTTGTCCATGGCGTAAC
>CBDFHU010000043.1:0-71950 GCA_965247375.1 Arsenicibacter sp.
GGGCGCTACGCCGTTGACGCGGATGTTGCGCCCGACCAGGTTCTGGGATAACGACCGCGTAAAGGTGGTGACGGCTCCCTTGGTCGAGGCGTAGTCGATGAGGTTCTTGCTGCCCCGGTACGACACAATGGACGTTTGTATTGATAATACAGTCGTAAGCGGCCATGTGGGGAAGGGCCGCCTTCGTTAGCCGGAACATGGCCAGAATATTCAGTTCAAAGGTGGCAGCCAGCTGTTCGTCGGTGATGTCGGTAAATTCGGTCTGTTCGACATGGTTCGCCGCATTGTTGACCAGAATATTGATATGGCCGAACGTGCTGACTACCCGATTCACCCATCGTTGATAAAGCTGAGGCTGTGCAGATCGCCGGCCAGCAACAGACACCGGCGGCCTTCGGCTTCCACCAGCTGTTTGGTTTCCTGCGCATCGGTTTCCTCGCGCGGGTGGTAGACAATGGCCACATCCGCTCCTTCGCGGGCAAAATGAATCGAAACGGCGCGGCCGATACCGCTGTCCCCACCGGTGATGAGCGCGATTTTCCCGAGCAGCTTGTCAGCTCCCTGGTAGTTATCCCGGATATATACGGGACGCGGGTTCATTTCGTGTTCAAGCCCCGGCTGCGCATCCTGATGCTGCGGCGGCGTGTCTAGTTCCATTTGATTGTTCATAGCGTTGTTGAGTAGTTAACCGTTGATGATGGTGCCGCCGTTGGGGTGCAGGATTTCGCCGGTGATATACGAGGCGTCTTCGGAGGCCAGAAAAACATAGGCCGGTCCGACCTCGCTGGGTTGGCCGGGGCGTTTCATCGGCACATCCTTGCCGAATGCGGCGACTTCTTTGGCGGGTACCGATGCCGGATTCAGCGGCGTCCAGATCGGGCCGGGTGCTACGCCGTTGACCCGGATTTTTTTCTCCGCCAGGTTGCCCGACAGTGCGCGGGTAAACGACATAATCGCTCCTTTGGTCGATGAATAATCGAGCAGATCGGCACGGCCCTGATAGGCCGTCACGGAGGTGGTATTGATGATGCTGTCACCTTCGTGCAGGTGCGGAATCGCGGCGCGGGTTACGCGGAAAAAAGCGTAAATGTTGGTTTCAAAGGTTTTCTGCAACTCATCGTCGCTGATTTGTTCCAGCTCCTGATTCTGGTACTGGACACCGGCATTATTGACAAGAATATTGAGTTTACCAAACCGCCGGACGGTATCATCCACGACCTGGCTGCAAAAAACAGAGTTACGCAGGTCGCCGCTGAGCAGGAGGCATTGCCGGCCTTCGGCTTCGACCAGCCGTTTGGTCTCCTGTGCATCGACCTCTTCGCGCGGCGTGTAGACGATGGCGACGTCCGCGCCTTCGCGGGCAAAGTGTACGGCCACCGACCGGCCAATACCGCTGTCGCCGCCGGTGATGAGTGCTACCTTGCCGCGCAGTTTGTTCGCACCTTTGTACAGATACCTGGATGACTTTAGGCTGCGGGTCGAGTTCGGCTTCGATACCCGGCTGCTCAGTCTGATGCTGTGTGGGAATTTTAGTTTCCATAACGTTGCGTTTAACTGTAGTACGGACCGGTCCATTAAATATGACGCCGGTCCGTACTGGTTAACTACAACTGCAACGCTGGTTGTTTTTAAAATCTACTGAAATGATAGGATTTGGTCTCAGGCATAATCTTTTGCCATTTGTTCGACTTCAGCTAGGACGTCGTTTACGGTTTCCAGCAGTTCAGGTCCCATCCGAAGGTAATCAATAGCATATTCATCACGCAGAAAATGGAGCGTTGCATAGTAGAGGGGCTTATAACGGTCTTTTAACTGCCATTCTTCCTGCTGAAAATACTTATATACTGTATGATACTGTTTTTTAGCAAGAAGGAGTTTCAAGTAAATAGTATAAAGCCAGGAACTACTTGATAGAGTTGCATTATTAGCCGTTGAGTTAAGGTAATGCCCAAAGTTTAAATAGATTGGCTCATTATATTTATTATTCCATAGATAAATAATAGCAGCAGCAATTTTTAGGTTTAGTACTATACCCTGATTTGATTTTTCATCTGATTCGCTTACCAAGCTTTCGGTTAATGCAAGAGCTAATCCTTTTCTGTCATTCATACAGTTATTAAAATAAATCATCATTAACTCTACTTTAAGCTCTTGTGTTGATGATTTTAACTGTATGTTATTTAGATTATTAGGATATACGGTTATAGATACAAATTCTTCATAAATTGCATATGGCCCTAAAAGATTCTTGTTTTTTCTCTTGTTGCCTTTTAATGATCTTTGTTCGAAAAAAGTAATCAATTGCCTTAATACCTTTCGCCTTCTTTTGGTTAATTCGATAAATAGCCGCTTTGCCACATCTTCTTCTTTTATGAGCATATAACAACTAATAAGATCAAAGTATACATTTAAGTTTTTATTACTATAATGGTATAAATTATTTATAGCTTCTCTATATTTTCTTTCATTTAATAACGCTGTTAATTTTTCATATTTTGAATAGCCTATTTCGCTTGCTAACTCTTTGTGGCCTTTTGTAATTAAGTATATTTTGGTCGCTCTACTTAGAATATCTTCTAATACTTCATCCTTAACTACTTCCGTGAAAGCTGTGGTCAAATATAATGCTGCTTCTGGATCTAATGATCCGACCTCCATTGCCTGTAAATGGTAATCAATCTTTTCTTGCATCCATTCTGTATTTCCTTCAAACATCAGTTCAAAAAACTTTATTAACCACAACACTCGCTGATCGGTTTTTCGGCCGAAACGCATAAGGTACCAGATGTTAAAAAAGCGTTCTTCGAGCCGGTACAGGTGGTTTTTGGTATGCGTTTCTACTTTTTCGACTAAGCCGTTGTTTGTAAGTTGTTGTAATTGGGCAGAAACTACTTTACTTTCCAGCCGTACGGCCAGTGCCAGTTCTTTGGCACTGGCCGCGTCCCATGCTTGCGCAAGCGCAGCTACAATTTTCTGCTGTTGCGTGGGTAGGTCATCCATACGGTGCTTGTAAAGTGGTGTTACGCGGTCAAGCAGAACATTGAGGTCTTTAAAAACTGAACCGGAATCTTCTTCGACCATAATATCAAATAATAAAACCATGGTGCGGATTACCCCACCGGTTAATCGACGGATAGCTTCTATACGTTCAGGCCGCTGTCTGATAAGTTGTTGAACGACGTCCGCATGATAGATTTCACCTAATTTACTGAACAGTTCAATCGCTTCTTGGCGGGTAAGTTCTTCAAGATGAATTACCTTGAAGAACTCATAAAAAGGTTTACTGTAATCCTGGGTTTGTTCCAGCATAACCGATGTTGCCCCGATAAGTCGTAGTTCTTTAGTGGTTAACAGCACCTCGCGAAGCCGTTTGGCTTCCATACTGTCTAACTTTTTAAACAGATCGCCAATGTTGTCTATTAGCAGTAGTATGTTTTTCCGGTGATGCTGGAGGGCTGAGATAATCGTGTCAATTGCCAGTCGTTCATAGTCTGGCTGTTTATAACAGGCTATAGTATTTTTAGTAAGCCCTGAAAAGAGAGGATCTGCTTCTTCTAGGTAGTGAGCAGTCCGCTCCCAGAGATCTGCTAGGGAGGTGATACCATATTCTTCCTCATTAAATACAATCGGAATAAGCTTGTCATGCAGATCGGGTGTATTTTCAATTTCGTAAGCCAGACGCAGCAATAGCGTAGTTTTGCCCATACCTCGTAAGCCCTGAATCAGATAATGTTGTTCAGGTGCAGTCATAGGAGCATCATAAATGTCGCGAAACAGACGGTTAAATTTTGTTTTCCGGACGACAAAACCGGCAATAAGTGCTTCTTTACTTTGGTTTTGTGGATTGTAAATGGTGGCAATCAGCGGGCGCGTGTTAGTTGACATATTTCTTCCACCAAATTTTTAAAATGGTTGAATTAAACCGATACGCGCGATTGTCGGGAGTTTCGTGTAAATAACCATCATACAGAAGCGACTCCATTGTAGCTTTATACTGGCTTGTAAATGCATGTTTGACCGCCAGATCGTGTACGACTGATTTTTCGAGCGTATTTTCTGTAGAAGTCTGTGTCAGTACATCAAGAACAAAAGCTGTTTCCGCACCGGATTCGAGGCGTTTAGTAAGCCGCTCATAATATTCTACAAAATATCGTTTGTTACGATGATGAAATACCTGATCAAAGGCTTTTTCTGCTTTTGCCTGGTTAATCGGATTGCCTTCGCTGTCAAATACATCAATCACCTCCTGAACCAATAATTGTACATGAAAAGGCATCAACCAGTCGATCCGGTTAAGGATAAACCGGATCGTTTTGTCTTCAATAACGATACTCTCTTGTTCAATTAGTTTTCTGAAAAGAGTGCAGGCTTCATCTTCAGTTAGCGGTGGAACATCAATAAACTGGAGTTGGTTAATAAGGTTGCTTGAGGCTAGTTTTTCGACAAGTGGTTGTAAGCCAATCGAACCGGTTATAATGAACTGTACTTTGTTTGTTAGTTTGCGGTTGTGCATTAACTCCCTGAACAGCTGGAGAAATTTCTTTGCTTCCTGTTTGCCATGACTTACTAGGATATTATCAAGGGCCTCCGTAAACTCATCAACCATTATTATCAGTTTACCACCCTCTAAATCCATCTCTTCCAGAAGTTTTTCTAAATCAGCCTGAAAATTTACAGCCTGACTCTTTTCAAGTTCTGCGTCCAGAAATGGTATGGACACCTTTAGGCTGATGCGTTGTAACAAACCACTTGCAACCTTTTTTAAGGTATGTGAGACTTTTGACATTCCTCGAAACGAAGAACTGTCGATAACCTGTTTTGCCAGCTCACGATAAAACTCTTCTACGGTTTGAATGGATTGAGTAATGGCATATACATAATGTTCTCCCGGACCAGAGGTATCCATCAGGTAGTTCATAATAGATGTTTTCCCAACCCGCCGCGGTGCTGATAAGTATATATTATTACCATTCCGGATAGCCCGGCGAATTTTTTGTACTAGTGTTTTAACCATTCATGGCTGACGAGTGTTTGTACAGCAAGACATCTTTTGGTATGAAACGATATATTGTCACCCTTACGCCCCAAGAACGCGCTCAGTTAGAAGCCATTACTCATAAACGCAAAGCCGATAGTCAGGTTGTCAAGCGGGCCTTTGCCTTGTTGGCTGCCGATGCCAATCAGGAAAAACCGTATACTGACCAGCAGATTTGCCAAACTTACCACCTCAGCCTAAGCACCATCGGGCGGCTGCGGCAACGGTTTGTCGAAGACAGCCTGGACATTGCGCTGACGGGCAAAAAACGAACCGTGTTCACACCCATCACGTTTGATGGGGCTGTGGAAGCCCATGTGATTGCCCTGCGCTGTAGCCATCCTCCGGCAGGGCATGCTCGTTGGACAATTCAACTTCTTGCGGATCAAATGGTTGAACTGAAGTATGTCGAAACTATTGGCCGGGAGACGGTGCGAAAAATGCTCAAAAAAACGAAATTAAGCCCTGGCAGGTCCGCTCGTGGGTGATTGCTGAAGCGTCGGCTGAGTTTGTGTGTGCGATGGAAGACGTGCTGGACGTGTACCAACGGCCCTACGATGCCCTGTATCCAGTCGTCTGCTTAGACGAAGCCCGTCGGCAGTTGGTGAGCAAAACCCAACAAAGTTTTACCAAAGACGGCGTTGAACATATTGATTATGAATACAAACGGGAGGGTGTAGCCGAGGTGTTCATGGTTTGTGAGCCGTTGGGCGGTCAGCGTCAGGTCGAGGTAACCGATAGCCACAATAGCCGGGAGTGGGCCAAAGTGGTGGGCAAGATTGTAGAAGAGTGGTGGGTGGATGCCGAGCGCATCACATTAGTGCAGGACAATTTATCAGCCCATCGCAAAGCGGCTCTTTATGAGGTGTTTGCACCCGAACGGGCGCGAGCGATCCTGCGAAAGATCGATTTTGTGTTTACGCCCAAACATGGCTCCTGGCTCAACATGGCTGAGATTGAGTTGAGCATTCTGAGCCGTCAGGGGTTAACACAGCGCGTGTCGAGTCGGGCTGAGTTCAGCCAACAGGTACAAGACTGGGTCACTCAACGAAACGACCAGTCTTCTAAAGTGGACTGGCAATTCACAACTGCGGATGCTCGCATTAAACTGAAACGACTTTACCCGTCAACTACCGACGGTTAGAACACTAGTTGAGGGCGTTCAAAAAAATCTTTACCGGTAACGGCTTGGCCAATTATGTTTCTCATTTGACAATATATTTTTTGTTAAAATTAATAACAAAAAATATATTGTCAACTAGATTAGGGTAATATATTGGCTTGTAAGTATATAATAGCGACAGCTAAAGATTTTCAGTGGTTTTGCGGCAGGCTTCCTCATAGTCCCAACACCTGCACACCACCTGCCATCACCAGTGTTGCCCCCGTGCCGGTAAAGCCATAAAGTGCCCAGGGAGCGGGCTCACCGTACTGCCACTGCACAAACGTGATCAGGAAGCCAAGTCCGCAGAGTGTGGCTCCCAGACCCAGACACACCATGCCCCGTTTGCGGCAGACATGGTAATGCTTCGTTTTCAGGTTTTTAACAATCAGGTTAATTGTGTCGGCCGTTGCCGGAAAGCGTTCGGCCAGCATACGTTCCGTATCACTGAAGCTGTGACCGGCTTTGCGAAGCAGCAGCGCTTCTTCGTGTAAAGTTGTCAGCGTTATGTCAAGCGGTTCCATATGAGAAGGGTAAAAGAGCGAATAAGCGATAGCGTGGCCGCCGCGCTTTACTAATTAACCAAGATAATATATTGATAAATTAATGTCAAGGCCGGAGTACTACGCTCCCTGCTCTTTGCCCTTCGCTTCCTGTCCGCTGGCTTATGTGCCCGCAAACCGGTACTTTCGTAGTTGTTAAAATAAAACTATGGAACCGTCCTTACTCACGAACGAAAAACAGTCGTTACCGGCCTTTAACCTCAACGCGGCAAACCGCTACGATGCCATTGTCATTGGCTCCGGAATCAGCGGTGGCTGGGCGGCTAAGGAATTATGTGAAAAAGGTCTGAAAACACTCGTTCTGGAGCGTGGCCGCGATGTACAGCATGTTACAGACTATCCGACGGCAACGCTGAATCCGTGGGATTTCCCGCACCGGAACCGCATGCCGGCTGAGTTCGACGAGCAAAATCCGATTGCCACGAAATGCTACGCGCTGGACGAAGCTACGCAGCACTTTTTTGTAAAAGATGCCGATCAGCCTTATATTCAGGAGAAGCCGTTTGACTGGATTCGGGGCTATCAGGTAGGGGGGAAGTCGCTGTTGTGGGCGCGGCAGACGCAGCGCTGGAGCCGCTATGAGTTCGATAATCCAACCCGCGACGGGTACGGCGACTGGCCGATCCGGTACGAAGACCTGGCTCCCTGGTATAGCCATGTCGAAAAGTTTGTCGGTATCAGTGGTAATCGGGACGGTCTGGATACCTTACCCGATGGTGAATTCCTGAAGCCCTGGGAAATGAACTGTGTCGAAAAACACATGCAGCGCGAACTGCAAAAGCACTATAAAGACCGTTACGCCATCATAGGCCGGTGTGCGCACCTGACTGAGCCGAAGCCGGTGCATCTGGCACAGGGACGGGCGCAATGTCAGGCGCGGCATCTATGCTACCGCGGATGTCCGTACGGCGGGTATTTCAGCAGCAACTCCAGTACGCTGCCGTGGGCAGCAAAAACGAAAAACCTGACCCTGCGCCCGTTCTCTGTCGTTCACTCCATCATCTACGACGATCAGAAAGGCAAAGCCACGGGTGTGCGGGTTATTGACGCACAAACCAAACAGGTTACAGAATACTTTGCGCGGGTCATTTTCGTGAATGCCGCCTGTCTGAATACCAATCTGATTTTACTGAATTCGACTTCCCGCCGTTTCCCGAACGGGTTCGGAAACGATAGCGGGGTATTGGGTCAATACATCGGCTTTCACAATTACCGCGGCAATGCCATGGCCGACTTTGAGGGGTATCCGGAGGGGTATTTCTATGGCCGCCGCCCAACGTCGGTATTTATTCCCAATTTCCGGAATGTCCATAAGCAGGATGCTGATTTCACCGGTAGCTACATGTCCTACTACGGTGCCAGCCGCGCGGGGTGGGGGCAGGGTTACGGCAAGGACGGATTCGGAGCCGACTTCAAAGCGAGTATTACGAAACCGGGTGCCTGGAGTGTGTTCATGGGTATGCAGGGCGAGACTATTCCGAAAAAGACCAACCATGTCCGCCTAAGTAAGGAATTGGACCCTTTTGGGTTGCCGCAACTGATTACATCGATTGATTACGACGATAACGACCTCAGGCAGATAAAGGATTTTATGACGCAGGCCGCCGAAATGCTCGAAAAAACAGGCTGCAAAAATATCCGTACGTACGACGATCACCGGAATCCGGGTCTCGACATTCACGAAATGGGTGGCGTGCGGATGGGGCGCGATCCCAAAACGTCGCTACTGAACAAGTGGAGTCAGTTTCACACGGCTACGAATGTATTCGTGACCGACGGCGCAGGCATGGCGACCATGGGTAACCAGAATCCGTCGATTACCTTTATGGCGCTCGCCGCCCGCGCTGCGAACTACGCCGTAGCCGAAATGAAGCGAAAGAATTTGTAAAACAAAACAGACATGCCCCTTTATCACATCACAACCGCCGCCTGGTGGGACACCTTTGCCGGACAGCCGCATTACCTGAGCCCGACCTTTGAGCAGGAAACGTTTATTCATCTGAGTAAACCCGATCAGGTGGCCGGTGTACTGGAACGCTACTATGCCGGGCAGACGGGCTTACTGAAGCTGCATATTGATCCGGATAAGCTGACGGCACCGCTCATCTACGAACCATCGACCAATCAGGAGCTGTTTCCGCACCTCTATGGCCCGCTGAACAAGGAGGCGATCGACCGCATTGAGGCTCTGTGAACGATTTTGACAGATGGAGGGTTGTCTGAAAACGACAAAAAACAGTCCCCGTCATGTCAACAACCCATCAGACCGTTAAGGAAGCGCTTTTTAATCAGTGTCAGGAGTATGTCCGGCAGCGGATCGATACCGCCCGCTCGGCGATGGAATCGGCGCAGGAGTCTGCTAACGAAGAATCCAAAAGCAGCGCAGGCGATAAGTATGAAACCGGACGGGCTATGGCCCAGATTGAGCGCGACCGGCACGCACAGCTGCTGGCTGAAGCCCTGAAACTGGAACAGGACCTGCATCAGCTCGATATTGAGAAACCATCGGCGGTGGTGCGGGCCGGTAGCCTGGTTATTACCAGCCGTGGCCGGTTTTTCGTTGCGATCAGCGTCGGGAAACTGGTTATAAATGGTGTGGATTATTTTGTGGTTTCGCCGGCTTCACCCATCGGGGCATTACTGATCGGTCATTGCGCGGGTGATACCGTCGTGTTCAATAAAATGACGTATCAGCTTCAGGAGGTGCTGTAAGGCTAGTTTTGTGCGGTCTGGTCATGATCCGGTCCGTCGGCCTGTTTGCTGCATGTAACGGTCAGGTTCATGGCCGTGGTCATACCGTTGAATTTCTTCCATTTATCCTGACTGCCGTATTTGTAATAATGCGTCGCAAAAGCAGGCATCTGCATCGGAACCCCCAGAAACGTGCCTTTTCCGGTGTTATCGACCCACTGGATGGCCACAATGACATTTTTCCGGGCAACGATATTATACGGCGTTAAGTCAACTTCAACCCATTTTTTGCCTTTTCCGGTAACGGGTACGTAGATATTCTGATCAATCAGCGGGTGCATATCGCCGGCATCGTACACATTCACACGGAAGGTAACCGATTCAAAGTTCGACATGATGTAGAACCTGTACTTTTCTAAGCGGCAGGACCCGTTCGGCGTGTTAAAAACACGGCCGATTTCGGCACCCAGATTCTGGCGGGGCTTTTCGCCGAGGGCAAAATTGGTGTGCATCCGGGTATCCGCTTTTTCGCTGCCGATGGTTTTTACCTTTGTGTCGCGGCTTGATATACGGACTTCATTGAGTAACTGCACTTGCTCGTCCATGACCAGTGGCTGGTTCTGTACGAGGCGCTGTTGCAGATCGGCAACGGTCAGGCTAATTGACCGGTAGCCGAGGATACTGAACCGGACTGAATCCTGTGTATCTACCTTGTCTGTCAGGTACAGCGTAAAGCGGCCTTGCTCATCGGCTACGGTTCCGACCGGCGTGTTGATAATGCCGATGCTGACGTAAGCCAGTGGCTGCTGATTCCGGTCGGTCAGACGACCCGATACACTACGGTTTTGAGTGGTCTGACCAACGGCGAAAAAAGTGGAAAAAATATAGGCAGAAAAAGCGATCAGTGAGAATTTTAAAAGGCTCATGGCTGAATGTGTTTAGCGTGCTGATTGCCGGAACTGTGCGTCACCGACAATGCAAACGTACACCGGCGCCGGAGCGTGATGCAAGCCGCCCGGACCGGGATAAGGACTTTCACGACTCAAATACGGGCAATTGCGCCGCTCCCAAACCTGAAATGCCCGTAAACTTGCCTGAAATACGGGTAGATTTTACCTTTGAATCATGACCGGATACCCATCACTTCACCTGACTTTTCGCGTCAAACGGCAATGGCGCGCCTTTCTGATCACTACGTTGGTTGGTATCGTGCTGTACCAGTTTATGACGTTGCAGCGGGGGGATGGGGGCGAGTTCGGACCGCTGACCCGGGGCAATGTGCTGCACTACCTGAAAATGCTCTTCGGCTACTATTACCTGTTCGAACTGATTTCCGTCTTTATTTTTGTCCGGCTGGCGATTCTGTTCGTGCGGCTGATACAGCCGGGGCCGCTGGTGCTTTCGGCTTCGTCGGTAATCTGGTATGAGCTGAAGTTTCTGCTTTTTATCTGCCTGTCCATTCCGGTTTTCGGGCCGGTTACCAACACGTTGCGCTACCTGGCGATTTTTTATCCGGATTATGTCCTGAATAACTGGTTTCCGGAATATGTATTTACGGGCCGCATGTTTGCCAATTACTTTTTGCCGTTTCTGGTGTTTGGCTACGGTTTCCTGAACCTGAATCTGTTTCTGGATTACAACGACTGGCAAAAACAGCACTTGGCTCACCCGGAAACACCGGTGCCCGATGCCTTACCGGTAACTGAGCAAAAGCCTGAACCCGTTTACCTGATGCAGCTCGAAGCGTCAGATGAGGAAGGAGAAACGCTGCTTCCGGCCGGCGATGTGATGTATTTCGAAGTGGAGCAGAAAACATACTTTGCCTACACGAAGGGCCAGACCTATTCCATCCGCAAAACACTGACTGAGCTCGAAGCGGAACTAAACCCGCAGCAGTTTTACCGGATTAACCGGTCGGTGATTGCCAACATCCGGTTTGTGAAGAACTATTCGTACTGGGAGAACGACAAATACATCGTCCGGCTGACGGACAACAAAACTGAGTTTATCATGCAGCGTACCCGCCTGAAAGGGCTCAAAGAGCGCCTGGGTACCGCCTGAGTCCGCTTATTTTTTCTTCTTTTTATGACCGAATAACCACGACATGAAATCCGGTTCGGCAAAGGCGTTGTCCCAGCTGTTGTGTTGTACGTCGAGATATTCCGAATACTGTACATCGGCGCCGAGTGACTGTAGTTTGGCCACCATTTCCCGCGAATGCCGTGGTGCGACCACGTTGTCCTTATCGCCGTGGAAAACCCAGACCGGCACCCGTTTGGCAAATTTCTCACAATAAGTGGTATCGCCACCCCCGCAGATCGGTGCGGCGGCCGCAAAGACTTTCGGATAACGGGAAATCAGCTCGAAGGTCCCCATGCCACCCATCGACAGGCCCGTGATATACAACCTTGATTTGTCGATCCGTTTGTCACGTGCCATCTTTTTTACCAGTGAACGGGCGGCCTTAAGCGGCCACGGTATCGGACGGTGATAATCGAATTGCAAATCGAGTGGTGACTTGTTACGGTCAATTTTAACCGATGCCCAGTAACTGTCGGCCGGGCATTGCGGGAAAACAACGACTGCCGGGAAATCAGTCCGGTTGCGCTCCTGCAAAAACAGCTTTCCGCCGTGTGTCAGTTGTTTCTCGTTGTCGTTGCCGCGCTCGCCGGCGCCGTGCAGTACCAGTACCAGCGGATATTTCTGCTTTTGCTTACCTGATGCCTCTGCATAGCCTTTCGGATAAAGGATACGATACGGCAATTCCTTACCCCCTTTTGCCTTGAAGACCCCTTTTTCATACACATCAACGGATTGTGCCAGGCCGGAGAATGTTGTAAACCAGAACAGCAGACAAAGAAACAGGGCAGCAGGGTTTTTCATAAGCAGACAGCAGTCTTGTGATTGCGCCTGCAATACTACAAGGAATTAAGATAGGTGTCCAGAAAAGCCCGGTAAAATGAGCGTAAACGCTTTTGCGCAGAGTTTGCATATTGAAAGCAAAATTTGCTGTTTATTTGTGGTGAAACCCGTTCTTTTTCGTTAAACGCAGTTATCTGGCTGCAATATGTTTTACAACACATGACTAAATTTTTCTTTTCGCTGGCCCTTCTGGTGATGAGTACGCAGGTATTCGCGCAGCAGAAAACGGACAAAAAGACCTCGGGCAACCCGATTTTCCCGGGCTGGTATGCCGATCCTGAAGGTGTCATTTTCGACAAAAAATACTGGGTATACCCGACCTATTCCGCCCCGTATAACCAGCAGGTGTTTATGGATGCCTTTTCGTCACCGGACCTGATCACCTGGACAAAGCACAGCCGCATTGTTGACACAACCTCAATTAAATGGGCCAAACGGGCCATGTGGGCACCGGCCATTATTCAGAAAGGGAAGAAATACTACCTTTTCTTTGCCGCCAACGATATTCAGAGTGATAAGGAAGCGGGCGGTATCGGCGTAGCCGTGGCCGATAATCCGGCGGGACCGTTCAAGGATCTGCTCGGTAAGCCGTTGATTGACAAATTTCATAATGGCGCGCAGCCGATCGACCAGTTTGTGTTCAAGGACAAAGACGGCCAGTATTACATGATGTACGGTGGCTGGCGGCATTGCAACATCGTCCGGCTGAAAGACGATTTTACGGGTATTCTGCCCTTTCCGGACGGAACAACCTTCCGCGAGATTACACCGAAAGGCTATGTAGAAGGGCCGTTTATGTTCATGCGGAATAATAAATACTACTTTATGTGGTCGGAAGGTGGCTGGACGGGGCCGAATTATTCCGTAGCCTATGCGGTTTCCGATTCGCCGTTCGGGCCGTTTGAGCGGGTGGGTAAAATTCTGCAACAGGACCCGGCCGTAGCCAGAGGTGCCGGACATCATTCCGTGATTCAGGTGCCGGGCAAAGATGAATGGTACATTGTGTATCACCGCCGCCCGTTGTCTGAAACAGACGGCAATCACCGCGAAACCTGCATTGACCGCATGGAATTCGACGAAAACGGAGCGATCAAACCGGTGAAAATCACGTTTGAAGGCGTTCCGCCGCGCAAATTGCGGTAAAACCGGTCTATAACCATCACCTAAAAAACGGCTGTGGCATATCGCCACGGCCGTTTTTTATGGATAATCGCCGGTTCAGCGGCCACGCCGCAGGTACACGTTATTGCTGATGGATTCCAGATGAACATCAGGCCCGCCACCATTTACCGTTCCTTTCAGTAGATACCCGACCATCGCATGCTTTTCCCGTTTGCCGGTAAACGCGATATCCAGATCGGTATATACTTCACCGGTGATGGTCTTCATCGCCAGATTGGCCCCCTGCTTTCCCGGCCAGCTGAAGTCGATGAAACCGCTGATCGACTTGGCAAAGACCGGTGCGCCCGTTGAGCCCTGAATATCAATATTGCCGCTGATGGTTTCGATGTTGAGCTTTGCCTGTTTCGGCAGGTAAACCACATAATTGATGTTGCTGCACACAAAATAGGTCTGGCCGTTTATGCTGGTACTCCATTCGTGTTTACTGTCCGGACAATCTTCGGCTTTGCCGTTTTTCAGCATGTCTTTGTCGAAGTCGGTTTTAAGGCCAATCTCGCCGGAGGTGGTAGTTGTACTGACCAGCAGTGCGTCGTTCAGGCGGTTGCTGTTGATGGTGACCGATATTTTGACCGATACCTGATTGCTGTCCCAATAGCGGACGACAATGCTGTCGGCAAACCGGAGATTCAGGTTGACAAGCTGCCCGTTTGCGTAAGGAAGCTTTTTTTCGATCACCTTCTGGGCATAAAGTGGGTTGATACCAACGAACAACAGAAGGATAAGGAAAAGGTGCGTTTTCATGGGATTGAGCAGGAAGAGTTATTTCTGTTTCCGGACGTAAATGTTGCTGCTGATCGTCTTCAACTGCATTTCGACACCGCCACCGTTGAGGGTGCCGTTGATGTTGTTGCCACCGGCTACTTTAGGCAAACCGTCTTTACCGCCGTTTTTCATGCCCAGATCAAAATCGGTGTACATTTCACCGTTGATTGACCGGAGTTTCAGGTTGCTTTTCGTGCTTGACGGCAGCGTCACGTCGATTTCCCCGCTGATGGTCGAGAGCGCCGAGGGTTTTTCCTGATTCAGGGCCGAGTATACCACGCGGATTTCGCCGCTTGTACTGTTAGCTACCACCGGCCCGGTTACGTTGTTGAGTTCGATGTCGCCGTTTTTGGTCTTGATTTCCAGATCGCCGTCGAAATTATTGACGATGATGTTGCTGCCGCCCATCCAGCTCATTTGCTCATACATCACCGTTGCCTTTTTAGGAATACGGATGGTTACGGGCTGTGAACTCCGCGATGCCTTTTCAATTTTGAGGTTACCGTTTTCCTGGGTGACGGCCAGCCCCAGCCCCGTATTATCGACGGCCGAGTTATATAACGGTTTCAGCCCTTTGGCCCGCTCGGGCGGGCTATCGGTCTTACCGCCCGAAATAATGACTTCGTCACCGTTATGGCCTTCGATTTTGACGTTGCTGTTATCCATCTCAATCAGGACTTTCTGGTCTTTGCCCAGTTTGGTTTTGTAATCCTGAGCAAACAGATTCCCGGCACACCACAGCAGGGCGGTGCTCAATAGCATTAGCTTTTTCATTAGTTTTTGTATTTGAGGTAATTGACTTGTATTAAGAGGCAGAATTTACAGTTTGACGACTCAGCCGGCTGACACCTTCTTCGGCTTTTTGCCGGACAACATCGATGGTTTGTTTATTGTGGGCCAGTTGCTGCATGGCATTCATCGCCCGTTTTTCCTTGATGGCAACCAGCAGCTCAATCAACGTAATCTGAACATTGGCGTCGGTCTGCGATTTCAGCGACTGGATGAGCGCTTCCCGTACGCCCGGTTCGTTCTCGAAACTAACCAGTGCCTGACAGGCTGCCAGCCGGACGTTGACGTTGTCGTCGGCATTCATCGTATTGATGAGCAGCTGCGTAATGTCTTCGTTTACCTGCGGCAGCTCCGTACACTGATTTACGGCCAGAATCCGGTCACTGGCCGACGTATTGGCCTGTTGGGTTACCGCCAGTATATTTTTGATTTCGGCCGTCTGCCCGTTGTTAGCTATTACCTCAGACGATGGGCCGGCATAATACCGTCCGGCGGCAAACCCCAGCAGGAGCAGGGCAAAACCGGCGGCAATCCGCATGCTCCAGCCGCCAATCCGGTGCACAAAATCGTTTTTGTTCAGCTTTGCGGCAATCCGCGTGCTGAACCCGAGTGACGGGTGCTCGGTCCGGGCATCGGTCGCGTAGCGGAAAAGCCCCGCGTCCGGTGTTTGCTGAGGGGTTGGCTTGCCGGTGGCAAAATACTGTTTCAGCAGTTGCTCCTCCTCCAGCGTCGTTTCTCCTTCGTAGTATCTGGCTAAAAGCGCCTCAATATCCTGATGATTCATAGTTAAGAACTTTAGTATAGCTGTCGCGGACGGATTTGCGGGCCCGTGACAAGGCCACACGAATATTGTTAATCGACATGCCGGTCACTTGCTCAATCTCCTCAAACGAATACTCTTCCACGTCGCGCAAGTGCAGAATCAGCCGCTGCTGTTCCGGCAACTCCTGAATCAGCCGCCGGACTACTGCCACCGTATCGGCTGACTCCGTAACCTGATGGGGCGTCCCGACGTGTGTCTGCATCAGGCTTAGGTCAGCATCGTCTGTGCGGCGGGAGTACCCGTGCGATTTCAGTTTGTCCAGACACAGGTTACGGGTCATCTGAACTGCCATGGCCTCTACACTATGGTACTGATCCAGCTGCTGCCGGTTGGTCCACAGTTTCAGTAAAACATCCTGCAGGGTGTCTTCGGCTTCTTCGCGGTTCCGCAGAAAAAGCTTTGCCAGCCGGAAAAGCCGGCCCTGTACGGGAAGTATTTGTTGTTTAAAGGTTTGCAGGTCCATGTCTGAGTAAAAGACGAGCAACGCAGACAAACATTACAGGGGAGACGAAAAAAAACAAAAAAAAATTACTGCGGCTGTTACAATACAGGAAGTAGCCGTATTCACGTTAAACGTAAATCTAAGAAGGGAGCTTCATACGTATGTATCCGGCATGAGTTACACTATTTTAGCATGCCGCTACAACCAACAATTGTGATTCAGACTCTCTATAGTGAATAAACCCATATACTTTGAACACTTACATCCGGCTGCCGTACAACCATACCCATATGAAACTCAACTACCCCCAAAAACAATACTTTGCTGTTTACTTTCAGCAGGGACAGTATCAGTACTTCCCGTGTCAGACCGTTGACGAAGGCATGCGGTTACTGAACGAACAAACCCATCAGGCCGGTGAATTACCGATTGGGGTTTTTGATCCGGTCAATGATGCTTTTCAGTGGCATCCGGTTAAACTGGTGCAGATTAATCAGTTTAGTCTGGAACATCATGACCGACTGATCGAGCATATTCTGATGCTCTGCAAACGTCTGACGGCCTCCGCCTGAAGTATCTGATGAAGTCGCTGCACCCTGAGAAGAATCTATTGTACATAAAGCCTATTCGCTGACTGATAAAAGGTAGTTTTTGTACTTTGCCAGTATCAGTGAATCATTGTATGCTATAAATGAGTTATTTAGGTGAACGGCTTATTCGATTTTATATGGCGAATAGGTCAATGTTATACTAAATACTACCTATATGCAGACAATTCGGATTAACTGGAAAGGCCATTTGCAGGCACTGCGGTCTAAGTCTAATTGGATGTTTTCGACGCAATCAGTACATGCGTTTGTAAACAAAAACGAACCGGCTTTTGAAGCCCTGACTCGTTTATCGGCGCCACATGGCGGAAGAATTTTTTAAACTGAAACGATAGATTAATCATTGGAAAGAGCCTCAAACGGGGCTCTTTTTTTGTATTTGCGTTAAATCGGGCCGCTCAGTCAAAAAAAATCAAACATTAAAATCCGGTTAAAGCTTATTCCCGTAAGAAGGGTTATTACCCAATTCACAAATTCCTTTATAACTATTTCAGATGATGTTTACAGCGAAAACAATTCAGCGCTTTGCCACACTCACCGTGTTGGCCGGTATGTTGCTGGGCGTAAACGCCTGCCGCGATGCCTCGTTCCAGCCTGATGGCCAGACAACCGGCGCCGCCAGAACACCGGGCAATACCGTTGCCTACGTGTTAACGGATGGCAATCAGCTTTTACAGGTCAGTACGGATAATCCGGGATCGCCGGCCGCTACCATCAGCGTAACGGGACTGATGATGGACGAACGCCTGACGGCAATTGACTTCCGGCCGGCCACCGGTCAGCTCTACGGGGTGACTAACCAAAAGCCGGATTTACATGATTAACCACATGAACGGTATGGCCCGCGCGCTGAATGCCTCGCCATTCACACCGGCCATGACCGGCGACGTAACGGCGTTTGACTTTAATCCGACGGTTGACCGTATCCGTCTGGTGACCAATCAGGGTCAGGATCTGCGGCTGAATCCGGAAACCGGCCTGGTAGTTGCTGTCGATGGCAACATCAACGGCGTACCGGGCGCGGCGATTAATGGCGTAGCCTATACAAATAACTTCTCGGGAGCTACCACGACAACCCTGTATGATATTGATCCGGTAACGGATAAACTTTACAAGCAGGATCCGCCGAACAACGGTACGCTGAGCGAAGTCGGCCCGCTGGGCGTCAACATCATCGGGGCCGGTGGATTTGATATCTCGCCAAGTGGGGTAGCGCTGGCTGCTCTTGGTTCAACAGGTGGTAGTCCAATATTATACGAAATCAATCTGGCAACGGGGCAGGCAGAGGCCATCGGCAACCTGCCGAACAGGAGCATCATCGGTCTGGCCATTCCGACTGATCCGGTGGCTTACGCCGTTGATGGCTTCAACCGGCTGATGATTTTCAATCCGCTCAATCCGGGCACCCCGATTGTGAAAGCACTGACAGGGCTCCAGACCGGCGAAATGATCGTTGGTATTGACTTCCGCCCGGCAAATTCACAGCTGTATGCGCTGAGCAGCGGTAGCCGGATTTATACCATCAACGTATCGAACGGAGCCGCAACGGCGGTTGGATCGCCGTTCTCACCGGCCTTGTCGGGCATTGACGTTGGGTTTGACTTTAACCCGACGGTTGACCGCATCCGTGTCGTAACGAGCACGGGTCAGAACCTGCGGATCAATCCGGATAACGGAAGTGTAGCGGCTGTAGACGGTATGCTGAATCCGGGAATGCCGACGGTAACCGGCGCGGCCTATACCAACAACTTTGCGGGGGCAACCACGACTGTTTTATACGATATTGACGCGAATACCGACCGTCTGGTGCGTCAGGACCCGCCGAATGCCGGTGGTCTGGTCGACGTAGGAGCCTTAGGCTGGAATGTTGAAGGGGCGAACGGATTTGACATTACGGGAACAACAGGAACAGCCTATGCGCTGCTGCGTATGGGAACAGTGACAAAAGTGTGTCGGATTAATCTGGCAACAGGCGCGGCTACCCCAATCGCTGATTTCCCTGCGCCGGTTCAGGCCATGGCAGTCGGCTTAGGATTTTAAAGTCGAGTTGGGTTTACGCGTGTTTAGATGCGTTAGAAAGCAAAACGGCCGCCGGAACTTCCAGCGGCCGTTTTTTATGGGTATGCCGTTTGGTTAGCGGCTCAGATACAGGTTGCGTTCGGCATATACTTTCTGGAAGAATTCATCCTCCAGATCGTCGATAAAGTAAATACCTTCACCGGTCGATTTCATTTCAGGGCCAAGCTCCTTGTTCACGTTCGGGAATTTGTTGAACGAGAATACCGGAATCTTGATAGCATAGCCTTGTTTAACCGGTTTAAAGTCGAAATCCTTCACCTTCTTATCACCCAGCATCACCTTCGTCGCATAGTTGACATACGGCTCCTGGTAGGCTTTACAGATGAACGGCACCGTCCGGCTGGCGCGTGGGTTGGCCTCGATTACGTACACCACTTCATCCTTGATGGCGAACTGGATGTTGATCAGACCAACCGTTTTGAGCGCAATAGCGATTTTCTTCGTGTATTCCTCAATCTGGCGGATGACATTTTCGCTCAGGTCGAAGGTTGGCAGAACGGCATACGAATCGCCTGAGTGAATACCGGCCGGCTCAATGTGCTCCATGATACCGATGATGTACGCATCTTCGCCGTCGCAGATCGCGTCGGCTTCGGCTTCAATCGCGTTTTCGAGGAAGTGGTCAAGCAGGATGTTGTTATCCGGAATGTCGCTCAGGATTTTCATCACGTGCTGCTCCAGTTCCTGTTCGTTGATAACGATCTTCATGCTCTGGCCACCCAATACGTAGCTTGGACGAACCAGCAGCGGGAAGCCCAGCTCTTTCGCCAGTTCGATAGCGCCTTCTGACTCGCGGACTGTGCCGAACTTAGGATACGGAATTTCCAGCTTGCGGAGCATCTCCGAGAAATGGCCGCGATCTTCGGCCAGATCAAGCGCTTCCCAGCTGGTACCGATGATTTTGATGCCGTAACGGGTCAGTTTTTCGGCCATTTTCAGCGCCGTCTGACCACCCAGCTGCACAATAACACCTTCCGGCTTCTCGTGCATGATGATGGCGTGTACGTGCTCCCAGAAAACAGGCTCAAAGTACAGTTTATCGGCAATATCAGGGTCAGTCGAAACCGTTTCAGGGTTACAGTTGATCATGATCGTTTCGTAGCCTGCCTCTTTGGCGGCCAGAACGCCGTGAACGCATGAGTAGTCAAACTCAATACCCTGACCGATCCGGTTCGGACCTGAACCCAGCACCACCACTTTCTTGCGGTTGCTGGCTACCGATTCGTTACCCGGCAGTGACGAAACCGGTTCCGGCCGGTCGGTAGTGATCGGTACCTGGTTGTTGAATGTCGAGTAGTAATACGGTGTTTTAGCCTCAAATTCGGCCGCGCAGGTATCTACGCACTTGAACACGCGGCGGATATTATGCCGCTGGCGGTATTCGTAGATTTTGCTCTCACGTACCTGCAGCAGGTGCGCCAGCTGGCGGTCGGCATAACCTTTCTGCTTGGCGGTGCGGAGCAGCTCCGGCGGCAGATCGTCCAGATCGTATTTTTCGATTTCGCGCTCCAGTTCAATCAGCTCTTCAATCTGACGCAGGAACCACTGGTCAATTTTCGTCAGCTTCTGGATGGTCCGGAACGACATACCGGCCTTAAAGGCGTCGTAGATATGGAACAGACGGTTCCAGCTCGGATTGGCCAGGCTCTTTTTCAGGGCTTCCTGATCTGTCAGTTCGCGGCCGTCAGCACCCAGACCGTTGCGGCGGATTTCGAGTGACTGACAGGCTTTCTGAAGCGCTTCCTGGAAGTTCCGGCCGATGCCCATGGCTTCACCTACCGATTTCATCTGCAGGCCCAGTGAGCGGTCGGCACCCGGGAATTTATCAAAGTTCCAGCGCGGAACCTTTACAATCACGTAGTCAATGGCTGGTTCGAAGAAGGCCGATGTGGTGCCCGTAATCGGGTTGATCAGCTCATCGAGGTTATAACCGATTGCCATTTTGGCGGCAATTTTCGCAATCGGATACCCGGTTGCTTTCGACGCCAGGGCCGAAGACCGGCTCACGCGCGGGTTGATTTCAATCGCGATGATGTCGTCGGTTTCCGGATTTACCGAGAACTGAACGTTACAGCCACCGGCAAATTTGCCGATACCGTCCATCATCATGATTGCCAGGTCACGCATTTTCTGGTACAGCGTGTCCGGCAGGGTCATGGCAGGGGCTACGGTAATACTGTCGCCGGTATGAATCCCCATCGGATCGAAGTTTTCGATCGAACAGATGATGATGAAGTTACCGTTACCGTCGCGCAGCAACTCAAGCTCATATTCTTTCCAGCCCATTACGCTTTGCTCAACGAGCACTTCGTGAACCGGCGAGGCATGCAGACCGGCGGTCAGGGCCTTGTCGAAATCTTCAGGATGTTGAACAAAGCCACCGCCGGTACCTCCCAGCGTAAATGACGGGCGGATGACAAGGGGGAAGCCGATTTCCTGGGCAATTTCCTTACCTTCGAGGAACGAGCGGGCTGTCCGGCCTTTACAAACGCCTACGCCCAGTTCGAGCATTTTCAACCGGAATTTTTCCCGGTCCTCGGTCGTTTCAATCGCTTTGATATCCACCCCGATGATCTGGACATTGTATTTCTGCCAGATACCGGCCTTGTCACAATCGATCGCCAGGTTCAACGCAGTCTGGCCGCCCATGGTAGGCAACACGGCATCGATGGGGCGACCCATTTCCTGATGTTTCTTCAGAATCTCAACAATGGACTTCTTTTCGAGCGGTTTGAGGTAGACATGATCCGCGTTAATCGGATCGGTCATGATCGTGGCCGGATTAGAGTTAATCAGCGACACCTCGATACCCTCTTCACGTAGCGAACGGGCTGCCTGCGAACCGGAGTAGTCAAATTCACATGCCTGACCGATGATGATGGGACCAGAACCGATAATCAGGACCGAGCGGAGATTGGGATTTTTGGGCATTTTTCAGCGAGACCTTGAAAAACGAATAATGAACGTTTGAAAAAAGTACAATAACGTACTTTGATTGTCAGCTACTTGGATCAAGTATGGCTAAAAATCCCGCAAAATTAGTGGATGCAGCCGGAAATAGGAAGCCGGAGCCGGTAAAAACTTACAAACTTGTTGCAGAATCGGATTTCAGACGGGGCTGGCAATAAAAAGTGCTATTTCTTATTTTTAATGTAGAAACCTGAACGATATGCAACAACGACTATCCACTCAACTGGTTTTGCTGGCAGTCTTATGCTGGAGCTGCCTGGGCTGCGGCAGTGATGTACGCCCGAAGCTCCGGCGCTATGAAGAAAGTCCTGACAACATTCAGAAAAATCCGCTGCCTGAACCTAAGCGGCTCTTTCTGGATAATGGCAAGGTCCGGCTTGGGATCGACCTCAATGCGGGCGGGGCAATTACGTATTTGTCCGAGGGATCGACGGGAGTAAACATGGTAAACAATGCCGACCTTGGCCGGCAGTTGCAAACCAGCCTTTATTCGGGGCCGGTGCCATACAGCGTGAACGGCAAAGACCCCGTTACCAAATGGGTGGGCCTGGGCTGGAATCCCGTGCAGACCGGCGATGTCCACAATAACCCGGCGCAGGTGATCAGTCACCAGCAAACCGGCAATACACAACTCTACGTCAAAACGATTCCGAATATCTGGCCGCTGACAGCCCAACCGGCCGATTGTGTGATGGAGCACTGGATCGAACTCCGCGATAACACCGTCCATGTCCGCAGTCGTACGACCATAAACCGCGCCGATACCACCCAATACGAAGCCCGGACGCAGGAAGCGCCCTGTGTGTACCTGAACGGCCCTTACTCGCGCATTGTCACCTATACCGGTCTGAAACCGTTTACCGGCGATGCCCTGAATGAGTTTAAACCGGATCATGGGATCACCGACCGGTATGCCACCGAGAACTGGGCGGCCTTGCTCAACGCATCAGGGAGGGGCGTGGGCCTCTACCGGGCTAATGAGTTTCGCTTTATTTCCGCATTTTTCGGGGCGCCTGGTGTGGGAACAGAATACGATGAATCGAGCAGTTACATAGCGGCGGTTCCGTTTGAGGTGCTGGATCATAACCGTGTCTATGAGTTTGAGTACGATCTGGTGGTCGGCAGTCTGGATGATATCCGGCAGTTTGCTTACCGGCAGACGCGTCCGGCAACAGTACCTGACTTCCGTTTTGCCGGAACCCGCGCCCGCTGGTTTTACTACAATACGCGTGACGCCGGCTGGCCAGTGAGAGATGAGCTGATGGTTCGGTGGACGCGTACGGATACCACCAAGGCAAGTTTTCAGATTAAAAGTCCAACCGTGTTCTGGAAAGCTGCGGATGTGCCGGTGCTGGAAATAGAAGCGGCTTTCTCGACATCGGCAACTGCTGCCCGGTTCATCTGGCGGCAACCCGGCGACATTGATTTTCTGGCCCTGCCTGCCCGTACACTTGACTTCCCGATTATGGGCGATGGTGTTTACCGGACGTATCGGATCAACCTGGCTGGTAAAGCGGGCTGGCAGGATGTAATTAGCCAGATTGGGCTGGAACCAACGCCCGGTCAGCCGGCGCGCTCCAGCGCTACCGTAAAAATCAGGCGGATCGGATTAGGACGCTGACCGGAAGGCCGCTCACAAAGGTCTGCGCTCCGGCGGTCGCTGAACCCGTTTTTCAGTGTATCTTTACCGGTACAATGGGTAGATGGTGTATGAAACAATGGGTATCGCTGTCGGGTCTGGCAGTGTGTGTGATGATGATAGGGTATCTGACAGGGTGCAGTGATGAAGTCAGACCCACAAACCGTCCTAAACCGGTGACGCCGGTTTCCAGTACGACACAGGTCGCCAAGGGGGGAGATGGAACCGGTACGACCGACCCCACAACGCCGCCCGGGCAGACAACCACGACTACACCCGGTCAGCCGCCCGTACCCCCTCCGCCGCCCCCGCCGCCAACCCATATTTTTCTGTGGAACGGTAAAATCCGGCTTGGCATTAACCTGAATGCCGGAGGCGGCATCACCTATCTGTCGGATGGCTGGAACGGGGAAAATATGGTGAATAATTTCGACCTCGGCCGGCAGCTGCAAACCAGTATTTACTCCGGACCGATTCCGTTTACACCGAACGGTAAACAACCGGTTGCTAAATGGTGGGCCCTCGGCTGGAACCCCGTACAGACGGGCGATGTCTACAATAATCCGTCACTCGTTGTCTCCTCTCAGCAGATCGACAGTACCCGCCTCTATGTTAAAACCGTTCCCTACATATGGCCCTTGCTGAAGGAGCCCGCCGAATGTACTATGGAGCACTGGATTGAGCTGAAAGGCAATAGTGTGCATGTCCGCAGCCGCACAACCATTAACCGGCGGGACACGACGCAGTACGAAGCACGGGCGCAGGAATTGCCCTGTGTCTACCTGAACGGCCCCTATTACCGGATTGTCAGCTATACCGGCCTGCAGCCCTTTACCAACGACGCCGTTACTGAATTTACGAACGAAAGCGACCTGACGCCCCGGTATGCTACTGAAAACTGGACCGCTCTGCTTAATAAAGAAGGGAAAGGCGTTGGCCTGTACACACCGGAACAATTCCGGTTTGTGACCGGCATGTTCGGGCGGATGGGCACCGGTAACGAGTATGATGTACAAAGCAGCTATATGACGTCTGCCCCGCTCATTGTCATGGGGCACAACGAGGTTTTCGAGTATGCGTTTGACCTCGTTGTCGGTACCTTACCCGATATCCGGCTGTTTGCCCAGATGCAGCCACGGTCTGCCCTGGCTCCCAACTACCGGTTTACGCGTAACCGGCTGGGCTGGCATTATTACAACACCTTTGATCAGGGACAGCAAGACGACGGGCTCGTGATCCAATGGGGGCGGCGCGACTCCACCAAGGTGAATTTTCAGGTAAAAAGCCCGATGGTGTTCTGGCGGGCCGGTAATGTGCCTAAAGTTTACGTGCAGGCTGCCTTTAAAACGTCAGCCAACACCGCCCGTTTCAGCTGGCGGAAACCCGAAGACGGGGACTTCATGGTACAACCCGAACGGTACGTTGATTTTCCGATCACCGGCGACGGCGAGATGCGGGTCTATGAAATTGATCTGGGCAGCCGTGCCGGCTGGAACGGAGTCATTTCGCAGGTAGCCCTTGAAGCCTCGCCGCGTTCATTCAGCCCCACCGAGCGGAAAGACGTGCTGAAACTGCGCAGCGTTACCACCGCGCGGCCTTAAAACGTGACGCTGTCGTAAATGTCGGTTACTGATAAGGTAATGTACTAATAGCCATGGCCATTACCTGACCATCAAAATACATATACCGGATGCCTTCGGCTGCTTCGAGGGCGATGTATTCGGCGTACGTATAGTAAGATTGTCGTTCAGTTGACTCCATAGCCGTTACTGGTTTGTCATAAACAAAAATACAGATTCTTCCGGATCAATACCGTTACTCCGGAAACATGACCGGAAGCCAGAGGTCAACGCGGGTGCCTTGTTCGCCGGGGGCAGTGCGGTCGGTTGTTTCGATGCGGATCGCCTGCCGGTACAGCTTATGATAAATAGCCACCCGTCCGGCTGTAACCCGCATTCCCATCGACCGGAAGGCTTCAGGGCGTTGCGCATTGAATTTGGCAGAGGCTTCCCGGCCAATCCCATTGTCCAGAATACACACGTGAATCCTGTCGTCGGAGAGCTGAAGGCTAATAGTCAGTTCGCCTGTTTCGCTATCAGGCAGGTTTCGCAGGCCGTGCAGAATGGCATTCTCAACAAACGGTTGTAGCAGCAAAGGTGGCACCTGATAAGAACTTTGTTCCAGTGCTGCATCCACGTCGATCCGGTACCGGAACTGATTGGTAAAGCGCTCGGCTTCCAGACCAATGTAGAGTTCGAGTAACCGGATTTCCTGCGTAAGCGCCACCAGCCGGCTTTCGGAGTTTTCGAGGGTAAGCCGGATCAGCCTGGAAAAACGTTGCAGGAAGCGCGATGCCTGCCGGTTGCGGTCGGTCAGGATGTAAGCATCAATGGTATTCATGCAGTTAAAGATAAAATGTGGATTGATCTGCGCCCGTAAGGCCCGTAGTTCGGCTTCTGCCTGTAGCCGTGCAAGCTCGGTTTTGGCCTGCTCATCGCGCCAGATACGAATGCGCAGCCACGCAATCAGGGATACCGTAAGCAACAGCAGACTAACCAGCAAGGTGCGGTACCAGGGCGTTTTGGTAAAAGCGGGTGTGATATGCACCGGTATCCGGTGGGTTTGCCATACCTGTCCGGCCTGGTTTCGCGCCTCCACCAGCAAACGGAAATCGCCCGCGGGCAGGCTGGTATACCGGATGCCGGCCGGGTTTCCGACCTGTTGCCAGGCACGGTCGTAGCCATCAAGTTTGTACCGGAATGAATAGCTGCCGGGGGCAACCGGATCCGGAATTACCCAGTCGAGTGATACATCTTCCTGATCAGGTCCGAGTTGAATGCCCTTACCGGTACACGCTGCGGCGAGCTGCTCCGGATCAATCCGATTAGCGATGGTCACCTGCGTGAGCTGTGGGTTGAGGCGGGGTAACATGCGGGCGATCTCCGGATTGTACCGGAATAACCCGGCAGCGCTGCCGAAATACCAATGCCCATCCCTATGCTGCATCGCCGCTGCGGATACGTAGCCGGCGGGTCGTATGCCGTCTGCACCGGTAAAATGCCGCGTCAGCCGGCCGTTTCCGGTACCCTGATACAGGCCGTTGGTCGATAAATACCAGGTATATTTCTCATCATTCATCAACCCGTTCAGCGGATGGGTTGTCCGGTAAAGCTTTCCCTGAAGCGTTTGTTTGTGAAACCGGAAAATACCCTGACCGCATGCAAGATTAAGCGAATCCGCTTCACCGGTAATGGGTGTAATCTGCTGGCCGAGCAGATCGGTGCGTTGCTTTGCTGTCCGTTTCCATTGCCCTTCACCGTTTAGCCGGAACGTATAAATCAGATTTCCGTACTCACTTAAAACAAACATAGTCCGGCTTGCCGGATCGTAACAGGCGGCCGGATTTACTATCGCCGCTCCCGGGATATCGGCAAAACCAACCGGTTGCCAGCGGAAAGCGTGGTTTGCCTGCCAGGTAAGGGTAAAAGCCCCGTAATAGGTATTGATCCACCAGGCTTGAGGGCCGGTGGTTACAATGGTAAATACTTGGTCAGCCGGAAAATTGCCGGGAAAAGGCATCGGTCTGGCCTGACCCGTAGATGCGTTTACCAGAAAAAGTCCGTGGCTGGTACCGGCCAGGACGAAATCTTTGTCGGCCGGTTGAAGGCAGGTAATGCCCGGAAGCCGGTTTAGTAATCGGGGCGGTTGTCCGGTCAGCGGCAGGCAGACCAGACCGTAAGGGGTGGCCGTGAGCAGCGCTGTGTCGCCCGCCTGACAAATAGCGCTGACCGTTTCGTCGGGCAGGTTCAGGCTGGCGGCCTGTAGCTGTCCATACACCTGTCTGAAAGGTGTTGGCTGCAACGACGTATAACTGACCCCCCGGCCATTGTTAAGCGAGCAGAAGACATGACCGGCCGGATCGACAAGGGTCCGGTTAACGTTATTGCCGGCAATACTTTGCTGATTGGCCTGCTGCCGCGTAAACCGGGCATAAAACCGACGCTTTTCCGTATCAAAAAGTAACAGCCCGCCACCGGACGAGCTGACGGCCAGTTGATGGGAGCCGAAAGGCGCTAAGTGATTAATCGTGCCTATGGCAGGCTGTTCAGGCTGATACCGTCGGAAGCGGGCGGTTGCGGTATTGAGCCGGATCAGTCCGGCGTCACCACCGGCCCAGATGATGCTGTCGTTTTCGGGGAAAAGCCAGTACGAGACCGGAAAAACCGGTTTCGGGAGTTTCGCTGAAGCCGGATTAAAGTAAAGTACCGGAGTAAGCATCTGGTTCCCTCTGACATCGCGCCGGACAATGCCTCCCTGATCTGACCGGCTGTAAATGGTTTTGAGGGCTTGAAACGGCTTTTGCGGATACGGAATAAGCCGGTCGGTTAATTCGGTTCCGGCACCCCGGTAAAGTACCCGCAACGTCCGAGTGTTTATGGTAAAAACGGCCCATTTGGCGGGGTAGAAAAACCAGAGTTGTTGTTGCTGATCGATGTAGAACGGAGCGATCCAGCCGGCCGGTAGTCCGGCGGAGGCGGGCAGCAGAATGAGGGTAAACCGGTCGCGGGTATAGGTATAGCGGTAAAGTCCGCCGCCGGTGCCTACCCACAAATTCCCGTCCTGGTCTTCGTGAATGGCATTGATGGATTTTCCCGCCAGTTCGGGCAGGTAGGTGCGGGTGCGGCTGCCATCGAACCGCACCAGACCGGCTGTGGTCCCGATCCACGTAAATCCCCGCGAGTCACGGAAAATAAGCTCAGCCGAATTGCCGGGCAGGCCGTTTTCGACCGTCAGATGCTGAAACCGGGGATCGGCCGGTGCGGTCAACCAGGAGAGCAGCAAAAGACTGACAAGCAGAAAAAAACGCATGACACAAAGGAAAGGAATCGGGATGGCGTCAACTTCCCGTAAGTATAACTATATTTCGGAGTACTCACTAACACACAGGATTTGTGGCTGTCTTTACCGCAATTTTGGTCGATGATGAACGGCCAAGCCTTGATGCACTTACTGCTAAACTAGGGTTTGTTGCCCCCGATGTCGATATTCTGGGTAGTTATTGCGTAGCGCAGGAAGCTTTGCTTGCCGTTGACCGTTACCAGCCCGATCTGATTTTTCTGGACATCGAAATGCCGGGTATGGATGGGTTTACTTTTCAGGAGCGTGTCCGGTCGTGTGGCGCCGAGGTTATGTTTACGACCGCCTATCAGCACTATGCGGTTCCGGCCTTACGCGCCTATGCGTTTGACTTTTTGCTGAAACCGGTGGACGAAGATGAGCTGACAAATGCTCTGGAGCGTTTCCGGCAGAAAAAACGGGAACAACGTCAGCAGGTGCTCGAACAAAAGCAGAATCAGTCGATTACGACCCTACAGAAAATTGCAGTACCATCGGCGCGGGGAATGCTGTTTATTCCGCTGGCCGATGTGGTCTATCTGGAGGCACATAAAAACTACACGATTTTTCACCTCACCGAAAAACGCCAGATGGTGGCTACCCGCACCCTGAAAGAATATGAAATGCTGCTCGACACCCAGGGCTTTTTCCGGATTCATCACGCGGCCGTAATTAATCTGCAACACTTAACCGAATATATCCGCGGCGAGGGTGGCAGTGTTATACTATCGGACGGCAGCGAAGTAGAGGTGGCCCGCCGCCGGAAGCAGGAATTTCTGGCCCGTTTAGGTTAACCGAGAAATTACACCTGTTTTATTTGGTCATTCGGCCGGATTTCCGTCATTTTGTAGTAGTGTACTCAATCTAAGCAAAACTCAATCGACCCCGAATGGCTGTTCCTACCCTTACTCCTAAATCTAAAACCACCGCCCAACACCTGATCAGTCTGCCGGTGATCGTGGCGGCGCTGGGCTACTTCGTTGATATTTACGATTTATTACTGTTTGGTATTGTCCGTGTCCCCAGCTTACAGGACTTAGGTCTGAGCGGCGATCAGATTTCGGAAGTCGGTACCCGGATTCTGAACTGGCAGATGGGTGGCCTGCTTATCGGTGGTATCATCTGGGGGGTACTGGGCGACAAGAAAGGCCGGTTATCGGTGCTTTTCGGGAGTATTATCACCTATTCGCTGGCCAATATCGCCTGTGGGTTCATTGCCGATGTAGAATTCATGGATCCGACAGATTACTATGCCTATATGCGGTTTGTTGCCGGGATTGGTCTGGCTGGTGAGCTGGGGGCCGGTATTACGCTGGTATCCGAAGTACTGCCGAAAGAGCTACGGGCCATTGGTACCTCGCTGGTGGCCGGTGTGGGGCTGTTTGGCGCGGTCGTGGCCTATTTCACGGTTGAACTGTTCGATTGGAAAATGGCGTTTTTCGTAGGCGGTATGATGGGTATTGGCTTGTTATTGCTGCGGGTGGGTGTTATCGAGTCGGGTATGTTCAAAAATGTAACCGAGCAACAGCACGTCGAACGAGGTAACTTTCTGGCTTTTTTCACAAGTACCGACCGCCTGTCGCGCTATCTGAAATGCATCGGTATCGGTCTGCCGACCTGGTTTGTGATCGGTATTCTGGCCACGTTCAGCAATGAGTTCGGAAAAGCCTTCGGTATTACCGAACCAATTAAGCCGGGACTGACGATTATGTGGACGTACGTCGGGCTGGCCTTCGGCGATTTGTCGAGCGGGGTAATCAGTCATGCGCTGCATTCGCGGAAAAAAGCGGTGTCGCTGCTGATGGGGCTGACGCTGGTAGTTAGTTTGTTTTATCTCTACGGGGGCCTTAAAAGCGCCACAACGCTGTACGGTACGGCGCTCGTTCTCGGCTTCGGGATCGGCTACTGGGCCATGTTTGTGACCATCGGCGCCGAGCAGTTCGGGACCAACCTGCGGGCGACGGCGGCAACCACGGTACCAAATATGGTGCGCGGGCTGGTAATTCCGATGACTTTGACTTACCAGGCGTTAAAACCATCGATGGATATCATCAATGCCGGTGCCCTGGTGGGGCTGATCGCGTTTGTCACAGGCTTTTATTCCATTCTGACCATTCCGGAAACGCACGGCAAGGATCTGAATTATCTGGAAGAATAGTGTGCATATATCCCATAAAAAGGGCGGCCACCTGATGTCAGGTGGCCGCCCTTTTTATGGAACCGTAGAGACGCAATATTTTGCGTCTCTGTATAAATATTTTGCGTCTCTACATATGTTTTACACCAATGCCTCTTTTACCGTAGCCCGGACGCCTTTGTTCAACATGCTGAACAGATAACCGGATACGGCATCGACCCAGCCCGGCAGCGCCGACAGGTCAGCTTTCCAGAACTCCTTATCCGAACAAACCTTCCCGACAAATGCCCGTACTGACGCCTCATCGCCCGTCTGAACGTTTGGCCAAATACCGTAATAGTAGGCTGCGCGGTCATCTTTAACCGGATAATTCAGCAACCCGGCGGCTACGTCAACTTCGCCGTAGTAAGTGCCTTTATCTTCGTGGGTTACCTTCATAAAACGCAGGTAAGCCGCAAAGCCAAGGGCGAAGCGGTCAGGTACTTTGTTGAAAAGCTCATAGTAGCGCTGTAATGTAGTCACATTCCGCGCCTGCATTTTGGCCGATTCCTGCACCGTAATATTCAGCAGCAGGTGCTCAATACTCGGATTCCGGAAACGATCCAGTACTTCGCCGGCAAATTCTTTCACCAGCGCCACATCGTCGGCCGGAACCGTCGGTACGATTTCCTGCTGCATCACCTCTTCGATAAACCGGCTTGTCAACGGATCATTCATCATATCGAGGACAATCTCGTGGCCGAGCAGGTAAGCCAGCGGTACGCTGATGGTATGGCTGCCGTTAAGGACACGAAGCTTGCGTTCGCGGTAGAACGTAATGTCTTCGTCGATCACGATAGTATTCGGGTTGGCACCGGCAAACGACAGGATTTCTTTCACCCGGTCGTCGCCTTCGATGGCCCAGAGGTGATACGGCTCGGTCATCGTGAGCAGGTCATCTTGGTAGCCAAGTTCTTCTTCAATCTGCTTCTTAATGCCGTCGTCCGGTTTGCCGGGCACGATACGGTCGACCAGCGAGTTGCAGAACCGGACGTGGAATTTAAGCCACTTGGTAAAGAGCTTGCCCAATTCGTTGTGCGCTGCTAACCGCTCGACCAGATCACGCAGTTTCAACCCGTTGTCAACCACCAGCTCGGTCGGGATAACGACCAGACCACGGTTACGCGAGCCGCCTACATCCTTAAACCGCTCGTACAGGAACGCCGTCAGTTTACCGGCAAATGATTGAGGAGGATTCTGGAAAATACTCTCCTCTACATATTGCAAACCAACTTCAGTGGTATTCGACACGATGACGCGCAGGCTCGGGCTTTTGGCCAGATTCAGAATGTCGCGCCATTCGGTCTGCGCCGACAGCACACGGCTTACCGACGTGACCAGTGTATTCTCACTGATGCTTTGTCCCTGCCGCACACCACGAACCGCTACCGAGTAGAGGTTATCCTGCCGGGCAAATTCATCGGTTGTACCGCCGGTTGATTTAACAATGACAACCGAACCATTGAAAAGACCCTGTTTGTTGGCCTTATCAATTTGATAGTCAACAAGTCCGCGCAGGAGCACGCCCGTGCCGAATTGTAATACACGTTCCGGATTTGAGGAAACAGGGTGGGTTGTACGATTAAGTTTGGTCATAGTCAACATTCGAATTGAGGGCATAAAATTAGACAGCTACGCCTGCTAACTCTTCTGCACTTACCGGCTCCAGCTTCGGCAATAAAAAGTGTATAATAATCAACGCTACTAAATAAGCACAACTTGCGATAATAAACATGGGCAAATAGCCAAAAGCTGTAATTATTCGCCCCGATTGCTGCGCCAGCAGAATGCCGCCCACCGCTCCCGACATGCCGCCGATGCCCATCACGGACCCGACGACATTTTTCGGAAATAAATCCGACGCAAACGTATACATATTGGCCGACCAGCCCTGATGGGCTGCCGTCGCCAGTGAGATCAGGGCAATGGCCATCGTCAGGCTATTGGTTTGGGCTACGGTGAAAATCGGCACGACGCAAAGGGCACAGATAAGCATGGTGGTTTTGCGGGCGCGGTTCGCTGACCAGCCCCGGTGCATAAACTGGGTACTGAGCCAGCCAAAAAAGATACTGCCCGCATCAGACACCACGTAGATAATCAGGAACGGCAGTCCGAAGCTGCTCAGATCAAGTTTCTGATCAAGGGCATCGTTCGACTTAAAAAAGTCGGGTAACCAGATCATGTAGAAATACCAGATCGGGTCGGCCAGAAATTTACCGATCACCAGTGCCCATGTTTGTTTATAACTCAGGAGGTTAAGCCATGAAATTTTTTCGGGAGCCTGCGGACTGTCGTCCCGTTGCCGGATGTAGGCCAGCTCGGAAGGGGAGACGGCATTGCTGTATTCCGGGCGGGTATAGGTCCGCCACCACAGAATGAGCAGGAAAAAGCCCAGTATACCGGTGACAAAAAATGAACTGCGCCAGCCAAAGTGCAGAATCAGGTAAGGGACCAGCAGGGCTGTCAGAATGATACCGACGTTGGTGCCGGCGTTGAAGAGGCCGTTGGCAAAGGACCGTTCGTGCTTCGGAAACCAGATAGATACCGTCTTGATGGCCGACGGAAAGTTGGCCGCCTCACCAATGCCCAGCACGGTTCGGGCCAGGGCCAGTCCGGAAATAGACTGCACAAAGGTTGTCATGACGCCCGCAATGCTCCAGACCAGAATCCCCAGCGAAAACCCGCGTTTGGTGCCGATCCGGTCGATCAGGTAACCAATGGTCAGCAGGCCCAGCGCATAGGTAAACTGGAACGCCGCTACTACATCGCCGTACTGAATCCGGAACCGGTCGATGGCTTCGGGAGTCAGCAGCTCATCGGGACCCAGACCAAGCATTTCGCGCCGGAACAGCTCGTCGGTCATCGTAAACGACAGAACCTGCCGGTCGATGTAATTGATCGTGGTAGCCAGGAATAAAACGGCAACAATTCGCCAGCGATAAGTGCCGGTGGGCGCGGTATTTTGCATGAAAAACAAAAGGCAATCTTTACCTTCAAAGCGGAAACCTGTACTGTTTTACTGATGGTACCGGAAGAAGAAGATAAGCCCGGCCGCTGAAGGGGTGTGGTTAAAAAGAGATAGAATATGGGGTGAATCGTGCAGGATTTCCGTTTTTAGCAGACAGGAATACGGGATTACCGGCATTTATCAGCGAAAACAATGCTGACAGTCCCGTACTCCTGTCTGAGCTTACAGGGTCATCACCTGTGATTTGTGAGCGGCTTCGTAGATGGAGCCGTTCAGCGTTTGCAGGAAGGCATCGAGCGGTATATCCTCCTGTTTCAGGAAACCCTGTTGCAGCAACCGGCCATCGGATACCAGTTCCACTACGGCCGCTACCGAGGCGGCAGTTGTCCATGAAATAGCCCGCCACCGCCGCCCTTCGAGGGAGATCGGATGGTAGGCATGCGCAAATTCTTCGCGTTTCAGCTGTCCGTTTTTCCAGCCTTCGACGACGGCATAGACATAGACCACATCATCCTGCACCGGCGGCTTGGCTTCGGTCAGGATTTGTTCGGCCAGCTCCCGTTTGTTTTTCAGGATCAGTTCATAGAGTAGAAAGCGCATCAGCTTTGCGTGGCCCGGATAGCGGATGGTCTTATAATTGAGCGTGTCGAGCTGACCTTCGTAGGTTTCGCACATGGTGCCGAGGCCACCCGAGGTCGAAAACGCTTCGAATTCCATGCCGTGCATGTTGATTACTTCCAGCCCGTCGAGGGCAGTCACCCACTTGCGGACCCCGTTCTGAATCACCTCACAGTCGTTCAGATACTCGTTGATAACCCCCGCCGGCGACCACGTAAACGAATAGCCCAGCAGGCCGTTCGGGTTTTGCGGCAGAGCCCCGACGCGCAGTTCGATGTCGCGCAGGCGGTCGAAGCGGTTGGCTAAGTCTGCCCCGACGATACCGATATAGCCCGGCGCGAGGCCGCATTGCGGAGCCATGACCGATGTGCCGGTTTTGGCCATTTCGCGGATAGCATTCGTTGTCGGAACATCTTCGGTCAGGTCGAAGTAATGAACACCGAGTTTATGGGCGGTCTGTGCAATCGGGAGATTCAGCGAGTAGGGCAGGCAGGATACCACTGCATCAAACCCCTGAAGGATATTTTCGAAGGCCGTCGTATCGGAAATGTCGCCCTGAAGAGTCGGAAAAGGAAGGTTTTCGTAGGCTGGCTGGTGCTTGTCGAAACCCGTTACCGAGAACTTGCGGCCGAGTAAAACACCGACCAGCGATCCCACCTTACCCAGTCCGACGACTAATACGTTCTGGATCATAATTTTACTAGTTTGCAATGAATATAACGGCCAATATACGGATTCCTTTATGGTTTGTCCCGGTTTTGTTATAAAATTGAGCGCCCGGCTCATGGGGTATAATACGTTACATAAAAAAAGCGGAGCCTGGACAGACCCCGCTTCAGATACCATAATTGACTGATGAGACGCATACATGCGTCTCTACGGTTTACTGCTTGTAGACCTTGCCGTCTTTCATGACAAATTTCACTTGCTGCAATGTTTTGATGTCTTGCAGCGGGTTTCCGTCAACGGCAATGATGTCAGCGAATTTACCGGCTTCAATCGCGCCGATCTGGTCTTTCATGCCCAGTACTTGGGCATTGACAACGGTTGCTGCCTTGATGCATTCAGCGGGCGGCATACCGCCTTCGACCATGTACTCAAACTCCTTGGCGTTGTAGCCGTGCGGATAAACACCGGCATCGGTGCCAAACGCAATTTTAACTCCGGCCTTGTACGCCTTCGTAAACGTTGCCTGGATTTTCGGGCCGATCGCAAGGGCTTTCGGCGTCACCAGAGCCGGATAGTAGCCCATGATGCGGGCCGAGTCGGCAGCCGTACGGCCGGCAATGATGGTCGGTACGTAATAGGTGCCGTGCTTTTTAAAAAGTTCAATGGCTTCATCGTCCATCAGCGTACCATGCTCGATGGTCGTCACACCGGCACGGATGGCCCGCTTCATGCCTTCTGCACCGTGGGCATGGGCGGCTACACTCATGCCGTAATCTTTCGCCGTTTCTACAATGGCTTTGGCTTCTTCGTCGGTAAACTGCGGGCCCTGACCGTCTTTGGCATTACTCAGCACCCCGCCGGTAGCGGTAATTTTAATGACATCAGCCCCTTCCTTGTAGCGTTGGCGCACGGCCTTACGGGCTTCGTCGGGGCCGTTGATCACGCCGTCGATTGGCCCCGGGTCACCGGCCAGATCGCGGCGAAAACCGTTGGTCGGGTCAGCGTGGCCGCCGGTTGTGGCAATGGATTTGCCGCTGGTCATGATGCGCGGGCCTTCGGCCAGACCACGGTTAATGGCATTCCGGAGCGCAATGTTGACGCCCGAACCGCCCAGATCGCGTACGGTTGTAAAACCGGCCATCAGCGTCACTTTGGCATATTTGGCGGCCTGAAACGCCACATCGGGTACGTTCTGCGTAAAGCGGTCATAAGAGCCCCCCCGGCGCGTTTCGCTTTCGATGTGTACGTGCATGTCGATCAGGCCCGGCAGTACGGTTTTGTTCTTCAGGTCGATGACTTTGTCAGAGCCGCTGCCCGATGTAAAGCCCTTCTGAATACCGGTGATTTTATTGCCTTCGACAACGACGGTTACGTTGCGTTGCAGGTCAGTTTGTACGCCGTCGAAGAGGCTGCCGCAGTAGATGAGGGTACGCTGGGCAAAAGCAGGGCCCGTACAGAACACCACTCCGGCCAGGAGGAGCGCCGAAAGGTAACGATGTTTCATGATTGATGATTTTTCATGTTTAGGTAAGAGATGCAAGATAAACGAAAACGCCTATATTTAACGCATTCAACAGACTACAAGCCTGAACTAATGAAAGTCCTTTCCTTATTCTGTGTATTGCTGTCGGCAGGTGCGGCCACGGCTCAGTCGTTTAGTACCGGTGAAGTAACCCGATGGCAGGAGCAAGCCCGCCAAATTACCATCACCCGCGATACATGGGGTATTCCGCATATTTACGGCAAAACCGATGCCGACGTGGTGTTCGGTGCTCTTTACACGCAGTGTGAAGACGATTTTGCACGGGTCGAAGCGAATTACATCGACGCCATTGGCCGTATGGCGGAGGTCGATGGTGAAGGTGCCCTCTACCATGACCTGCGTGCCCGGCTTTTCATGGACAGTACCATGGCCATCGCCCAATACGAAAAAAGCCCGGCGTGGATGAAAAAACTCCTCAATGCCTTTGCTGATGGGGCGAACTATTACCTGCACACACACCCGCAGGTGAAACCCCGGTTACTGACGCGCTTCAAGCCGTGGATGCCGCTGATGTTCAGCGAGGGTAGTATCGGAGGCAACATCAGCGCGGTATCGGCCGAGCGGCTAAAGGCTTTTTATGAAAACCGCAAAACGTCGCTGGTAGATGATTTTGACAGCCACTATGAACGGGAGTCGGTCGGCTCAAACGGCTTTGCCATCGCGCCGTCGAAAAGCGCTACCAAAAATGCCTTGCTGCTGATCAATCCGCATACCTCGTTTTACTTCCGCTCGGAGTTGCAGATGGTCAGTAAAGAGGGACTGAATGCATATGGTGCCGTGACGTGGGGGCAGTTCTTTATCTATCAGGGCTTTAATCAGAACTGTGGGTGGATGCACACATCGAGCTATGCGGATGTAATGGACGAGTTTCTGGAAACTATTGAGAAAAAAGACGGTAAACTGGTCTACAAATACGGCGAGGAATGGCGGCCGGTAACGGTCGAAAAAATACTGCTGCCGTATAAACTGGGCAAGGGCATTGAGCGGCGGGAGTTTACCATTTATCGTACCCACCACGGCCCGATTGTCGGCGAAAAAGACGGTAAGTGGATTGCGCTGAGCATGATGAACAATGGGCTGAACGCGCTGATGCAGTCGTACCTGCGGACAAAAGCAAAAGATTATGCCGGATATAAAAAGGTGATGAAGCTCAACGGCAACGCCTCTAACAATACCGTGTTTGCGGACAGGAAAGGTACTATCGCCTACTGGCACGGCAATTTTATGCCGAAACGCGACCCGAAATTCGACTGGGAACAACCGGTAGATGGTAGCAATCCGGAAACCGACTGGAAGGGTTTGCATGCGGTAGACGAAATTGTGCAGGTGAAAAATCCGGCAACCGGCTGGATTCAGAACTGTAACGCCACGCCGTTTACAGTATCGGGCAGTAGTAGTCCGCAAAAAGAGAAGTTTCCGGTTTACATGGCACCTGACGCTGAAAATTACCGGGGTATTAATGCCGCCCGTGTGCTGGGCAGCAAGCCGGTTTTTACGCTGGACACCCTGATTGCCGCCGCCAATGATCCGCATCTGGCCGGTTTCGACGATCTGATACCGGCGCTGTTGAAGGCTTACGAAAATGTAACGGATTTATCGGGCAAACAGGCGTCGGATGTGCGTAAGGCGATTGACGTATTACGGGCGTGGGACAAAAACTACGGTACAAACTCGGTTGGTACCGCACTGGCCATTGTCTGGGGCGAAAAAATGCAGCGGATGGCCCGCCCGCGCGCAACAGCCGGGCAGCGGCTCGATAACCTCGGTATGACCGATCTGGTGATTAACAATACCTCAGCGAAGGAAAAGATTCAGACATTGGCCGATGTGGTTGATGAGTTCGAGCGCGATTTCGGTAAGTGGAATGTCGCCTGGGGAGATATGAACCGGTTCCAGCGACTGACGGGTCAGATTCAGGAAACCTATGACGATGCGAAACCAAGTCTTGCCGTTGGCTTTACCCCGTCGGGCTGGGGTTCCCTGGCAGCATTCGGCGCACGTTCGTATCCGAATACCAAAAAACGGTACGGCTACGTCGGCAACAGCTTCGTGGCGATAGTTGAGTTCGGGAAGAAAGTGAAAGCACGGGCGGTTGTTACCGGCGGCTCAAACAGCAACCCGAAATCACCCCATTTCACCGATCAGGCCAGTCTCTACAGCCAGGGGCGGTTCCGCGACGTATGGTTTTATCCCGAAGACATTCAGCAGCACATCGAAAAAACTTACCATCCCGGGGAATAATTCACTGCACCGTACGGGCGACCCCACGTGGTCGCCCATTTTTTTAATTTAAGTGGTCGCCCATTTGATTATGCCACGCGTGTCCATCATTCCTCCTTCAACTGCCCATACAACCGGCGGAGGTTTTCCAGAATAGCCTCAATCCGGCCGTATTCTTTACGCAACGCACGGCGACCCAGATACAGGTAAGCAAAAGCCATCCAGGCCAGATAAAGAATCAGAAACAGTACGATAAGCGGAGTGGAAAAATAGCCGAGGATTTCGATAAAATACAGCCCCATCGCCGCATTCAGGCCAATGAAGTAAAGCGGACTGTTGATGCGTACCATTTTCTTCCGGAAGCTGTAATAGGTCTCCCACTGCTGTAAATGCTCGCTGGCAGAAGCGGTTACGGCCAGCTGGCCCAGCCGCCGGTAAATAGCGGTGTTAATCAGGCCCTGAGCAAGCACGACTACAATCACTAGTACCAGCCCGGTATACGTGGTGGCCGACGAAAACGTAATGCCGCTGAAAAAACCGATCCAGGTCAGGGCCAGCACCGTTGCAAAGAGGGTAATGGCCGACCAGAGCTGCGTCCGCCGCAGTTTCGACAGCGCGTCGGTGTTGCTGGCTTTCAGCGCGGCAAGGTCAGGGCCTTTAACCGGTTCAGGTTGTTGCTGCCAGCGCTCCTTAAATAAATCAAACTCGTCCATATTGCTTGTAGATTGACGTCAGTTGTTGTTTGATGCGGTGAATTTTTACACGCAGATTTCCTTCTGAAATGCCCACGACCTGCGCTATGTCGGGGTAAGGCGTATCTTCGAGTACCAGCGTAATGATGATCCGGTCGGTTTCGGCGAGCTGGCTGATGCATTTGTAGAGCACCATAATCTGCTCGTCAGGTTCGGTCTGTTCGTCTGGAATGTTGTGCATCTCTCCGGTCTCTGTCATTGCCGTAGGTTTGGTCCGGTTACTGCGCAGGTGCAGCAGGCAGGTGTTGACCGCAATCCGGTAAAGCCACGTTTGTATCTGCGCCTCACCCCTGAACGAAGGCAGGTGGTGCCAGACCTTGATAAATGTTTCCTGCACTAAGTCCTGTGCCTGTTCATAGTCACCCGTATAGCCGAGGCAAAGCTTGAGCACTTTGGGGTGCCACGTTTTATAAAGCAGGTCAAACGAATTGGGTAAAGCCATAGTGAACCGACAAATTAATTAGCGGTTTCGAGAAACCGGTCGATCTGGGCATAAAACCACTGCGGGTTTTCGTACATGATGAAGTGTTTCGTATTCGATACGGCCAGTTGCTTATTGGGCAGTTTTTCATACTGTTCGTTGAGAATCCGCATCGTTGCCGCTTCGCTGTTGAAATACTGGCCACCCAACACCAGCGTGGGCGCAGTAATCCGGGCAATGGCCTGCCGCAAGTCGGTAAGGCTCATTTCGAGGATAGTCATGGCCAGGGTCCGGCGGTCGCTGTGGACGGCCCAGCCCGTTACCAGATCGGCTTTCAGGGAATCGGTGATCTGTATGCGCATGGCCCGTTTCTGGGTGACGGAAAACAGCGAATCGGGCATAGCCTTAAAATTGCTGATCATCAGTTCCGGATTGTACATCGGATTCCTGCGCAGTGAGTCGGCGGTAATCTTCGGATTGGTCATCGCTGAGATGAACGGAACCCCGTCGACGCAGATGAGTTTTGAAAACAGGGCCGGTTCGGTACTACTGACCCAAAGGCTCATAAATGCTCCCAGACTATGCCCGATCAGGATAGGCTTGTGTAATTGCTGTGTTTTTACGTACCGGATTAGCTCATCCCGTACGGTTTGCAGGATTGGTGCGTCAATCGGGGCTACACCATCGTAGCCGGCCAGCGTCAGCACATGGCATTCATAGCGGTTTTTCAGGTGGGCGACGGTCTCTTGCCAGACCTCACCACTACACGAATAACCCGGAATCAGGATGACCGGCTGCCCTTTGCCGGTGATGGATACGGTAAACGCCTTTGACTGGCTGAAACCACAGGTTGTGCAGAAGCAAATGAGCAGGCTGAGCAGGAACGTTTTCATGGCAACTATATGTATCAGTTTTCGAAATGTTTGCCTTTGGATACACACCTGCCCGAATTGTTACAGCCTGAATAAAAAAAAGCCCGGCTATTTTCGGTAGCCGGGCTTCAAGATTGGGTAAGTTGCTTATTTTTTGACGATTACACCGTCAGCAACAAACGTCAGCGCCTTTTCCGGCTCTGTGATTTTTTCGATTTCGGCTTTGCTCTTACCGGCATCTTCGGCGTAGTGGCGCAGCTCGGCAACCGACGTAGTGGTCGTCTGGGCTAAACCTTCGAATACAACCTGCTTACCGGCAATGTCTTTCGGTACAAAGAAACCGTAGTCTTTGAACGTAACGCGCATGGTTTTGCCGTCCGCCGTTTTTACGGTCATCCAGCAGCCTTTGACTTTGCATACCTGGTCGACAGTGCCTTCGACTTTAGTCGTCAGTTCTTTTTTTTCGCCCATTTTTGCGGTTAATTCTGTCGCAGGAATGGCGTTGTTGTCGGTAATTTTTTTGCCGTGGTAGCTTTGCGCCTTAGCCGTCATGGTCAGGCCGATGGCTAACACCAGTACAAGAATGTGTTTCATCGTGTGTCAGAAGTTTTTCGTAAGGTAAAGATACAAGCTGTGTACCAGAAAATCACAGGAGCTTTATCATACGTAACGGCTGATGTCAGCAATTTCGTTGATTCTGCCTAACCGGACAGGTTATTTCCACGCCATGACGCTCAGAACATTCGGACAAAAGGTATATTCTTCCGGCTGGTTGGAGCCGATCAGCAGGATCTGTTCCGGACCAAGTTGCTGAACCTCGTCCAGATACCAGTTGGCGCCCTGCCGGTCGAGGTTAGCCGTCGGCTCATCCAGAATCACCAGCGGGGTATCGGAGAAAAAGGCGAGACCAAGCTTGACCCGCTGTTTCATGCCCGACGAAAAATATTTAATTTCTTTGTTGCGGGCATGGCTCAGAAACATCCGCTCCAGCACCGATTCAGTATTCATGCCTGATTTAAAGGGCTTAAAAGTCTGGTGAAACGTCAGCAGTTCGGTCAGGGTCAGTTCTTCGATAAGTTCCAGATAAGGGGCTGCCATGTTAACCTGCCGAAACCAGTCATCGGGTAAAAGTGTTTTATCACCGAGCTGGTAAGCTAATTTCCCTTCAGTAGCGGGCATAACGCCCGAAATGAGCTGAAGAAATGTGGACTTGCCACTTCCGTTAGGGCCAACAAAGGTGTAACTTGTTCCTGCGGTTAGTGTCAGGTTAACGTGTCGGAATATCCATTCGCGACGATATTTTTTGCCGATGTCTTCGGCTGTAATGGTCAGCATACCGCAAAATTAAGCTAACTTGCTTGTACCTCATGCTTTTTGATAACCATAATCGCCCGATAACCTATTTGCGGCTGGCCGTTACCGACCGCTGCAACCTCCGCTGCTTTTACTGCATGCCGGAAGAAGGTATCCGTTACCTGCCGAAAAAACAGCTCCTGACGTTCGAAGAAATGGAACGGCTGGTCGGGGTATTGGCTGGTTTGGGGGTCAGCAAAGTCCGGATTACCGGCGGAGAGCCGTTTGTCCGGAACGGGCTGATGGAGTTCATGCGGTCGCTCTCAGCTATTGACGGCCTGACGGAGCTGGCTATGACGACGAACGGGGTCCTGACGGCTCCGCATGTGGCTGAACTGGCCTCGCTGGGGCTAAAATCGGTCAATCTGAGTATCGACACGCTCGACCGGCAACGTTTTCATCAGATTACCCGCCGTGACGAACTGCCGGCGGTATTACGGACGCTGGATGAACTGCTGGCACACAACATTGAGGTCAAGATCAATGCTGTCGTGATGGAAGGGCAGAACATTGAGGACATTCCGTTGCTGGCCGAACTGACCCGTAATCAGCCGGTGACCGTGCGGTTTATTGAAGAAATGCCGTTTAACGGGGAGGGAACGCACTATCCGGTCCTGAACTGGACACACCGCCGCATTCTGACGGAGCTGAAGTCTTTTTATCCGGATATACAGAAGCTTGCTGACGGGCCGTTTTCCACATCGAATGACTATCAGATACCAGGCTACAAAGGAACAGTCGGGATCATTGCGGCCTTCAGCCGGACGTTCTGCGGGAGCTGCAACCGTATCCGCATGACGGCGCAGGGCGTACTGAAAACCTGCCTGTACGACAGCGGCGTGCTGAACGTCCGTGATCTGATGCGGGCAGGTGCGACGGATACAGATTTGGTGGAGGCGTTTAAACAGGCCTTTGCCAGCCGCCCCGCCAATGGGTTTGAAGCCGAGCAGAACCGCGCTCCCGTTTCCGAGTCAATGGCGACGATCGGGGGTTAATGCGCTGGCTCAATGAGATCCCAGAGGTTCCCGTATAAATCTGCGAAGACCGCTACTGTACCGTATGCTTCCGTAACGGGCTGGCGTACAATGGTAACTTCCTGATCGAGCAGGTTCTGGTAATCTCTGGCGAAGTTGTCAGTATGCAGAAACAGAAATACACGGCCACCGGCCTGGTTGCCGATACGACTTTGCTGCTCCTCATTGGCGGCTTTGGCCAGCAGGATACCGCTACCGGTTGAGCCCGGCGGCGCGATCACCACCCAGCGTTTGGTTTCACTCAACACCGTATCTTCCCGCAGCGTAAACCGGAGCTTTCGGGTGTAGAAATCAATGGCCTCGTCGTAATCGGTAACGACGAGCGCGAAACAGGCAATGTTCTGTTGCATGGTAACTTACTCGCTTAATACATAGATGGCTGCCGTGTTGCGGCCCAGCCCGTCATAATCCAGCCCGTAGCCAACCACAAACTTATTGTCAATCTCGAAGCCTACATATTGGAGCTCAACCGGCTGTTTCAGAGCTTCCGGCTTGTGCAGAAGGGTGGCAATACTTAGTGAAGCAGGCTTATCAGCGAGCAGTTGTCTGCGTATATCATTGATGGTAAGACCGGTATCGACAATGTCTTCCACGACAATTACATCGCGGTCTGTGACCGGTTCGGTCAGGCCCAGAATCTGTTTAACAGCGCCGGTCGAACTGGTTTGGTGGTAGGATGATACCCGTACAAAGGCAATTTCGCAGGGAATCGTCAGTTTTTTGAGCAGATCTGCCGCGAACAGTACGGACCCGTTCAGGATTCCGATAACCAGTGGTTGTTTATCCGCATAATCTTCATTAATCTGCTGAGCCAGCTGGGTAATGCGGTTCTGAATGGCTTCGGCCGGAATAAACGGCACAAACGACTTATCTTTGATCGTTATCTTTTCTGTAGGCATGAGCAAAGGTACAGCGGGCAGACATGGTAAGGCAACTTTTTCCGGAATTTTATGAACGGTAAACTGATTGACGGCTTTGTACGTTAATGAAAGGATCACACATAAAAAGATGTCAGAGCCGTTATCGGTAAGACGCAACCAACGTTCAGCAGCGTAGCTAAATGACAAAGAACATGAAGCAGTTTAGTTTGACGGTTTTGTTAATCGTTATGAGCTATGTGGCTCAGGCACAGTTATATGACCCGTCGGCTTTTGATAAAAAATACGATGGATTACTAAAGCACCCCGGTGTGCAGCTGGAATCGGCCGAGGCCATTAACCAGCTGTATAACTATAAATTTTACGAAGCAGATAAGGAGTTCCGCTGGCTGAAAGTCCGGTATCCCAAACACCCGATGCCTTACTTTCTGATGGGCCTCGCCGAGTGGTGGAAAATTGTGCCGAATACCGACATTGAGGACTATGACGACCGCTGCCTGGCGTATATGGATTCGACCATCACGCTGGCAGAAAAGCTATATGACGACAGCGATAATAAAGTAGAGCCCTCTTTTTTCCTGGCAGCGGCTTACGCTTTTAAAGGGCGTCTGTATTCGGAGCGGAAAAAATGGGCGAAGGCTACGCTGGCCGGTAAAAATGCCCTGAAATACTTCGAAAAGTGTAAAGGCAACGGCGATATCAGTCCCGAACTGCTGTTCGGCGACGGGTTGTATAATTACTACGCCCAGTGGATTCCGCAGAACTATCCGCTGCTCAAGCCGATCCTGATGTTTTTCCCGAAAGGGGATAAGAACTCCGGTATTCAGCAACTGGAGAAGACAGCTAACAATGCGTTTTATACCCGGACGGAGGCACGGTACTTCCTGCTACAGATTTACAGCATGGAAAACCAATATGACAAAGCCTACGATCTGGCGAAGTACATGACGGAGCAATATCCCGAAAATCCTTTTTTTGAGCGGTACTTTGCCCGGTCGGCGTTTGTGCGCGGACGGCTGAACGAAGCGGAGGTGATTTCCAAAAGGATTCTGGAAAAAATCGCGCGGGGGCAGACGGGTTATGAGGCGGTCAGCGGCCGGACAGCGGCGTATATTCTGGCCTACGTAAACCACAATTTTTACCGGAATACGGCGGTTGCCAAACAGTACTATCAGCAATCCATTGATTTTGCGAAGCAGATCAATGCTACTAATGCCGGTTACTATTGGTCCTCACTGATAGGGCTGGCGAAGATTGCGACGGATGAGAAGAACTATGATCAGGCGACAACCTATTACAAGGAAGTCCTCGACTCGGCAGATAAAAAATCAAGCCAATACGAAGAAGCGAAGAAGGCCCTGAAAGACAGTAAAAAATCGCGCAGGGATGAACGCCGCAAACGCCGCGACTAAACACGAAAAAGGGCCATTTACTGTAAATGGCCCTTTTTCGTCGGGTATATACGGCTCAGGGAATCGGCATTACTTTGCTTTCCTTGAACGTCGATAAAATTACCATGGTTTGGGTGCTGGCAACCTCTTCGATTTCGTTGATTACTTCCAGCATCAATTTCTGATACGAGTTGATGTCTTTCGAAATAACCTTCAGCAGAAAGTCGCCTGAACCGGTAATGTGGTGGCATTCGATGATTTCAGGGATTTCGTTAACCCGTTGTACAAACGAGTCAGTTACCATTTTCTTGTGGCCTACGAGGGTTACCATCACAAACGTAGTCACACCCAGACCTACTTTTTCGCGGTCGAGTTGTGCGTGGTAGCTTTGGATGATACCGGATGTTTCCAGCTTCTTAACACGTTCGAGTGTCGGGGCAGGAGAGAGGCCGATTTCCTTTGATAGTTGTGCGTTGGTTATCTTGGCGTTTGATTGCAGAATATCCAGAACCTTTCGGTCAATTTGATCTAACTTTGAGCTTGACATAGTCTTCGTTGTACGCTAAGGTTAGTAGTTTATCACGTCGTTTGCAAAACTACACCTTTCCAAAAAAAATTTTAAATTTTTGGGTTTTTTTACTATTTTTTGAATAGAAATATTGATTTACCCAAATATTGCGCGACAAAATTAAGCGAAAACATTTAGATGCCAAAATGTCATTCTCAACGTTTTTTTGACTGATTATGACTGATTTGCCGTTGCCGGCTACATTTAAACGTTTGATCGTCAACCGCCGATGTCGCCTTGTGTTTGGTCTTGCGGCCCTGGACGCGGGCCCGCCACATGCGCCACGACGATGGTTTCATTTCGCGACGCATGAGTTCAATGACTTCCTGCTCGGCCAGACCAAACTGTGCTTCAATGGCGTCAAAGGGCGTCCGGTCCTCCCATGCCATTTCAATAATCCGGTCAATATCATTGTCTGTCAGGAGGGGAGTCTGTTGCGTTTTCATGAATCCTAAACCATTGGCCACAGGGTAAGGTTTAGCGAAATAAAACGTTAAGGAATCAGATCATGAAAATGCGGAAGAAGTCAGACCTGCCGGTAAAGGTATGCCCTGTTTGTCAACGCCCGTTCAGCTGGCGGAAAAAGTGGGAACGGGACTGGGAACAGGTTATCTATTGCAGCGATCGTTGCCGGCGGGAAGGCAAAACGTAATTAATCCCGTACTTTTGTAGCCTAATCCGCTTTTTTTCATGTTTCGGGTAACTGCTTTTCTTGTTTGTCTCTCAACGTTTGTGTTTACGATAGGGTGCCATTCGCGCCGAACGCCGGTGGTCGTCAGAACGCCGCCGGCCACAACAAAGCCCGTAGCTAAAAAGCCGCCGGTTACTACATCGCCAAAGCCGGTTTCATCGGTGGCTGCCAGACCAAAGCCACCTGTTGATACGGTTGCCTACGAACTGCCGGATATGTCGGTGCCACCTTCGCCGAAGCGTGAGTTCAGGGCTGTCTGGATCGCGACTGTACAGAATATTGACTGGCCCAGTAAGAAAGGACTGCCGACTGCTCAGCAGCAGCAGGAAATGATTTCGATTCTGGATATGCACCGGCAGGCCGGCCTGAACGCCGTTATTATGCAGGTCCGGGCTGCTGCCGACGCATTTTATGCCGAAGGCCCTGAGCCTTGGTCGGAGTGGCTGACCGGTAAGCAGGGCAAGGCCCCGGATCCGTTTTATGACCCGATGGAGTTCATCATTGATCAGGCACATAGCCGGGGCATGGAGTTTCATGCGTGGCTGAACCTTGATCGGGGTACATTCGGTAAAACGGCCAGCCTCGCCAGTGACCACATCAGCTACCGCAAACCGGAATGGTTTATCACCTATGGCGACCGGAAGCTGTTTAACTTAGGCCTGCCGGAAGTACGGACTTATGTAGCCGGTATCGTAGCTAACATCGTCCGGAACTATGACGTAGACGGTATTCATTTTGACGATTATTTCTATCCGTATGCCATTGCCGGTCAGACTATTAAGGATGATGCGGCCTACCGGAAATATTACAACGGTATGGGCAAGGAAGATTGGCGGCGGAGTAATGTGGACAAACTGGTGCTGGAACTGCGCGACTCCGTAAAGGCGGTAAATCCGTATTGTAAATTCGGAATCAGCCCGTTCGGGATCTGGAAAAATGTGAAAAGTGATCCCGACGGATCGGCAACAAGCGGCGGGCAGGCGTATTATGAACTGTATGCCGATACCCGTAAATGGGTACGTCAGGGCTGGGTCGATTACATTGTACCGCAGGTTTATTTTACGACTGAGTTCAGCCGTGCGCCGTATAAAGTCCTGGTCGACTGGTGGGCAAAAAACAGCATCGGGCGCCACCTGTATATCGGTCATGGCGCTTACCGGCTGGGTAATACCCGCGAACGTGACCAGACGTGGATGGATCCGACCCAGATGCCGTCGCAGATCAGATACCTGCGCAATAACGCACTGACAGCTGCTCGCGGACCTGTTCACGGCAGTATTTATTTCAGCTCAAAATCGCTGACTACTAACCGGCTGGGTGTGCGTGATTCACTTCAGACGAACCTTTACAAATACCCTGCGTTGGTGCCGCCAATGACCTGGATCGACAGCATTCCGCCGTTGCCGGTACGTGATTTGAAAGCGGCACGGACAGAAAACGGTGTTGAAATCTACTGGCAGTCGCCGGAAGAAGCGCGGGACGGTGATCTGGCCAGTTACTATGTCGTGTATCGTTTTGAAGGACGCTACCGCCAGTATCGCACGGATAATCCGCAACGCATCGTGAGCATTTGTCCGGGCGAAGACAATACCCGTTTCATCGACCGCACGGCCGATCCGAAAAAGAAATACACGTATATCGTAACTTCGTTTGACCGGCTACACAACGAAAGCAGGGAAGTTCAGGTCTGGCTGAATTAATCCGTCACCTGTTTTATTACCGATTCGATAGAACGGGCGTTCGGGAAGAAGCTGACCAGACGCATCAGAATGCCCTCAACAACGGCATCGGGGCAGGAAGCACCGCAGGTTAACAACACCGTTACCTGCTCCTGTTGCGGAATAAAGGATTCCGTAACAACTTCCTGTTTTGTATGCAGGTCGTAGTGGCGGATCAGGTCAGCAGAGAGTATTTTCTGATCTGATTCAATAAAATAGGTTGGCAGCTTTGCCTCGCACAGTTCAACGATATGCGATGTGTTTGAACTGTTATAGCCGCCTGCAACGATGGCGAAATCCGCAGGATAGTCAAGCAGGGCATAGGTCGCATCCTGATTGTCGTTGGTGGCATAACACAAGGTATCCCGTGTATTGGCGAAGTGCTCGTCGACAGTCTCCGGTGTCAACTGAAAGGTGTCAATCATGATCCCTTTCAGGTAGTCAGCAATACCCTGCGTATCCGAGGCCAGCATCGTGGTCTGGTTTACAACGCCGATGCGCTTCAAATCCACCAATGGGTCGAAACCATCAGAATATTGTCCGGTAAAATCGATAAAAAACTGATCTGCGGGCAAGGCACCGGTGATGAATTTTGCCAGATGCTGTGCCTGTTTCATGTCCTTTACCACTACGGTCGGCGCTGCTTCCTTACTGTGCGAAAATGTGGCACGGGTCTCTTCGTGGCTTGGTTTGCCGTGGACAACAACCGTATATTGTTTGTTCCCGATCTGACTGGCTTTATTCCACACTTTTTCCACAAACGGGCAGGTCGTATCGTATTTTTCAATATCAAGGCCGATCGCCTGTAGCCGGGCATAGGTTTCCAGTGTAGTCCCGAATGCCGGAATAATAACCACATCATCGGCGGTAAGCTCCTCCCATGGAATGAGTTGCTTTCCATGAGTATCCATCAGAAAGCGCACTCCCCGGCTGATCAGGTCAGCATTGACATCGGGGTTGTGAATCATTTCACTTAGTAGAAAAAGCCGGCGGCCTTCGTTTTCGGCAATGGCTTTGTAAGCAATCTCAACCGCATTCTCAACACCATAGCAGAAGCCAAAGTGGCGGGCAATCAGTACCCGTACCGGCCCGAAATCCAGCTCAGTCGGCGTGAAATCGCGTTTGAGTTTGTCACGTTTCCGGCGGAATTCCTTGATGGGGGTAACAACGGCACTACGGTAATGCTGAGGGATGTTGAAAGACTTCATGACTGTGCTGAATGGGTCACTTAACGTACAGGCGCTGACAAATAACCTGCTTTGTTCTAAACAGTGAGATGAAACGCTTTGTTCACTGCAAAACTACGATAACCCGTCCGAACTTCAACATGCTTCGCTATGGCGCGCAAACTGCTGAAATATAAAAACTACGACGTGCATGCCATTACAACCGTAGCCGGTGCCGGTACGCCGGAGGTACGTTACAATGCCAATATTGCTACGTGGGTTATGCAGACGGCTATGGGAGGCACCTGTCTGGCGGTTGCCTTGTACAAGATCGATTATACCATTACGCTGGTGCAGGAGAGTGGCATCCTGAACGTGAATCTGCTGGCCGAAGATCAGACGGGGCTTATTGCCAGGCTGGGCCGGCAGTCGGGCCGTGACAAGGACAAACTAAACCGGCTACCGCATGCGCTGGATGACCGTGGCTGCCCTTTTCTTCCCGAAGCCATCGGCTATGTGCAGTGCCGGGTTACGGGTCAAGCCGATTCCGGCGATCACATGCTGTTTGTCTGCGAGGTCATCCGGCAGGTAGTACTGCATCCTGACAAGCCGGTGATGACGAATAACTTCCTGCGCGCGAAAGGGCTGGTCCGGGGCTGATCAGTCAACGTAGTCCTGGTCCAGACAGTGCAGAATGTCGTCCAGGTATTCGCGGGAGTTGGCCAGACGGGGGACTTTATGTTGTCCTCCGAGCTTGCCGCGTTGCCCCATCCAGTTGTAGAACGTACCGCGCGGAACAGCATGAATGATCGGCGCCTGCAATACCATGTCGTTATAGCGTTTGGCGTCGTAGTCGGAGTTTACAAGGCGTAAGGTTTCGTCAAGAATGCGGTTGAAATATGCCTGATCAGCCGGTGGCTGCGAAAACTCAATGATCCATTCGTGACGGCCGTTCTGGTTACCGCCCATGTAAACGGGCCCTGCCGTGTAGTCGGCAATGACCGCGCCGGTCAGTTCGCAGGCTTTGGTAATGGCCGCTTCGGCATTTTCGACAATTACTTCCTCGCCGAACGCATTGATAAAATGTTTGGTCCGGCCACTGACTTTGAGCCGGTGCGGGTACAGGGAGGTAAAGCGCACCGTGTCGCCCACACGATAACGCCATAAGCCGCCGTTGGTCGAAATCACCAGCGCGTAGTTTTTATGGAGCTCAACGTCTTCAATCGTCAGCGCTTTGGGGAAAGGATTGTCGGCTTCTTCAATCGGAACAAATTCGTAGAAAATCCCGTAGTCCAGCATCACCAGCATCTCGCCGATCCGGCGTACATCGTCCTGAATCGCGAAAAAACCTTCTGAGGCGTTATAGACTTCCAGGTATTTAATCTCTTTCGACGGGAAAATATGCTGCGTAAACAAGTCCCGGTAGGGCTGGAAATTAACCGCACCGTGGATGAACACTTCAAAGTTCGGCCATACTTCCAGAATGTTTGATTTGCCGGTATTGGCCAGAATCTTGTCGAGCAGTACAAGGGTCCAGGTCGGTACGCCGAGGATACTGGTCACATTTTCGCGTGCCGTTACCTCGGCCATGCGCTCAATTTTCGACTCCCACTCACTCATAAGAGCAACCTCAATCGACGGCGTACGGATATACTGTGCCCAGGATGGCAGGTTTTTCATGACAACTGCTGACACGTCGCCTGCCGCACCGCTTTTACTGAGCGGATTTGCGTGCAGGCTGCCCCCGATGGACAGCCCTTTTCCGGCAAACGTTTTACTGTCGGGGCGGTTGGCCACGTAAAGCGCCATCATGTCTTTACCGCCCTTGAAATGGCAATCGTCCAGCGATTCCTGCGAAACCGGAATAAACTTACTGCGGGCATTGGTCGTACCCGACGACTTGGAGAACCAGTGAATCGGTGAGGGCCAGAGCAGGTTGTTCTCGCCCTTCATGGTCCGTTCGATATACGGATACAGGTCTTCGTACGAGGAAACGGGCACCTGTGTCTGAAAATCCTTAACCGAACGGATACTCCCATAGTGGTGAAGTTTACCCCAATGCGTGCGCCGGCCACGGCGGATGAGCTGGTTAAACACCTGCTGCTGCACCTCACCGGGGTGCTTCATCATCGCCTCGATGCGGGGCAACCGACGTTCAAGAAGCCATTTAAGTGTAGTGTTCAGCAGTGTCATAAGCTACAATCCTTTTGCACGATCCGGATAATCGGTAATAATACCATCAACGCCCCAGCCTGCCAGTTTCTGCATGTCTCTGGTATCATTGACGGTCCAGGGAATTACCTTCATTCCTTTCTGATGGATGCGGTTTATCTTTTCCTGGCCCAAAAGTCGGAAATATGGACTATAAATATCGGGTATAAATCCTAATTCTTTTAAATGGGTATCCACACTTTTTAAATCAGCGACCAGGGCGGCAAGTTTGGTTTTCGGATAATTGCCGGCATCAATCTGCTGCTTCCAGTGCTTTAATACGGCGAAATCGAAACTTTGTATGGTAATGCGGTCAACCGGCACATGTTCTTTGATGACAGCCAGCACTAAATCTGAAAAGGGCGCGGGCGCAGGCTGAGACACATTGTATTGATCCGGCTCACTTTTAATCTCAATATTATAGCTGAACCCGGGCAGATTGTTGGCCTTTCGGTAAGCTTCCATCGTGTCGAAAACTTCACTCAGCAACGGTTTATACGCCTCTGTTTTCTGCTGTTCCGGATAGTTAGGATTCCCCCGGCGTCCGACATCGTAGCGTCTGACATCAATGTAATCCATCCGGTAAATAGTCAGCTCTTTCTGTTTATTGCGCGAAACGGGCACGCCATCGGGCGCTGTTGTAAAATCAGCGTTAAAATACGGTTCGTGTGAGACAACCACCTGCTGATCCTGACTGATCACGACATCTAACTCAAGCGTTGTGACGCCCAGATCTAATGCTTTCCGGAAGGCCGGAATCGTATTTTCGGGCATAAGCCCCCGGCATCCCCGATGTCCCTGTATATCAAGAGCCTTAGTCGTGGTTTGTCCCATAACGTGAAATATCGGCATAAACAGAGCAAGTAACACAATCCGATGCATAGACTGATTTGATGGATGTACAACTCCTGCTATAACACGAATTGCCGGAGCCCTGTTGCAAACGATTATGAAGTTTCTGTGAATTGCCGGAGCAAGATAACGCACAGAAAGATGTGTCAGGGGGGATAAGCCTATTTTTTATTAAATAAAGAATATTTTACTTGCGGCCCGATTCCCTTAGCTTTATGAACAACCTGAAAGCCATAGGTAGCAGTGTGTTGGCACTGGCTGTCATTGTGGCCCTTAACCGCCCCTGGGGGACAACTCCCGCTTTTGGTCCTTTACTAAGTCCGTTCACCGGTTTCTGGCAAAATGCCGAATCCGCCACAACCAATGATCAGGCGTTTACGATCAACGGTACGCGGCAGCCGGTCACCGTTCTGTTCGATGATGTAGGCGTACCGCATGTTTTCGCGCAGAATGATTATGATGCCTATTTCGCGCAGGGTTTTGTCACGGCGCGGGACCGCCTGTGGCAGATGGAGTTTCAGACACATGCTGCCGCCGGCCGTGTCTCTGAAATTGTCGGCGAACGGGCGCTTGAACTCGACCGCTTCAACCGGCGGATGGGGATGGGTTTCGGGGCCGAAAAAGCAGTAAAGACCATGCTGGCAGATCCGAAAACGAAAGAAATTGTGGAGGCCTACACCGCAGGTATCAATGCCTGGATTGAGCAGCTGAAACCGGCAACTTATCCGGTAGAATACAAACTGCTGGGATACGCGCCGGAACCCTGGACACCGATCAAATGTGCCTACCTCCTGAAACAGATGACAAGCACGCTGGCGATGGGGGCGGATGACCTCCGGATGACGAACCTGCTGAAGAAATACGGGGCAGGCGTCATCGCTGACCTGTTCCCTGATTACCCGACCCGCGAAGATCCGATTATTCCGCCGGGCACCAAATGGGATTTCAAACCGCTGCCGGTACCGGCTACGCCAAAGGACTCTGTGATGCAGAAACGCCTGCTCGGTATGTCAGCGGCAAGTTTCAGCGCCGGTCTGCTGCGTCATGACCCGTCTGTTGGCAGCAACAACTGGGCTGTCGGGGCGGAGAAGTCGGCAACCGGTTACCCGATTCTCGCCAATGACCCGCATCTTACCCTGAGCTTACCATCGATCTGGTATCAGATTCAACTTGTTACACCAACGCTCAATGTATACGGAGCTTCGTTGCCGGGAGCGCCGGGCGTCATTATCGGGTTCAATAAGAACGTTGCCTGGGGGGTGACCAATGTGGGTGCCGATGTACTGGATTTCTACACCATTCAGTTTAAGGATAATCAGCACTCGGCCTACCTGCACGATAATCAGTGGAAACAAACGACACGGCGTATAGAACGCATCAAGGTAAAAGGAAAGCCGGACGTGGTCGATACGGTGTACTACACCCATCATGGCCCCGTGGTGTATATGGGGGCACAGAAGCCGTTCCGGCCTAATATCCCGGTAGGACACGCCGCCCGCTGGATTGCGCACGAAGCAGCTAATGACCTGTTGTGTTTCTACCAGCTCAACCGCGCCACGAATTATGATGATTACGTAAAGGCACTGGCCTATTATGCCGCTCCGGCGCAGAATTTCGTTTTTGCCGATAACAGTAAAAACATTGCTATTTCACCGAACGGCCGTTTCCCGCTAAAGTGGAAGGATCAGGGAAAGTTTATTCTGGACGGTACCAATCCGGCTTACGACTGGCAGGGCTGGATTCCGGCCGAACAGAATCCGCGGGTTAAAAATCCGCCGCGCGGCTTTGTCAGTTCGGCTAATCAGTTTTCAACCGACCCGTCTTATCCCTATTACCTGAACTGGCAGTTTGCACCGGCAGAACGCGGCCGGCGCATCAACCAGCGGCTGACAGCGATGCAGAACGCGACGGCTGACAGTCTTCGTGGCTTGCAGAACGACAACCTGAACCTGCGGGCAGTTGATGCCTTGCCGGTGTGGATGCCGCTGGTTGAGACAAAGCGGCTGAGTGGTCCGCAGACGAAAGCCCTGGAGGTAATCAAGGCATGGAACCGCTACAATGATGCTGATGCGGTGGGAGCCAGTATTTTCACGGTCTGGTATGAACAGTTGATGGAGTACGTCTGGAAGGACGATTTTGATGCCGGAGATACACTGCCCATGAGATACCCGAGCTTCGACCGGACTCTGACGCTTATGCAGCGGGATCCGCAGGCACGCTGGTTTGATAATGTAAAAACACCACAGCGCGAAACCATTACTGATGTGGTGACACAGGCCTTTCAGGCGGCTTGTGACTCATTGCAGAAAAAACACGGTGAATTGGGCACGGCCTGGGCATGGAGCAAGCATAAAAATACATCAATCCGTCACCTGATTCCGGGGATGGATGCGTTCAGCGCCATCGGTGTTCAGAATGGGGGAGGCGCTTCAGTGGTTAATGCTACATCCGAAAAGCACGGGCCTTCATGGCGGATGGTTGTGGCATTAGGGCAGTCACCGAAAGCATACGGGGTATATCCCGGCGGGCAGTCCGGTAATCCGGGTAGTCCGTTGTACCAGAATATGATTCAGACATGGGCCGACGGCAAACTGAACGAATTGCTTTATTTACAGCAGGCTACCGATAAGCATCCCCGTTTAGCCTACAAGTTAGTCTTACAACAACGATAAATTCATTATGCGACTGATTCTGATTATCGCCGTGTTAAGTTTTGTGGCTCAGCTCCTGTTACCCTGGTGGAGTCTGGCGCTGGTTGCCGCAGGTACCTGCAGCTGGTTAGGGCAGAAGGCCGGTCAGTCTTTCGGGCAGGCGTTCATCGGAGCGGCGCTCGTATGGGCCGGTTATGCTTTGCTGATCCATTTTCAGACGGCAGGGATCATGACAAGCCGTATGAACCAGCTGATCTTTAAAAGCGGCTCACCCGCAGGAATATTGCTTTTGGTGCCGTTTGTTGCGGGTCTGGTTGCCGGTTTAGCCGGGCTGGCGGGGTATTACATCCGGCAGGCAATGGCGCCCTCACAACAAATCGTAAGTAAAAGGGCGTAATTAGGCAATGATTTTGATAATTTTGTAGAAACTATTAATAATAACTAACTGATTATCTCGTGAAGAACGCTTCGTTGATTCTGAACATCGTACTGGCTGTTGCCGTCGCTGTACTGTATTATCTGCATTTTAAAGGGACCCCCTCACAAGAACCAACAGCAACAGCTGTACCTACCGAATCGAAAGGTAAATCGATTGTTTACGTCAACGTTGACTCCCTGCTGACCAGATACGATTTCTTTAAGGACACCCAGAAAGTGCTTGAAAGCAAGCGGTTTCAATTAGATAACGACCTGAATACAAAAGGCCGTAACCTGCAGAACAAAGCCGCTTTCTTCCAGCAGCGTGCACAAACCATGACGATGGATCAGGCACGGGCTACCGAAGCCGCCCTCCAGAAAGAGCAACAGGAATTACTGCAATACCGTGAGCGTGCAGCCCAGCAGCTGGCGGTTGATGAGCAGAAAAAGAACGAAGAGCTCTACAACAAGATTTTTGAGTACCTGAAGAAATACAATAAAGAAAATAAATACGAGTTTGTATTAGGCTACACTAAAGGCGGCGGAATTCTTTTTGCTGATGCACCCAATGATGTAACCAAAAAGGTACTCGAAGGATTGAATAAAGAATACAAGTCAACTCAGGAGGCAGCGAAGAAATAATTTCGCTAAATTTGAAACAGAGGAAACCGTTTGAGAGTACTTTACGTATATCAAAGGCAGTGCTTTGTGAAATAACAAAAAAATGGTATTATTTTTGTTAGAATCAAAACATACTCAATGGTGTATTTTTGAATACCCGGTATGCTTTGCAAAACATTGAATATATTGTATTCTTTCGGGATATAGGCAGATAAAATTAGATAGGCACAATTATTGCTTGTATTTTTTTTAGAATAATCTGCTTTTTCTTCATAGATAAAGATATCGCCTGGAAGGTATCGATGCTGTATCAGGTCTTGAGGCTGTGACTTTGGTACCGTTTTCAACAACGAACGCATCGATCCTCCGGGCGTCTTTTTTTGTTATTCACTACATTTCCGGCTTTCTGCGAACCTCCGCCGTTTTTCTTCGTTTAATTAAGGTATTGTTTATCCTCATTAATCAGTCAATATGGCATCTGCAGCTATTGCAAAAGAAGTAAATATCAAAAATCGCAGAGCTTCTTTTGAGTATTATTTTATTGATACATATACCGCCGGCCTTGTATTAACCGGTACCGAAATTAAGTCAATCCGGCAGGGGAAAGTTAATTTACAGGATGCTTACTGCCTGTTTCTGGGAGAAGAGCTGTTTATCCGCCAGATGAGTATTTCGGCCTACACCGAAGGTACCTACAACAACCATGAACCCCTGCGTGACCGGAAGCTGTTGCTGACCAGAAGGGAATTGCGGAAACTGACAGAAAAACTCAAGGATCAGGGGCTGACCATTGTGCCGGTACGGCTGTATACCTCGGAACGGGGATTCGCTAAACTGGAAATTGCCCTTGCGAAAGGAAAAAAGCTTTACGATAAACGCGACAGCATCAAAGAGCGTGAGGCAGAGCGCAGTATGCAGCGGGAGCGATACTAGCTTGTTAAGTAAAAAATACGTTTTGCCTGAGGTCCAATTAAATAATTTAACGCACAGAACATCTTGTGGAAATGTGGATAACTCTGTAAATTGCTAAAAAACAGAATGTCTTAACCACATATGGGCAGGAAAGTATTAATCTTAAACCAAGACTATAGTGCGCTTAGTATCTGTTCCGTTCCGAAAGCATTTTTGCTTGTTTATCTGGACAAGGCCGAACTCGTTGCTGAATCTGATCAGTTCAAGCTCCGTACGGTTCAGGCTGAGTTTCCGATGCCAACCGTAATCCGTCTGCACCGGTATGTACACCTGCCTTATAAAGGTGTCATGCTGACCCGGCAGAACATTTTCAAGCGGGACGGGCACCGGTGTCAGTACTGTGGTACGACAGAAGACCTGACGTTAGATCACGTGATGCCGAAATCGAGGGGAGGAAAAACGAACTGGGATAATCTGACAACGGCCTGTAAACGCTGCAATTCTAAAAAAGGGGACTACACACCCGAAGAAGCTAATCTGAATATCCGGCAACGTCCGTTTAAGCCGTCTTTCCTGCTTTTCCTGCGTGAATTTTCGGGCGCTGTCGATGCCAGCTGGATGCCGTTTATTGCAAAACGGGAGCGCCGGTATGATTAAGGGGTAACAAAACACACAAGGCTTTCGCAACGGGGCTGTCAGCCGGCTAAGAATGAGACTGATGACTCATCTTTAGCCGGCTGACAGCCCCGGCCATTTATTCCTGAAACTCAAACGCTTTTTATGCCAAAAGAACTTTTGTTGCGAAAAAAAGCTTACCTTTGCAGTCCTTTTTACAAGATGTAAAACTAAAATTCAGACTGCCATTTGACCCACAGTCTGATGTAGGTAAGAGGGTCAAGCAACCAAACATTTATGAGCAAAACGCAGAAAAGCGACAATCTGCCAGAATTTGACTGGGACCGGGCAGATAACAAAGGATTCGGTAGCGGGTATACGGCTGACGAACGCAGCCGCATGGAACAACTTTACAACGACACACTGTCGCAGGTAAACGAAAAAGAAGTTGTTATGGGCACCGTGGTCGGGATTACAGATCGTGAAGTGATCCTGAACATTGGTTTCAAGTCAGACGGTTTAGTTCCTGCTTCAGAATTCCGGGATTTGCCGGACCTGAAAATGGGTGACGAAGTTGAAGTTTACGTAGAAAACCAGGAAGACCCGAACGGGCAGCTGGTGCTGTCTCGTAAGAAAGCCAAGGTGATCACTGCATGGCAAAAAATTCAGAAGGCTCTGGACGAAGACCTCATTATCGATGGTTTCGTGAAGCGCCGGACGAAGGGTGGTCTGATTGTAGATATTTACAGTATCGAAGCATTCTTGCCAGGTTCGCAGATCGACGTGAAACCAATCCGCGATTTCGACATCTTCGTTGGTAAGAAAATGGAAGTTAAGGTTGTTAAGATCAACTATGCGAACGACAACGTGGTTGTATCGCACAAAGTACTGATCGAGAAAGACCTTGAAGCACAGCGTACGCAGATCCTGAACAACCTTGAGAAAGGTCAGGTACTGGAAGGCGTTATCAAGAACATGACCAATTTCGGTGTGTTCATCGACCTTGGTGGTGTCGACGGTCTGTTGCACATTACGGATATTTCATGGGGCCGTATCAACCACCCGTCAGAAGTACTGCACCTCGATCAGCGTGTGAACGTTGTTGTGCTTGACTTCGATGAGGACAAAAAGCGGATCTCATTAGGTATGAAACAACTGCAGGCTCATCCTTGGGATGCACTTGCTGAAGATATCCAGGTTGGCTCGAAAGTGAAGGGCCGGATCGTTAACGTAGCTGACTACGGTGCGTTCCTGGAAATCATGCCGGGCGTTGAAGGCTTGATCCACGTTTCTGAAATGTCATGGTCACAGCACCTGCGTAACCCACAGGAATTCCTGAAAGTGGGTGACGAAGTAGAAGCTGTTGTCCTGACACTGGATCGTGCCGAGCGTAAAATGTCACTGGGCATCAAGCAACTGACAGAAGATCCCTGGACTCGTCCGGAACTGCGTGCTAAATACGCCGTTGGTACGAAGCACAAAGGTGTTGTACGTAACCTGACTAACTTCGGTCTGTTCCTTGAACTGGAAGAAGGTATCGATGGTCTGGTACACGTATCTGATCTGTCATGGACTAAAAAGATCAAGCATCCTTCTGATTTCATCAAAGTTGGTGAAGAACTGGAAGTAATCGTGCTTGAACTGGACGTTGAAAACCGTCGTCTTGCGTTAGGTCACAAGCAGCTGGAAGAGAACCCGTGGGATACATTTGAGTCAGTATTCTATGTTGGTTCAACGCACCGTTGCACTATCCTGAGCAAAAATGATAAAGTAGCTACTCTGGAACTGCCATATGGTATCGAAGGTTTCTGCTCAATCAAAAACCTCGGCAAAGAAGACGGTTCACTGGCAGAACCTGGTGAGTCACTCGACTTCAAAGTAACCGAGTTCTCGAAAGAAGAGAAACGCATCATGCTGTCTCACACAAAGACATGGCAGGAAAAAGACGAGCCTAAGAAAGAAGCGAAGCCTAAAGCTCCGAAAGCTGAAAAAGCGGCTCCTGCTCAGGCAGAACGTGGTGCTACATTAGGTGATCTGGATGCACTGGCTGCATTGAAAGAGCAACTGGAAGGTAAAAAATAAACAGTAACCGGTGGCCTTCGGGCAGAGGTTGCAAAGAAAGGTCGGATTAGTCGGCGAAACAGACATTGTCTCAGCGCTGCCAGATCCGGCCTTTTATTTTTTGCGATATTTTCGGGCGGATATTGTGAAAAAAACAATTTTCTTCTAGTTTTGCAGTCCCATTCGACAGCGATGACGGATGCGACATACAAAAGGTTCCGTGGCCGAGTGGCTAGGCAGAGGTCTGCAAAACCTTCTACAGCGGTTCGAATCCGCTCGGAACCTCAACTATCCCTGTATTGACAGTAAGTCGGTACAGGGATTTTTATTTTGCGCCATTTTGTAACTGAAATCATAATTATAAAAAATGTTTATATGAATAAAATAATGATAGAATCGTTGAATTAATTAATCGTAGAAAAAGTTATTTTTTACAAAGAAAAATTGGATAAACGGTAAGAAAAACGCGACAGGATGTTGCCAATCAGCCAGTTGCTTAGAAAAGTTATAAATAAAGGTGCTATGGAAAATAAAAAAACCATTTTTTGACTGAATAGCAATCCTGCATTACTTTTGTGTGCCAATAATAAGTTGGTAAAAAGTATGTATCAACAGTCAATGAATAAGCAATTTGCAATGAGTCGCTTATCGACGTTTTGCGGAGCATTCGCTCTGTCACTGGCAATCCTGGTTGGTAGTGGTCAGGCAATGGCGCAGGACTCGGCTGCCGGAGGAGATCCGGCTGCGGCTACTTCGGCTCCCGCCGGTGGTGGCGGAGACGTAGAAAAAGGGAAGTCGTTGTTCACTAACAACTGTGCCCAATGTCATGCTGCTTCCGATGAAGTGGTTGTCGGTCCTGGTCTGAAAGGAGTTCGTCAGCGTACACCTGGCGAAGACTGGCTTAAAAAATGGATCCGTAATTCACAGGCCGTTGTGGCTAGTGGAGATGCGTACGCAGTAGGCGTGTACAACAAGTTTAATAAAATCGCAATGTCTAGCTTCCCGAACCTGTCGGACTCAGACATTACGAGCATTCTGGATTACATTGATTCAGCAAACGCGGCTCCGGCTGCTGCTGCCACAACGGCTGCTCCGGCTGCCGGCGGACAAGCTGCTGCCGCAGCAACTTCTGAATCACCTTCAAACTTGTTTACGTTTGTACTGGTTGCTTTACTGGTTGTGATGTTACTTGTATTGGGCGTGCTGCTCGCGATTGTATCAATCCTGTCTAAGGCGGTTGCACCTGCCGGTGGCGAAGGTACAACTGAGGTGCCGTTCATGCAGCGTCTTCGGGAAGGCTTGACAAACACAATCAACAATCCGGTTATCCGTTCAATTGTGATCTGGATTTTCCTGTTTGTCGTTGTTAAGTCAACGCTTGACGGCCTGTACGGTATCGGTATCCAGCAGGGATATGCACCGAAACAGCCAATCGCGTACTCACACAAGCTGCATGCCGGTCAATACAAAATTGACTGTAACTACTGCCATACAGGGGCAAACCGCGGTAAATCGGCAACGATTCCTTCGGCAAACATTTGTATGAACTGCCACGGAGTCATCAAAAAAGAATCGCCGGAAATTCAGAAAATCTACGCCGCTGTCGAGCAGAACCGTCCTATCGAATGGATCCGCGTTCACAACCTGCCTGATCTGGCGTACTTCAATCACGCACAGCACGCCAATGTCGGTAATATCCAGTGCCAGACATGCCACGGCGAGATTGAAAAAATGGAAGTAGTTGAACAGCGCTCATCATTAACCATGGGCTGGTGTATCGACTGCCACCGTAAAACTGAAGTTAACACAAAAGACAACGCTTATTACGACAAGCTGGTTGCCCTGCACCGTAAGGAAAGCAAAGAGCCGCTTAAAGTGGCCAACATTGGTGGTCTGGAGTGTTCAAAATGCCACTATTAATTTCCACCACTTCGGTGACTCAAAGAAAAGGGTAATCTGACGTATTAAAGCACGCATGGAAAATACATCTAAACGGTATTGGAAGGGTGTAGAAGAACTTCGTAACGATGCTACGTTCGTAAAAAACGCAAACAGCGAATTTTCAAACGTAAACTCGGCCGACGATCTTCTGGGAGGCTCCAACACACAACGCCGTGACTTCCTGAAAGCAATGGGCTTCAGCATCGCTGCCGTATCACTGGCAGCTTGCGAAGCCCCTGTTCGTAAGGCAATTCCTTATCTGAACAAACCGGAATTTACATTCCCGTCAATTTCTGATTACTACGCTTCAACCTATATTGAAGGTGGTGATTATGCCAGTATCCTGGTAGAAACACGGGAAGGCCGGCCAATTAAAATTGAAGGTAACCCTTCGTCAAGCATCACAAAAGGTGGTACAACTGCCCGGGTGCAGGCGGCGGTTTTGTCGTTATATGACATCGACAAACTGAAAGGACCTAAAAAAGGTGAAGCTGACGCTGACTGGGCAACGGTTGACCGCGAAATCGTTAGTCAACTGAACGCAGTAGCTGGCCGTAACGGTGCGATCCGCATTGTTACGTCAACTGTTTTAAGCCCTTCAACAAAAGCTGTAGTAGCTGAATTTGCTGCGAAATACCCGACCGCTCAGCATGTTATGTATGATGCCAGTTCAGCGTTCGGTATCGTACAGGCAAACCAGGCATCTTTCGGTAAGGCTGTTATCCCTTCCTACGATTTCAGTAAAGCAAAAACGATCGTAAGCATCGGTGCTGATTTCCTCGGCACATGGGTAGCTCCGCTTGAGTTTGCAAAACCTTATGCGCAGACGCGTAAGCTGAGTGCTACGAAAAAGGAGATGTCACGTCACTATCAGTTTGAGACAATTCTGTCGATGACTGGATCAAATGCTGACTACCGTGGTACATACAAGCCTTCGCAGGAAGGACTGGTAGCGACCGCTCTCTATAATAAAGTAGCGGCAAAACTGGGAGGCTCGCCAATCAGTGCTCCGGCTGTTGACATCCGTTATCTGGACAAGGCTGCTGAAGACCTGATCGCTTCACGCGGTTCAGCGCTGGTCGTTGCCGGTTCAAATGATCCGAACGTTCAGATTGTTGTGAATGCGCTGAACAGCCTGCTGGGCAGCTATGGTACAACAATTGACATCAATACACCGATTAATTACCGTCAGGGAAATGACGTGCAGATGAACGCATTTATCGATGCGGCAAAAGCAGGTCAGGTTCAGGCGGTTCTTTTCTTTGGGGCTAACCCGGTTTATGATCACCCGCGTGGTGCTGAACTGGCTCAGGCATTACCAAAGGTACAGCTGTCAGTATCATTTGCTGACCGTGCTGAAGAGACTGCTTCCCTGTGTAAGTTCATCACACCAGCTCCTCATTTCCTGGAAAGCTGGGGGGATGCCGAACCAAAAGCCGGCTTCTACAGCCTGATGCAGCCGACAATCACCAATATTTTCAAGACACGCCAGTTTGAGTCAAGCTTATTGACATGGGCCGGTAAGTCAGGTGATTTCGCGGCCTTCCTGAAAGGCTTCTGGCGGACAAACATGTTCCCTAAAGCAGGTGGCGGTTCATTCGAATCATTCTGGGTTAAAACGCTGAATGATGGTGTGTTTGAGCCGGCTAAAGGTGCTGCCGCTACAGGTGCATCCTTTAATGCAGCTAGCCTGGCATCAGCAGCTTCTGCCGTTGCTTCACGCTACAAAGCCGCTAATGACGGTATTGAACTGGCCATTTATGAAACAGTTGCTTTGGGCACAGGTTCATCAGCCAATAACCCGTGGTTACAGGAATTACCTGATCCGGTCTCCAAAGCTTGCTGGGATAACTACGCTGCTATTTCTCAGCGTACAGCCACTGAGCTGGGCCTGGAGCAGGGCGATCTGGTAAATGTAACTGTAGACGGTAAGCCGGCCATTGAAGTACCTGTTCTGGTACAGCCGGGTCAGGCCGATAAAACGGTTGCGGTCGCAATCGGTTATGGCCGTGAGAAAGCCGGTAAAGCAGCAAACGGCGTTGGAAAGAGTGCTTATCCGCTGGCAACTGTAGCTAATGGGTATGTTGTCTTCGCCGGTGTTAGTGCAAAAGTTGAAAAATCGAGCGGTAAACGCGAGATTGCTCAGACCCAAACGCACGACACGGTAATGGGTCGCCACGCCGTATTACAGGAGTCAGTACTGGGTGAATATAAAAAGAACCCGAAAGCCGGTCGTCATGAGCCTAAGGTAGTGACATCGGAAGGGGTTACCGATGCAACAAACATCACATTATGGAATGGCTATAGCAAGCCGAACCACTCATGGGGTATGGTCATTGACCTGAACTCATGTATTGGCTGCGGTGCGTGCGTAGTGGGCTGTAATGCTGAAAACAACATTCAGGTAGTAGGCCGCGATGAAGTAATCATGCGTCGTGAAATGCACTGGATGCGTATCGACCGCTACTACAGCAGCGACGCTGATGTAGAGAACATGGGTATGATCGCCGGTTTTCAGGCACTCGAAGTGGCTTCTGAAAATCCGGAGGTTACCTTCCAGCCAATGCTTTGTCAGCACTGTACAAATGCTCCTTGCGAGACGGTATGTCCGGTACTGGCGACAACACACAGCACCGAAGGTCTGAACCAGATGACGTACAACCGTTGTGTGGGTACACGCTACTGTGCGAACAACTGTCCGTATAAAGTACGTCGCTTCAACTGGTTCAAGTATTTCGATAACGATAACTTCGATTACCACTTCAATAACGATTTAGGTAAAATGGTTATCAACCCGGACGTTACAGTACGTTCACGCGGGGTAATCGAAAAATGTTCATTCTGTGTACAGCGGATTCAGGAAGGTAAACTGACAGCGAAGAAAGAACGCCGCCGGTTACTGCCTGATGAAGTGCAGACAGCTTGTGCGCAGGCTTGTCCGACAGACGCCATTACATTTGGTGACATGAACAATCCGGAAAGCAGCATCTCTAAAATTCTGGCAACAGAAGAGCAGGGCCGCGCCTTCCACGTACTGGAAGAAATCAACGTCCGGCCGCAGATTTCGTATCTGACTAAAATCCGGAATAAAGATGCTGAGCCTAAAAAAGAGGCGAAAGAGGCTAAAAAAGAAGAACACGCGTAAACCGTATATCGTAAATTAGAAATTTATGTCGCATATCACTTCACCCGTAAGAACTCCGCTCGTCACAGGAGGTAAAACCTACGCTGACGTAACGGAGGATGTGAGCAGACAGGTAGAAGGCCGTCCGACCCGCGAGTGGACCATTGCATTTACTATCTCCGTGATAGTATTGATATACGGTGCCGCGTGCGTATTCTGGACATGGTGGGAAGGTCTGGGCGTCTGGGGTTTGAATAAAACCGTAGGCTGGGCCTGGGATATCACCAACTTCGTATGGTGGGTAGGTATCGGTCACGCCGGTACTCTGATCTCCGCCATCTTATTGCTCTTCCGTCAGAAATGGCGGACTGCCGTAAACCGTGCCGCAGAAGCGATGACCATCTTCGCCGTTATCTGTGCTGCGAGCTTTATCCTGATGCACATGGGCCGTCCATGGCTGGCTCTCTGGGCATTACCACTGCCTAACACCTTTGGTTCACTGTGGGTAAACTTCAAGTCACCACTGGTTTGGGACGTATTCGCCATCAGTACATACTTCACTGTATCACTGGTGTTCTGGTACATTGGTCTGGTTCCTGACCTCGCTACGATCCGTGACCGCGCGAAGAGCAAAGTATCACGGTATATTTACGGTGCGTTCTCACTAGGATGGAACGGATCAGCAAAAACATGGGCTCGTTACGAGTACATCAGTTTAATCCTGGCGGGTTTGTCAACACCACTGGTATTGTCAGTACACACGATCGTATCCTTTGACTTTGCCACGTCAGTAATTCCCGGCTGGCACACTACAATCTTCCCGCCTTACTTCGTGGCCGGTGCGATCTTCTCTGGTTTTGCCATGGTGCAGAACCTGATGCTGATCATCCGCGTCGTGTTTAAGCTGGAAGACTATATCACATTCGAACACATCGAGTCGATGAATAAAGTCATCACTCTTACCGGTTCGATTGTCGGTGTTGCCTACCTGACAGAGTTTTTCATTGCCTGGTATTCAGGTGTTGAATTTGAAAGCTACGCGTTTATCAACCGTGCGACCGGTCCTTACTGGTGGGCATACTGGGCGATGATGACCTGCAACGTAATCTCTCCGCAGTTATTCTGGTCACGCGCTATCCGCCGCAGTGTAGTATGGACATTCGTTCTGTCAGTTGTGGTAAACATCGGTATGTGGTTCGAACGTTTTGTAATCATCGTGACATCACTGCACCGTGATTACCTGCCGTCGAGCTGGGCGATGTTCCACCCGACTCTGTTCGATATCAGTGACTATATTTTCTCGTTCGGTCTTTTCTTCACGCTTTTCCTGCTGTTCTCGAAATTCCTGCCGGTTGTAAACATGGCTGAAGTGAAGACTGTAATCAAGTCATCGTCTGAAACACTGCCTAAATCAGTATCAGGCGTAGCAAAAGGGGAGCGGGTAACCAAACCAGCATTCAACAAGGATGCTGAATAACAAAACTGAACGGTAGTTAAGACAATGGCAGAATCTCACGGTAGCGCTAGTAAATTTTTAGTCGGCATTTTTGACGATGACGATGTAGTACTTAAGGCCGTAAAAGAAGTGAAGGACGCCGGTGTACGTATTCATGAAGTATACTCACCGTTTCCTATTCACGGTCTGGACGTAGCCTTAGGTCATCCCCGCACACGGATCGGTATTGCCGCATTCATGTTCGGTCTGACAGGTACATTAACGGCCTTAGCGCTGACGATGTATACTGAAAAGCTTGATTGGCCAATGGTGGTTGGTGGTAAAGACTCCTACTCATTTCCGGTATATATCCCGATTATATTTGAGTTGACAGTCTTGTTCTGTGCGCTTGGCATGGTGGGTACATTCATTGTATCCAATGGCCTGGGCCCCACTGTCAAGCCACTGATGTTTGATCTTCGTACAACAGACAACAAGTTTGCGATGGCCATTGATCTGGGCAAAAACAAACTTGACGAAGAGAAGATCGGGCAAATTCTGAAAGCTTCAGGAGCAGCTGAAGTAAACGTTAAACAGTTCTAATCACCAAAATTGGCAATGGCTATCAAGCATATCAGCATATCAGCCCTGGCAATCCTGAGCGTGGTCGTGATGGGAACTTCCTGCAAACGCGGTCATGATGATCCGGGAACAGAGTTCGCGCCGAACATGTACGAACCGGTTGGTTATGAGCCATATAAGCAGACCCGTGAGCACCCATACAACGCTTATGGTCTGAATATGCGCTTACCGGCAAAGGGTACAGTGGCACGGCCGAACTACCATACTTCGTTTGGTACAGGCGACAGCACCGTTAAAGACTTAATGATTTATAACATTCCTGCAGACAGCATCAGCATCGCGGAACGTGTACTGAAAAATCCGGTTCCATCGAATGAAAAAAACGCTGGAAGAAGGCAAGGTTCTGTATGGACGTTACTGCCAGCACTGTCATGGCGAGGGTGGAAAAGGAGATGGCTTAGTAGGCAAGATGTACAAAGGTGTACCAAGTTACTCCGCAGATGCCTATAAGACAATGAACGACGGGCACATCTTCCACGTGATCACAAACGGCAAAGGCCGGATGTGGCCGCACGGATCACAGGTGACGCCTGAAGAGCGCTGGAAAATCGTTCACTACGTTCATAAATTACAAGAAGGATAATAGATTATTTCAGGTTTCGGGGCAGGAAAGGCCAGGCTGGCTGAGCTGCCCCGAGTCAACTGTTCCTGAAATCTAAAACTACTTAATACATTAAAAATGGCATCTGTTCACGCAATACCATCGCTCGACGAACAGTATGAGTTTACAGCAGAATCAAAACGCCGATTAATCATTGGTATTGTTGCTGGTGTAGCTTTGGTTGGTCTTGGCGCATACTTACTGGCATCCGGTGCCGGTAGTCATGAGGCTCATCATGGAGCGGCTCATGCTGCTGCTGGTCACGAGCATGCTGCTGCTGCTCACCATGAGTACAAATGGACGACCCGTCTGTGGGCAAACGTTTGGGTTAATGCAGTTTACTTTACCGGCATTTCTGTTGTCGGTATGTTCTTTTTGTCATACAACTATCTGGCACAGGCTGGCTGGTCATCTGCGTTCAAGCGGATTCCTGAAGCTATGCCGGCGTTCCTTCCGGTGACCGGGTTAATTATGCTGGCAGTTTTCTTTATTGCCGGTCACGATCTTTTCCACTGGACACACGAAGGATTGTACGATCCAAACAGCCCTGAATTCGATCCGATCATCAATGGTAAGAAAGGCTTTTTAAATACGCCGTTCTATCTGATCCGGATGGTAGCCTATTTTGGTCTCTGGTATGGTCTGTGGCGCGTACTGCGTAACCTCTCCTTACAGGAAGATCTGTATGGCGGTACGGAGTACTATAACAAAAGCATCAAGTTCGGAACGATTTTCCTGGTTGTATTTGGTGTAACATCATCAACATCAGCATGGGACTTTGTGATGTCAATCGACACACACTGGTTCTCAACAATGTTTGGCTGGTACACACTGGCAAGCTGGCACGTAACAGGTCTGGCAGTTATGACTTTAACTGTTGTGACCCTGAAAGAGCAAGGTTATCTGAAATGGGTTAATGCAAGTCACCTGCATGATCTTGGTAAGTTTATGTTTGCCTTCAGCATTTTCTGGACCTATGTCTGGTTTGCTCAGTTTATGCTGATTTACTATGCGAACTTACCTGAAGAAACAATCTATTACCGTGAGCGTTTCAGCGGTTATGGTGAAAAGTATCTGGTAACATTTTGGGTTAACCTTTTCTTAAACTTTGCGTTCCCGTTCCTTGTTTTAATGACAAGAGATGCGAAGCGTACGAACATCTTCCTGAAGATTGCTGCCTGGGGCATTATTGTTGGTCACTACTTTGACTTTTACAATAACATTATGCCGGGTACAGTTGGTGAGCACGGTGGTTTCGGTCCGATTGAATTCGGTATGATCCTGATTTTTGCCTGTGGTTTCATCTGGTCCTTTATCGACTCAGCTGACGAAAGCTAATTTGGTGCCGAAAAACCATCCGATGCTGGAAGAGGCATTACACCACGATATTTAACCTGTCGAATTGTATGGTTTATCTTGTAGGCTTATTATCTATAATATTTCTGGCCCTTGCTGCTCTGGTGGTATCCAGAATGGCGGCTGTAGTGCGGAATGTCAACGGTCCTGTTGAAGAAGGCCGTATCGGCATGAGCAACCGTATCAACGGCGCTCTCTTTATGGTATTTTTTGTACTGGCGATGATCGGTTTCGTTGTATCGTTCATGAGTGCAAAACAAATACTTCTTACCTGAAGCCGGTTCAATTCACGGACGCCGGACAGATACCCTGTTCTGGATTTCGATGAGTATTGTAACGGCTGCTTTTGTGGTAACAAATGCTCTGCTGTTTTTCTTTGCATACAAATACCAGTACCGTGAGGGTAAGAGAGCATCTTACTATCCGGAAAACCACAAACTGGAGCTCATCTGGACAGTTGTTCCGGCGGTAGTTATGGCTGTGATGGTATTTACCGGCTGGAGAGCATGGCGTGACATCATGTCGGAAGCACCTCAGGATGCACAGGTAATTGAAATCGTTGGCAAGCAGTTCAACTGGATTACCCGTTACCCTGGTGTTGATGATAACAAACTGGGTGCATACAACTACAAGTTAACAGACAGCAACAATGAAGTCGGTGTAGACTTCAGCGATGAAGCATCATTCGATGATTTTGTTAACTCGCAGGGTGAATTGCATATCCCGGTTGGTAAGCCGGTATTGCTGAAGATACGTGCCCGTGATGTGCTGCACAGCGTATTCATTCCGCACCTGCGTGTCAAGATGGATGCCGTTCCGAGTATGCCAACCCGTTTCTGGTTTGTTGCTGATAAAACAACGGAAGAAATGCGTAACATTACCGGTAACCCAGACTTTAACTATGAGTTAGCTTGTACAGAGATTTGTGGCCGTGGCCACTTCTCTATGCGTGCAAAAAATCGTGGTTGAAGATGAAGCTGCCTGGAAAAAATGGTGTTCAGAGCAAAAGCCGTTGTTAACGACTTATCCTGAATATGCCTCACGGATTCCGGCTAGCCTGAAAGCAAAAGCTGCCAAGTATCTGCCGACAGAAACCGCAGCGCCTTCAGACAGTACAACAGCATCAACTCAGCAAGGCGGCGCAAGCACTGCCAGTGTTTCACTTCGATAACTTAACTTAACTAAACCAATAACGATGGCGACTGTCGATACAAGCCTGGTGCATGACGCTCATACGCATGAGCACGATCACCATGAGCCACAAAGTTTTTGGCGAACATACGTTTTCTCGGAAGACCACAAGACGATTGCGAAGCAGTACCTGATTACGGGTATTTTGTGGGCAGTTATCGGGATTAGTATGTCAATCATTTTCCGGCTTCAGTTAGGTTTTCCTAAAATGAGCATGGGTTGGTTGAAGCCAATTCTCGGTGAATGGATTAACGAATCTAACCAACTTGATCCTGATTTTTATCTTGCCTTAGTAACAATGCATGGTACCATCATGGTATTCTTTGTATTGACGGCAGGTTTGAGTGGTACCTTCTCTAACTTCCTGATTCCATTGCAGGTGGGTGCCCGTGATATGGCATCTGGCTTTCTGAACATGCTTTCATACTGGTTCTTCTTTATTGCCGGTGTAATCATGTTTTTCTCAATCTTCATTGAGACAGGTCCTGCTGCCGGTGGCTGGGTAGTTTATCCGCCATTAAGTGCATTACCACAGGCGCACAAAGGCTCACAGCTGGGTATGACCTTATGGCTGGTGAGTATGGCCCTGTTTATCGTGTCACAGCTTTTGGGTGGTATTAACTACATTACGACAGTTATCAACCTGCGTACACGTGGTATGACATTCAGCAAGCTGCCACTGACAATATGGGCATTCTTCCTGACTGCTGTTCTGGGTCTGATTTTCATTCCCTGTACTGCTTTCAGCTGCTTTACTGCTGATTTTTGACCGTAGCTTCGGAACAAGCTTCTACCTGTCAGAAATCTACATTAACGGTGAAGCACTGCCAAACGTAGGTGGTAGCCCTATTCTGTTCCAGCACTTATTCTGGTTCCTGGGTCACCCCGAAGTATACATCGTAATGCTTCCGGCATTAGGTATCACTTCAGAAATCATTGGCAACTAATTCACGTAAGCCAATCTTTGGTTACCGTGCGATGATTGCTTCGATGCTGGGTATTGCGTTCCTTGCGTTTATCGTATGGGCGCACCACATGTTCGTGACAGGTATGAACCCGTTCCTGGGCTCAATCTTCATGTTCCTGACCCTGATCATCGCGGTACCTTCTGCGGTGAAAGCGTTTAACTACATTACGACATTGTGGCGCGGAAATATCCGGTTTACGCCGGCCATGTTATTCTCAATCGGTCTGGTATCCTTCTTTATCTCAGGTGGGGTAACTGGTCTGATTCTGGGTAACTCGGCACTGGATATTCAATTGCACGATACATACTTTGTCGTGGCTCACTTCCACCTTGTAATGGGCGCTTCATCTGCATTTGGTCTGTTAGCGGGTGTTTACCACTGGTTCCCTAAAATGTTTGGCCGTATGATGAATGATAAGCTTGGCTACATTCACTTCTGGCTGACATTTGCCGGTATCTATTGTGTATTCTTCCCGATGCACTACACAGGTATCGCTGGTTTCCCGCGCCGTTATTATGCTTTCACCAGCTACGAATGGACGAAAACTATCTTTACTGACCTGAATGCATTTATTTCAATTGCAGCCATCGTATCGTTTGGTGCTCAGTTTATTTTCCTGTTCAACTTCTTCTACAGCTTGTTCCGTGGCCGTAAGGCAACACAGAACCCGTGGAAATCGAACACTCTGGAGTGGACAACGCCAATCGAGCCGGGTCACGGTAACTGGCCGGGAGAAATCCCTGCTGTCTAT
>CBDFHU010000044.1:0-33299 GCA_965247375.1 Arsenicibacter sp.
TATTCCATAAGTGAGGGTTATTTTTTCTTTTTCTTTTTGCGCTCCGCCATGTCTTTAATCGTTGGCGAAACTTCTTTGTTCTCCTGACGCCGTTTGACCCGTACGAATTGAAACGCCAGCAGAAAAGCCAGGGCAAGCATCAAAAACGGGTAGCTGTCAGCAAAGTTATTCGTTCTGCGAATCTCAAGCACCCACAGTAAAAAGCTGCCGATGGCCAGCGAGAGCAGAACGGTATCTTTCAGTTTCATAATCTGTAATCAGCAATACATAAAAAACGGGTACGACGCCCGAATGTTCTGCCGTACCCAATGCTTGTGCTTATGAATAATGGACAATATAAAATGAATAATGGAAGGAGCACCGGCTAAGCCCAAGGCATTCATTGTCCATTATTCATTTTACATTGTTCATTCCTTAATCCCGCAGTCTCATTCTGGAGAAATCACGATAGCGGCGTACAGTGGATAAGGCAAAGCCCAGTACCACCACCAAAGTACCAATCCAGAGCAGGTTGATGTATGGTTTTTCCAGTGCTTTCATCACAATCCACTTCCGCTGTGTGCGGTTAACGGCGAACGTAAACTGACCTGTTGCGGGATCAATTTCGTTCAGTTGAATCCGTAAGCCGAGGTCTTCGTTAATTTCAGCTTTCCGGCCCACCACGCGGTCCTTGATGATAAAGGCCGGCGAAATGATATGTTCCTTGTTTTTATCGAGTACCCGGACAACGGCCTTCACGGCGGCATCCTGTGGCCCGAGTGTCATGCCGTCTATGTCATTCGTCCGGACCACGTTATCGAGAATGGCTACGTAATCATTCAGGAAGAACGTATCTTTAATGGCCACTTTATAGGTCTCGGTCTTTTCCCACTCAGATCCCTGCTCAGGATCCGGAATTGACGAAACATAGGTGTACAGATCGCGGCCGACCTTGCGCTTGATATCAGGAGAGGCCAGCAGCCCCATTTTTTCGTTTACCTGCGCACGCGGATAGAGCGAGAAAACCTTGCCGTTGGCTTCGCGGTATTCTACTTCGTAGTAGGTATTTTCCGGATAGACCGCCATGGTATCTCCTTTCTTGTGATACAGTTGCCCGTTCTGAATGATGTCCCGCTGCGCTACACCGTGGAAGTCACCTTCAATGACTGATACCCATGAACGCGGTACATAGCCCGGTACATCCCGGATTTCAATACGCTCGCCGCGGTAAGTCAGCTGATAATTATCCATTTTCTCCAGCTGATTCATCCAGAGCAGCACGTTTTCCTTATTCTCGCGGTTGTTGTTTTTCGTAAATTCTTCCTGGCGGGAAATCAGCAGACCGCTGTTATTTACCGATACAACATGCGAATAACCGGACGAGAACAGTACTCCGATCAGCATCAGGGCAAGGCCGATGTGGGCTACTGCACCACCCGACAGCTTGTAGTTCCCTTTCAATACCCCGATCATGATGGTCGAATTAGCCACCAGCGCGAAGACTGACGATACCAGTAAGACCATGTAAACCGGATCTCCGACTTTGCCCAGTGCAATAATGGCTGCACTGATCAGGAGCGTAACGATGCCCGGCGTTACCAGCGCGTTCAGATTACTTTTCTCAATCTTACGCCACCACAGAAACTGCCCGATACCGGTCAGAATGGCAATACTGACGAAAAACCAGATCTGGAATTTATTGTAGTGGGCCGATTGATCGGCAGGAAGAGCGAGGTTCGACACAACGCCGAACAGCTCAGCGACTTTGTTGTAAACCGGAATTGAGGTCGTGGCAATCACCTGGAAGGCGGCCAGCGACAGGATCGTTGCTCCGATAAAAATCCAGAATTCCTTGTTGTAGACTGCTACTTCCTGCTCATCGCCAGGAATCAGTTTCCATTTGCTCACGACCAGGGCTACTGAAAGCGCGATAAACGCCAGCAGATAGATCAGCAGCTGACCCGAGAGGCCAAGATCTGTAAACGAGTGAACCGAGGCATTACCGAGTATACCGCTCCGTGCGAGGAATGTCGAGTAAATGATCAGAATGAACTGCGCAATGGTCAGAATAATGGCAGTTTTAAGGCCGGTTGAACTCTTGCGGGCAATCAGCATGGTATGGATGGCACCAACCAGCACCAGCCATGGTACATATACTGCATTTTCAACCGGGTCCCAGTTCCAGTAACCGCCGAAGTTCAGGGTTTCGTAGGCCCAGTAGCCGCCCATCATAATCCCGACTCCCAGAATCAGCGCACCCAGTGATGACCACGGCAGGGCAGGACGAATCCAGTCAAGAGGCTTGTTTTGCCAGAGACCCGCTATACAGTAAGCAAACGGAACCAGCGTCAGCGCAAAGCCCAGAAACAGGGTTGGCGGGTGAATGACCATCCAGTAGTTCTGCAGGAGTGCATTCAGGCCGTTGCCATCTTCCGGAATAAAGTTCGGATCCATCTTGAAAATAGGATCATCCGGAATGGCATCTTTCAGCAGCAGGAATGGCGAGCTGCCCAGCTTGAAGGTCCCGCCGAATACTACGCCCAGGATCATCGACGCCAGGAACGCCTGTACCAGCGCAAACACCGTCATCATCGGTCCTTCCCACTGTTTGCCGTTACTGTTGATCAGCCAGATTCCCAGCAGGGCATTCCAGAAAAGCCAGAGCAGGAAACTACCTTCCTGTCCTTCCCAGAAACACGAAATCATGTATTTCAGCGGTAAGGCCCGCGACGAGTGGCTCCACGCGTAGTGGTACTCGAAATAATGATTATAAACAATGGAGAACAGACAATAAATGACGCCGATAACGGCTGCTGTATGAACGTAAAACGACCAGCGGGCCAGTTTCCGCCAGTCGTCACTGTTTTTTTCAGCTGAAGAAGCGGCTGCCGGAGCAGGTCGTGCACCTGCCCGCCTGGTGGGTTTAACCACCGTGCCATCGGCCGACGCATAGGCCAGTTCCGGTTCTTCGTCGATAGAGACCGCAGCGGTTTCCCGTCGGTTAAGTGCTGAAATGAAATAGGCAATCGTTGACACCAGCGCTGTCACAAACGACAGGATGACAAAGAAATGGCCTACATTACCAATGGTTGCATGCATAAGGCTTACAGGGAGTAAATCAATGTATGACTGAAAGGGCCGGCAGCAGCGCTGACCTGCCCGTCCGGTCACGCACTCATTAAACTTTTTTTGCGGTGTACTCTTTGGTCTCCAGTTTGTTTTCCTGGTACTTCGACGGGCATTTCAGCAGAATTTTGTCTGCCTTGAAGTGGTTACCCTGCATCGCGCCGATGACAACGACTTGTTCCGAACGGTCGAAATCCTGCGGTTTCGGAGCACTGTAAATCACTTTGCAGGGTTTATTTTCATTATCGACCAGTGTAAATTCAAAATGGTTCGGGTCAATCCGCGGGTCGTAAATCAGGTCCGTGATCTGGCCGCTGGTATTTTTCTGTAGTTTACCTACCACGTGGATCATGTCATTATCCCCGTTGCTGGCCATTTCCTGCGCTTTCGTAAACGTAACGTACGAGCTGGCATCGCCTGCGGTTGACACAATAATACCAATCGCAATCGCAATAACGATGATACCGAATATGTGAGAGATTTTCATGGTTTTAATTGAAAAAAGGGAATGCTGCCGTCAGGAAATCCGCGCGGCTGATTTGTGTAATTGGGTGTCTTTAATCTCTTTTTCCAGCTTGCCCACCTGGCGGTCGAGCCGGATCAAGTAGGTAATAATGCCGGCGAATACCAGTGCAATAACGGCTACAACGACCCAGATTTTGCCGTCTGACCGGAGCTGGTCAGCCATTTCGACCTGCTCCTGAAGAAAAGATATTGTTGATAACAACGTCATATCGTATGTTTTTGGATAACGAATGATACCATTGGATATATATCGTTACATGTTGTAAAACAGAAAAAGAAAATAAAACATTCCGCCGGTTTACGCTTCCAGCGCCGCCCGGACACGACGTAACCGCACCCGTACTTCCGTAATCCAGACGCCCAGGAGCGTAAATCCGATAACGGCCGGATAAAAGACCATCCGCATCTGGTTATCCATGTCGTACTGGCCAAATGCAGGATTTCCGCCGTTACCGGGATGCAGGGTATCTGTCAGGCGGGGTAAGATGAAAATAAGCGGGATGAATACCGCAAAGGCAAATATGTTGTATACGGCCGAGATCCGTGCCCGGCGCTGTTCGTCGTCAAAGGAGCCACGGAGAATCAGGTAAGCAAAATAAAGCAGCATGCCTACAGCCACGCCGTTAAGTTTCGGGTCGTTCGGCCATGGTTCACCCCAGGTAAAATTAGCCCAGGTCGATCCCGTTGCACAGCCCAGCAGACCGAATAAAATAGCCGTATTGGCAAACTCAACGGCTACCAGATCATCGTCGGGCCGGTTATTCCGCAGGTACTTAACCGAAAAAATCATTGAGGTAAGCAGCAGAATTACCATGCCGAACCAAAGCGGTACGTGGAAATACACGTTCCGGATACTCTCATTCAGAATAGGCAGTCGCGGCACACCTCCGATCAGTCCCCAAAAAATGACGTATGTTAAAATAACAACGCTGACAATTTTCCACCAGGCAATACGCATATGCATTCGTACAAAATCAGAACTAAGAAAAAATTAACTCCGCCATAAAAACGGAAACAACATCCAGGAAAGTGCCAGTACAATGGCATCAATCGCCAGCAAAATACTGACCTCATCTAAACTCACGCTACGATCAAGCCCGTCAAGTGCATTTTTTGACAGGCGAAGCAGCATAAGCAGTAACGGAAGAACTACCGGGAAGCTGAGGATAGCCATCAGCGTCGCCGAATTTTCCGCTTTCGAGGCAATACCGGCAATGAGCGTCAGGGAGCCGGCAAAACCCACTGCTCCCAGCACTAAAGCACCTATATAGAGCGGAACATCGTTGACCGGGTTCCCTAATATAAAGGCATAGACACCAAAACCAAGACCGGCCAGAACCAGCATTAACACCGTATTATACAGGATCTTGGCAATAATAATTTGCTGTGGACTGGCCAGTGTATAATAATAGAGCATGCGGCCGGCCCGTTCCTGAACAAAACTTTTAGCAATTGCATTAATAGCGGAGAACAGCAGAATGATCCAGAATAACGTATTCCAGACAATCGGAGTTAACAGATTCCGGCGGGCGTTAAAGCTCAGATAACAGACAAAAACGGCCCCTACAATGTAGAGAAGCATGCCGTTAAGCGCATATCGCTGCCGCCATTCCAGTAAAAACTCTTTACGCATTAGCGCGCTGATCTGTCGCATAGATCCTCAGTCAAAAGTCATTGTCCCGAAACCTGTGAGTAGCTTCAGGTAGTATTGACTACAAAAATACGACAAAAAGCAATCGGTAGGGGGAGATTTCACAGGTGATTGTCATCAGCGCTGTAAGCATCCGGAATACTGATTAAGATCATGCAGGAATAATTCCGGGAAAGTTTGGTATTGCAAACTTTCCGCCGTAAAATTGCGTTAATTTGAATGAGTCTAAATAGTTTCTGGGCTTATTTTTCGTAACTGACGGACGCCAACCGACTACCAACATGAGCAAAAGAAGTGTAGCAGATCTGAAAATTGGAGAAAGAGCCACCATCAAGTCATTTAACGATCAGTGGATGTCTCTGAAATTGCTGGAGATGGGTTGTCTGCCTGGTGCTGAGGTTTGCCTGCACTGCAAAGCACCACTTGGTGATCCGATTTGTTTAAATGTATCGGGCTATTGCTTATCCATGCGGAAGTCTGAAGCTGCCACGATTCTGGTAGAGTAAAGGAGTGTAGTTATGTTGAGTCGTGAACCGGCCGGTACCGAACCGGCCAGGTCTTCCCGGAAAGATTCATTGAAAGCAGCACCTATAATCGCTTTAATTGGAAATCCTAACGCTGGTAAGTCCTCTCTATTTAATCAGTTAACCGGTTTACGGCAAAAGACCGGAAACTTCCCGGGCGTAACGGTCGATAAGAAGTCAGGTACATGTTTGCTCGATGCCCAGACTGAGGCCACGGTCATTGACCTTCCCGGCGTTTACTCCATTTATCCCAAGTCTCCTGACGAACAGATTGTTACTGATATTCTGGCGAATCCCGCTCACCCGGATTATCCGGATGTTGCCGTGGTGGTAGTTGACTCTTCAAACATTCGCCGGAATCTGCTGCTCTTCACCCAGATAACGGATTTAGGCGTGCCGGTTGTACTGGCCCTGAATATGCTGGATGTAGCTCATCAGCAGCATCAGGAAGTAAATGCCGTAAAACTGGCTATGCGCCTGGGTGTACCGGTGGTCCGCGTGAATGCCCGCACGGGCGAAGGGCTTGGGCTGCTCAAGAAAGCGGTAACCGGACAATTGCGGCAGCCGACGCTGCCGGAGCGGCTCTTTTTTGATCCGGCACAGGATGTTGCCGCTCTAATTGATGATACAAAGGCCCGGTATGGTCTCACAAATAATTACCTCGCCCTGCAATACATTATCCAGCATGACGGCTTCTCGTTTCTGGATCGCGGGCAACGGGTCGGGCTCGATGAACTCATTGAGAAGCATCAGTTTGTTGAAACAGAGTTTCAGGCCAAAGAAACCATCCAGCGCTATCAGCGCATTGCGGCTGTTGTGACAGAAGCCGTGACCGATAGCCGGCCGCTGAATCAGCCAACCTGGAGCCAGAAAATGGACCGGGTATTGATGCATCCGGTAGGAGGCTATATCTTTTTTACATTGATTCTGCTGCTGATCTTTCAGGCTATCTTCGCTTGGGCGCAGCCGTTTATGGATGCCATCGACGAGGGCGTTGCCTATCTGAGCGGTGCGCTGAAAGACAATTTACCGGCCGGCGCATTTACCAATCTGCTTACCGACGGTATTCTGGCCGGGATCGGTGGTGTGCTGGTGTTTATTCCGCAGATTGCCGCCTTATTTCTCCTTATCTCCATCCTTGAAGAATCCGGGTATATGTCGCGGGTGATGATCCTGATGGACCGTATCATGCGCCGGTTCGGGTTGAACGGCCGGAGCGTAGTGCCGCTCATTTCAGGGGTTGCCTGTGCCGTACCGGCCATTATGGCTGCCCGGAGCATCGGTACCCGCCGTGAACGTCTGATTACGATTATGGTCACACCGCTCATGAGTTGTTCAGCCCGTCTGCCGATCTATACGATCCTGATTGCGCTGGTTGTGCCTGAACGGCGGGTATTAGGCTTTCTGAACGTACAGGGGCTGGCCTTAATGGGCTTATACCTGCTTGGCCTCGTTGCGGCATTACTGGCGGCCTGGGTGTTCAAGAAACTGCTTCATGTTAACGAGCGTAGCTTCTTTATCATGGAACTGCCTACCTTTAAAATGCCCCGCTGGAACCACGTTGGCCTGACGGTATGGGAGAGTGTACGGGCGTTTGTCTGGGAAGCAGGCCGTGTGATTGTCGCCATTTCGATCATACTTTGGGTACTGGCCAGTTATGGCCCCGGCAATTCACTGGATCAGGCTGAAGCAAAAGCCCGTCAGCAGTATGCCGGTCAGCCGGACGCCGCGATTGAAAGTCATGTGGCTTCGGAGCGGCTGGAAGCATCGTATGCAGGCCGGTTCGGACACATGATTGAGCCTGCCATTAAGCCGCTTGGCTACGACTGGAAAATCGGAATTGCCTTGTTGAGTTCGTTTGCGGCCCGTGAGGTATTTGTGGGTACAATGGCAACTATATACAGCATCGGTGGTAGTGATGCCGAAGACGAAGCGACGATCCGGCAACGCCTGCAGGCTGAACGTAATCCGGAAACAGGCGGGGTGATGTATACACCGGCGCTGGCTTACTCGCTACTGGTATTTTATGTATTTGCCATGATGTGTATGAGCACCATCGCGACAACGTATCGGGAGACCAAAGAATGGAAATGGCCCGCCATACAGTTACTGTACATGACGGGCCTTGCGTATATGTCAGCTTTCGCTGTATATCAGCTATTCCGGTAGTATTATGCTACCATAGTAAACCTTTGGATAGTAACGGGTAAATGAAATGGTAGAGGATATAGGTGAATAACGCCAGCGTAACTCCCCCTAATGCCACAGTCTGATCCAGACCTTGTGCCGCTTTTTTCGATGAGCGGTGATTCCGCCAGTCTCGTTGCGCTAAATTTTTCATAATTACTTAAAGATTTAGTATTTGCTACGAGACAAAATTTGTGCCATTAAGGCAAAGATTTTAGCGTACAACTACGGAACTTAGTAAGCAGGTAGAAATACGGTTGCGGACTTCAAGAGCAGCCATTATCTAAATTTTAGCATCAGATCCTGTTGGCTCAAGCAAATCGGGAGTGTAGAATAATGCCCACAATTATGGCATTGTTTTCTACACTCCCGATCATATTTATAAGGTAAGTAACTGTATCTTAAGTAAGTTTACTGTTTGTCCCAACGAAGAGACTCAATAACATCAGATGCGACCATACCTATCTGACCACGCATGTCTGCTGCATGGTCACCGGCCAGTCCGTGGCTGAATACGCCCAGTACGGCCGCTTCAACAGGGTCGTAGCCCTGCGCCAGCAATGCGGTCAGAATGCCGGTCAGTACATCACCTGTCCCACCGGTGCTCAGACCAGGATTACCGGTTGAATTAAAGTGAATATCACCCTCCGGAGTTGCAATAGCCGTATGAGCCCCTTTGAGCACAACAACGATTTTGAAGCGACGGGCAAAGTCCTGCAGAATTTCCAGCTTATCGTAGTCGTTCTGCCAGCGCTGGGTCAGCCGTTCAAATTCCTTCGGATGCGGAGTCAGGATGCTGCGTTCCGGTAATAAACCCAGTAAATCACGGTTTGCTGCCAGCAGGTTCAGCGCATCGGCATCGAGTACCATGGGCTTCCGGACCGTGGTCAGCACATCACGGATCATGGCGAGGGTTTCGGGAGCTTTACCAATGCCGGGACCAATACCGATGGCCGCATAGTCGTTAGGGGGTAAGTTATCGACCTCCGTGTGGCCGGTCAGTACATACGGGTGCGTATCGGGCAGACACATGGCTTCGGGTACAGCTGTCTGGATAACGCTGTAGCCACATAAGGGTGTCTGAACGGTGAGCAGACCGACACCGGAACGTAAACAGGCTTTAGCCGCCAGAATCGCTGCACCAACCTTACCATAACTGCCGGCGAGCAGCAAGGCATGGCCGAATGTCCCCTTGTTTGAATGCCGGTTCCGCTTCCGGATCAGCAGGCGGGCTTCCTCCGGCATGGTGTAGTAATACGAGGTGGGTGCCTGATCAATAAACCGCTGATGCAGCTGGATATTAACGACATGCCATTCCCCCACAAACCGTTCATTTTTAGGTAGCAACAACCCTAGTTTCGGGAGCTGAAAGGTAACGGTATAATCCGGTTCAATGATACTATCTTCCGCCTGATTAGGTTGGTCAGCGTATAAACCACTGGCAATATCGACTGAGATAACAGTAGCCGGAGACCGGTTAATACCCTGAATCACTTCTTTAATAATCCCTTCAGTCGGGCGCGAGAGGCCTGAACCAAGAATGGCATCGATCACAACCTCGTTGTGCCGGAGTGCCGGAATATCATGCGGCTGCTCAATATAAATGGGTGCCGTCAGGAGCTTGAGCCGCCGGTGGTTATGCGCGAAATCGTCGGATTCGCGCGGTGCATAGCGGACCACATACACCTCAACCTGATAGTCGAGCTGAATGAGCAGCCGGGCAATGGCCATACCGTCGCCGCCATTATTCCCTAAACCGCAGAAAACCTTAACGGGCTGAGCGGCCGAAAAACGGACGCCATACCAGTTGACAAAGGCCTGGGCAGCGCGTTCCATGAGGTTAATGGGGGCAATCGGCTCATGTTGAATGGTATATTGATCAAGTGCGTGGATCTGATCGATGTTAAGTATTTTCATGCGTGATGATCCGGGAACAAAGGGTTTATTCGAACAGCAATTAGTTAAAAACAAGCCAACTGTACAAGCAGTACAGTTATTTCACCGGGTTATCCGTCAGTTATTCAAGAAATTAATACGGTTGGGTTTTACGCTACCGAAAAAAAGGCTATATTTGCGGCTCATTTCGCTTCGGCACCGGGTAGCCGGAGTGGTCCGACGTAAATTCCTATCTGACGATATATACAGTCATGAATGAACTGATTAAATTGGTAGAGGCTGAAAACGCATCACGTCGCAGCGAACTGCCAGAGTTTCGTGCCGGTGATACAGTTAATGTGCACGTGAAAATCCGCGAAGGTAACAAAGAGCGGATTCAGGTCTTTACAGGTACGGTTATCCAGCGCCGTAACCCAAATTCAAATGGCGAAACGTTCAGCGTTCGCAAGGTTTCTAACGGTATTGGCGTAGAGCGTACATTCCCGCTGCTGTCGCCAAACATCGAGAAAATCGAAGTAGTTCGTCTTGGTAAAGTACGCCGCGCACGGTTGTTCTATCTCCGTGGCCGTCAAGGTAAAGCTGCACGCGTTAAAGAGCGTAAAGTTAAAGCATAGTACCAGCCAGCACTACCAACTTATAAAAAGCTGTCTGAAAGGACGGCTTTTATTTTTTCTATGAACTTCTACAAATACCAGGGTACAGGCAATGATTTTGTGATGATCGATGACCGGGCTGATAATTTCCCGGCCGGCGATCAGGCACTGATTGCCCGTATGTGCGACCGCCGGTTCGGCATCGGCGCCGATGGCCTGATTCTGCTGCGTGTAGACCCCGATTATGACTTCCGGATGGTCTATTTCAACGCCGATGGTGCAGAAGGAAGTATGTGTGGTAACGGCGGGCGTTGTATTGTGCAGTTTGCGTACGATCTGGGCATGTTTGAGGAGACAACCCGCTTTATTGCTGTTGACGGCGAACACATTGCCAGCGTATCAGACGATGTGGTGTCGTTGAAGATGAGCAATGTAACAGGCATGGATATGCAGGAGGATTATACCTTCCTGAATACCGGTTCGCCGCACGTTGTCCGGTTTGTCGACGATCTGGCATTATATGATGTCGTAGGCGTTGGAAAGAAAATCCGCTACAGTGATACCTTTAAGCCGGGGGGGACCAACGTGAATTTTGTGCAGGTAATGCCCGACAACACGTTATTTGTCCGGACGTATGAGCGTGGTGTGGAAGATGAAACCTATTCATGCGGAACGGGCGTAACGGCTGCTGCGCTGACTGCGTATAAGAAATTCGGACTTCAGAGCCCGATTTCAATCAAGGTACTGGGCGGGCAGCTAAGTGTTTCATTTGACGAAACCGGTGAGGCAGCTTTTGAGTCTGTTTACCTGACCGGGCCGGCCAAACAGGTTTTTACGGGAAGTGTAACAGTTTGAGGAGTTTGTGGTTAGTACTCTGACCACAAACTCATTCACGCAAAGGTAGCACATGATTCTCTATAACCGGCACCACTGGCTGCGGGCAATCTGGCATTTTCATACAGGAAAAACAGCTATTTCCCTGCTGAAACGATTATTTTTTGTCGGATTGTATGTTACCACGGTAACCATTACCGAGCTGACATTCTATGACATAAAGCTCTCCTATACCCCGGCCGAATTCTTCGGTGCTATGGGGATTCTGCTTAGTTTATTACTCCTTTTCCGGACTAATACGGCCTATGACCGCTTTTACGAAGGTCGCCGGACGTGGGGAGCACTGGTTAATACAACCCGCAATCTGGCAGTGCTTTATCACGCAATTCTGCCCAAAGAAGCGATTGAGGAGCGGCTGTATTTTGCCAAAACTATTTCCAACTTTCCCTTTGCCCTGAAGAATCACCTGCGTGCTACCCGCGATTTCAGTGAACTGGACGAAGCCATAATCGGCGGAATTGCTGAACTCGAACAACGCAGTCATGTGCCCGGTGGTGTTGTCAGTCAGTTGCGGAACCGGACGGAGGAACTGTACCGTAAAGGCACCATTTCCGATGCCCAGTCCATTAATCTGAATACACTGCTGATTCTGCTGCTCGACATCAACGGTATCTGTGAACGGATTAAGAGTACGCCGATTCCGTTTTCCTATAACTATTTCATTAAGTTTTTCATTACGGCTTACCTGATCGTGTTGCCCTTTACGATCATTGAAGAGTTTGGCTACCTCACTGTTCCGATTGTATTACTGGTATCCTACGTTCTGGTCGGGCTGGAGATGATCGGGGAGGAAATCGAGGAGCCGTTCGGGCTGGAGCGCAACAACCTGCCGCTCAATCAGCTCTCGCAAATGATACGGGTAAACGTGCATGAAATCTTTGGCATTTACCTGCCGCAGGTCGAGAAACAGGCTGCCATTCCTGACTTCCTGATTGTAACCTGAGGGATTATTCGGTTTCCAGTATTCCGCCATTCAGATGAAGAATGGTTTTTGTGTTCAGTTCATGCTGACGCAGGGCATCCTTGGCTGCAATGCGGCTGCGGACGCCGTTAGTGCAGATGAAAATCAGCGTATTATACGCTGCCAGTTGGTTTTTGTGTTCACGGATTACCGGTAAGGGAATGTTCAGGCCACCGATATTAAACTCGTCAAATTCCCATTCGTCACGCACATCAATAACTACTGTATCTGGGTTATGCTGTAGCTGCGTTAGTTCAGAAAGCGAAATATCAGTATAGGCAGGTTTGTCTTGCATATACGTAAAACGATGATCTGAAACAGGAAGTTTCTGCCAATCTGTCAGCCGGAAATGATCTGGAACAAAAATTGCCACCTGGTGGGTAGCATATTTTTAAACCAATCAATTAGTCATTTTATGGAAGCCGTACAGACAGAAAAGGGGCAAATTTCCATCCACACGGAAAATATTTTTCCGATCATCAAGAAGTTCCTGTACTCTGACCATGAGATTTTCCTGCGCGAGCTTGTTTCCAATGCGGTCGATGCAACGCAGAAACTAAAGAAACTGGCTTCGTTCGGCGAGGTGGACAGTGAGATCGGCGACGATCTGAAGGTAACGGTAACGGTCGATGAGGAAGGCAAAAGCATTACAATCAGCGACTCGGGCATCGGTATGACGGCCGATGAAATCAAGAAATACATTAACCAGATTGCCTTTTCGGGCGCATCTGAGTTCTTAGAAAAATATAAAGACAAAGTCGACGACAAGGGGGCCATTATCGGCCATTTCGGTCTGGGCTTCTACTCGGCCTTTATGGTGGCTGAGCAGGTAGAAATTGTTACCCGTTCATACAAAGAAGGCGCTGAGGCAGCCCGCTGGGTGTGTGACGGTTCAACCGAGTTTGAAATTTCAGCGGCTGAACGGGCTGAGCGTGGTACTGACGTGGTACTGCACATTGCCCTAGATTCGGAAGAGTTCCTCAACAAGGCCCGTATCCGGTCCATTCTGGAGAAATACGGCCGCTTCCTGCCGGTGCCGATTGAGTTTGACGGCGAAATCATTAACGATGCCACACCGATCTGGACCAAAGCACCGTCTGAACTAACTGACGAAGATTACAAGAAATTCTACCGTGAGCTGTACCCGATGTCGGAAGAACCGCTGTTCTGGATTCACCTGAACGTGGATTATCCGTTTAACCTGACCGGGGTACTGTATTTCCCGAAACTGAAAAACGACTTCCAGGTCAAGCGGGAGAAAATCCAGCTCTACAGCCGTCAGGTGTTCATCACCGACGAAGTAAAGGACATTGTGCCGGACTTCCTGATGCTGCTGCACGGGGTAATTGACTCGCCGGATATTCCGCTGAACGTATCGCGCAGCTTCCTGCAGGCGGATTCAAACGTGAAGAAAATCAACGGCTACATTACCCGTAAAGTGGCCGACAAACTGACAGAACTGTTTAAGGCTGACCGGAAGGCATTTGAGGAGAAGTTTGACGATATCGGATTGTTTATCAAATACGGTATTATCAGCGATGAAAAATTCAACGACAAGGCGAAAGAGTTTGCACTGCTTAAAAATACAGAGGGCAAATTCTATACATTCGACGAATACCGCGAGCATGTACAGGCTAACCAGACTGACAAAAATGACGCGGTAATCTGGTTATATTCGTCTGATCAGAAGGCTCAGCACGGCTACATTGAGTCGGCTACCCGTCGCGGTTATGATGTGCTGGTGCTGGATACGGTCATTGATCCGCATTTTATCAATCATCTTGAGTATAAGCTGGAAAAAACGTCGCTGAAGCGCGTTGATGCCGATACGCTGGATAAACTGATTGACAAAGGTCTGTCGAATCAGAGTGTGTTGTCGGAAGCGGATCAGACAAAACTGAAGGAGCTGTTTGAGACTGTGCTGGATAATAAGAGCCTGAACGTTAGTGTGGAAGCCATGCCGGCTGACGAAATGCCGGTGACAATTACGCTGCCGGAGTTTATGCGCCGGATGAAGGATATGTCGCAGCTGAGCGGCGAGCAGTCATTCTACGGGGTTATGCCGGTTACGTACAATCTGGTTGTAAACGCCAACCACCCGCTGGCTGACCGTGTGCTGAAAAAAGGGGACGAAATAAGCCAGAAACAACTGGTGAAACAATTGTATGACCTGGCATTGCTGTCGCAAAACATGCTGACCGGTGCTGACCTGACGGCGTTTGTGAAACGCACCGTCGGTACCCTGTAACACACAGGAGAAGTTAGTTTGTATAAAAGCCGGGGTCTCCCCGGCTTTTATACTTTAGGGGGTAAAGGCCGGCGTTGTGCAGCGCGGGTAAACCAGACACGACCCTTGCGCGCCAGTTGGGCTGCAAAAAACAGAACCACTATAAACAAGACCACGAACGCAAAAAGTGGCAGCAGCACTGCGAGAATGGAGAAGCCGAACGATGCGGCATTTTCGGTGGTTGCTACAACCGGATTGGCCAGTCCGCCGGTAGTAGCAGTTGAGCCGAGCCGGAGGAGGCTGGTTCCGGCCTGGATAAGACCGGCTGAACCACCGCCGAGCATCAGTCCGAGGCCCCAGTCGATGACCGGATTTTCAATCTTCAGGAATGATGTGCTGAGCAGAGTGCCGGCAACAATGGCGGCCGGAGCGGCCAGGGTATCCAGCACATTATCGAGCCACGGAATATAATAGGCCCCGATTTCGACCAGTGTAGCGATGCCCAGCAGCAGTAATCCGGGTGTTGTGCCGATCCACTCAAAACCTTGCATAGGGGCAATAATATGCAGCTTTACCGCGAGGCTGGCAATGAGCATAGGAACAAAAATCCGGAACCCGCAACAGGCTGCTAAACCCACGCCCAGGCAGGCGCTGATAATCCAATCCCAGTTCATAATCATTCAGTTAAACGAATGGGTGAATGTACGTAATTAAAATGTAACCGGATAGGGGAGGGGCAAAACCTGACAGTACAGGCAACTTCACATGAGAAAGTTGTATAAATTGCCTTTTATAAACCCGGCCCAACCCCGACACGGCATTATATCAACTGCCGAACGGCAGGCAGGGTTTGCGCAGAAACATAAATTACGTACAAAATCCGTGTAAACAATGAGCGTCCGCGATACGATTCTGGCCAAAATCCGTGGTAATAACCTGACTGAATTGCCGCTTCCGGAAATCCCGTTTTTCAATGACGGCAATGAAGATCTGGTCGCCCGTTACAAGAGCGTTCTGATATCAATCGGCGGTACGCCACGTGAACTAGCTGAGTCTGAAACGCTCGAAGACCTGATCCGTGAGGTATATCCGGATGCAGAGCGAATCGCGTCATTAGTACCGCTGGCAGATATTCAGCTGACAGAGATTACTGATGAAACGGATAAAGCTACTCTGGAAGCCATGGATGTGGCTATCCTGAAAGGTGAATTCGGCGTGGCTGAAAATGCGGCAATCTGGGTGCCCGAAGCAAATATGCTGAACCGTGCCCTGCCGTTTATTTCCCAGCATCTGGTATTGTTGATTGAAAAGAAAACACTGGTGCTGAATATGCATGAAGCGTATGAACGCATTGATACAGAGTCGCTAAGCTACGGTGTTTTTATTGCCGGGCCGTCTAAAACCGCTGATATTGAGCAGTCGCTGGTGATTGGCGCACATGGTGCACGTAGTCTGGTAGTGGTGTTGCTGTAAGGCAATTACTTTTTGCCAACATTCTGCCATAGCGGATTGTTATTCGGCTAACAAACGCGTAGTTTGCGAAAAACTACCTGATCCTTTGATTACATTTCAACTCAACACGTGCCGGCTTCGCCCCTGGCGGGATGGGGACGAAGAGTCGTTGGTTTATCATGCCAGTAACCGCAACATCTGGAACAACGTGCGGGATTTTTTTCCGTATCCGTACACGCAGCGGGATGCCCATTCGTGGATACGCTCGAATAAGTCGTACCAGCAGCCTATGAACCTGGCAATCGAAATAGATGGTCAGGCGGTGGGAAATATTGGGTTTACTATCAAAGATGATATTTACCGCTACAATGCCGAAATCGGTTATTGGCTTGGAGAAGCGTACTGGGGAAAGGGTATCCTTACCGAAGCGCTGCCGGTCATGGTAACCTACATTTTCAAGTCGTTCCAGCTCAACCGGATTTTTGCCTGTGTGCTTGAGGGCAATCAAGGCTCAATGCGTGTGCTTGAAAAAGCCGGATTCCGTCCGGAAGCCATTCACCGCAAGGCTGCTATTAAAAATAACAAATACCTCGACGAACACGTATTTGCCCTGTTGAAACAGGAGTATCTGGAAGCGGCAAAGCAGGCAATGCACGTTAACGAACCGGAAAGCCAGGTGCATAAGCATATTGCTTGAGAATACCTCTGACTGACTTCTTGCCTGGAGGATGACGTATAGTATATGCCCCCTGCTAATTTCTTCGTTTCTTTGCGTGATAATTCGCTGCTGCGGCAGTCCGATGAATTTATGTCGAAAATCGTAATTGCTATTGACGGTTATTCGAGTTGTGGTAAAAGCACAACTGCAAAAGCCGTTGCCGCCCGTCTGGGATATGCCTATATTGATACCGGCGCCATGTATCGCTCGGTTAGTTTATTCTTCAGCCAGAACCATGTTTCCCTGACAAACACCAAAGAGGTGCTTGCCGCGCTGGATCATATTCATATTACATTCCATTACAATCCGAAAACGTGCCGTAATGAAACCTATCTGAACGGATTAAACGTGGAGGACGAAATCCGGAAGATGTATATCTCCAACATGGTCAGCGAAGTAAGTGTTATTCCTGAGGTGCGGCGGGCAATGGTGGCCCAGCAGCAGAAAATGGGACGTAAGCGGGGGGTCGTGATGGATGGCCGTGATATTGGCACAAAGGTATTTCCGGATGCGGAAGTAAAGATATTTATGACGGCTGATACCTTGATCCGGGCACAGCGCCGGCAACAGGAACTGCTGGCAAAAGGCGAGCTGGTGAACCTGACCGACATTATTAACAATCTGGAGAAACGTGACCGGATCGACTCGACCAGGGCGGAAAGTCCGCTGCGGCGGGCAGACGATGCTCTTTTGCTAGATACATCAGCAATGAACCTGGACGATCAGATTCAGTGGGTCGTTGACCGCGTAGAGGAACAGGTTGATGTTATTAAACAAAAAGAAGCGGCAGAACAGAAGAGGTCATGAGAACCGCCGACTATTTGATTGTTGGTCAGGGAGTGGCCGGATCTGTTCTTGCCTGGACATTAGATCAACTCGGGTGTAAGGTCATTGTTACCAATGCGCCCGAACTTCCGTCGGCCGCCCGTGTAGCGGCCGGTATTGTAAATCCGCTGACCGGCCGCAAGCTGGTGCAGACCTGGCAGGCAGATAAGCTCTTCCCGTTTCTGCATCAGTTTTACCGCGAAATTGAGCTGAAGCTGGGAGTGCGTTTTTTTCATCCGCGCAATATCTACCGCCCTTTCCGGAATTTAACCGAAAAAGAGGCCTATCTGAACATTACCCGGGAGCCTTCTGTAGCGAAATATATTATGGAAGGTGCTGAAGATGAGATGTATAGCGGTGCTATCAATAATCCGTTCGGCGGGCTTACCGTTACGCAAAGCGGCTGGGTTGATTTACCTGAGTTTCTCAAAATTATCAAAGGATATTTTCTTGAAAAAAATCAATATGCTGAAGTGAAAGTTGAGGCAGATTGGCTGGAAATGACTGGTGATTCGGTTATTGTTGATAACCTGAGCGTTAAAAAAGTTATATTTTGTGACGGGTCACAAGGCCGTGAGAATCCGTTATTTGACTGGCTGCCGTACAATGCTGTAAAAGGACAGGTTCTCACCGCGACAGTTAGCCATTATCCTATTAAGAATATAGTCAATCAGGGCGTCTTTATCTTACCACTCCGGGACGGGTTAATAAAAATTGGCGCTACTTATTCATGGCATGACCTGGATTGGCAAACAACTGAGGACGGCCGGGCGTTTCTGGAGAAGAAAGTGCAGGAGTTGATTAAAGTGCCCTATCAGGTAGTTGCCCAACAGGCAGGGTTGCGGCCGTCGACCAAAGACCGCCGGCCTTTTCTGGGGTTGCATCCTGAGTATCCGTCTGTCGGCATCTTCGGCGGGCTTGGTACCAAAGGAGTCTCACTGGCTCCTTATCTTGCGCAGCAGTATGCAGGGTTTTTACTTAATGACGAAGAATTAGATCCGGAAACGAATATTAACCGGTGTCTTTCGTTATATTACCGGAGTTAATATTAAGGGCTTAGCGTTTTTTATGCGAAAACAATACCTTTTGCTGGCAAGTCTACTGCTAGGGCTTGTGTCGGCGGCTGTAGCACAGAACTATCCATCCCAGGAGCAATTTGGTAAAAACCGTATTCAGTACCGGGAGTTCACCTGGAAGATTGTTAAAACGGCCAACTTTGAGATTTACTTTTATCAGGATGGTAACCAGCTGGCTACGCTGACCGCACAATACGCTGAGTCTGAGTTTGACCGGATTACAGAACTGCTGGGCTATACACCGTATAACCGGATAAAGATTTTCCTGTTTAATTCACCGGCTGATCTGGCTCAGAGTAATATCGGCCTGCACTCCCTCGGTGACCTGAACGGCCGTGAACTGGATATGGCTAAATCGCGGCTCGAAATTGCCTTTACGGGCGATCAGATGAGTTTCCGCAAGCAACTGATCCGCGATGTTTCGATGCTTTTTGTCTATGACATGCTCTATGGCGGTAGCCTGAAGGATGCCCTTCAAAGCTCCCTGCTGCTGACCCTGCCCGACTGGTTTATGCCTGGTATTGCGTCGTATATAGCAGAAGGATGGAGCGTCGAACTGGACGATTATATGCGTGATGTGGCGCTGACGCACCCTGTCCGGAAGCCGTCGTTGCTGTCTGGCCGTGAGGCTGAGCGGATTGGCCACTCCATCTGGAATTATATTGTGCAGAAATACGGCCGGGATAATATTTCAAATATCCTGAACCTGACCCGTATTATCCGTAACGAGCAAAGCAGTATTCAAAGCACACTTGGGGTTCCATACAGCCGTTTCCTCCGCGAATGGCGTGATTATTATGCCGGTATGGCCGGTGTTGTCAGCAAATCGTATCAGGAAAGTAAAGATGACTTCAGAATTAAACTGAAGGCCGCTGATGGTACCATAATGCTGAATGATGTTAAACTAAGTCCTGATAAACAGCTTATTGCCTATACAACGGTGCGTGATGGCCGTTATAACGTAGAAGTCGTTAACACCGGTAATCAGAAAAAAATGAGTATCGTTCAGGGCGGGTATCGTCTGGACGGCCATGCAACCTATACCCGTACACCGCTTGTTACTTGGCAAAAAGGAAACAACCTGGTCATCATTACGGAGGAGCGCGGCAAATCATACCTATATATATATAGCGACGTTGAGAAGCGCCCCAAGCAGAAAATCAAACGCACCATTAACGGACTGACGCAGATTGTCAGCGTTGATGCGTCGGATGACGGCGGCAGTCTGGTTTTCAGTGCTGACCGGCGCGGGCAGAATGACCTGTTTCTCTACAGCATTAACCGGGGAAACTATGCCCAGCTGACTAATGACCTGTATGATGACATGAACCCGACGTTTGTCGGCCGCACATCCGGGAAAATTGTTTTCTCCTCAAACCGTAAACTGGATACACTCGGTGTCGATAAAGGCTCATACAGAACCATTCAGGATCGGTTTTCGCTGTTCCTGCATGAAGGCGGCGCACGGGCAACATCCGTCAGCCGCCTGACAGACTCTCTGTCAAGTGCGTACCGGCCAATTGCCGGTGGTGAGAATACCATTTATTTTCTGGGCGCATCCGGCGGGATTCAGAATCTGTACCGGTTAAGTCTTCAGGATAGTACGATCCGGCAAACGACGGCCTTTGCCAACAGTATATATCAGTACGATCTCGTGCAGGCAGGTGGCGGATTTGTCTACAGCAGCCTCCGGAACGGGGAAATGTATATCGGTTACCGCGCACAGCTACCGTTAAGTGCATCGGTTGATCCGGCTCCCACGCAACGTAATCAGCTGCTTGGCTTAGTGGCCAAACCGGTTGTCAAAGAAGAGGTAAAGGCACCTGCTCCGGTCGATTCAACAGCAAAGGCTATTCCGGCAGACACCGTTAAGCGGATGGCGCTGGAGCCCGGCGAGGTTGATGTTACGAACTATAAGTTTGACCCCGAGGTGCTTAAAGCTGCGGAATACCGTCAGCGGCGTTCGGCTACGTCGTTATCCATTGGTTCGGTATTGCCACCACGCAACCGCCGCCGCGAAAACGTAACGATTCGCGGGCCATTCAACTACCAGGGACTGTTTACCGTCAATGACGGACAATCGAACTGGCGGGTTGATCCGATCCGGGGGTTTGGTTTTCAGCAGAATGTGACGATGAATGACTTACTGGAAAATCACGTCATTAATGCCGGGTTCTTTATCACGACAAACCTGCGGAACAGCGATTTATTTGCTGAATATAAAAACCTGAAACACAGGATTGATTATGGCGCCCGTTTTGACCGGCAGACCCTGTTCCTGGATAATCAGTTGCTGAGTCAGCGCTACCGATATAACCGGTTTGCGCTCATGGCATCATATCCGGTATCAGCTACGACACGTCTGACCCTGTCACCGTTCTATGCCTTAACCCGGCGGGTGGATTTATCGAATCTGGTACAGCCGGATCTGACTTCAGATTATGCCGGTATCCGGGCGGAAGCAGTTTTCGACAATACAAAAAATACGGGCATGAACATGATCTCGGGTACACGCGCCAAAGTGCGCTTCGAGAATTATGCCGGTATCCGGTCTGCATCCGAGAGCTTTAACCGGTTGTCGCTTGACTTGCGCCACTATCAGAAAATTCACCGTGACCTGATTCTGGCCGGCCGCCTGTCGTTCAGCCAGTCGGGTGGTGCTGCACCTAAGCAGAGCACCCTTGGCGGTATGGAAAACTGGATCGGGTCATCGCAGATTCAGAACGAGAACGTGGCGACCAATCCGTTACGTGTGCCAAATGCGCTGGCGCCGGAGCGCGAAGATTTCCGCGATGTATTCTTTCTGGATTTTGCGTCAAACCTGCGCGGTTTCCGGTTAGGCAAGTTAACCGGCAATAGTCACTTACTGATGAATGTTGAGCTGCGTGTGCCGCTCATTAAATACCTGTATCGCGGTAATATTACGTCAAACTTCCTGCGGAATCTACAGCTGGTAGCCTTTACAGATGTAGGAACAGCATGGGTAGGGCGCGGACCGTTTAACCGCCAGAACAGCCTGAACACGGAAATAGTCGGTGGCGGCAACCTGCCGTTCCTGGCTACGGTGACAAACTTTAAGAATCCGTTTCTGATCGGCTACGGGGCGGGAGCACGCACCATGCTGTTTGGCTACTACGTGAAATTTGACTATGCCTGGGGCATTGAAAATAATGTCGTTAGCCGGCCGATTGCCTATCTGACGTTAGGCTACGATTTTTAAACAATCAGATACATACAGATTATGTTACCCTTCCCCGCAGGAAGGGTAATTTTTTTAGTAACCGCACCACAAGGTCGTCCGGAATTACGTATCTTTGCCGGTACATTATCGGTCACACGCCGCTGGTGTTCTCTCAGACTTCCGATATATTCTCTCTTCCTGAACAATCCGATCGCCTGTATTTACCGTAAAGGCGTTGGATAAGACTATTCATAATACATGTTGTTTACAAACGAATGCCTGATTTTTGGCATAGTTTTGGCTAATTTGGGAAACTTTCCACTTGCTGGCTAATAGGTAAAGATGCAGGCATGAAAATGTGGTCCTGAGTTGCTTTTTAAGTTGTATTGTTTAGGTCAAATGCCTGAAAGTCACCTTAGGAGTAGCCATTTTTTTATATTAAAAGGCGCCGTTGCAGGTTTTGGCATAGTTTTAGTTAATTCTTAAGGAGATAAAAGTGCCGGTGCGCAGTTTTCGGAAAATGACATTTATTTTTCGTGAGCTGCTGATGTCCGGTAACTGAAAATAAGTAGTACACCGCCCAAAACAAGTTGCAAATGAAAGTAACTTTTACATTGAGAACTGATCTGTGGCCGCAAAGGCCAACTCAGTCTCGGCCCATCCGGTCAGGCGTAGCGGCGGACCGGAGAAGTAGGGTGATGATGGTGATGGGGCAAATTGTTCAGTACTTATTACAGACAATTTGCCGGAGGCCCGTTTCGGCTATCTCCTCTCCGCCGGACGGGGGTGTGCGTGGGCAGGTGAAATCATTGAAACCAGGGCCCTTAGAACACGCCAGATCCGCCTTATCCGCCGGGATGCGCGTCGAACCACCTGACGGCCGGGAGCCACCACCATTGAAAAAAGAAACGTTTTTGCAATTAATTCCAATTTACAAAATGAATGAGCAACCTTTACTGAAAGGCTCTTCCCGCCCTCCTGAAGTCCCTCCGCACCGAACGGAGCGGGGCTGGCTGTCTGCGGTCCGGAGAGCACTACTTCGGAGAGCGAGCAGTCCAGAGTATCAAACGTTTGGCGGGTTGACTCATCGGATGGCATTCGCTGGCAAGCAGGGTTGGGCTTTGGGTAGCCTGATGATGCTGTGCATGTTGCTGATTGCTCCGTTGAGTAGCTCAGCCCAAGTAGCCAATGTGAACTTGTCTTTGACGAAAAAGATAAGTAACAAAACGCCAAATCTTAATGACGTCGTTTCCTACACCGTAACCGTTTCCAATGCGGGTCCGGAAAGTTCGACCGGTGTTGTGGTCAAAGACAGCCTCTCAACTGTCGGAGCCCAGCTGCTGAGTGTTTCTGTATTGAACGGAGCTGGTTCCTATACATCAGTTGCGGCAAACGTAACACAATGGAACGTAGGAACACTTGCTTCGGGCCAGTCGGCAACGCTGGTACTGACGGCCAGAGTGATTGAGCGCGGTGTTTCCTTCAACACAGCAGAAATCATCGCTGCAAGCGGAACGGATATTAATTCATCGCCGGCTGTGCATAGCATCATTGAAGATGACTATGCAAATGCCTGTTTTACTGTACCGCTCTTATGGTACACCGGTGAAGAATATACAGTCTCAATTCCTATCGCAGGATTTACAGGTACGAAATGGTATTTAGACGGTAAAGAGGTTGGTACATCCAACGTGCCGTCTACATTGGCTTCGATTGACGCTAACGGAGACCTGGTCATTAAAAGTCCGGGTGTTTACTCGTTTATTACATCGCTGAGCGGTTGTGCGACCGGAAACTGTTGTGACATCATTGTTGAACAGGGACCACTGGCCTCACTGGGAGATTTTGTATGGAGCGATAATAATGGTGACGGACAGCAAACGGCTGGTGAGCCGGGCGTGGCCGGGGTAACAGTTACGCTGTATAGCCCGACCAGCACAACGCCGCTGGCGTCAACAACCACCGACAGTAACGGTAAGTATTTATTCCCGGATCTATTGCCCGGTGAATACTATGTTGTGTTTACAACGCCGGGCGGTTATACATTGACCGGACAGAACTCAACAAATCCGTTGAGCGGAACGATTGCCGATACCGTGGATAGTGATGCCGACCTGCTCACAGGCCGGACACAAACCTATACATTGGTGGGTGGTGAGAATAATTTAACGGTTGATGCCGGTCTGATTCCGCTGAAAGCAACGCTGGGCAACTATGTCTGGGTTGATACAAACGGTAACGGTATCCAGGATGCAGGTGAAACGACCGGCGTAGGCAGTGTTACTGTTACGCTTTTCAATGCGAATAACAATCAGGTTGTTTCAACTCAGGTAACGGGCAGCACCGGAATTTACTCGTTTACGGGATTGGATGCCGGATGTTATAAGGTAATGTTTACGCTGCCTTCCGGCTTTACGTATACAACACCGAAAGCGCCGGGTAGTACTACCGCAAATGACAGCGATGCCGGTGCGGGTGGTATGAGCGATGTCGTGTGTCTGACAGCCGGTCAGGTGAATCTGGATGTCGATGCAGGCGTTATTCCGCTCAAAGCTACATTGGGTGATTTTGTCTGGATTGATACAAACGGAAACGGTATTCAAGACAGCGGTGAAACAACCGGTGTCAGTGGTGTAACGGTTGTGCTGACTGATGCCAACAGCGGTACAGTTGTCGCAACTCAGATCACGGACAACAGCGGTAAGTACCTGTTCCCGGACCTGAATGCGGGCTGCTACAAAGTGACCTTCACAACACCGGCCGGTTATACATTCTCTCCGGCTAACGCGCCAGGCTCAACAAGTGCCAACAACAGCGATGCCGGTGTAGGTGGTGTGACCGATACAGTATGTCTGACAGCCGGTCAGGTTAACCTGGATGTAGATGCGGGTGTTATTCCGCTCAAAGCATCGGTGGGTGACTTTGTCTGGGTTGATACAAACGGTAATGGTATTCAGGATAGCGGTGAAACAACCGGTGTCAGTGGTGTAACGGTTGTACTGACTGATGCCAACAGCGGCACGGTTGTCGGTACACAAATCACAGACAGTAACGGTAAGTATCTGTTCCCGAACCTGAATGCAGGTTGCTACACAGTGACCTTCACAACACCGGCCGGATTTACATTCTCACCGGCTAACGCGCCAGGCTCAACAAGTGCCAACAACAGCGATGCCGGTGCAGGTGGTACAACAAGCACATTCTGTCTGACAGCCGGTCAGGTTAACCTGGATATTGATGCGGGTGTTGTTCCGCTCAAAGCTACCCTGGGTAACTTTGTCTGGATCGATACAAACAGCAATGGCGTTCAGGATCCGACCGAAATGGTTGGTCTGGATGGTGTGACAGTAGTGTTGACTGATGCAAACAGCGGTACAGTAGTTGCTACGCAGATTACTGCCAACAATGGCAGCTACCTGTTTACGCAGCTGAACGCAGGTTGCTATAAGGTTACTTTTACACTGCCATCGGGTTATACCTTCACTATGGCTAACTCGGCCGCTGCTACTGAAGCGACTGACAGTGATGCCGGTGCAGGTGGTGTTACCGATACGGTATGTCTGACAGCCGGTCAGGTGAATCTGGACGTAGATGCGGGTGTTATCCCGACTTGTCCGACCATCACGCTGGCAATTAATAATGTAACGGTTTGCGCCGATCAGGCTGCTTCATTGGTAGCTACTGCATCGGGTGTGACGAGTGCAACGATCAACTGGTACCTGACACCGGTTGGTGGTGACGCGCTGTATACAACAACGAGCGGACAATCGTTAACGGTTGATCCGACAACAACAACGATCTACTACGCAGAGGCAGTAACCGCCGGCGGTTGTAAGAGCGACCGTAAGCCGGTTATCGTAACGGTAACGGCTATCCCGCCAACCCCGACTTGTCCTGAGCGCCTGACGGTTTGTGCCAATCTGGAGCAGACAATCGATCTGACAACTGTACCGATTAACCAGCCTCGTCCGGGTAACCGCTTCGAGTGGCACACCGGTGCATTGCCAACGTCGCCGCTGGTAACTAACACAACAGCTGCCGGTGCCGGTAAATACTATCTGTTTGAAGTATCGCCAAACGGTTGCTACAGTAACCCGACCGTGTTGACGGTAGACGGTCTTGACTGCCGTTGCACAAATGTGGCCAGCCTGACTATCGGTCAGACACCGGCTATCTGCGAAGGCCAGTCAATTGTACTGGTAGCGACACTGGGCGGTTCGGCAACAAGTTTAAGCTGGACAGCATCCGGCTCAGGTACGTTTGTTACGACCACAGGTACAAGCACAACGTATGTACCGTCGTTAGCGGATGTTGCACAAGGCTTTGTTGAGTTTACAGCTGTTACGAACGATCCAGACGGTACAGGCATCTGCTTGCCTGCAACACTGTCACGCGTTGTTCAGATCAACGAACGTCCGGATGCACCGGTTGGTGTAGCCTGCGACGATACGCTGGTTTGCCAGGGCAGCAAAACGAAACTAATCGGCTTTGCGCCGGGTAACCGGATCAACTGGTACTCGTCAAACGGTACCCTGATCGGAACGACTGAAAGCGGCGGAAAACTGACAATTTCACCAAATGTAACGTCAGTATACTATGCTGAATCAGTGAGTCCTGAAGGCTGTATCAGCGGTGACCGCTCAGCCGTAACAGTAACCGTTGGTTTCTGTAATGCTGATCTGGCTGTAACGAAAAATGTTACGCCAAGCGGACCTTACCGCGTTGGTCAGAAAATTACATACATCGTTACGGCAACGAATAACGGACCGATCTCTGCATCGGGTGTAACGGTAACCGATCAGCTGCCTGCATCACTTTCATTCGCGGTCGCAACGGCTTCGGTGGGTACATACGATGCTGCAACCGGTATCTGGACAATCGGTGAACTGGCTGCCGGTGCAAGCCGCAACCTGTTTGTGGAAGCCGTGGTGAAAGCAGGTGGCTCAATCAGAAACGTAGCTGTGATTACAGGTACAAACGACGATCCGTCCAAGCCTGAAAATAACACGGCAATCGTAACAATTGAGGTTGAAGATTGCTCGATCCAGCCACCTTACATTCACTGTGCCATCACAGAAATCTGTAAGGACGGTAGCGGTACAACAATCTATGCCAATAACTGTAGTGGTAACGTAATCTGGTCGAACGGCGGCAACGGAACATCAATTCAGGTGAATCCGGCCGTGACAACTACGTATACAGCAAGCTGTGTAGTTGGTTCATGTACAAGCCAGGCATCTAACCCGATTACAGTAACGGTAATCAGCGCACCTAAGCCAACGATTCTGGCAAGCACAGACAAAGTTTGTCCGGGTGGTTCGGTAAGTCTGACGGCAACTGGCTGTGACAATGGCACAATCAGCTGGTCAACAGGTGCTTCCGGGTTTGTAATTACAGTTGATAATATTCAGACGAAGACAACGTACACAGCGACATGTTTTGTGAAAAACTGTCCTGGTGCACCGGCTGAGAAAACAATCGACCTTGGCAATACACTTACCAAGCCGACGATTGTATGCAGCACAACGGTTGTTTGTCCTGGCGAGGCCGTAGAACTGACAGTACAGAACTGCCTGGGTACGCCAATCTGGAACACGACAACTGAAACATCGTCACGCATTACGGTACGGCCGACGGCCGACAACAACCGCTACTCGGTAGTTTGTCAGAATGGTACATGTACCAGCCCTCAGTCAGACGACTATGTAATCAGCGTTGTTGCTCCTGCGAAACCGGTTATTGCGCCATCGAGCTCAACAATTTGTGCCAGCGCTAGCGTGACTCTGGTAGCATCAGGATGTAATGGACGTGTAATCTGGAGCGATGCCGCTCAGACAACAGGCAATACACTGATTGTGAAGCCTGCGAACAGCATCAGCTACTTTGCGACATGCCAGTTCCGCAGCTGCTCAGAGAAATCTGATCCGGCAATGATCACTGTTGTGAATCCGACAGCGCCGCTGATTCGTGCTGATAAGCGTCTGATCTGCTCAGGTGAGAAAGTGATCCTGACGGCAGAAGGTTGCACTGGTGCAGTGGTTTGGAGTGGTTTAACACAAACATCAGCCTCAATCGAAATCATGCCGGGTGCTACTACCGATTATACGGCAAGATGTCAGGTAGGTTCATGTTTGAGCGAGCCATCTAACTCAGTACGGGTAACTGTTAACTCAGTTGGTAACGCTCCGACTGTTCAGGCTCCGCAAACGGTGGCTTGCAGCGGCGAAGTAGTATCGCTGACAGCTACAGGTTGTACAGGTGGTACAGTAATGTGGTCAGATGGTCAGACAGGCACGGTTGCTTCGGTAACGGTTTCTGCAACCAATAACCTGTTCTACGCGATCTGTAAGCAAGGAGATCAGTGCGGTAGCCCACGTTCGAACACAATTTCGTTCAACATCCGGACAATTGCGAAACCAACGGTAGTATGCAGCGATTCTGCGCTCTGCCCTGGTGAGTCTCTTGCGCTGACAGTTCAGAACTGCGAAGGCACACCATACTGGAGCACAGGTCAGATCGGTCAGACAAGTATCACGGTGAGCCCGACTGTAACAACCGGTTACAGCGTAACATGCCGCTCAGGTGCTTGCGTAAGCCCGTCGTCGGATATCTACACAATTCAGATTATCCAGCCGGCTTCGCTGACAGTAACGGCTTCGAAAACAGAACTGCAGCCAGGTGAAAGCGTACTGTTGACGGCATCAGGCTGTCAGGGTACAGTAACATGGAACGTAAACAGGTGCACCGGCTTCAACAACGCTGCTGCTGCAACCGGATGCGACCCGTACATACATCGCTTATTGCCAGTATCGTACATGCCGCAGCGAAGGTTCAGTAACGGTAACGGTGAAACCGGTTGGCTGTCTGGCCAAAGCAGGTACACTGCGGACCGAAACACCTGAAGTATGCGCGACATCGAACAAGCTGTTGCTGACTGCTGTTGCCAACGGTGGTCTGGTTAAGCCGGATGGCTATTCGGTACTGTATGTTCTGACAAAAGGTACTGATAAGGTAATCCAGCAGACAGGCAGCACGCCTAGCTTCTCGGTAATTGCTGAAAACACAACGTTCACGATCCATACATTGGTTTACAACGCGAACTCGTCAGATCCTAACTATCTGAACCTGTCAGGTGTAATTCCAGGTGTAACGAAAGCGGCCGATGTAATCAGCCTGATCAGCTCGTCGAAAGTATGTGCTGACCTGGATGTGACCGGTGCTCCGATCAAGGTTAAATCAATCCCTGCTCCGGTACTGCACACAGATAATCTCACCGTATGTGCGGGTGCATCTGTAACGATCACGGCTTCTGGCTGTGAAGGTGGTGTTGTACGCTGGATGGATGGTCATACCGGCAATACACTGGTTGTTTCACCGGTCGTAACAACGATCTGGGAGATGGCAACATGCTACAAAGACGGTTGTGAAAGCCAGCCTTCGGCCAGCATCGATGTGGATGTCGTAATTCAGCGTCCGCCAACCATCGCTGCTGATAAGTCAAGCGTATGTGCCGGTGATGCCGTTGTACTGACAGCCGTAGGTTGCCAGGGTGGTTATCCGGAATGGTCGAACGGTGCAACAACAGAAAGCATCACAGTGACGCCGACAGTTGGTAACAATACATATCGTGCGAAATGCATCATTGCAGGCGGTGGCTGTGTAAGCGACTGGTCACCAAGCGTATCAATCGCTGTAGGTGGTCCGAATGCACCGACTGCGGGTGTTCTTTCCGGCACGAACGTAGTAACAAGCTACACAAGCTGCTTCGGTGCGCCGATTACGCTGGTAGCACAGGGTTGTCCTGCAGGTAGCTATGCGATCTGGTCGAACGGTAACGTCGGCAGCACGATCACGGTAACACCAGGCTTCAATATGACGTACACAGCTCAGTGCTGCTCGTCTACAAACTGTAAGAGCGCGCCTTCGAGAACAATCGCTGTCACTGTACTGCCAAAAGTTGGTGTGCCGACAACGAAAGATCTGTCGAATACATGTCCGTTCAACACAGTTAACCTGGTTCAGGGTGTAACAAGCACGGCAACGACAACCGGTGGTACATTTGAGTTCTACACATCAGAGACCTTGGGCGAAGCATCACGCGTCGCTAACCCTGGTGCCGTAGGAACGTCAGGTAAGTACTACGTGGTAGAACGTTCTGCATCAGGCTGCTATAGCTTACCAGGTGTGATCTACGTAGGCATCGTTGCCTGCGAAGGTTCTCAGACACCATGTGATCAGGCTAATCCGGTAACGGCTGATGCCGGTGCAGATGCGTCAATCTGTGCGGCGAAAACGTACAAATTGAACGGTAAGTCAGGCGGTCCGGTGGCCAGCAGCCAGTGGACGACATCAGGCAGCGGTAAATTCGACAATCCGTTTACCCTGAACGCGACCTATACACCGTCGGTAGCTGATGTTCAGGCCGGCAGCGTCACGCTGACGCTGGCCAGCCGCTCGAACAACACGGCTTGTCCGACTGCACAGGATGCCATGGTATTAACCATCCAGGGCATTAAGACCGTACCAACCGTAAGCGTGGTTCAGGGTGCCCTGAACCTCTGCTACGGCGACTCGGTAACCCTGGAAGCGTCGGCCGGCAGCGGCTATCTGTGGAGCAACAAAGCAACGACACAGCGCATCACCGTGAAGAAGACCGCTTCTTACAGTGTTCAGCTGATGGATGCCAGCGGTTGTAGCTCACTGCCTTCGGATGCGGTAATCGTAACAGTAGCTGACAAGGTTGCTGCTCCGATCGTATCGAACCTGCGCAATACATGTTCAGCAGTAACGGTTGACCTTAATACGGCAATCAGCAGCCTGAACACAGCAGGTAAAACATACGAATACCGTACCGGTGAGTCGGCAAGTTCACCAACTGTACTGACGCCGGGCTCAGTAGGTGTAGGCACGTACTACATCTTCGAGCGCACGCAGACAGGCTGTGTGAGTCTGCCGGGTAAAGTTGATGTGAAAATCTTTGACTGTAAGACAGATACTGCGCGTGCAGATGTAGCGATCACCAAATCGGTGAACAAAACAAAGCTGAACCGTGGTGAATTGGTTACGTACACAATCAAGGTACAGAACAACGGTCCGCAGGCAGCCACAAACGTGAACATCCGCGATGTGCTGCCACAAGGCCTGGAACTGGTACAGGGTGCGTACAATTTTAACCTGTCAAGCGGTGTTGTCACCAAATGGTATGGCTCACTGGCTGCCGGTGCTGCTGACTCGATCAGCTTCCAGGCGCGGGTGACGAAGAAAGGTGATATCGTAAATACGGCTGAAGTAACGTACGCCGATCAGGTAGATCCGAATACGGCCAATAACAAGTCGACAGTAACGGTTGCCGATACATCGACTTCGTTCAAAGCCAGTACACTGGGTATTGCCAAAGGTGTGAGCCAGGCCCGGATGATTGATGCCAATACGGCTGAAATCACCTACGGCTTCTATCTGGTGAACTACGGTGACGAAGCGCTGACAAAAGTTCGCGTGCTGGATGACTTAACGAATGTCTTCGCGTCTCATAGCGTAGAAGAAGTAACGCTGACGTCATCACCGAACTACAGCCCTACGTTGAAACTGAACAATAACTACACAGGCTTTGGCAGCAACATTCAATTGCTTGATTCTGCAAGCACACTGAATCCGAATGCTACGGCATCCTTTACCCTGCGGGTGAAGGTGAAACTGAATGCAAACGATACGACCCGTACCTTCAATAACTCAGCGCTGGCTTCAGCGAAGGGTGGTGCAGGGTATCTGGAAGATGCCTCAGTAAGCGGTGCCGATCCTGATCCGGATGGTGATAAGAACCCGACCAACAATGCGGGTACGACAACCTTCCGTCTGGCTCCTGAAACAGCTACTAACCTGATTGGTGTAGCAATGTCAGCGGCGACCACTAAGAAAGAGGACGGTAGCTACGATGTAGTGTATACGATTACAGTGAAAAACTTTAGCGATAAAGCCCTGAATGGTATTCAGGTCACGGATAATCTGACGCAGGCATTCGGTGCTCCGGCCGCCTTCTCGGTAATCGGGTCTTCTGTTGCGCAGGGTAGCCTGACAGCGAATACGGCCTTCACCGGTGGCAGTAACCAGGAGATTCTGTTAGGTGGTACACTGGCGGCTAAGGAAACAGGTGTTGTTTCGGTTACCGTGAATGTACAGCCAAATGGTAATAACGGTCCGTTCTACAACAGCGTTATCGCAAAAGGTACGGTTGAGAGCACGACGGTTGTTGTACAGGATGTATCGAACACAGGTGTAGATCCGAACCCGACGGGCGAGGTACCGACAGCTGTCCGCTTCGACCTGCCGGATGCACTGATTGGTGTAGCTAAGTCGGTTGGTACGCCGGTTCAGATTGAAGACGGTGTATTCGATGTCGCGTACTCAATCAAGCTGACGAACTTAGGCCGGAACGATCTGTCGAAAGTGCAGGTAGTTGATGATCTGACGAAGACCTTCAACACTGCCGTAATCCTGAGCAGCGGTATCTCGGTATCGACAACATCAGGTCTCATTGTGAACCCGCTGTATACAGGTCAGGGATCACAGACCAAACTGTTGACAGATACGACTGCCAACGCGCTGCCGGCCGGTGCAAGCCGCGTCCTGAACTTCGTTGTCCGGGTGAACGTTGCAAACGCCAATACACAGACGTTCTACAACTCAGCCATTGCAACCGCTTTCAGTGGCAGCGCCATGGTGGCAGATACGTCGACAGCCGGTACCAATCCGGATCCGAACAATACACTCGATCCACGGACAAGCAATACGCCGACACCGGTTGTATTGAACAGCGCTCCGCTGCGTCCGTACATTGGGGTAGCCCTTTCGGTGAAAGACACCGTACGTCAGGCTGATGGCAGCTACAACGTGACATACATGGCAATTGTGAAAAACTACGCGACTGTGCCGATGACTAATGTTTCGGTGACGGATACGTTAACGAAAGTATTCAACGCACAGAATGGCGCAAGCTTCAAGGTAGTTGGCACAGCAATTGCTACAGGTACGACAGGATTGAAGATTAACACAGCCTACAACGGTTCGACCAGTGCAGACTTGTTAGTTCCGGGCAGCAGCACATTGTTAGCCGGTCAAAGCGATACAATCCGCTTTGTGGTCAATGTGAAGACTGACGGTACAACAGGTACGTTCCTGAACTCGGCTCAAGTGAAAGCAACGGCCGCCGGTAGTGTAATCACCGACATCTCGACCAACGGTCTGGTGCCAGACATCAATGGCAACCGGAACCCGACAGACTCGAATGAAAGTGAAGCAACGCCGCTGAACCTGCGTATAAGCGATGTGGCGGTGTTTATTCCTGAAGGTTTCTCGCCGAACGGTGACGGTATCAACGACCGCTTCGTGATCCGGGGAGCTACAGGTACCGTGCAGTTAGAAGTCTTCAACCGCTGGGGTCATGTAGTCTATAAGAGCGACAACTACCTGAACGACTGGGATGGTACA
>CBDFHU010000045.1:0-16707 GCA_965247375.1 Arsenicibacter sp.
TGGTATATAATCCGGCCGAAACGCTTTTTATGAAGAAAGGCCTTGCGCAGGGAGCACACGTCATGAACGGACTGGAAATGCTGGTCCTGCAAGCCGAAAAAGCCTGGGAAATCTGGCAAACCAAGTAACACGATGATTTTTACGAATACTACGGTTTTTACCGGCAATGACTTACTGTCTGACGTGTTTGTACGGGTAGAAGACGGTAAAATTAGTGAAGTTTCGCCTGTTCCTGCCGATGGTCTGATTATTGGCGAGGGAGAGGAAGTGGTTGACCTACAGGGTGATTACCTGATTCCAGGCTTCGTTGACCTACAATTATACGGTGGTGAGGAGGCGTTCCTGAATGAAGCACCGACCACCGGAACAGTCCGGCATATTCTGGATACCCACCGGTCGGCCGGTACAACTTCAGTAGTACCCACCCTTTATTCAACATCGCACGACGTAATTCTGCGGGCCATCGAAGCCGTGCGTGAGGTACAGGCCGAAGAACCGTTCGGGGTGTTGGGGCTGCATGTTGAGGGACCGTACATAAATCCCGTTAAGCGGGGTGCTCACAGCCTGAATTACGTACGGAAACCAGATGAGGACGAGCTGGACGAATTGTTTGACAAGGGCGAAGGCGTGATCAAAATCATCACCATTGCGCCGGAAGTTTTCGATGAAATGCAGTTGCTGCATATTCAGACCTATAAGCCCGAAGGCTGTCTGCTGTCATTGGGGCACAGCAATGCAACCTACGAAGAAGCAACTAGTGCCTTTACCGCCGGTATTCCGCTGGCCACGCACCTGTTCAACGCCATGCGGGGGTTTGAGAGCCGCGAGCCGGGCGTTGTCGGGGCTGTCTTCGATCATCCGACCGTTCGGGCGAGCCTGATTGCCGACAGCTTTCATTGCGATCCGGTAGCGATCCGGATTGCACACCGGCAAATGGGCGACCGCCTGTTCCTGATTTCGGACGCTACGTTTGCCAATCCGGGTAATCCGGCGGGGCCGCGTGCCAGCCTTGATTTTGAGGATTTCATTATCCGGTACGAACCCGTAGAGCAGGGATTGGGCCGGTATACTAATCAGGAAGGTAAGCTGGCGGGCTCTTCCATTACGCTGCTGGATGCTGTAAAGGTGTGTGTCGAAAAAGCACGGCTACCCTTGATGGATGCCCTGCGGATGGCCTCCACCATTCCGGCCGAAATCATCGGGATGGGGCATCAACTGGGTAAAATTGCCCCTGGCTACATGGCAAATCTGGTGCAGATCGATGCTAACCTGAGCATCAAAGGTGTCTGGGCGGTGTAAAGGCTTTTTAATGGTGACATCCCTGATTCCAGTGGTGCCACCATTAATTGATATTAGCGTGTAGCATTAACCAGCGTCCATAATTCATCGTCCCCGACCGGCTCGCGGCTGATCAGCCTGCCTTGTATGGTCGGCGCTTTGATCCCCCCGCTCAGTAACTGCGGCGACCGGAAAACCCGCATCTCGTCCCACAAACCAGACCGCAGAAACGATTCCAGAAGGGTTGTCCCACCTTCCACCAATACCGACTGAACTTTCCGTTTTGACAAATCAGCCAGTAGCTGCGGCAGAAGATCCTGCTGCGGGTCCAGACTGACCACATCGGCTTGCCGGTCAGCTTCGGGACCCTGATCCGGCTGCGCAAGTGTATACACAATCGTCGGCTGCGAACCGTCGAAGAGGTGAAGCGAAGCAGGCAGCGTATTGCCTTTATCGATCACAATCCGGATAGGTTGCTGTTCGGGCGCGGCAGGCCATAGCCGGACGTTGAGCCGTGGATTATCGTAGCGGGCGGTGTTCGTACCCACCATAATCGCGTCTTCCTCAGTACGCCACCGATGGACAAACCGCTGTGCCATTGGCCCCGAAATCTGCACCTGCCGGAATTCAGGGCCTGCCAGATAGCCATCGGCGGTTTCTGCCCACTTAAGCAGGATAAACGGCCTGTGCTGCTCCATCATGGTGAAGAAACGGGCATTCAGCTGCCGGCCCTGTTCGGCCAACACACCCGTAACGACCTCAATACCGGCGTCGCGTAGTTTCTGAAAGCCTTTGCCGGCCACGAGCGGATTCGGATCGTCGTTACAGCAAATAACCCGTTTTACCCGTTTTTCAATCAGCAGGTCGGCACAGGGAGGCGTTTTGCCAAAGTGAGAACAGGGCTCCAGCGTTACATACACCGTTGATTCGGGCAGCAGCGCTTCATCAGCTACCGCCACCGACCGGACGGCATTCACCTCCGCGTGCCAGCTGCCGTATTGCCGGTGCCAGCCTTCGCCAATAATCCGGGGCTCTTTCCCGTCAGTTTTATGTACAATAACGCAGCCAACCATCGGGTTGGGGCTAACAAAACCGCGCCCGAGAGCGGCTAGCTCAAGGGCGCGGAGCATAAACTGTTCGTGTGTCGTCATCCGGCTATCGCCAACGGCAGGTTATCAGTACTGATCATCGTCGTCTCCGTCATCATCCTGACCAAAATCGCTGTCGGGATTAAACATCGATCCCAGCAAGTCCTTGAACTGCAGGCCGGTGTCGAGCGCTTTTTTGCCGATCAGCGAATGCTCGGCGACGCCGTGGAGCGCAAACTCCATCATAAAGAGCTTTTCGGTTTTGGTCAGGCGCGGCATCAGATCATCGACCAGATCATCCAGCCCGTCGATGGTACGCAGCCGGGCTTCGTAATCGCGGTTTGGCAGATCGCTCAGAATGTCCATGGTGTTGCCGTCGCTGAACCAGTCCGTGATTTTCTTGTACGGATTACCACGTTTGTCTTTCTTGGCTTTTTCCGGATTCGGGAAGTAATGCAGAAACTGATTCCGGATGGCTTTCCCGATCAGGCTCTGGGCCACAATAACCGGCCCTTCTACTTCGCCCTCATACACCAGCTCCACTTTTCCACAGATTGCCGGTACAACCCCGTACAGATCTGAAACGCGTACATACGTTTCTTTTTCGCCGTTGATCAGGGCACGGCGTTCGGCAGCTGATACCAGATTTTCGAAGGCCGAAATAGTCATACGGGCTGATACACCGCTCTTGGCATCTACATACTCACTTTCGCGGGCTTCAATGGCAACCTGCTCAATCAGGTCGGCAACCAGATCATTGGTTTTCACCATGCCTTTCTGCTCGGTCTTGATGATAGCCTCCTGCTGCGTAATTTTCCGCCCGATCTCAATCGATTTCGGGTAGTGCGTCACAATCTGGCTGTCGATCCGGTCTTTCAGCGGTGTTACAATACTGCCACGGTTGGTATAGTCTTCCGGGTTTGCCGTAAACACAAACTGAATATCAAGCGGTAACCGGAGCTTAAAGCCGCGGATCTGGATATCGCCTTCCTGTAAAATATTGAACAGCGACACCTGAATACGGGCCTGTAAGTCGGGTAATTCGTTGATAACGAACAGACAGCGGTGCGAACGCGGAATCAGGCCGAAGTGAATCGTCCGTTCGTCCGAGTAGGGCAATTTTAGCGTAGCTGCCTTAATCGGGTCAACATCGCCGATCAGGTCAGCGACCGATACGTCAGGGGTTGCCAGTTTTTCGGTGTACCGGTCGTTCCGGTGAAGCCACGAAACCGGCGTATCATCCCCTTTTCCGGCAATCAGATCATGGGCAAAACGCGAAAGCGGCTGCAACGGATCATCGTTTAACTCAGACCCGTCGACCACGGGAATGTATTCATCAAGCAGGTTAATCATCAGCCGGGCAATCCGTGTTTTGGCTTGTCCGCGCAGACCCAGCAGATTGATGTGGTGCATCGACAAAATGGCGCGTTCTACATCCGGAATAACGGTCTCCTCGTATCCCCAGATGCCCGGGAAGACAGCTTCCTTACGCTTTATTTTTTCGATCAGGTTGTCTCTGAGTTCCTGTTTAATCGAGCGAGGCTGATAGCCTGCTGCTTTCAATTCACCAAGGGTGTTGATTTTGAGAAGTTCTTTTGCTTTCAGGCTTCGGTAGCTCATGCGTTTAAAGATAGTCAACTACCTAACAGTGATTTTCCGGAAATGGTTTTCTGTACGTCCGGGGGGCTGAAATATGTGCTTTATCGGTGTATACGGCCATCTGTTGATAGATTGCTACCGTTTGTGGAAAATGGTAACGCCGGTGTTCCGGAACCGCTTTCTTTGTAAATGTATACACAATACCCGCTCTGTACCGGCGGTTTTCGGGCCGGATACACCAGAAGAAACGATAGTTTTTTAAATTGCTCAAACACAGATACTAAACCCGATACGAACATGAAACGAACCGCTTTATCCGTATGTTTTCTGCTGGCCGGTTTTTCAGTAATGGCACAAAGCTGGAAGTCAAGTCAGCACATTTCCGGTATCAACGGCTTACAGGTAAGCCACGGCATTGATGTGTATTTAAGTCAGGGAAACCGCGAAAACCTGAGTATCGAAGTCAAAGGGTTTGATAAGGACGAAGTAAAAGTAGAGACCCGTAACGGCGTGCTGCGCCTGTCAACGGACCGGTCGTGGGGCTTTAACTGGGGCCGTGACCGGTATGTAAAAGTGTATCTGACTTTTAAGCAATTAAATAATATCCGGGCCTCGGGCGGGGCCGACCTATTTTCAGAAGGTACGTTGTCGTTCGATAACCTGTCGATTGACGCATCCGGCGGTTCAGACGTAAAACTTGATCTGAAAGCCGACCGGCTTGAGGTTGATATTTCCGGTGGCGCCGATGCTAAACTGCGCGGCTCCGCCAAAGTACTTACGGCTGAAAGCTCCGGCGGCGCCGATCTGGATGCGAGGCAGCTGACCTCCGAGATCTGTATGGTAAGTGCCAGCGGCGGCTCCGATGCTTACGTGCAGGCCACAAAGGAAATAAAAATGCGGGCCTCAGGTGGCAGCGATATTTACTATTATGGTTCACCAAAGGTAATTTCAAAAAGCAAATCGGGTGGGGGAGACATCACCCGGCGTGACTGAAGTCCGGATGTGTCCCTGCACTGCATAATTCATTTAGTATGCTGAGTGGCTTTATCAGGCCGTACCCGACCGGGTGCGGCTTTTGTGTCTGGAAGGAATGTGCTAACTTTTTAAGCCGAAAGGCCCGTTTATTAGTTACGGTCAATGAAGTTTACCATCATTCCTGAACAACACGATTATGCCCTACATGGACGTAGTACTGGCCGTATACACCGGTTTTGTCATCTTTGGTTCGTTTGCCCATCTGATCCGGCTTGATTACTGGTGGATCCGGATCTGGGACTTTCCGCATCTGCAGCTGGCCATTATGGGACTTATTGGGCTTACTGCCTATCTTTTAGAGGGGTATGCCGGACATTGGGGCGGACTCTGGATGCCGGTCGGGCTAGTTGCCGGCCTGGTCTACCAAAGCTGGCTGATTTATCCGTACACACCGCTGAAACCGGTACAAGTACCGCGTTTCAGGCGTGTAAAGCAGGAAAAAGAGCGTGTAGAAGCCAACAGTATCCGGATTCTGACGGCCAATGTATACATGTATAACACGCATATGCCGGAAGTCAAATCGCTGGTGAAGCGCTACGAACCGGATATTCTAATGGTACTGGAGGCCAATAACGCCTGGAAGCAGGCTCTGGACGCTATTGAGGAGCAGTATCCATACCGCATCCTGATGCCGCTGGAAAATACCTATGGCATGCTGTTCTATTCAAAGCTGCCCATCCGTAACGATGAACTTCGTTTTCTGATTCAGGAAGATATTCCGTCAATTTATACGCAGGTGCAGTTGCCGTCGGGCGTGTGGGTGAATTTTTATGGAGTACACCCGATGCCGCCTAGTCCCACCGAACACTACCGGTCGACGGAACGGGATGCCGAGCTGGTGCTGGTAGGGCGGGAGGCCCGCAGGAAAACAGGTCCCGTTATTGTGGCCGGTGATCTGAATGATGTGGCCTGGTCGCATACTACCCGCTTGTTTCAGCGGCTCAGCGGCTTATTCGATCCGCGTATCGGCCGAGGCCTTTACAGTACGTTTCACGCCCGTTATTTTTTCATCCGGTGGCCGCTCGACCATATTTTTGTGTCGCATCACTTCCAGCTTTTATCCCTGAAAAAACTGCCCAACTGTGGGTCAGACCACTTCCCGATTCTGGCTACGTTTATGTATGCACCTGATCCGGCCCGTGCCGCAGACCGGCCTGAGCCGGAGGGAGATGACCTTGAAGAAGCACAGGAGAAGGTTGAAAAAGCCCGTGAAGCTGAAGACTAGCCGTATAGCGTCAGGTAATGTAGCCAGTACCTGACGGCTATAAACAAAAATCCCCGGGCTCAATGATGGCCCGGGGATTTTGTACCCACCGTAACTTGTACTTAACCTAAAATGAAACCACCTAAAATTGTTTGTACCACTAAAAGAGGTACTGCTATTTTGTTGACTGCCAAGGCAATCTATAGCATTAAGTTCTTCTTCAAACCCCTCGTCCGCGGATTAACCGGAGTAATACCGCAACAATCGCAATCACCAACAGCACATGTATTAGATTCCCTAATCCAAACCCGCCAAAGCCAAAATAACCTAGCAGCCAAATGATGATCAGTATCACGGCGATTGTATACAAGAGGTTTCCCATAACGTTAACGTTGTTGAGTAAATCAGATCGACGTTGAGTAAATCAGTTTTGGGGTAAGGCTTACCACTTTGTCTCGCTTACAAAGACACATGTAGAAAAAGTTATGCCAACATTAGTAAATAGAGAAGAATTATAGGCTATAGAGGCCTGAATTCCTTGTAAATCAAACAAAAAGGCCTGAAAAAAATAAATAGTAACCAAATTGTGTAGCGCGTTTACTCGGTACAATTGTAGAAAAAAATCCACATGTGTAGAAACTAAAGTGTGGAGAATCGACGCGGTTGTGGTTTGTTTAATGAAAGTTGAACAAAGGTGAATAATATAAAATTACGGCTAACTGGCTAATATATTGGCATTTAGATGCGATCAGATGCTTTTTTTAGGTGTACTTACATATTTAGGCACATTATTTAATAATACTATAATGAAGTACCGTAAAATATATGGCTTGTGGAGAGGACAATGGGAATAGGCGCGGGACAGCAATTTAGACCAGCCGTTGTAAGTAATATGAACACCGTAAAACGTGTCCTGATCGTCGATGATGAGGCTGATATTTGTTTATTATTATCAGGCTTACTCCGTCGGATGGGGTATCAGGCAACTTGTGCACATTTTTTAGAGGAAGGCCGTCGCTGCCTTCGGACACAGGACTTTGACGCTGTGTTTCTGGATCTTAACCTGCCTGACGGGCTTGGGTTTGATCTGCTGCCGAATATAAAAGGAACGCATAATGAAACGAAAGTCATTATGATCAGCGCTTTTGACGGGCTTGCAGAAAGAAGGCGGGCTACCGAGCAGGGAGCCGACTTTTTTATCGGTAAACCTTTCACACGTAAAACTGTGGAATCTGCTTTACAATCCCTCCAGGTTTGAGTATTTTTGTTTGGCATGTTTAGCGTGAAAAATAGAATCAGGCGAACCCGTAATAATGCTGATCAATGGTATCATTGGTCCGGTAACGTTATCTGGATCCGACGGTACGTAACCTTTCCCCTCATCTGAAGTCCTGCCGGGCAACTGAACGTGGTAAGCGAACGAATCGGGGGCGTAATCGCCGAATGATTTTCAGGTAAAACGTCTTCCACTTCATACCCATCATCACCCATAACATGGAGCGTATTTTAATTATAGACGATAATAGCGATATCTGCTTATTACTTGAGCGGTTTCTGAGCAAGCAGGGATATAAAACGGCTTCAGCACTTAAAGGCGAAGACGGGCTCACCTTACTGCGGAAGGACACCTACGGCCTCGTTATCTGCGATTTTAAACTACCCGATATTGATGGCCTTGAAATGCTCCGGCGCATCAAGGTCCTGAATCCGGCCACCGCTGTCATTATTATCACTGGCTATTCTGATGTCAGAATTGCGGTACAGGCTGTAAAATACGGCGCTTTCGATTATGTTACGAAACCGCTGTACCCCGACGAAATTCTGTATACAATAAAAGGTGCTTTTGAGCGCCGTGCCCAGATGATGGCACAACCTGCTGCACCGGCAGCCGCACCGGCGTCTTCAGCTCCGGCCGGCAAATCAGTTGGCAGACCGGCAAAAACAGCCTCGCTCGCTCCAAACGGCAAACGCTTTATTTTCGGTAAAAGCAAGGCGGCTGAACAACTCCAGAAACATATCGAGCTGATTGCACCGACGAACATGTCGGTTATTATCACCGGCGAAACCGGTACGGGTAAGGAGTTTGTTGCCAATGCCATCCACCTCCGGAGTAAGCGCGGCGATAAGCCGTTTGTGGCAATTGACTGCGGCGCTTTATCTAAAGAGCTGGCAGGCAGTGAATTATTTGGTCATACGAAAGGCGCCTTTACCGGCGCTCTGAGTGATAAAGCCGGTAGCTTTGAGTTTGCTAACGGCGGTACGCTTTTCCTTGATGAGATCGGTAACCTGTCCTACGATAACCAGATTAAGCTTCTGCGCGTACTTCAGGAACGGAAAATACGCCGGATCGGCAGTAATCAGGATATTTCAGTAGATGTCCGTATTATCTGCGCAACTAATGAAGACCTGCGCGACGCTGTTCGTCAGGGCCGGTTCAGGGAAGATATTTTTCACCGGCTGGATGAATTCCGTATTGAGCTGACGCCTTTGCGCGAACGCCGGAGTGACATCATGATTTTCGCCGACCACTTCCTTGAACTGGCAAACAATCAGCTGGAAAAAGATGTCAAAGGCTTCGAAGACGAAGCTCGTGAAAAACTGAAAGATTACTACTGGCATGGTAATCTGCGTGAGCTGCAGAACGTCATCAAACGGGCAGTATTACTAACCCAGGGTGATTACGTACTGGTGGAAGCATTGCCGCATGAAATCGTGCATCCGACCTACCTGGCGCCTGAGGAACCTATTGTGCAGATGCCGCAACTGGTTGACACACTACGTCCGGGTACGTCTGTTATTACCCAGCCAGCCAGCAATCTGAAATCTGTTTCTGAAAATGCTGAACGGGCTGCCATCCTGAAAGTCCTTGAAAAAACAGGCTACAATAAAACAAAGGCTGCTGAAGTACTGAATATTGACCGTAAGACCCTCTATAACAAGTTGAAGGCATACGATATACATCTTTAAAATGATTGTTGGGTTAATGAATAATGTATAATGATTGTCGCTTTTCAAGAGGCAGCCACCATTCATTATACATTATTCATTATATCATTGCTCATTAATTCAGGCTCACCCCCAGCGAGATCATACCGACGCCGTTTTTAGCATTGCCCAGTACAGCCCTTGAGGCAGTTGAATTTGCAATGTTCTGTAGCCCCTGGCCATATCGTACGCCCAGAAAGGCTTTGCCGAAGTAGATATTCAGACCACCCGCAATTCCATAATCCAGTTTATTAAACGCGTCGCGGTTGATTGTTGCTGTTCCGTTACCTAAATCACCATTGGTGCTGACATCAGAATTCAGCAGGTAAGCAGCATAAGGACCCGCCTGTAATTCAACCGTATTGCCTAATTTAAAGGTTGCCAGAACCGGTAATTCGGCATAGTTCATGCGGAATGTATTACGACCGGTAAAACCGACAACATTATAATTTGCTGAAGCTCCCTTTGTTGTATATAAGAGCTCCGGCTGAATAGCAAAAAATTCACCGGCCGGAATCTGAGCAAATACACCGGCATGAAAGCCGTAGCGTTCTTTCCGGTCATTTGCGTTTGCATTATCGTAGTACAGGGTACTCGCGTTGAAACCGCCTTTGATACCTGCACGGACTTTAGTTGTTGATTGTGCCTGCGTTTCCTGAACAACCTGCGTGCCGGCAAAAACAACGGCACTCATTAATAAAGCTTTGCTCCAGTTAGTAGCCATTTTGGTGAGAAGTTTTATAGTTTTGAACTAATTCGCTGTCACCTTACACTGTTGCAAATTCGTGCCAGAAACACATGCAGACGCCGGGTGATTTACCGGAAGGTTTGATAGCCAGGACTTTATTGGTTTTGATGTGCCACTGATCTTTTAACAGACCCGACTGAGACAGCATCTTTGGCGAGGAGCAGGTTCTACAGTTTGGGGAAGAACACTATCATTAGCGTATGAGTACCAGAATGGTTTCCGATCAACAGGGTCTCCCGTTGGCACAGATGCTGGATCTGTTGCCGGACAGTGTCGTATATTACCAGGCTGTCCGTACTGCTGAAGAGGAAATTGTTGATTTTCAGCTGGTTTATTTCAATCAGCAGCTGGCTGCCATGGCAGAAGGCTGCTACGAACTATCGTCAGGCCTTCTGCTGCTCGGCGATAACAATAAATATGAAGAGGAGATAAGGCCGCTTTTTGAACAATATAAAGCCGTAATGAGCGACGGTAGACTTCAGGAGTACGAATATTTCGACCCTAATCTGCAGGGCTATTTTGCGTTGCGGATCAACAGGCTTAATGACGGCGTACTGGTAAGCAGCCGGTTGATCGACAAGACGGCTTCCCTGCGGATTGAACAGCAGGCTACACTGCTCCGGAATGTGCTGAACGGCTCAATTAACGGCATCATGGCATACCGCAGTATACGGGACAGGGAGGGTAAAATCGTTGATTTTGAACTCCGGTCAGCCAATAAGGCGGCAGAAGATATGCTGAGTCAGCAGGCCGGCCAGATTGTCGGCAAAAGCCTGCGCGAATTATATCCCGAAGAGTTTGAGATGGGGCTGTTCGACTGGTACTGTCAGGTTGTGGAGAGCGGTGAGCCACGGCGGACACAGGCCCGCTACGACGAACCTCAGGGTATTCGCTGGCTTGATCTGTCGGCAAACCGGCTTGATGACGGAATCGTTGTTACGTTTATTGATATAACCGGTAACCGGGAAGCACAGCAGCAGATTGACAACCAGGCAAATCTGTTTCATACCATGTCGCAGAGTGTTCCTGATCTGGGGGTGCTGGTCTGTGACCGCGAGTACCGCATTCTGTTTGCTAACGGAGAACTGCCGGCCATCTTTTTGCCGGAAATCGGGCAGCTGGTCGGGCATACGCTGGAAGAAACCCTGCCAGCCGAGATGGCAGGATATATCCGCCGGAATTTTTCGGATGCCCTGGCGGGCCGCAGCCGTTACATGAACGAAGAAATTGCGGACCAGTATTACGAAGTATTTGTCGGGCCGGTCAACGATTCTGAAGAACGGACGGTGATGGCGGTGGCTACCCTGCGGAATATTACAGCCGTGAAGCGGGCCCATCAGCAGCTGGAAGCATCGGTAAATGAACTGAAACGGTCAAACCAGAATCTGGAGCAGTTTGCCTATGTGGCTTCACATGATTTGCAGGAGCCGCTGCGAAAAATTCAGTCATTTGGCGACGTGTTGCGCGATCAGTACGAGGATGCGCTGGGCGATCAGGGAACAGATCTGATCCGGCGGATGCAGAGTGCGGCGGGCCGGATGTCAGCGCTGATTCGCGACCTGCTGATGTATTCCCGGATTGCTTCGTATAAGGAAGCGTTCGGACAAATTGATTTGAATCAGGTGCTGACTGAAGTGACAGATGACCTCGAGACAATCATTGCTGACAAAAAAGCAGTTATAAAGGCAGACCCCTTGCCAATAATACAGGGTTCAGCCTTGCAGTTACGGCAATTGTTTCAGAACTTGCTATCAAATTCCTTGAAATTCAATAGAGCTAATGTACCGCCGGTGATTGAGATCAAAACCAAGATCCGGAGTGGTTCCGGGCTTTTTTCCCTACCCGATTCTGATAAGAAAGTAAATGAATATGCCGTGATAATGGTCTCAGATAACGGTATTGGCTTTGATCCGGCTCAGGCAGAACGAATCTTTCATGTTTTTCAACGATTACATGGCCGCAGCGAATACAATGGAACGGGTATCGGGCTGGCGATTGTTCAGAAAGTAATCGAAAACCACCATGGTAGTATCCAGGCAACGGCCGTGCCGGGCGAAGGCGCTACGTTTACCATTTTATTACCATGCCGGTAGCAGAAAATAAGGAATGACAACGGATTAACTTGCTTTACAACAGTTATTTAAAGAAAACGCCATCAGAATATGTTAATATTAATTGCTGACGACGATGCGGATGATCGTATGTTTCTGGAGCAGGCACTCCGACAGAGTGGCTATACACACGACATTCGCACAGTCGAAGATGGCGAAGATTTGCTGGAGTATCTCCGGCAGCACGGAAAATACCAGGGACAGGAAACGCCCTGGCCAACCTTGCTGATTCTGGATCTGAACATGCCCCGGAAAAACGGATTTCAGGCCCTTTCCGAGATTAAGGATGATCAACGGCTGCGTCGTTTACCGGTAGTCGTCATGACAACATCAGCCGCCGATGAGGATGTGATTAAGACCTATAATCTCGGCGTAAATTCATTTATCACCAAACCGTTTAATTTTAACAGGCTCGTCGAAATTATCAGCGCACTGAAAGTTTACTGGCTCGAAACCGTAAAACTGCCGAAATAGACGCCTACAATCTGAAGAACTCAACGTTACTGTATCGCCGGCCACCGGTCCATAAGTGATATGGTAGATAGCTTACATACTATGAATCAACTGGAGTTAACACTGGACATGACGACCAAAAAAGACAAAATTAATGTCTTGCTGGTCGAAGATGATGAGGATGATTATGTCTTGACCCGTACACTTGTTTCGTCGCGGGAAAATGCCAATATCCGCCTTGACTGGGTGGATAGCTATGCGGATGCACTGAAAGCTGTTTGTAATAACAAATACGACGTTTACCTTGTCGATTACCGGCTGGGCGAGTATACCGGTATTGACCTGATTCAGGAAGCATTCCGCCACGGTTGCCATGCGCCGATGATTCTGCTGACAGGACAGGACGATTTCAGTGTCGATCAGTCGGCCCTGGAGCTTGGTGCTGCCGATTATCTGGTGAAAGGACGGATTGATGCGCAGGTGCTTGGCCGTAGTATCCGTTACGCGCTGAAGCAGGCGGAAACGCTGGCTGAGCTGTCGAAAAACGAAAATAAATACCGGACACTGTTCGAGCGGTCGATGGATGCCATCTTTGTGATGGATAATAAGATGCAGTTCCGTGATGCAAACCCGTCGGTGGAGCAGTTATTGGGGTATTCCCGGGAGGAATTACAGCAACTGAATCCGGCACGGCTGTTTGTCGGTCTTGATTTTCTGCGGCAGTTACGGGTAACAGTCCGGGAATTCGGGCAGATCAAGGATTTCGAAACAACACTGATCAGTAAAAACGGCCGCCGGCGTGTTTGTCTGATTTCAGTATGGTCAGTGGAGGATGTGATGGGGCAAACGGACTGGTATCAGGGTATTGTCCGCGACATTACCGAACAGAAACGGGCGCAACAGGAACTGATTATTGCCGAAAAACTGAGCATGACGGGCAAAATTGCCCGCAGTATTGCCCACGAGGTCCGTAATCCGCTGACAAACCTCAGTCTGGCGCTGGAACAACTGAAAGAAGAACTGCCCTCGGATGATGAGTACCTGACAATGTATACCGACATCATCAACCGGAACGTTAACCGGATCGGTCAGCTGATTACGGAAATGCTCAATTCGTCGAAACCGCGCGAACTGGACCGTAAAGCCCAGAGTCTGAACGATGTCGTGCGGGATACAATTGAGCTGGTAGCCGACCGGCTGAAACTGAAGTCGATGCAGTTAATTACGGACTTTACCGAAGAAAACTGTACCGTAATGATAGACCGTGAACAGGTAAAAGTAGCCTTACTGAACGTATTTATAAACGCTGTGGAAGCCATGGAACAGAATAAAGGTGTTCTGACCATCCGGACGCGTTGCAGTGACGACGATGAGCTGGTTTGTGTGATGGTATCAGACAACGGAAGCGGCATTACCGAAGAAAACCGTAAGCGTTTGTTTGATCCGTTCTTCACCGGTAAATCGAGTGGTATGGGCCTCGGGCTGACCACAACGCAGAACATCGTAAACAGCCACCGGGGTACTATTGAGGTTGAAAGCCGGCTTGGTGAAGGTACAACGTTTAAATTATGCTTCCCGAAATAAACAATTCATAGAAATGAAAAAAAGGTCCGGTTGGTCTGAACACAGACAGCCGGACCTTTTTTTCAGGTACGGATTTATTGTGTCCGTTAATAATATATAGTGACGCTATAGAGTTTATTTACTGAACGTAGAAAGAGTGTGTAATTATCTCCCCAACGCTCCCCGCGAATTCCACAGCTACAATAAATAATTAAAACAATTCCACACGGTCTGGTACGGCTAAAAAAAATAATAAATGCCTTTTAATCAGAGGTTTATTGCTTTTTTGTTACTTCCGGGCGTTCTCTCCGTCTACAATGGCACTAAATAAGCTATACAGTTAATCAAAGAACAATACAGAGAAAGCTATGTGGAGCAATACTCATTTCCCGGCAGCCATGCGATCGCTAAACCCAAGCACACGTGAGAAAGCGATTGAGATAGCGAACTTCCTGCTCACAAACAGTGAAGTCGATAAAGCGCAGGCCGTTGCCATCAGCATTGCTGAGGCGCGCCGGCTGGCCCGTCAGGCACGGGTTGTTAATGAGCCCGCACCTGCTTACTCGTATACACGTCGGTTATAACAGACTGTGACAGACAGTACCTGCATTATCGTTCACCCGTTACCAACATCGAAAATTAACTTAACTTATGAACTGGAAGAAAAGTATCTACGACACCTTGACAAGCTGTGCCGCCCTGTGTGATGAATCAGCAACGGCCTGTTCGAGAAAAACCGATATCGAAAACTGGTACCGCTACATCTTCCTGAACCTCGACTGTGCAGACGTTTGCCGTCAGGTGGCTATGTTATATGTACGGGGATCTGAAAATACCCGGTTACTGGCCAAAACCTGCATCGAAATCTGCGAAAAGTGTGCAGATGAGGCTGCTAAGTTCTCAACCGAAGAAAGTGCACAGGTATTTGCCATGTGTCATCAAACTATCCGGAGCTGTGTTTCTATTCTTGAAATGGCTCATCAGGAAAGCATTGAAACCACAAATCCGGCAACAACACCTTCTTCATTGTTTTACGGAATTGACCTCCGCGAAACATTATATAACTAATCGACTGTAAACAGATCCGTCCGGTTTAACCGGATATGTCTGACATCGATAAAAATATCCGGAAGCAAGGGATCATGGCAGGTAAGCAGATGTGGAGTGAGATCGTAGTTGCTGCCTGAATGCTGAAGCTGTAGAGGTAAGAATCAATAGCGGACAAAATCCTGTTATGATCCAACCCTTCCGGACTTTATTACTCAACAGTAAACCACCAGCCTTCGGGTCCGTGATTTACACCCCTCAACGTTATGAATACGCAACAACAAAATAGTGAACACCTTAAAAAAGTCCGTGAACTGATCGACGATATCAAAATCGGAATGATGACGACAGTCGACAGTGACGGCAAACTACTGAGCCGCCCGATGGCTACCATGCAAGTGGATCTGGACGGGTATCTGTGGTTCTTCACAAAGAAAAACTCTCCGAAAACAGAACAGATCGACAATCATCAGCAGCTGGTGAACGTCAGCTATGCTGATGTCAGCGATGCGTCGTATGTTTCGGTTTCCGGCCATGCCGAAGAAGTAGATGATCAGGCTAAAATAGATGAGCTCTGGTCGCCGATGGCCAAACCATGGTTTCCGGAGGGAAAAGAAGATCCGGAGCTTACCCTGCTGAAAGTAGAAATGGACACGGTAGAGTATTGGGACTCTACTTCCAGCCGGATGGTTCGTTTGTTTGAAATGGCCCGTGCCATTCTGACCGGCGATACCTATAAGGAAGGAGAAAACGAAAAAGTAGTATTACATTAATTATGGTTCCGCAGGTGAATGTTTACCAGAGCGTTTCACCACATAGCTTCCTCTTTTTAACGAAGCCACTCTGTAAAGGGTGGCTTTTTTTACGGCGGAACAACGACTGACATGATTGTTAAACAGATAGATATTGGCTGGCAGATTATTCATCAGCAGGCACACGGGTTGCTGGCCTTTCAGCTTGCTCTGTGCTGGAAAAAGCGGCGCAGACCCTCGCATTGGGTGGAAACGCTGATTGCACTGACCGAACACGACGACGGGCAGGATGTGTGGGAGAAACGCAATCACCTGACCACTGCCGGTGCGCCGCTCGATTTCAAAATACTGGAATATTCCGTGGAGCAGTGCCGGAATATGATCCGGATCGGTCTTGAAAAAAGCCGCTGGAATGCGCTGATGCTGTCGATGCATACAACCTTCCTGTACGCCGCTAAAAAAGGGCAGGATAAAGAGCTGGATGCTTTTTTGAATGAACAGGTCAAGAATCAACAACAGTGGCGTGACGCTTGCCTGGCGTCTCAGCATGAAGCGGATTACGCCTATGCGTTTCTGCAATGGTGTGATGCGTTGTCGCTGATTTTATGTCAGGATCTGTTACCGCCGGATGGGCGCCGGCTTGAAATCAGCAAGGGTCCGGATGGAAAACCGTACTTTATTTATCAGCAGCCACAGGGGCAGCTCAGTATAGATCCGTGGCCGTTTGAACAGGAAGCCGTTACGGTGCATGTTGAAGCGTATCAGGTCCCTCAGTTAAGTTTTGCTTCAGATGAAGAATTATACAATGCTATTCACGACTGTGAAGTGGTGCAGTTGATGTGGG
>CBDFHU010000046.1:0-22839 GCA_965247375.1 Arsenicibacter sp.
TAGTTGTTTGTTGTTCAGTAACCATGCCGCAAAGATACGACATTCCGGCGGGTTGCCGGTGAAAAGCACAGGCGGGTGAAGCAGGAGCAGGCTATTAAGACCGCAGCGCACAAATAAATTCAACCGCTTCCCAACCCTTATAACAATTTCAGGAGTTATAAGTAAAATAATAGCCAGAGCCTATTTTTGTCACATGATCCCTGTACGTTCTACCTGCTTCCGGACTATTCTGTTACTGGCTACCTGCCTGCTTACCTCTTCCCTTTATGCCCAAACAACCCTCGATTCAACCCGTCAGCTGAATGAGGTGACAGTGCGGGGTTATGAATCAAACCGGTCCGTGATGGAGACCGCGGCCTCGGTCGGCCTGCTGACCAGCCGCGAGCTGAATCAGCGGTTTAACCTGCCGACGTTGGTACCGGCTATGAACACGCTGCCGGGCGTGCGGATGGATGAGCGGTCGCCCGGCAGCTACCGGCTGTCAATAAGGGGGAGCTTGATCCGGTCGCCGTTCGGGGTCCGGAACGTAAAAACGTACTGGAACGAAATTCCGCTGACGGATGCGGGGGGCATTACGCCGCTGAATGCGCTGGATGTCCGCTCACTGGGCCGCGTTGAGGTGCTGAAAGGCCCGTCGGGGAGCCTGTACGGAGCCAATACCGGGGGGCACGGTCCTGTTCAGCGGACTGTCGGTACCGGCCGGTAAAAAATGCCGTCGAAGCGTCGGCTTTTGCGGGCAGCTACGGGGCGCTCGGCTATGCCCTGACGGCGCAGACCGGTAAAGACAATACAGTCAATGTCGGTCAGGTTCTAATCACCAGCAAAACAACGGTTACCGGGTAAACAGCCGCATGGGCCGCGATAACCTGAGTGTGGCCAGTACGTTCAGGGTGAGCCCCGAAACGGTACGGTATCGGTCCTGGGTTTTTTATTCCGATCTGCATTATCAGACCCCCGGGGCGGATTGAATGCGGCTCAGTTCAAAGCCGATCCGCGGCAGGCACGTCCGGCTACACCTGCCTTGCCGGGCAGTGTTGAACAAAAAGCAGCAATCTATCAGAAAACCCGGTTTTCTGGGTCTGTCACAGCAATATCGCTTCAATGAACGCTGGCAGAATACGACGGTAGTGTATGGGTCTCTCACGGATTTTGCGAACCCGTTTTATCTCAAACTACGAAAAACGGGCCGATCAGGGTATTGGCGGGCGAACCGTTACCCGCTGGCGGCACGGCTCTGATCGGGTAGCTATGAATCTGACGTTTGGCGGCGAATACCAGCAGAATTTCACCGTCGACCCGGAATTGGGGTAATAAAACGGGGTGTGCCGGATACCTTACAGACCGACGACGAACTAACGGGGCCCGGCAATCGGTTCTGTTTGTGCAGGAGGAAATCGCCTTACCTTCCGGACTGATTATTTACCGCTGGGTGTCAGCCGGGAATGACATGCGCTACGGGTTCACCCGTTTTTCGAGGCCGGCCGGTTATAAACCAGAAACGGAACTTTACGCCCGTGTGGCTGCCACGGATTGCGGTACTGCAAAAGCTGAACGATCAGTTCTCGGCGTTCGGCAGCATCAGCACCGGGTGACTCAGGCTCCTACAACGCAGGAAGTACGGCCGTCAGAAGCCACGTTTAACACGGACACCTTAAATCCTGAACGGGGAATCAGTTATGAAATCGGTCTGAAAGGAAAATTCCTGCAAAACCGCCTTCAGGCCGATGTGTCGGCGTATCAGTTTCAGCTGCGGGAAACGATTGTGCGGGGGCGCTCGGCGGCGAACGGTGCGGAATATTTCGTGAATGCCGGCCGGACAAACCAACAAGGGCTTGAGACGTATCTTGCCTATGATGTACCGCTTCAGATGGCAGAACATCAGGCTGTATAATAGTCTGACAATGACAAACTACCGCTATCGTGATTACAAACAGGGTGCCGTTGATGTGTCGGGCCGGAAAGTGCCGGGCGTGGCACCCGTCACGAATGTCAGCGGCGTTGATTTTCAGACAAAGTCCGGTCTCTATCTGAACGCTAATTTCCAGTTCCTGACCCCGTTTGCACTGGATGACGCCAATACCGTTAAAGCAATGCCTACCCGTATTCTGGGCCGGAACCCTGGGCTACCGCAAAACGCTTGGCAAGGAAATTGCGAAGACCCGGCTTCTGGTCGATGCTTACTTCAGCGGAGATAACCTCCTCAACCAAACCTATAGCCTTGGGTATGATTTAAATGCGTTTGGTGGCCGGTATTATAATGTTGCCCCCGGACGATCCGTTTTATTTGGCATTAAGCTGCAAGTAGTAACAAATTAGGCATACTTTTTGATTATATCTACCGAATGAAACCGGATTATGCGAACCGGTTTACACGTTACCATTTTTTAATCGGGTTATAGGTAGACAGTGTGGCGGGTGAAGCGGGGAGATTACCTATCCCTTTCCATAACGGTTGTTTTATGAATAAGGTTTTTTACTCGTCGTTAGTTTACTGGTTGGTACCGTATCATCGCTTTGGGCACAAGTAAGCATTATGTCTCCTCAGGCGCGGATGGTGTTTCAGCGTAACCTCCAGAATGAAGCTAGTGTCCCGATTTCCGGACTTTGCCCCGCCAATGCCACACGCGTAGAGGCGCGGTTTTGAAATCATTCCGGGGGGCGGGGGCGTATCGACAAACTGGTTTCAGATTGACGGGAGCCCGCAAAACGGCACTTATCAGGGAAACTTAACGGCAAGGGGGCGGCTGGTACCGCCTGTTTGTCCGTGTGTTTGCCGGCAGCAGTGTGATTGGCGAAGCCGTACTGGACCGCGTCGGGCGTTGGTGAGGTGTTTATCATTGCCGGTCAGTCAAATGCTTCCGGCGGGCTGCAGCCCACCCCCGGTGCTTCCGACGACCGTGTATCTGTCGTTGATTATGCCGATGGTGACCTGACCGAATCCCGGTTCCCGTTTGTTTACAGCAAAGGCCGATGCCGGACGCTCTGTGGGGCCCTTTAACCCGTTGTATATCTGGGGTATGCTGGGCGACAGGCTGGTGAAACGCCTGAATGTACCGGTTCTTTTCTACGGGGCTGCTTACGGCGGAACCAATAGCGAGGTCTGGAAAATTTCGGCAAACGGTCAGAATCCGGGGGGGCAGCCGGGCGAACTGCTGATGCCCTATTCGCTGTATCGGAGCCGTACTGGAGCATTATACCCGGCCGGACGGGTGTGCGGGCCGTACTCTGGCACCAGGGGGAGTCGGATAACAGCTATCGCGGCGAACAGGCCTACTTTGATAACGTAAAAACGGTTATTGACAAGAGTCGCCAGGAAAGCGGGTTCAGCCGGTTACCGTGGGTGGTTTCCCGCGTATCCTACATCGGCGGAACAACCGATCAGAATATTATTAACGGGCAGAACAAGTTAATACGGGAAGTTGATCAGGTGTGGCCCGGCCCCGAAACCGACGCCCTGATTGGTCCGGATAACCGCTTCGACGGGCTGCATTTCGGCGGGGCAGGGTCTGATCCGGCCTGACCGACCTTTGGGAAAAATGCCTGACTGAAAACTTTTTTGCCCAGTCGGCGCCGGGAACGCTGAGTGGTATGCCTTCCGTAATTACAACCGGTTATATTCTGCCGCTGAATCAACAGCAGGCAGGACAACCGATTTCAGTACCTTACCTCCGGAGCAGCATCGGGTTCAGAGATGGCAACCAGTTTAAGGTGCAACTCCTGAAAGATGGCGGTTTGGTGCAGGAGCTTGGTACGGGTAATTCAAACCCGCTTCAAGGTAACACTGCCGTCAAGTTTGCAGACCGGTCAATATCAGGTACGGGTATTGTCAACGAATCCGGCTTATACGGGTTCGGTCAGTCCGGCCTTTTCGGCTAACGGAGTGGCACCAAGTACGGGCGGTGGCGGAGGTGGTACCGTTACGGGTCAGATTCAGCAGGTAAGCTATAAATACGATGCACCGACCCACGGGTTCGATGTTTATGTTCAGGCTGACGGACCGACGGAAGTCCGGCTCGAACGCCTTGACGGCGCATTCAGCGCGTCCGGCTGGTTTCAGATGACTGGCGGTGGCTACGGCAATGGCTTTAATTACACCCGTTTTTATGCCCCTGCCTCTATCGGCGTCGGTGGTGTTGAGGCGGGGCAGTACCGGTTGACGGTGCAGCGGACCGGTCAGACATCAACGGCTCAGACATTTGTATTTTTCGCCGGCCAACGGTAGCTGGAAACTATTCCCGACAGCCGATACCGGTTCAAACGGCGGAACGACAACGACGCCACCTTCTTCAACGACGACTACCACACACCGTTCCGGACAACGTACAGGCATCTGCCATCCGGAAAATCGGTTATAAATACGATGTTCCTACCCACGGATTTCAACTTCTGATAGACGGCTTCCGTCTGCTGTTGAGGTACGTCTGGAGCGTCTGGACGGGACTTTTACCGCCAGCGACTGGGGGACTGCGGCTTCATTTACCGGAGAAAGCGGTTATTCGTACCAGCGTTTTTTGTATCCGCCGGTTGCACCAGGTGTGGGCGGTGTTGGAGGCGGGACGCTACTACCGGCTCAAGTGCACGGATTGCCGGTCAGCCATCAACTGCTGTTGGTGTTGAAGTTGTGCTGCAGTACGGTATTTTCCCGGTCTATACTTCGACAGGTTCATCGGGTGGCGGGCGGAACAACGACACCCCCGCCGTCGACCACAACCACTACGCCCGCCGACAACGGTGGCCGGTATCCGGAAACTTGGCTATAAGTATGATGCCCCGACAAACGGCCTGCAGGTACTGGTAGATGCAGATGGGGCGGTGCAGATCAAAATTGAACGGCTGGACGGTACATTCACGCCGTCTGACTGGGGCTCAGCCCAGAGCTATAACAACGAAACGGGCCTACAACCTGCAGCGGTTTTATCCGCCGGTTGCGCCCGGTGTTGGCGGGGCTGTGGCAGGGCGTTATCGCTTAAGTGCCCGACAGGCTGATAATGCCTCAACCGAAGTATCTGTTGAAGTGGTGCTGCAGTGGGGGGTATTCGGAATTTACCCCGTACCGACCGTTGCCAAATCCAATTCAATTGACAGTGAAACTATTCAGCGCCAATTTTATATCCCGACATTTGTGATTCCGTCTAATCAGTTGGGGTGCGGGAACTGTATCCCGCTTGATGCGGAACGGATCCGGTAAACGGACGTAAGTCAATAATGGCGGGGATGCCGGTTCAGCCTGGCATCCCCGTTTTTTTGTGTCTCAGAATCGCCAGCGCATCTGCACTTTTATTTCGGACTTATGCGGACGGGCAATCTGATCAAGATCAGAGCCAACGGTTGGCTGGTTAGTGAGATCAGTCCGGGCCCATCGCAACCAAAAATCCATGTGCCGGTTAAGGCTATATTGGGCCAGTACATAATGCCGGACCCCGTTGTAAAAGTAAGCCGGAAAGGAAAAGGCCGTCAGTACGTCCTGCTCATAGGTGTACAACCGGCTGTCATAATCGTCAGTATTGAAGAATGCTAATCGTCCGCTGAGCTGCCACCGTTTGTGTTGCCAGGATGCATCCTGAGCAAACGATATCCCTTGCGATGGTGGCAAACCAACATACCGGAACCGGCTTCCCTGCACCCTTGACCGGAACGAAAACCGGTTCAGGGTATACTCTGCCTGCATGACCAGCTGACTCAGCCGCGTCCCGGCCAGCTCTTTCGGCGTAGTTTTGCTGCCCGGTACATTTTTCTGTTTATGTTCCCGGTGAAAAATCATGGAAAACGTAGTTTTCCGGTCCGGGGTGTACGTTGCCTGGGTCAGAAAATCGATTCCTTTTGAGGGGCCATCCACCAGATAGCGCCACCACGGGAAACGGAAAACGTCCAGATAGCCACCTAGTTTCAGCCGTCGGTACAGGCTGTATTTGGCGCCGATATAGGCACCTGTCTCGTTAATGGTTCGTGAATTCTCGCTGAAGCCATTGGCGTAGAAACTATGGAAGTTGCGGTCATAGTGCCGGAAGACAATGCCAAGGTCAGTTTTGCGGCCGAGACTGGCCATCAGGCCACCCACCATACCGGACCCGCCGCTGTAAGCAGCCGATCCGCTGCTGCGGGCAAACTCTCCGAATGCATTCCAGTTTTGCCGGCTGTACGTTCCATGTATACCCAGCACAAGATTCCGGGTACCGGTAAACTCAAATTGATTATACGTCAGCGACCGTTTCTGTACCGGATGGTCAAATGTCGTATTCAACCCTGTAATTCCCAGCTGGAGACGGTCTTTCAGGTGGAGTAGCAGATGAGCACCCAGATTAGTCTCCATGACACTGTAGCGGTCTGCCAGTTCAGAGCCGGTCCGGTTCAGTCCGGAAGTGATAAACGAGGTGATGACCGGTCCGGTGCCGGCAGTGGCTGCCAGATTAGCTGACCGTCGGTTCCGCGCTGCGAACACCGTCAGGTCAATAGAAGGATGCAGGGCATAGGTAGCTGCCATGCCCCGGAAAAAACCGGATTCGGTGAGTGATGTGTAAGCCCTGGCTCCGAGCGTCGGGCGGCGGATGGTTAAGATCGTCTCCGAATTTTTACCCATCACAAAACCAGCCGAACAAATCAGGCTTTGACCGAACTGGAGCTGATAATCGCCCGCTATCAGGTTTTTCAGGTTGCCCTGGTTGCGGACCTGTGCATGGAACGATACATAATCAGGCCCGTATTGGCGTGTGGCAGGCGACCAGGTGATACGTTCGCCGGGATCTTTTTCAAGGGTAAAGCCGAAGCTGAACGCATTCGGCCGCGTGTATCGGTAACGGGCAAACCATTGCTGGGCATTGCCGGTGTAGCGGTTCGGGAGCTTACCGTTTTTATCCGGAATCGCTTCCGAAAAGCCCTTTTGCCGCTCTAAAACCCGCTCAAAGCGGAGGATGAAATAATGATCGGTGGGGGTCGGCAGCTTGCTCAGCGGATCAGCAACGACCACGAACGGCAGCAACCGCCGGATCGTAACGGTATCAAATTCGGGAACGGCCTGTAATTCATAAAGGGAGATCAAAGAACCGTATTGGGCCCTGTAACGCAGCAGCCCTTCCAGCTGACTTTCCTTGAGTAGAAACAGACTGGCCAGTTCATCGCGGGTGGCAGTATTGAGGTTTAGCGGATTTTGCTGTATCTGCGCCAGATTATCCGCTATCTGCTGAAAATCTACGCCGTCCGGCTGGATCGGGAACAGATCTTTCAGAACGTCATTAAGGTTGATAGCGGGTCGTTGTGGTTGTAAAGCCGTCTGGGCCATACTCCGGTATGTTGTCTGCCAGAGCAGAAAGACCATTGTGTATATAAACCGGTGTCTCATAGCCGGTTTATGACGGAATATAAATGGCCGGTGTCACTCCATGGCCGGTAATAAAAAAGGCAGTACACATACGTGTACTGCCTGTATGGAATGACTATAGACGGGGTTTATGCAAACCGGCGCTTTAGAATTTCAACCAGTTCACCGACTTCGTCGCTGCTCATATCCCACATAAACTGAGAGGCATACCGGTATGAAATCAGGTCAAGGGCCTGCCCGTAGTTACCGACCTTATCCAGCTCATTAATGGCTTGTTCGTAGGCGCTGGTCTGTCCGTTGAACAACTGATTAATAAACCGGAATTTCTGGTTCAATGAAATGCTTTTGGCAATGCTTTCGATTGGTGACCGGTGAAAGGCCTCGGCGACCGAAGTCGGTTCGGCGGCTTCAGTCTTCAGAATGGCCGGTACGTCAGAACCATACGACGAATCCGATAACGGCGATGGCTGCATGACGGGCGACGGTGGTTCTGCGGGTCGGAAAGACAAATCGCTGTCACCGTTCAGGAGCGGTTCACGATCATACGAGGGCTGTAGGGGTGATGAGCCCAGCGGTATGCCGTTGGTATAGGGAATCGGCTGGTCTCTCTCCGGTGCTTCGTAGGACGACGATGGCGGTATGTGCGTTTCTTCGGCGGCTTCGAAAAATGACCGTGTCGGCTGACCGAGCAACGGGCTGTCCGGGTCATAGCTGCGGATCAGCGTTGAGAGGTCAACCGGTACTTTTTCCGACAGGGCGGCGATGTATTTCTCCGGTTTTTCGAGTTCATGTCCGCGCTGGGCCAGTACTTCATCGAGATGCATCAGCGCCTGATTGACGTATACGAAGTCTTTGCCGTTCATGCGCTGTTCAATGGTAGCCGGTACAAACTTATTGATCTGCGTATAGCGGGTCAGCTGCCGGGCAGCGTCGAGTGAAAGCCGGAAGTCGGGCTGGCTGCGGAGCTGATCGTCAAAATAATTACGCGGATCAAAAATCAGAATCAGCGTTTTTTTGACCGCATCAGCCAGCATTGGCTCCAGGTTTTCGCGGCGGACGGCAATATGCTGCGAAACAACGTTCATGAAGAGCCGGAGCGCTTCTTCTACTTCAGGATGGCTGAAATCGAAATAAGGGCTACGGAATTTTTCGGCATCTGCTTTCCATTTATCGAACAAACTACTTACAACCAATAAGTTTATTTGACTAATCGGGGTCAGATTAAGAATCTGCTTTCCATTAATAACGTTGTGCGTGCTATAAAAATCAGCCGAAACACGCCGCGCATACGAACGGCTGTATTCAGTCAGGGCATTTTGGTGGAACTTGTTCGACATTGGTAAAAGTCTTTGCTTGGTAAATATATTGCTTTCAAAATAAAGCTGTTTTTTTCCCGGAAAAAAAAGCGATAAAATTGATGCAATGCGAACAGATTCGGCCGTTTCTCCTACGTCTGCTACTTTAAATTGCTTAGTCGATAAGCCATCCTGGAAGTACATGTTCGGCATATCAGCTACCTTTGTTTGGTGGACGTTTAATTGAAAACAAAAAAATAAGAAAAATACTAAAATCTTTCAAGATAGTAGAGTACTTATTTTTTGTCAATTAGCCACATTTTGTTGACATCAATTTTAAACAGGCAGTGTTTTGTATCGACAACTGCCAAAACAACGTTACAAACCAATGTTTATTGAGCCAACACAAAGGCGTGAATCTCCTCATTTACGAACGGGCTGGATTGAAGTGATCAGCGGGTCCATGTTTTCCGGAAAAACCGAAGAACTGATACGCCGGCTAAACCGGGCCCGTATTGCCCGTTTAAAAGTCGCCATCTTCAAACCGGCGATTGATACGCGGTATCACGACCAGAATATTGTCTCTCATAATTCGTTGGCAATTACCTCAACTCCAGTGCAAAAAGCCGGCCAGATTCCGGCGTTGGCTGAAGGGTTCGATGTGGTAGGGATCGACGAAGCCCAGTTTTTTGATGCAGAAGTGGTCGAAATATGCACACAACTGGCAAATCAGGGGCAGCGCGTCATTGTTGCGGGACTGGATATGGATTTTGCCGGTAAGCCGTTTGGCTGTATGCCGCAGCTTATGGCGATTGCCGAGTATGTCACCAAAGTTCATGCCATTTGTGTGGTCTGCGGCGATATGGCCCATCATTCTTTTCGGTTACTCCCTTCTCAGGAACGGGTTTTACTGGGTGAAACCGATAGTTATGAAGCCCGGTGCCGCCGCTGCTTTGTGTTAGGCAACGAAGCCGGTGCAAAGGAATGGGTCTATGTGGATGATAAATAAACGAATACCGGTTGCCGGATGGCGGGGCATTATGCTGCTCTTTGCCCTTTGCCCGCTGTTTTCTGCTTATAGCCAGCCCGTCGGGACGTGGCAGTCGCATGCCGCCTACCGGTCGGCGCAGGCAGTCGAGGTGGCCGGCGGACAGGTATATGCCGCCACGCGTTATGGCCTGTTTTACTACGACAAGGCTACCGGCGAAACCGCGCCACTGTCAAAAGTCAATGGCCTGAGCGATGTGGGGGTGAACCGGTTGTATTACGATGCTCTTTCCAAAAAACTGCTGGTGTATTACCGGAGTGGTATGATTGACCTGCTCACTGTTGATGATCAGGGTAATCCGGCGGGTGATATACAAGCTGTCGATGCGATCAGAAATGCCTCGCAGTTGCCCGCCAACCGGCAGGCAAATCAGGCTTATACGTTGGGTACGGGCCGGAATGTGTATGTCAGTACCAACTTCGGCATTGTGGTGTTTGATCCGGTACAGGCCGGTATCCGGGATACCTACCGGAATATCGGTGCCGGTGGCAGTGAGGTGGCTGTACAGGCCACCGCGCTCAGCCAGGATACGTTGTATGCGCTGACGAACCGCGGTCTGCTGGCGGCCCCCTTTTCAGAGAAAATCAATCTGGCGTATTTTGGAAACTGGCGGACGATTCCTGCACCGGAAGGACAGGCTGTTTCGGCGCTTGGCAGTACCGGTGGCCGGCTTCGGGCCGCGATTGACGGCGTTGGCTTGTATGAACGCCAGAGCGGGAAGTGGGTACTTGTTCAGGCAACAACCACGACACCGGTCCGGCTTTTTCCGGCACCCAGAGCCGCTGCAACACCTGCCGATGTCAATCAGCTGGTCAGCGTTGGTAACCGCCTGACTGCCCCTGCCGGCGCTGTGTTTCAGGGGCCTTTGCTGGCTCTGCCGCAGGATGCGGTTGCCGATGGTACCGGTGTCTGGGTAGCGGATGCGCAGAACGGGCTGTTACAGGGGCAGAACGGGGCTTTTCAGGCAATTATTCCGGACGGACCACCGTCTGATCAGTTCCCGCGTTTATTCGCCTATAGCGGGCAGCTTGTGGCATTGGGGGGCAATAACCTGGACACGCCGCTCTCACTGGATAATGACCGGCAATCGGGTAAACTTTCGGTGAGTGAAGGGCGCTGGCAGGCCTACCCCAACACGACCATGCCGTTTAACTCGGCGGCCTATATCGCGGCAGGGCAGCAATTGTTTCTGGGCAGCTATGGCGGCGGATTGTGGACGCAGGCAGAGGGGCAGAATCCGGTGGCGGTGCCGCTGCCGTCAACCATCAGTCCCTACATTACGGCACTGGCAACGGACTATGACGGTAATCTCTGGATGGCAACGGCACCGACCGGAACGCAGCCAACGACTTTACACGTGCGCCGGTCAAACGGACAATTTGAATCGTTCCGGACTGTGTCGCAGCAAAACGTGGCGCAGATCGTACCTGATGATGCCGGCAATCTATGGCTTCGGCTGAGTTACAGCAGCATTCTGGTGTTTAACCCACAAACCGCTCAGACACGGTATTTATACGCAACTGCTAATGAAGGGGGGCTGCCGAATAATGTCGTACGAACGCTGGCCAAGGACAGAAACGGGCTGATCTGGGTTGGGACTGACCTTGGCGTTGCTGTTTTTGATGACCCGTACAATGTCTTTACCGGATCAGTTAATGCAACTGTGCCGATTCTGAACCGCCGGAGACTCCTGGCAAATGAGTCTGTCACGGCTATGGCCGTTGACGGCGGAAACCGGAAATGGATTGCGACAAAAAGTGGATTGTACCGCGTGGCGGCCGACGGAACGGAATTATTTGAAACTTTCACGACGGCGAATAGTCCCTTGCCGTCAGACCAGATTCTGGATGTGGCGGTTGAACCCGTCAGCGGGTCGGTTTTTGTGGCGACGACGGCGGGTCTGGTGTCATATCGTGGAACGGCTACGGAGCCGGCAGAGGCGCTGAGTAAAGTGACCGTTTTCCCGAATCCGGTTCGCCCTGATTTCAGCGGGGTAGTGGCGATGAACGGGCTCGTTGACCAGGCCGTGGTAAAAGTGCTGGATGCCGCCGGTCAGCTGGTATATGAAACGCGGGCGCAGGGCGGTACCGCCACCTGGAACCTGCTCGACTATCGGGGAAGGCCGGCGCGAACGGGTATTTATCTGATTGTTGTCATCCAGGCAAACGGAGAAGCGGGTGTGGCCGGTAAGCTGGCTGTTGTAAGGTAACCATAAAGACGGGAAGTACCTGAGGAGCAAGAAGGTTGTTCGTCACAGAAATATAAAGGACCTGAGAAATACAAATTACTTTGTACTTCTCAGGTCCTTCGGTTTTTAGTAGTTTACTCCCCGACGCGCTCAGCGATCTGGAAATCAGTGGTTTTGGGGGCGAATTGCCGGATGAGCAATTCCCCGATAAAGCCGGCCAGAAAAAGCTGAACACCCAGTATGATGGCAACTAAGCCAAAGAAAAACATCGGGTTATCCGTCACGTTCCGGTAGCGGACGCCCTGCGAAATCCGGTATAGTTTTTCGCCGATCAGGTAAAGGGCAATCAGCGTACCGACAAAAAAGGAAAGTGTTCCGAACCCGCCGAAAAAGTGCATCGGCCGCTTGCCGAATTTCTGCATGAAGGCAATGACCAGCAAATCCAGAAACCCGTTGATAAACCGGTCGAGGCCGAACTTGGTAGAGCCGTATTTACGGGCACGGTGCTGCACCACTTTCTCCCCGATTTTCGAAAATCCGTTCCACTTGGCCACAATCGGCAGGTTGCGGTGCATTTCGCCGTAGAGGTTAAAGGTCTTAACCACTTTGCCCCGATACGCCTTTAGACCACAGTTAAAGTCATGGAGCTTCACCCCGGAAACCATCCGCGAAACACCGTTGAAGAGCTTCGTCGGCAGGGTTTTGCTGATAGGGTCATAGCGTTTCTTTTTCCAGCCCGAGACCAGATCGTATCCGTCTTCGGTAATCATCCGGTACAGCTCCGGAATTTCGTCGGGGCTGTCCTGTAAATCGGCGTCCATCGTGATTACCACCTGTCCCCGGGCAGGCCTGAAAACCAACCTGTAAAGCGGCGGTTTTGCCGTAATTCCGGCCAAACCGGATGCCCCGCACGTGCGGATTACGGGCCGATAAAGTCTCGATCACCTCCCAGGAGTTGTCGGAGCTGCCGTCATCGACAAAAAGTATTTCGTAGGTAAACTGATGCTCTGTGGCTACCCGGACAATCCAGTCATGAAGTTCAGGTAGTGATTCGTCCTCGTTAAAAAGAGGAATCAGGACAGAAAGCTGCAATGGAATATGTGTCATTCAGTTGATAATCCGCTATTGCTACGTGGGTGCCGATGCCCTATTGGGCCAGTCGTATCCCCTGTTACTGAAACAGTGGCCACTCCCGAAATAATTCCGGACACGACAAAGGTACGACCTTGGCTAAAATATCAGATAAAAGTCTTGCAATAAGCTACGGAAGGCGTTGGTGTAGGTCCGGCCGTCGGTTTCGTAAATGGCGAGAGTTTGATCAACCATCGGCTGACTGGTAAACGAAAAGCCGGTAATGTGCCGGAAAAAAGGCTTATTGGCATGGTGCTGCACCTGAAGCCGCTGAAAAGGCGTGAGGCCGGTGGACGTGGCCTGGTGCGTGAGCTGATCCATTTCGTAAGGGGGCAGGAGCACCCACCATTGGCCGTTTCGTGCCAGCAGCCGGCCTACTGCAGCCAGCAACTCACTGAAAGGCAGGTCGCCGGTATGGAGTGCACGGTTAACGGCAGCATCCGGCGACCGCAGGTGGTTGGTGTAAAAAGGGGGGTTGGTCAGAATGCGGTCATAGGCTGTTAACGCTGGGTTAAACTCCTGTACAGGGGTGTGCCGAATCGCAATCCGGTCAGAAAAGGGGCTGGCGGTAACGTTTTCGGTCGCCTGTTGCACGGCGTCGGCGTCAATCTCGATCGCGTCAATACGGGCGTTCGTGTTGCGTTGGGCGGCCATCAGTGCCAGCAAGCCGGTGCCCGTTCCGATGTCGAGCAAGTGAAAACCTGTCACATCAGCATAGGCACCCAGCAGGCAGGCATCCGTGCAAACCTTCATAGCAGCCTTTTCCTGCCTGACGGTAAATTGTTTAAAGCGGAACATAAAAAAAGCCGTTTTACCGGCTGAAAATCAATTACCACATAGCCACATAGAAAACAAAGTTTTACATTTTCTTTGTTTTCTATGTGGCTATGTGGTTTAAATTAATAGCCGAAAATCTCTTCCAGCGACAGTTTTTTCACCGTACCGTACTTGGCGAGATCCTGCGGGGTTACCCGCTTTTCAGACGCAACCACGCAATACGTGTAAGGCTTATTCGCCAGATTTTGTTCAGTGAACTTCTTCAGATCGCCATACGACAGCTTGTCCAGTGCTTCGTAGGTTTTCTGACGGGCATCGTAATCCAGCCCTTTTTCCTGTGCATCGAGGTAGCTGTAAATAATGCCGTCCTGCCGGATACGCTCGGTCTGCATGGTTTTCTTCATGCTTGTTTTAGCGGTTTCAAGTAGTTTCGGTGATTCCGGCAGTACATTCAGCAGTTCATTCATACCCGCAACGGCTTCGTGGAATTTATCGGCCTGGCTACCGATGTACGCACTGATTGAATACTGCTCGTCCTTGCGTTCCGGCGTGTCATAGTTCGCGTAAGTTGAATACGCCAGCGCCTTCGACTCGCGCAGTGTCTGGAATACAACCGAGGCCATGTTGCCGCCGAAGTAGTTGTTGAACAGGTTGATCGTAGGCATCGCCGCCGGATCAAACGCACCGGTGTTGCGTACCCAGAAAATTTCCGACTGCACCATGTCGTAATCCGCAAACAGTACCTGATTCTGAGTCTGTGCCACTTGTGTAAATGCCTGACGGTTCGCTACCGGCCGGAACTGCGCCGGCATCTGGTGCTGGCTGGCAATTTCCTGACTGAAGTCACCGATTGATTTTGGTCCGTAGTAAATGATCTGCTGCGGATAATCAAACAGCGTATGCAGTACATCAAGCAGCTGAGCGGATGTCAGTGCTTTCAGTTCGTCGTTGGTCAGCTGGTTATTGAACGGGTTTTTCGGACCATACTGGGCATAGTTGATCAGCCCCTGCATGATCGTCCCTTTATTCAGCTTGTTGTCAGCACGTGATTTCAGGATACGGCCTTTGAGGGCTTCCAGCGCTTCTTCGTTCGGCTTACAGTTCCGTAGCAGGTGGTCGAGGAGTTTTACGCTCTTGTCGAAATTTTCCTGAAGACCCGACAACCGGACCGTTGTATAATCGCCTGACGAATAGATGTTATAGGCGCAGGCCAGATCGAAGAATGCCTTACTGATTTCTTCCGCCGAATACTTATCGGTGCTCAGGAATTGCAGGTATTGGGTCGCAATCGGCAGTACCTTGCTGTGGTAGGTACCCATCGGAATCCGGTAGCCGAGGCGGAACAGGTCATTGTCGGTATTCTGTACGTAGAGTACCTCAGCCGCACCGGCTTTACCCCGCTGAATATCTTTCTGGTAATCGAGCCATACCGGTTGCACATCGGTCATCGGTATGTTATTGACCTGTTGCAGGAACGGCGACTGCGCCTCGCGGTTCACTTCAACCGGGGTAATGGCCGGCTTGTCAACTTTCTTGATATTCTTGTCTTCGCCTTTCCGTTTGTAGACAACCACGTAGTTGTCTTTCAGGTATTTATTGGCAAATTCGACAACCTGCTGTTTCGTTACCTTAGCCATGTCATCAATCAGCCGTGACTGATCTGCGTAGTTGTCGCCACGCGCCAGAACGAAAGCTTCCAGCAACTTGTCGGCGCGGCCGTAGTTGTTTTCGTATTCTTCAATCTGCCGCTTCTTGTAGTTGCTGACAATCGACTGAATGACTTTATCATCGAAATTACCGCTCTTCAGCTTGGTGACTTCGGCGAGCAGCAGGTTCTTCACCTCATCAAGGCTCTGGCCTTGTTTTGGCCGGCCAAACATGGTCCAGACTCCGTAGTCTTTCATCCATTCCGGCGAACTGCCGCCGCCCAGCACTTTCTGGGCTTTCACCAGATTCAGGTCAATCAGACCGGCTGCGGAGTTCGACATCAGCTCATCCACGATAACACCGACCGGTTTTTCTTTGGAAACAGCACTCGGGAAACGGTAGCCGATTCGCACCGATTCGGGTGTTGGTCCGAATACTTCGCGCGTGATTACCGACGTCAGCGGTTTTTCGGGGGCCGGGTTGTACAGCTGCACGGGTTTGGCCTGCATGTACCCCATTTTCTGGTCAACCTTTTTAATGACTTCATCCGGATTGAAATCACCGGCCATGATTACGGCCATATTATTTGGCACGTAATATTTGTTGAAATAATTCCGGATTTCGATCAGCGACGGGTTTTTCAGGTGTTCAACGGTACCGATGGTCGTTTGCTGCCCGTAGTTATGCGTCGGGAAAAGCGCAGCCAGTAAGGTTTCCTGCACTTTCCAGCCGTCGTTATCCAGCGAGCGGTTTTTCTCTTCGTAAACAGCTTCCAGCTCAGTGTGGAAAATCCGCAGTACCGGCTTCCGGAAACGCTCGGCCTGTACGGCCAGAAAACGGTCCACCGCATTCGACGGAATATCCTCCATGTAAACCGTTTGTTCGTAGGACGTAAAGGCATTCGAACCCTGTGCGCCCATGCCGGCCATCAGCTTATCGTATTCATTGGCAATGGCATACTTAGCAGCCTCACCCGAAACACGGTCAATCTCCTTGTAAATTGCTTTCCGCTGCGCCTCGTCTTTCGTTTTGTTGTACTTTTCATACAGCGCGTCGATCTGATCGAGGAGTGGCTTTTCTTTGGCCCAGTTGAGCGAACCGTACTTATCGGTGCCTTTGAAGAGCATATGCTCCAGATAGTGGGCCAGACCGGTGTTCGTGCGCGGATCCGTGTTTGAGCCCGCCCGGGTCGGGATAAACGTAAAAATACGCGGCTCTTTTTTGTTGACACTCAGGATAACCGTCAGGCCGTTTTTCAGGGTGTAGAAGCGGGCCTGCATGGGATCATTCGTGAGATACCGATAGGTGTATCCGCCGGATGATGCTGTTTTCCATTCGTACTTGTCGGGTGCTTCGGCGACGTACTTGCCCGGAATATGGGCTTTGACAACCGAAAGGGCTCCGAGCGCGAGTGTGCCGGCCAGGAGCGCATGTTTGATGAATTGCATAGGTGTATAGAAAAAAGGAATTGCCCAATTTACAACTGCGTAACGAATACTACCAGAACTTCAGAATATTATTAAGAATTATTAGGAGATTATTATATTGCCATTCGTATTTCTAACTAATAAACCACCACGAACACATGGGTAAATTTGTGATTACCACCCGCAAAAACGGGGAATATCAATTTAATCTGAAGGCCACCAACGGTCAGGTAATTCTGGCCAGTGAAGGGTATACTACAAAAGCTGCCTGCGAAAACGGCATTGAGTCGGTAAAGAAAAATGCGCAGGATGACGGGCGTTTTGACCGGAAAGAGTCATCAAACGGAAAGTATTATTTCAACCTGAAAGCCGGTAACGGGCAAATCATCGGTTCCAGCGAAATGTACGAAACGGTAGCCAGCCGTGACAATGGTATCGAATCCGTAAAGAAAAACGCGCCGGAAGCTACCGTTGCCGACGAAACGGAATAAGAGTAACTATGCTACAACAAAAAGGGGCAGCTTTCGAAAGCTGCCCCTTTTTGTTTATAACCGCTCGTCAAACAGTTTCAGAATCCGTTTGTACTCATCCATCCAGCTGGTTGGCTCGACAAAGCCGTGATCTTCCATCGGATAGGCCGCCAGTTCCCAGTTTTCTTTTTTGAGTTCAATCAGCCGCTGCGATAACCGGACAACGTCCTGGAAGTGAACGTTTACGTCTACCATGCCGTGGCAGATCAGGAGGTGTCCCTTCAGTCCGTTGGCAAAATAAATCGGCGATGACCGTTTATAGGCCACCGAATCGGCCTGTGGTTCGTTCAGAATGTTGTTGGTATACGGGTGGTTATAGGCAGCCCAATCCGTCACAGGGCGCAGCGCGGCACCGGCAGCAAAGGCATCCGGCGTGGTAAACATAGCCATCAGCGTGATAAAGCCACCGTATGACCCGCCGTATAACCCAACCCGCTTCGGATCAACACCGTGGTTTTTTACCAGCCATTCGACGGCATCCACGTGATCGGTCAGGTCTTTACCGCCCATGTGCCGGTAAATGCCCGTACGCCAGTCCCGGCCATAGCCGGCACTTCCGCGATAGTCGATGTCAAGCACAGTATATCCCTTGTCGGCCAGCAGGTTATGGAACATATACTCACGGAAATACTGACTCCACCACTTGTGCGCATTTTGCAGATAACCGGCCCCATGTACAAACACGACCGTTTTACCGGATGGTTTTTCGGGCTTATACAAACGACCGTAGATGGTCTGTCCGTCGCGGGCCGGGATAGTCACCACCGCCGGATCACGCCACGGATACGCCTTAAATTCGTCGGTCAGGGAGCTGGTCAGCTTTGTAGCGGCCGGTACATCTTTCGCAGACGCAAGCAGTAAGCTACCTTTTTTGTCTGTCTTCAGTTCCGACAGAAACAGCTCCCAGGGCTGATTGCTGTAGGAGTATCGGATGGCCAGTTTCGTTTCGTCGGGCGACAGGGTTACGTCATTCGCTCCCGTCATGGTTGTTAGCTTCAGGCGTTCGCCGCCGGCTACCGGCATCCGGTAAAAATGCTGCTCGCCGGGGTGGACTTCGTTGGTCGTCAGGAAAAAATACTGCTTGTTTTTCGACAAGGCCACCTGCTGCACCTCAAACTTGCCGCTGGTCAGTTGCTTTTTTCACACCCGTTGCCACGTTGATGGTGTACAAATGCGAGTAGCCGTCGGCTTCCGACTGATAATACAGCGTCTGATTGTCGGCCAGGAAGCCAAGTGTACCGCCGCCAAAACCCGAGCCGATGCCCGGTCCGGCAATCCAGGCCTCGTCGCGCTGACGGTCAAGAAGTTTGAGCTGACGGGTAGCGGGGTCAAGCAACATCAGCCAGCGGTCTTTGTTGTCGGCGGCGCGTAACGTGATGACGGCATATTTACCGTCTTCCGACCAGACCGGTGCGCCGTAGGATACCGCCCGCAGCGGGCTTGATTTACTCTTGCCAGCCTTACTGGTATCGGTTGCCGCTTTCGCACCGGCGGTTCCCTTTTTGAAATCCGGCAAATCGCTGATGCCCGGCACATCCTTAATGGAGACTGACTGAACCGTGTCGCGCTGAATATCATACACAAAAAACTCCGATGTAGAGCCTGGCGCACCTACCTTGGTCCGGGCCGGAATCTCTTCGGTAAAACCGGATTCGGTAACGTAGTTCGGCACATTGGCTGTTTTGGCGCCCACAGCCTGCTTCATGAGCGTAAACGTGACAAAGCGACCATCCGGGCTAAGGCGCGGGCTCATCACCTGCCGTCCGTCGGTGTAAAACTGTTTCGGGCGTTTCGGCTGATCGGCTTTCGTAATTTTTTCGCCTTCGTCGCGTTTCGCTTTGCGTTCCCGCAGAATATCGAACAGACTCAGCTGATCTTTCTTCAGCCAGGCCTCCTGTTCGTTAGGTTTTGGTTCCGCACGCTTAGTTCCGGGATCAAATTGGGTTACCTGCGCCAATTCTCCCGTATTAAGGGACATAGTATATAGATTACTGTTTCTGGCGAATACAATCCGTTGTTCGTCACCGCTGAACGTCGGGTTACTTTCGCGGTCTACCGTATTAGTAAGCTGGCGGACGGCAAATGTTTTACAATCGAGTAAAAACAGGTCGCCGTTTTTTTCAAATAGTTTGAGTGAATGCGCGCGGTTGTAGACGCCGCCGTTGTCGGGTAGTGCCCGTCGTTCAGCCGGCGTTACCTTGACCGGTTTACGGTCTCCGGTGAGTGAAATTTTGTAAAGCGAATCGGCTTTGGCTTTGTCAGGGTTCCAGTTGAAGTAGATGGTTCTGGCATCCTCTGACCAGAAAACGCCGGAAGGGGAAGTGCCGATCCAGCTTTTCGGGTCCTGCATAATCTTGTCGACGGTAAGTGCCGGTTTGGTTTGTGCGACGCCTTTAAGCGTACTCAAACCCGCAATAAGCAGAAACGTAAAGGTTTTGTTCATAGAGAAGTGGTTCAAAACAAAACCGTGAAGTTAACGAAAAGAGTATATGCTATACCGCAGTCCGGTCATTCTGTGTCTGCAAAAAATGACTTTTAAAAAAGAAAGCGTAAGGTAATATGCTATTCCCAATAGAATACAGTACACTTTTGGGAAAATAGGTATCTTCGCCCGACTGTAAAAATATCGTTCCCCGGACTGTCCGGACAGTTCTGTACCTAAAACGTAACACGCAAAAACCACTATGTTGTACGTCATTCACGCATACGACTTTACGGATGCCGAAGCCCTGAACCGCCGCATGGGCGGCTCGTCCAGATCATTTAGAAGGAGTAAAAAAATTAAAAGCCGGAAATAATTACGTGATCGGCGGTGCCTTGCTGAATCCTGATGGCCAGATGTTCGGCTCCATGATGGTGGTCGATTTCGACACAGAGGAGGCCATGCAGCAGTGGCTTCAGAATGATCCTTACGTGACGGGGCAGGTCTGGGAAAAAATCGACGTTAAGCCTTTTCGTCAGGCCGTTGTCTAACCATTGACATTGAACCGAAATGTGTTCATGAAACAATTATTTTTAACCGCTCTGGTAGCCGGTGTTTGCCTGACCGCCTGCCGGAAAAAAGCCGATGAGCAGACGGATCGCCAACCGGCTGACTCAACCGTCACCGCCTTTGATAACGTACCGGAACATGCGTCGGACCTGATGGCATCGCCTGATAATTTTGTGATTATTCCGGGCGAACAGGCCGGAAATATCCGGGCAACATCATCTGAAGCGGAGCTGATTAAGCTGCTCGGCCGTGAGAATGTGACCCCGAACGATACGATTTACGTTGCCGAAGGCGCTACGGAGGTAGGTACAACCCTGTTTAAGGGTACGCCCGACGAGGCACAGATTCTGTGGCTCGATAAAACAAAGAAAGCCAGACCGGATGCGGTGATACTCCGCCCTGCCACCGATAAACCCGGAACCGCCGGTAATCAGGCGCAGTGGATGACCGATAGCGGTCTGAAAATCGGGTCTACCCTGAAAGACGTCGAAAAGCTGAACGGAAAGCCGTTTAAGCTCTACGGATTTGGCTGGGATTACGGCGGCTCAGCCAGCAGCTGGGAAGGCGGTACGCTGGAAGGTAAAGATGGTAAAACGTATGTAAGCATTGTGTTTGGCTATGGAGAACTCTCTGCCGCACAGGAAAAACTAGTAGACAAAGTGTCGGGCGACGGTGAGTTTGTGTCGTCGAATCCTGACATGCAACAACTGAACCCGGTCATTCAGACCATGACGGTTCGGTTTAAGTAACCATGATCAAAGCAGCTATTCTGGATATGGACGGGCTGCTGGTGGATTCAGAACCCCACTGGCGGCATGTCGAAATAGAGGTATTTAAAACCGTTGGCCTGGAACTGACGGAAGAGCAATGTCTGAAAACCACGGGTTTACCCATTGGGGTTGTCATTCAATACTGGTATGACCGCCATCCGTGGCAGGGGCGGACCCTTGCCGAACTGGAAGAGGAAATGCTGAGCAAGGTGTATGACCGGATTGCGAATGCGGCCGAAGCCATGCCGGGCGCGGTTGACCTGCTGACGTTTTTTCACAGCCGGAACATTCCGCTGGCTATTGCGTCGGCCTCGCCGATGAACCTGATTGAGCTGGTAATCCGCCGGTTAGGGATTCAGCATTACTTTACGACCTGGCACTCGGCCACACTGGAAGCGCGGAATAAGCCCGCCCCTGATGTTTATCTGGGGACGGCACGAAAGCTCGGGGTAGTTCCCCGTGAATGTATTGCCTTTGAGGATTCGGGCAATGGCCTGAAATCGGCGGTCGCTGCCGGAATGATCGCTGTATCCGTTCCGGCCGGATTTGAATATGATGATGCGAAATTTGAGATTGCCACAGTAAAAATACCATCGCTGCATCATTTTACAGAAAGCCTTTTTCACGAATTAGAAGCCAGTGTTCCGAAACCATAAACCTTAAAAAGCCTGATTCATGCGCCTGTATCAACTTGATGCGTTTACTGACCGCTTGTTTGCCGGAAATCCGGCGGCGGTTATTCCTTTAACTGAATGGCTTCCTGATGCGCAAATGCAGCGGATTGCTGCCGAAAATAACCTGGCCGAAACCGCGTTTTATGTAGCAACCGGCGAAACCGGTCATTACCATATCCGCTGGTTTACGCCGACTGTCGAAGTCGATCTATGCGGTCACGCCACGCTGGCTGCGGCGTATGTCGTTTTCTTTCTGGAACAGCAACCGGATGCCAACCGGATTACGTTTGATTCGCGCAGTGGTCCGCTCAACGTCTGCCGCGAAGAGGCTGGCTGGCTGGTACTCGACTTCCCCGTTGATACGGTACAGAAAGCTACCTTGCTGCCGCCTGCCCTGTTAACGGCGTTTGACGAAAAACCGGTGGCGATTCTCAAGGGCAAAACCGATTATATGCTGGTGTATGAGACACAGGAGCAGATTGAGCAGCTTGCGCCCGACTTCCGCGAACTGGTAACGGTACCGGCCCGCGGGGTGATCGTGACGGCTCCGGGTAAGGATGTCGATTTCGTATCCCGCTTTTTTGGCCCGCAATCCGGTATCGACGAGGATCCGGTAACGGGTTCGGCCCATACGACCCTTATTCCTTACTGGGCCGAAAAGCTGGGTAAAACGTCGCTCAGCGCCCAGCAGTTGTCTGCCCGTGGCGGTTCGCTGATGTGTAAGCTCTCGGGTGAGCGTGTCGAAATCGCCGGACAGGTACAGCTTTACCTCAAAGGCGAAATTCTGTAACCAACACTGACTGGTAACTGACCAGGCGGGAATCCATCCGGATTCCCGCCTGGTACTTTATTGACTTTTTCTGACCCAGTTTTTCAGCCCCTTCCGGATCGCTTTGGCCATGTTGTGCCGGAACCGCTCGTCCAGAATCAGATTCTCATCGGCCGTATTGCTCAGAAACGGACCTTCGACCAGTACGTTCGGATACTCGGTCGGGGCGTTGAAGAAGAAATTAAAATGTCCGACATTGCCGAACTCATGGGCGTC
>CBDFHU010000047.1:0-14267 GCA_965247375.1 Arsenicibacter sp.
ATGCCGGTGACAAGTCATCAAATAAGGCTATGTCAACCGCCATGAAATACGCGCTATTTATGGTCTTCCTGATCCCGACAGAAGGCGATAACGACACCGAAAACAGTTCACCGGAATTTGCACCGAGAAACAGTCAGGCACCGGCCCCGCAGCCTAAGCAGGTTGACTACGCAGAAATCGACAAAAACGTAGGCGATAAGCTAAAGTCAATCACTGACGCAAAGGCTTTCAATGAGGTAATCGACGGACTGAAAAAGAAAAACCTGTATGAACGGTATTACGGTTCAGGGTGGATTACCAATGCGGCAGCCAACATAGGACTCGTTCAGTCTCCGGTTGGCTGGATTCAGGCACCGGACCCGACGCCGGAGCAAATCCAGAAAGCAATCAGTGACTTCGCTGACTGTAAAAGCATTGACGACATGAAAAAGGTCAAGGCGGAGCATGTTGCCGAAAACCCGCTGATTCCTAAAGACAGCGCCTATATCGAGGCCGGAAAAATAAGAGTTAAGGAAATTCAACAGACACAAGCAGAATGACTGGCACATCAACTCAGGATTTCGAGAACGCAGTTCCGGTAGGGACTGTCGAAGAAGCACGGTTTGACACCGAAATTGACCTGGCTGGCGGGTTAAACCTCAGCGGGAAAAATAAGAGCCAGATAACCGAGCTGGCTCATTACACCGCCCGAATGATGGTAGAAAACGGTCAGGAAGCTATCCGGCCTTACTGTCAGGGGGAAAAGGTAAAGCACTTTATTGCCGAGCTACAGAAGGCGCTGAAAGACAGTGGCGGATTCCGTGACGAGGTTTTTGGATACGGAAAGGGCGGAGCGACAAAGGAAGGCGTTAACCTGACGCTGGCAGGGCGTAATGAGTACGACTACTCCGGTGATGATATGTGGAATGACCTGAAGGCTGCTGCTGAAAGAGCCGCAGAAGCACTGAAAGCCCATCAGGAAATGCTCCGTAAGCTACCGGCAGAGGGATTGATCATTGTCAACGAAATTACCGGCGTACAATACCGGGCAATGCGGCCGGCCGTCATTTCCGGCGAAACAGTCAAAGCAACGATTTTAAACAAGTAAATACATGGCAGAGAGCGCGAAATTAACCGCTACGATAGTTGAGTTTTTTACCGCAGGAAAGCGGAGTGTCCAAGAGTGGTAACGGATGGGTAAAGCAGGGACTTCTCGTTGAAACGGACGGCCAGTACCCCAAGAAAGCGTTACTGACGCTGTTCGGTGATAAGATGATCGGCGACGCCGAACGGTACAGTGTCGGCGATAACCTGCTGTTTCATCTGAACATCGAGGCCAGAGAGTGGAACGGCAAGTGGTATAATGATGTAAGCTGCTGGAAGATTGAAATGTCGGGCAACTCCGGCCGGTCAGCACCTGCACAGGCTCAGTCGAAACAGGCACCAGCAAAATCGCAACCCGCACCGGCTGCCAGTCAACCAGTAGCGGCAGCCCCCTTACCTTTTGCTGCTGATGCAGGCAAATGGATGATTTGCCTTTTTGATCACCTTATAAAGTCCCGTAGCTATTCCGGTTACGGGCATCTTTCCAATGGACTTAGAACAACTCAAAACAGCCGCAGACCATCATACTGAACTGCTGTATCTGGAATCGGATCTGGAGTACATCCGTGAAGCCGGTCAACGGGCCGCCGCAATGCCGGAAGTAACCTGTTCGCTGATGATTATGCTGCCGGACAACATCAGGGAACCGCAGATGATACCGATGCCGATGAACATGTTTATGATGACGGCAATGGGAGCACGGCAGATTAGCGCGATGGTCATGCCGCCACAGGCGGAACCTGATATTGTCAATGCCGAAAACCCTCTGCTGTTGTCACTGGATTTGTCGGTAAACGATACGCTTGGGATTATTTCAACGCTGCTCAGTTACCGGCAGACACGCAAAACGGAGATAAGAGATGAACTCAATAAACTTGGTGTAAAATGCTGACGAAACGTGAAGTATACGAACGCTATTTTGATTTGGAAGCCTCTATTAACCAGGCAAAAAATGATCAAAAAGAATTGCTTAATCAATACATCAAAAGCCTTCCTTATAAAGTTGGTGATCTGGTAGAAATTTTAGAATGCAGACAAGGAGTAACTGCACCACGTCGGGTCTATATTGGCCAGATAACAGCAGAAGTCAGGACATATGGCCCCGCATTCGATGTTCCGGTTATTGTAAACTTTAACGCGATTAAGGCGAACGGCCAGATGAGCCGCAACTCAGCAGGTATATATCACTATGACAAAGAGATAGGTATCAAAGTAATCAAACCGGCATAACCATGAAATCAGCATCTGCATCAGGATACATCGTTAACGGTGAACTGAAACTCTACGACAGCAACGCCTTCAAAGCATCACTGAAAAACTGGAAGGATTGCGAGGTTGAGCTAGTCGTCGATTACTACGCTCCCAGACATAACCGATTCGCAGCGGGAGTACTATCATGCCTGTGTAGTCAAAAACATTCAGGCGGCGTTCATCGAGTTTACCCGTTCGTATATCAGTCCGGCCGATACGCACGAGTGGCTGAAGCGTCAGTTTAAACGGCAAGGAGTTTGTAGACGCGCAGGGGGGTAGTCCAGAAGATAGGGTTGTCAACCCGAAAAATGACCAAACCGGAAATGATGGAGTACATCGACAAATGTATTCAGTTCGGTACGGAGGATCTGGGCATCAAATATGAGCAGTTTGACAACGAACTGTACAAAAAAGCAAAAGAACTGGTAGCGAGGCTTGGTATGGAAATCAGGGCACCGAAAAGGGTAAAGAAAAATGAAAAAAGCCTAAACCCTTATTATGTGGAACCGACGATGTTCTGGCAATCCTTGAGGGCCGCACAAGGCAACATCGTATCATTATCAATCCTCAGCCAATTGATAATGTTGAAGTAGATGGTAATTTTTTCTCCGGAGATCATTCGGTTTATGTGCGGGTAGACGGGCATCCTGACTGGCGTGAAAACTTCACCCGACAGGTATGCCGATACGAGCCTGGTGATATTCTGATGGTCAAAGAAAAACTACCGGATTCTTACCGACTTTGATGCACCCAGTAACGGCCTTATAAACGATTGAGTACAAGGTAAACAGGCCCGGCTCCAATGATGCGATACATATCTTCAATAGAAATGAACTACATCCGGATACCCTGAAAGGACTTGTAAAAATAAGTAAGAAAGCCAACCGGTGGCAATTCGGCTCTTTTCTGCCTAATGATCTGACACGAATCTTTCTGAAGATTACAGAAGTAAAACTTCAGCGGATGCAGGAGATCAGTACAGATGAAGCAATACTTCAAGGGTATCAGCAATTCAGATCAGGTGCTAAGTCACTCCATTCGGCAGGGCTTGATTGGAAGGACTGGAAAGCAGGAGCCATTCCGTGGTACAGAAATATGGTTAATAGCCATCATGGCTGCGATACCTGGAACCAGAACCCCTGGGTTTTCGCCATCAGCTTTGAAATGGAAGACAATTACGCATTTAACTGATATGCCTGAAAGCATTTGCATGGCCGGTGCAATCATATCACTGGCACGGGTAGACTTCAAGTGTCCGGCTTGCGAATACCCATACGAAGAAAAGGACTACTTCACACGGCTTAATAACTCAAAGCACGGCTTCATTTACAAAACCTGCAAAGGCTGCAAAGAGAAAATAGGTATCGCCATTGATATGCAAGGCGATGTTGCTGTCTGGCTGAAAAAAGAAGAAAAACTCAAAAAGGTATGACCACTCAAATAGTTGATTTGACCAAAAAATTAGGCGATACAGGCTGCGAATTGCGGCCGGCACTTTGCCTTGATCTGGACGGCACGGTACGTCGTTCAAAAGCCGACCCGAAAGGGTTTATTAAAGGCCTTGACGACATGGAGCTGATGCCGGGTATCGAGGCAAAAATTAAGGAATACAAGGCGGCAGGTTTTCTGGTATTCGGCATTACCAATCAGGGCGGCGTCGCATGTGGATACAAAACAGTGAAAGATGTCTATAATGAAATTTCCCACATGGCCGTCCTGTTCGAAGGCGGCGAAAATCCGTTTGATCTGGTAGTTGCTGCGCACTCATGGGAGAAAGGGATGGTAGAGCCTTATTGTCACCGGTCATTACTTCCGTAAGCCGGACATTGGTATGCTGGCTTTCTGTGAATTGAGGATGTTTGATCAGGATATTGTGGTTGACTGGGATAACAGCCTGTTTGTCGGTGATCGTGATGAAGACAGGGAGTGCGCGAAACGGGCAGCGATCAAGTTTCTGCACATTGACGAGTTTTTGGCACCGGTAGCTCATGTACAGGAGGTTCGTTTGCCTGAAACCCTTGACGAAACCGTTGATTATCTTCTGCCAAAGTTTAAGGATGCTAAAACATGGCCTGAGTTTGAGGTAAGCGAAGATGCCTTTGCCGCAATGTGTCATTCAGTGACGATGGGCGGAATCGGAATGCAGATACGGAATGAACTAAAGTTATGGCAGCCGGAAACGCCGCTACACCAGTTCTTCCTGACACATCACAACCTTTTTCATCCGGACGATATGAGTGATCGTATCATTCGGGCCATTTACCAAAAACTAAAAACTCAGCCGGTAAACCTGATTTAAAAATGAGAACACACGAATTGAAATTCAGAGCATGGCACAAGCCAACTAAAAGGATGTTTGAGGTTCACGGCTTCAATAAGGCGTTTGTTTGGGATGAATCGCTAGATGGCCCCCATACAGATGCAACTCTTCCTGCCGACCGAGCCGATTGCGTACTTATGCAGTCCACTAACCTGCTTGACAAAAACGGGAAAGAGATTTACGAAGGGGATATAGTTCGGGCGGCCGCTATGTATCATGGTCAGCCCGGCACTCCGTTTACTGCCGTAATTATTTACAACGAACACATCGGGCAGTACCAGATTTCCTACAAATCGGCTGGCGGATTTGCCAGTGATGAAATTTATTTCAGACATCAGATAGAGGTTATCGGGAATCTTGCCGAAAACCCCGAACTGGTGGCATAGGAGAGAGAATACAGACACCTTATTATTCTTAAAACCAATAAAAAAACCAGCATCAGTATGATTATCCGGCAAAAGCAAAAGATCATTCAGGTTCGTCAGGAACACTGCAAAGGCTTCTCACACACAGAGGAAAAAAATTATCACTACGGTGTACTTTCTGTGGATTCCTGTATCGGTGAAAGAACGGATCATTAAAACACAATTTGTAAGATGAGAAATCTAAATCTAGACTGGGACGAGGGCGGAGATTATGACTACACTCCCAATGAATTAGCAAGATTACCTAGAGAAAAAGTACAGAGAAATTGTCCAATCAAATCTGGACGAGGGCGACACTGTTGAGAAGTGGGAACAAAGGAATCTACAGGCTGCAAAAGAAATTCTTGACTACCAAAGGCGAAACAGATGAAACTATCAGAAGCAACAAAAACGGTCATATCAAATCTGCCAGTCGAATTTGAGGCACTTCAAATTATTGAATCCGGCAAAACTGGCAATGTCTGGATAGAGAAAAAGCTTTTTGGTGAGGCAGTACTGGAGTATCAGCAAGATAAAGGCTATAAGTATAGCCAAGAAGACATGAACGTGAATTACGGACGAGGGTTTTGTTCATGCCTATAGTATAGCTGGTCGTCTTATTGATAAGGTGGATTCACTTGAAGAGTTCAAAAAGATACTTGATGAGGGAATTACTTCCGCCAGGGATGCCCTTAACTGGAAAAAGAAACTGCGTGACGTTGTTCGGGAAAGTGAATGAAATCAATCTAAACCTGAATCAATACCGTAATGGAGGATAAAAAGAACCAACTGAAAGTAGGATTTGGTGACAGGGTTACGTTCACTCAGGCAGTTCAAGGTATGCATTCGGAAGAATTCCAGCGGCACACAAAACGGGAGCTATTTGAATATATACCAGAGAAACTAACGGGAATTGTAATAGGGAGACGAAATCTACAGGAAGGCACCGTCTATCATGGCAGACGAAGTACCTTTTTTGATGAAGGGGAGCCGCCTGAGTTCAGGGTAGATAATTACATTCCTGTCTATTTGGTCGCCATCAATATGCGTTCAAACCCGATTTATGTACGAATAGAGGATATTGAAACTGTAATTCACGAAGCATGAACGAATTAATTGACTCAATTGCTAAGGCGTTTAAAAGAAAGAGGCTGCACCTACATGGGTAATATGGATTTCTGCCCACACGTCATCGACTGCAACGACGGTGTAATTGTCGAACTGTTTGATCTTGACACGGCACCGGATGCATTCCGGGCCCTGGCTACCAATGACGGCAAAAACTATGTGACATTAAACGGTCACGTAGTAATCCGGAATGCCGGTGATGTCGCGGGATACCTCGACGCTGTTTTTGATCATTTTTCAGGACTTGAAGACTTTTAAGTATGAGCGAGCACGAAAAAAAACGAATCCTTGCGTGGATAGAAAGCCAGAAGGAGCAATCCCTTTACTACGGATCACACAAGCCTAAAGAGTTTATGGACATGGTTGGCTATATTCTTGGCGGCGAGATCACAAACGAAGGACTTAGTGTACACGAACATTCGCGGCCAATTGAACCATTCGTTGAAATGTACAACAAGATACTCGCCAATCCGGAACTGAAAGAATACCTGTTACTGGCGTTTATTTTATCGACGAGTACCGGCAGCGGCTTGAAATGGCACTTACGGAGACACAGAAAATTGTAAAAACGGGTCAACGATGCATTAGATGTACTGGCGCCAGACTTGCGGCCGTCATTGCATTTTACTCAGATTTTCCCATAACTCATTAATCCAATGAACACTAGTCAAACCACTCAGGACCACGATATACCATCGGAGGCAGACAAAAACCTGTACCTGATGCTGGCCAATCGCCGGTATAACAAAGACTACCTGATGCCCAACATCAAGGCAATCAGGGCGGCCTATTCGGACAAAACTGTCAAGGGGTTGATCGACCGCATTTCAGACACCAATATGGCCTCATACAACGCTCTGACGAACCTTTTTCAATACATTAACAAGCAAAAAGAATGGACGGAAAGTCAGAAGGAAACGTTAAAAGCGCGTGTCGGGACTGTACATGGACTGCGCTGTCCTGCCGTTTGTCACGCCGTCCGAAAAGATGGACGACCTAGGCGCTCTGATTGATAACTTCCGGGAAGGCAACTATACAACCAGCGGCGGCGAGCTGATTGATGCACTTAAGGCGGCACCGGACAGCTATAATGCTCAGATTTATCTGGTGATCAACACGTACATGCCACAGGCTGATGAAATTGTCAAAAAGACAATGGCCAATGCGATTGAGAAACTGATGCATGTTCGCCAAACTGTAGGGATTTAGGAAAGTAGAGCAAAATAATTTCTTTCCGGCGTTGCAAAAAGTTTAAATATTTAATATTTTTACAGCGCCTACATAATATACAACATACCGAGTAAGACATTAAAGATTCCAATTTATTGGGGCCGGTGTTGCTCTTCCTTGTCACCCATAAAGTGACTGTATCTCTCCCTAATCGGTGTGTGGTATGTAGGCAAAAGGAAGTTGTGACACCGGCTTTTTGTGCCTTAAATTCAACTAACTATAGTATGTCAAGAGTCGAAAGAGTAATCAAAGTCAAACTTACCGGTGCTGACCTTGAAGCGATCCATCGGGAAAACGCTGAAAATTGACCTGCAAATCAAGCAGGCTGAAGATCTTCTGGATGAAGCCAAAAAGCAGTTCAAGTTTACCACTGAACCGCTGAAAACAAGGAAACAGCTTCTTATTTTAAACATGCGCGTCGGGTACATTGAAAGGAATGTTGAAACCACATCAACGATAAACCTGATTTCGGGTAACGTTGAGTTCCGCGATCCTGACACAGGTATACTGCTTGACACCCGCCCGTTAACACCCAAGGAGGCGGAGAATCTCCGCAAACCAAATCTGTTCGAGAATTAACCGGACATGGCCGGAGCTGACAGGCAGCGTCATCGGTTCGAATCCGACCGGCCAGCAAGTTTAAATATTTAATCTTTTACAATATTTATGACATCCAATCAACGTCCTCCCTGGTCTATTCAGCGCCTGATTGCAGGCCTGTTCTTCCTGCTGATACTGGCAGTAACCATCATCGAATTAGTGCGGTCACTTTTTATTTAACCTAGCCATGAGTAGAGAGATCAGTAAATCCATCTATCGTTCGCTGGTAAAATTTCACGAGACAGCGGCAGCCATTAAAGGCTATAAAGGCAATATCGGTAATCTGTTTTCCGCAATGGCCCTACAGATTATTGAGACTAAAACAGACTCCTGTTCGTGCGATTACGAACACTGGAACAGCAAGACACGCATAGGAAAAAAGGAGTTTTACGAAGGTTTGCAGTGGCTCCACGATGCCGGTTTTATCGACTATGAAAAGGGAAAACCCCGTCTTCCCGGCAGAGTTGCAATCATTATCGAGACACATAACTCGGTACGACCTCATACTCAGACCATACTTAGTCCATACCAAGACCATACCGAGAGCATACCAAGTCCATACTTAGAGCATACTAAGTCCATACCGAACGGTCTCACGCACGTACACGGGCACGGCCGCGCGGAAAAGGAATATACTTCTGGAGTAGTAGAGTATAATACCAGTAGTAAAGAAAAAGAAGTAGTTAGTAGTAGCTGTAGTAGTAGTAACGCGACCGGCGAAAATTTCAACAACAGCGGCGGCGGCGACAGCAACGATGTTCCGGAGTTTGTTCGCCGTGACCGTCAGGCCGCAGCGGAACTACGGGCACAACTAACCAAAGGGCAATCCCACTACGCCGACCGGCACCCGCCCGTTGAGACCGGCACAGCGGCCATCGCAGAAGAATGGTGCAGCATCGGCAATGCTCCCTTTACCCGTCCGGCAGCAGAGGACTATATCCGCCAGTTGTTTGCGGGAACCAAAGGCGAACCCATGCAGAAGCGCACGCACCTGACCATCGACCAGATTTTACCGGCGTTCATGGAAAAACGGGCACTGAACGGCGAGTTTGCCAACAAGAGACACCTGTTTGCCTGTGTGGAAGGCTTTGCGGAGGATGTACAGTCGGGTAGAGAGACTGTCTACGAAAAACCTAAACGGCAGCAAAGAAAATCAGAAACATTCCTGGCACCTGTCATTTAGCGCATGGAGACCTTTTCAGAACTCGGCATAGATGTACGCTGGAAGCCGGGCAGCCAAAAGGTAAAGTGCCCGAATTGCCGTGAACAGCGTACAGACAAATCTGACAACTCCCTGTCCGTCAAACTGGAAAACGGGCCTAACGGAATACAGGGGATTTACAATTGCCACTATTGCGGTTTCAGTGGATTCGCCACCCAGTACAAAGTTGAAAAAATGACTGAACCCAAAAAGAATTATGCGAAGCCCGCCCCCAAAAAACTAACTGACCTGTCCGCTAATGTGATTGCATGGTTTGCCGAAAAACGGGGTATCAGCGAGACTACATTGCAGTTTTTCAAAGTAACGCAGGCTAAGGAATGGATGCCACCCGTCAAGAGCAAGGGGATAGAGGCCGGCGAACGGCAGGTTATCTGCTTCAACTACTACCGCAACAAAGAGCTCATCAACATCAAGTACCGGTGCAGGGAAAAGGCATTCAAACTTGTCAGCGGGGCAGAACTGATTTTCTATAATCTGGATGCTGTCGGGGAACGGGAAGATGTCGTCATTACGGAGGGCGAAATAGATGCGATGTCCTTCTATGAGTCAGGCATAACCAACGCCATATCCGTTCCTAACGGGTGCAGGACAGGGCAGCATGAAACTTGAATATCTGGACAACTGCTGGCAGCACTTTGAAGGAAAAACAAAAAATCATTCTGGCCGTTGACGGTGATCGTGTCGGTAACAGCCTGAAGGAGGAGCTGGCCCGGCGACTTGGAAAGCAACGGGTATGGACAATCCAGTATCCGGAAGGTTGCAAGGACGCAAACGAGGTACTGCTTAAATACGGGCCCGGTGCTGTACGGCGAATGATCAACCAGGCTGAACCATGGCCACTGGAAGGTATCGAAACAGAAGACGAAATAGAGGATGAAATGAATGACCTCTATGCCAATGGCTTCCCGAAAGGAGTAGGTCTTGGTTACCCTGAACTGGATCAACTTGTCCGCTGGCGCAGCGGAGTGCTCGGAGGGCAGATTGTCATTGTCATTGGTGAGTCAAATTCTGGAAAAATCGGCCATCATTGATCAGTTTGCCGTGAGACTGGCTAAACAGCATGGATGGAAGTTCGCAGTTTTCAGCTTTGAGCAGCAGCCGACAAAACTGCATAAAGGCTATCTGGCGCAACAATATACGGGCGGCACCATTTTGCCGGATTCCCCGAAACGAATGAGCCAGTGGCAGTTCGAACAGGCAAAGGAATTCATTAAGGAACATTTCTTCTTTGTCAAGCTTGAAGAGAACGATGTCAGTATCAACGGTATTCTGGCAAAGGTTGATGAACTGGTAGTCAGAAAAGGCGTTAACGCGGTGATTGTTGACCCATGGAATGAGATCGAGCACAAGGTACCGGCCGGCATGACAGAGACCAACTTCGTTTCGCGTGAGCTCTCTACAGTCCGGAAAGCGACTAAGATGCTCGGCCTGTGTTACATTCAGATCCTGCACCCAGTAAAGCCTGAATACGACAAGAAGACCGGAAAACTGATTGTTCCGACCCTGAGCAGGGCATCCGGTTCAAACAACTTCAAGAACAAAGCTGATATAGGTCTTTCGATATACCGCGATTTTCAGGCCAGAGAGCCGGGTGAAGCATGGACGCCGGACCCCGTAGAGGTACACGTTCAGAAGATCAGGTATGATTTCGATGGGCGGAGAGGCGTAAGCAGGTTCATGTATGACCTCAGTACCCGCAGATATACCGAATCAGGCAGCTATCCGGAACCGGTTCTTTCTCCCGATCAACCCGCAGAAGTGCAGACCGAAGGTCAGGCCGGATACAGAGACCCCGGACATTTCCCCTAAAGCTGTGACAGATAATATTCTGGGTCAATGGGGATTAGATAACCCGCAGAATGACATACCGAAGGAGTTTAAAAACAACGGCGAACCAGAAGACGAAGTACCGTTCTGACTATGAGTACAAAAACAGACCCGAAAACCGGTTTACCGAAAACGCCGAAACGGGAGTATCGTCAGGAGGATTCCATCCATGTTCTGAATCCCGATGCCCCGCCCAGGCTGTTTCTCGGAACGACGCTGAGGCATCAGCAGACCGGCGACGACTATGTGATTACCGCCCTGATTTACCCGTCATACCCACGGACTGGGGTAGAGTTAAAAGACATTGAGATTACACGTATCCGTGACGGGAAGGCCGTCGTCCGTAATGCAAACGCGATTTCGATGCAATGGAAGGAGGGTGTGTTTGCGCGGTCGCCCATACCACCGGTTGCAGGAGAAACCTATCTGGACATTCAGTCCGGAGCAGTAACGCTAGGATTAAAGAAAAAACCCAAATAAAAGACAACGAATGAACTTAGGATTCAAAACCAAACTCCCCGATGGTAGCCCATCGAACTTTCCGGCCAAAATACTGCTTTGTCCGGAGGTCGCCCCGACACTGAAAGGTATGGAGGTGTATGACGCAGGAGAGTATAACCTGAACAGGCTCCGTGAACAGGGCATAATGCCGAAAATTCATACAATCCGGAATGAGTCGTTTGACAGACAGGGTATCATGCCGCGCTGGATTCAGGGCGTCAGTGTCATTCACTTCGCTACCGGCATCCGGACTAAAAACTACATCTGCTTTGGCACGGCAGTGTGTGCATACGTTTCGGAAATCAAGCTGTATCAGAATGTTCCTGAATCGCCAATCAATATCTACGTAGATGAAAAACACGTAGGCGACGTAGAGTTATTTGCCAGAAATGACGGGTTCGATAACTACGAGGCCTTTCACAACTGGTTTTCGCCGGTAATTCAGCAGGCCATGAAAGACGATGAACCCTGCTACAAAGGCATTCTAATTCATTGGACAAATTATAAATACAACTAAAAATGAACAGCAAATTAACACTACAAATTAATAATCTGGAAGCACTTGAACGCCTGATTGGCGGAGATACCGAAGTCGAAATGGACATTCGCCGTTCAGTTGTGGATGCCTTTGCCGAGAAGTATTTGAAGCCAATGGCAGCAGAGCGCATGAAAGGCGTGGTAGATGAATTGATTGCACCGGCCAGAATGGGGTTTGAGGCTGAATTATCGAAGTACTTCACGACCCACAAAGAATACGGCAGCGTGACTATCCGGCTGACCGGTTCTCATCAGAAAGCATTCACCGAACAGGCTAAAGCTATAATTATGGCTGCAACCGACGAAGCAATTAAGGAAGCCGTTACGAATGCAAAGGAAGTGATAGATCAGCGCATATCGGCTGCAATAAAGCAAATTGACGAACACATTAACTGGTCAACATCGGAAGACCGGTTCCGGTACATGGTCAATGAGGTAGCACAAAAGAAGATACAGGCCATTGTCGGTAAAATACAGTGATTCCCTTTACTCTAATTAAAACCGAATGAAAGAGGCAGTCAATCATCCTGCACACTACGGAGGCGCAGATAATCCATACGAAGTAATCAAAGTGGTACTTGCCTGGCAACTCCCGTTCACACTTGGCAATACAGTCAAATACATTGCCAGAGCCGGAAAGAAAGATCCGGCGAAACACATTGAGGATTTGGAAAAAGCCAGATTCTACCTCGACAAAGAAATTGAAGAACTCAAAAAAGCACAAAAACCATGAACGAAATCATCACCAGTGATGCCATCATCACAGAAAACACAGTCGCCGCCGCCGCACCGGAGCAAAGCTATGTCGGAAAACTGACCGATTGGGTAAAATCCATCGGGTACAAGCAGGAAGAGGAAGGTCATGTGTCAAAAGTCGCCCTGTTGGGCCTTATCGGTGAAGCCGGTGAAGTGGTCGCCGAAACAAATATGGTCGGAAACGGCCTTATCAGCCGCGTTGTGCATCTGGCCGAACTCTGCGACGGTGAAAAAAAAATGGTACGCAAGGACAATCCCGCAGCGACCGTGCAGATTGTCAATCCGGAGAAGTTTGCAGAGGAACTGTCTGACTCCCTGTACTACCATGTAGTTCTTGCGCTTAACAAAGGACTCACTATTGAAGACTTGGCCAGAATCAGCTATAACAAAGTGTTAATCGTAACAAAACGCAGATAATCCGATGATCCTGTTTGACAGAATTAAAGCCAAACTGAAAGGGAAATCGGTAAAACAAACCAAAATTGAGGAAATCCAGAAACACCTGACTAAAGCCCATGATATTCTGAATAGCCTTGATTACGATACTCAATATCTGTGCGATAACTTTCACGAACACAGAACATCATTGAGGTATTGCCTTCTAAAGGGCAGAAAAGCATCTGGTGATATTCTGCAATTCCTAAAAAAGCAATAAATGGCCATTGACACTAAAATTTCGTGGACTGATCACACGTGGAATCCGGCCCGTGGCTGTACAAAGGTTGATGCAGACTGCCTTTACTGTTTTATGTACCGGGAAAGCCTTGGTGGTACCAGGTACGAGCCAAAGGAGGTGACCCGCACAAAGACCGTATTCAATCTGCCCCTGAAAATTAAAGAGCCAAGTAAAATCTTCTGTTCGTCATTAACGGATATTTTCCATGAAGCGATTGACTCATACCGGTATGAAATACTTGACATTACACGTCGTTGTCCGAAGCATATCTTTCAGATGCTGACGAAGCGTCCGGAACGGATTCCGTACTGTCTCGAATTAGCTCTTGATCAGGCATATAAACACAAACTTGACGAACTGGCAATCTGGCTAAATGATTGGATAGAAGGAAATCCTCCATCAAATATCTGGCTTGGTACATCTGCGGGTTGTCAGGAATCAGCGGAAACGCGCATACCTCATTTATTGAGAGCACCGGCCGCTATACGGTTTCTGAGTTGCGAACCCATGTATGGCCCCGTTGATCTTCACTGGCTTGGTGCTTTGAGTCTGGAACATACCAGTTATTTTGACACATCTGGAAATCGCCGGTACTTAGGTGGTCCATGTGTCGGCCTACCAATGCTGGACTGGGTAATCTGTGGTGGAGAGTCTGGTAACGAGAACGGCAAGTACCGGTATCGCCCATGTGAAGTATCATGGATTGAGAGTCTAATCAAACAATGCAAAGAA
>CBDFHU010000048.1:0-10950 GCA_965247375.1 Arsenicibacter sp.
TGGGCTTTGGAGGGCTTGGGCGGCACGTCGCTGTCAGCGTAGCGGCCTTCTTCGATGTACTCCTTCTGCAAACCCTTCACGTAGGACTCGTAACTCTCGTTGGCAATCACCTGGAGCACGTTCACGCCCGCTTCGGTGATGCGCTGCCCGGTCTGGTCAACGGACAGGCGCATGCCCCGGCCAATCTCCTGCCGTTTCTTGCGCTCCGAGATGGTTTGGTTCAGCGTACAGATCTGGAAGACGTTGGGGTTGTCCCAGCCTTCTTTTAGGGCCGAGTGAGCGAAGATGAAGCAAACCCTCGCCCGTTTGTCGGGGCTGTTGTTGGGCAGCGTCAGCAGCAGTTCTTTGTTACGCATGATGAGTTCAAACGACTCCTTCTGCGCTTTGCGGGCGTCTTTGTCGCTGCCGACATTGGCTTCGTCCTGCTCCACATAGACCGTCTGCGCCGACTTGCCTTTTTTGTACGTAGCAAAGTAAGCATCGCGGACTTCCTCGGCTCCGAACGCCTTGAAGTAAGCACTGTTCTCGGCGGCATGGACGTACTCCTCATCAAATATTTTCTGAATAATGCCGCCATCGACGTAGTTGGCCACCCGGTCGATGAAAAAGAGCGACAACACCTTAATGCCCTTGGGCAGGAGTTGCGCCTGCCGCTTCATGTGCTCACGGATGGTGTGGCGAATCTGAGCGCGGAACACCGCCGGGCGCGAGGAGCCGATGGTCGAGTTGAGCGGAATCAACACTTCGTTCTCGAAGGCGATGTATTCGTCGCCCGGCACGGCCGAGATGTTGGTGACCACGTACCCGTCGTGCTCGTCCAACCGGGTGAGCTTTTGCAGGTCCTGCCCGGTTTTGAGCGTCAGTTCAACGGTTTCGCGTTGGGCCGTTCTTCTGCACGATGGTTTGCACGACCGCCGAGGGGGTTTCGCCGGCGCGGGTACGCACGTCGATTAGCGCGATGAACCCCTGGTTGTAGTTGTCGTTTTCGGTAATGCCCGCCACCTCGACCCGCTTGACCAGCCCCTGCCGGAAGGCCTCGACGGGCGTAAGCCGGTAGAGCAGGTTGGGTGTGGTTTTGTGCGTGGCCGAGTACCGAAACGCCACCAGCGGCCGCAGCGTCCTGAGTGCCTTGCGGGCCGTGTCGGAGTCCATGTTTTGCGGCTCATCGAGGATCAGGATGGGCCGGGTTTGGGCCAGGTACTCGTAGGGCAGCAGCGGGCTACCGGGCAGCTTGTCGGTGGGTTTGTAGATGTTGTTGGTTTTCTTGTTAAAGGCATCGAGCGTGATGAGCAGGATTTCGCAGGCGGGCGAAGTGGCAAACTTCTTTACCTGTGCTACGTTGTTGCCGTCGTAATCGACCAGGTGAATGATGGGCTTGTCGTAGAGGGCGTTGAAGTGCGAACGGGTCATCTCGAAGGTTTTCTTGACGCCCTGGTAGATGGCCACGCTCGGCACCACGATGATGAACTTGCTGAAGCCGTAGGTACGGTACAGCTCGTAGATGGTGCGCAGATAGACGTAGGTTTTGCCCGTGCCGGTCTCCATCTCAATGCTGAACGAGGGGTAACGTACCGCGTCGATGCTCAGCAGGGTTTCGCCCTCGTCCACTTCCAGATCGCGGTTTTTGGGCTGAATGCCGTTGTCGTCCTGCACGGCCATGAGGTTGTCGAGCAGGTTCGGCTCCCAGAGTTCTTCGGACTCGGGCAGGTTGGGAATAATTTCGAGGGCGTTCATCCCCGAACGCGGAATGCCGCCCAGACGCGTTGAACTTGTCCATGCCCTCAAAAAGCTGCACCGCACTCTGCACGGCGGTAAGCTGGTAGGTCTGTTCGGCGTTGAACTGAATCTTCATAGCGTTCTCATGACGGTTTTTGAGTTTCAGTTTATCGTCGAGCCGCACCTTTTGCAGGTCGGTCAGGGCCGAATCCAGACAGACGAACATATCGTCGGTGCCGATCTGGAGCGCGTCCACGGTTTCGTCCTGTAGCTGCGCGTCGAGGCAGACGTACAAGGTGTTTTCGTTGAAGTCGGACGTAATGGCGACGACCTCGTTTTCCGTGTACTGGGGCTGGGTCTGCTGCCGGCTGTGGAGCGGGAACCCTTCCAGCAACATCAACTCCGTGGTCAGGTCGGGTTTTGGTCCAGCCGTCCACGAGCGGCTTCTCGGTCTGCTGCTGAAACGAAAGCGTTAGCTGGGCCGTGTTGGTGCCGGTATGAGGTTGGTATAGCCGGAAGTTGGAGGCACTAAGCTCGTACACTTTGAAACCATCAATTGCATCTGCAACAGGCTCTGAGGACTTGGAATCAAACAGTTCGCCGTTTTGAGAATTATTTGCAGACGCAACCTTTAGCACCTTGCGAAGCCGCTCTTTTGTCAACTCCGTGATTGTGCGGTAGCCCAACGAGTAAGCATGGTGATTAGAAGGTACCGGTTCCGGTAGCTGAACACATATGTATTTCAGGTTTAAATCTTCTTCATTGTTTAATTCCATAACCGCCTGAGCAGTAGTTCCTGAGCCAGCGAAAAAATCTAAAACTATATCATCACCTTGTGTACCAATTGAAACAAGTTGTTTGATGAGTTTAACCGGCTTCGCGAAATCGAAAACCTTCTCACCTGCAAAAAGCTCTTTAACCGCCTTAGAACCGTCAGCAGTAGTTCCAGTTTCCGTTAGGTACGTTCTGTATGGTTTTGTTCTTGGGTCTGTCGAACGGATTTTTTCATACACAATGAACGTCCCATCCGACCTTTTGACAAACTCAGCATCTCCCCTTTCAACTATATCGAACATCTTCTTTTTACCAAGTCGCCAGCAACCTTCCTTTCCATCATTGCGAATTGGATAAACATCTTCCCCATTCGGCCCTGGAATTGGAAAGAACATCGTAGGGCGGTCCTCCCTACGAGAGTTAGCTCCCCATTTATTTAACTCCCTGCCTCTTCGATATTCGCCTTTGTCGTCTTGCTTATCTAACTCTTCGGATTGAACCTGAACTTTCGATAATCCATCTTTTACAGTACTGTTGCCAAAGCAAACAATATACTCATGGTCAGTTACTACACTGCCAGAATCGCTTCCTCCGCCTTTTTTTGATTGCCATATGAACTCCCCGATAAAGTTTTCTTCACCGAATACTTCATTCATCACAGCCCTAAGGTTGCTAATTTCATTACTATCAATGCTGACAAATATTACACCATTGTCTTTCAATAGCTCCTTCGCTATTCGGAGTCTGGGAAGTATGAAATTTAGCCAGTTTGTATGAAAACGGCCTGACGCTTTCGGATTTGCGACTAACAGCGTTTTGCCTTCTTTCTGGGCTGTTTTTTGCAAATAATCTTCAAGAGAATCGCTAAAATCGTCCTTGTACACGAAGTCGTTACCCGTGTTGTACGGCGGGTCAATGTAGATCATCTTTACCTGGTCGGCGTAGGCTTCGCGGAGCAGTTTCAGCACTTCGAGATTATCGCCTTCGATGAAGATGTTCTGGGTCGTGTCTTCGTTCACGCCCTCGCCGGGGCAGGGCTTCAACGTACTACCCACGGGCTTTTTCAGGGCCAACTGCCGGGCGCGGGTCTTGCCGGGCCAATTCAGGCCAAAATGCTCCTGGGGATCGTCATCGGTTTCAGTCTCGTCGGGCAACAGGCTTTGCAGGGCCTCTACATTGAGCCGCCCGTCCTGAAAAATCTCGGGGCAAAGGGCCAGTAGTTTCTCTTTCAGTATGTTTTGCTCCGGTTGCAGGGCATAGGGGGTAATACGTTCACTCACAGTCGTGTAGTCAATATCGTTAAATCAAATCGTCAATGTCGGCGGGCGGGGCCACGGTCAGGTTGGTACTGAGCCACTCGGCCTGATCGACGGCCGAACCATAGTCGTTGAAAAAGCCAAACTCCTCGGCCACCGTCACGCCGTCGCCCTCGGCGTAGGCGCGGTAGGCGTTGCACGAGAAACGGGAATCGCAGTTGATGCAGATGCGCGTGGCGTAGAGCGTCCGGCTACCGGGTACGCGCTCACGCAGGCGGCTCACGGGCGGGGGCGCAAACTTCCCGGCCTCAATGTCCTCGACCGACTGCGTAAATTTAGCAATCGTTTCCTCCAGCGTCTGCTGATTGAAGGGAATCACGAGGGCCGGGTTCCACTTGGCCAGTTCGCTTTCAATCTTGGCGTCGTCGCCGGTGGCCACCGCGTCGCGCACCGTCTTGGGAAAAGCCGTCGCAATGATGCAGGTTTCGTCCAACTGCTGCCCGCGCAGCGTCTGCCAGATGTGGGCATAGACGTTCAGTTGCTGCTGGTACAGTTCGATGTTCGACACGACCGAATCAATGTCGTGGGTCTTAATGTCGTACATCACCGTGCGGTCGTTGTCGCGGATGATGTCCACCACGCCCTCGATGGTAAAGACCGTTCCCGTGCTGGTGCGCTGGTTGGGCAACGACAACCGTACCTCCGTCTGCGTGACGTTGGTGGCCACGTCGCGCAGCTTGCGCCAGTACATCAACACCTGTTTCAGGGCCGCTTCTTTCACGTCGGGTGCAATGTGCCGGCCCGACTCCATCGCCAGCGTGTTGTAGTTGCGGTCGAAACGTTCAAGCAGGTACGCTTCAAGGTCGGCTTCTTCCTGCTGCTGTTGCAGCAGCCGCATCTGCTTGGCCAACTGCTGCTTAAGTTTCGCGTTTTCCGCTTTTATCTCGGCGGCTGTTTTTCGGATCATGGCGTGGCGGTCGCGGCTTGGGTACGTTTCTGAATAAGGTGATGGTGCAAATCTTCGATGGTGTAGTGCACCAGCGAGCCAAAGAACTGCGTCTGCGAACGCGAGGGTACCAGTCCGTACCGCCGAAACACCATATACTGCCGGGGGCAGCGTTCGTAGAGCAGGTAGTCAGCGGTGTAGGAATAGGCTTTGGGTGGTTTTTCTTCCGTCTGCGTCACCGGCGAGAAGGCCGCTACGTCGTAGGTCGTCGTGCGGGGCAACTGGTCGAGCATGGGCTTAAACTCGTTGTTTACGTAATTGCCCTGGCTCTGGTAGCGGCCCAGAATCATGAGGTTTTTGGCGCGGGACAGGCCCACGTAGAACATGCGGGCGATGTCGAAGCCCGCCATGCGGTCGAGCGGCTCCCCGTCCGACGGGGCCAACTCGCGCACGGTACGTTCGATGGGGCCGGGCGGTCGCACGTCCTTTCGCAGGTTGGGCAACACCACAACCGGAAACTCCAGCCCTTTGGCCTGGTGGATGGTCAGGAACGGAATGCGACCTTTGGGGAAAGGGTCTTCGGCGTTCTCAAACTCCGACTCGCTGCGCCGGTAGATGCTGTAGATGAAGCTCATGAAGAACAGCCGCCCAAACCGGTTCTCGTTCAGAAAACCCGCCGTCAGAATGGGCGAGTACATCTCCATGAAGCGGGACAGGTACTGCGAGATCAGGCCGAGGTTGCAGATGGGGCCTTCGTCAACGCCCGCTTCGGCCAGGTCGTACATCCGCTTGAAGGTCGGGAATCCGCCGAGCCGGTAAAACAGGTCGAGGATGGTCCAGTCCAAAGCCGTAGCCCGGTTGATGATATCGCCCAGCTTGAACGACTCTTTGTCGCCGTCGAGGCCCTGCAACCTTCGCCGTACCTGGTTGGCCAGCGCCACGCTGTTGATCGACCGCTGCGCTTTCACCGACAACCCTTTGGTGCGGTACAGCGGCTCTTTCATCTGGGCAGGGTCATACTGCACGTCCGTGTCCCAGCCGTTGGCCTGGCAGGTGGCCAGCAACGCCCGGTAGTCGTTCACGACCTGCGCCACTTCCTGCCGCTTGGCGGCCAGATACCGCTTTAGCTGCGGCTCTTTTTTGACAAGTTCGTCCACCGCGTCTTCGCTACGGTTCAGCCAGCGGAAGTAGTCGGTGTAATCCTGCGAGGTAAACGGTGGCAGCGGCCAACCGCCCTGCTCCGGTTTGCCGAAGATGTGGATGAAGGTTCCGAAGAGCAGCACGGCCTCGTCCACATCGAGAAAACGCCCGGCGCGGGGGGCATACACCTCCAGCCCCACCGCTTCGAGGGCTTCGCGCATCCGGTTTACCTGCGTGTTGTCGCGCAGGGCCGGAAACAGAAAGGCAATCTGGTTGGGGTCTTCAACTTTTTTCTGGTCGAGCAGTTCTTTCACCAGCCGGGCAATCTCCTCCGAAACCGCTACCGGGCTGGCCGGCGGGGTGCAGATCACCGAGGCTTCACTGTCCTGACTGTGGGGCAGAATGTTTTTGTCGTGAACGCGGTAGTAGGCCCCCGGTTGCCCCACTTTCTGCCACTCGTGCCGGGTGATGTAGTCGGTGTAGAAGCCCACAACCCGGTTGCGGGAGCGGTAGTTGGTGTTGAGGGGTATCTTGGTCGGCTCCCGGTTCAGGTACGTCTGGCAGCGGGCCGGGAACTCCACAAAGTTCTCGACCGTAGCACCCCGGAACCGGTACAGGGCCTGATCATCGTCACCCACCACGCAAATGTTTTGCGAACCTGCCGCGAGTTTGAAGACCAGCCGCTCCTGAATCAGGTTGGTATCCTGGTACTCGTCGATGATGATGTGCTTGAAATAGCCTTGCGCAGCAGGGTTGGCCGTCAGCACGTCGTAGGCTTTCTGTTGCAGCAGCGAAAAATCGCAGAGGTCGAAGCCGGATTGGGTAGCCAGCAACTCGCGGTAGCGTTTGTACATGCGGAGCAGCATCCGCACGTCGTCGTCGGTGGCCCGATCCATCACAGCGTCGGGATGGAGCATCTCCTCGCTGATTCGCCCGAAAAACGCCAGCACGTTCTGGATGGCGTTGTGTCTCGACCGACTGGCCCGGTTACCGTCGAAAAACGTGTTGATGGCCAGATGCTGCTCTTCCGGCTCCAGGTCGGTCAGTTCAGCCGCTTCGATGAGTTGCTGCCAGTTACGCCGACGCGATACGAAGAAGTACGTTTCCAACTCGTCCATGACCCGCAGCGGTTGCCCCGACCGGAAGTCGGGGTTGATGTTGCGGTCCTGCAGAATGCGCTGACAGAGTGAGTGAATGGTGCCTACGTACATATTGGCAATGTCGTAGGCTTGCCCCGTGTGGTTGGTAACCTGGCCGAGGTAGTTTTTCAGCCCCTCGCGTAGCTGGTGGGCGGCTTTTTCGGTAAACGTACTGAGAAAAATGTGCTCCGGTTTCACACCCTGAAATACAATCAGGTTGAGCGTTCGCCAGAGCAGTACCCGCGTTTTGCCGGAGCCGGGGCCTGCCGTCAGGTACAGCGGCCCGTCGATATGTCGGATGGCCTGCGCCTGTTCCGCATTGGGAGCAAAACGCGATTCGGCCCATAAGTCTTCAAGTAGTGGTTGAGCCATCGGCTGTACACGAGTTCAAATGTATTTACTGACGAAAAGCCAGTGCAAACCAAAATATACGACTGGCTTGGTTAGGTTTCATCCAAATGTTTCCTCTTTGGTTCAACGTCCCTGCCCTGCTGAGAATCGGCCATTAATGGTATCACTTTGACACCGTTTTTGCCGGGAAATGATGGCCCTGAGAAATGGTATCATTCTGACACCATTTTCTGTTGCGCTATTTCACCTGTTTTTTAGCCTCTTTCAGAAGAGCCATCAACTTGTCACAATCGGCCTCGAACGTACCGCTGGTCGGGTCGAGCGTATTGGCCAACTGGCTTATCTGCACAATCAGGCTTTTCACGCCTGCCGATGGATGCGCTGCGCTGGTCTGCCCCGACCTACTTCGTTTCGGCGTTTCCTGAGCCGGGGCCGTGCTGGGTTCGCTCAGAGCGTTTACGTCGGCTAACGTCAGCGGAGCAGCATCTCCCCCCCCACCCTGCCGACCAAGTTCGCGGACGACTTCTTTCGGCAATTTCCGGGTGCCTTTCAGTACTTCCTGTTTCAGTTCGGGTTCCAGCCGGTCGAGTCCTTCCGAATAATCACGGTCGCGTAGGATCGTGCTGGGCGATACGTTGAACTCCTTAGCCAGTTTATCACGAGTACGCTGAGCCTGCTTCTCCCCTACCGTTTCGGTACCGTCGTTTGTGTCGGTTGGTCGACCGGTAGCCTGCCGTTCGTTGCGGTATTTCAGCCCGCGCAGATACGACATCTGTTCTGGGGTGAGGTTACGCCGACCCAGTTGGTTGTCGATCATGAAGTCGCGCACGGCCTGAAGCGTCGGGAACTCCCGCAACGCCACCTTGAAGTCGATTCCGTGCTTCGTGCAGATCACGTAGCGGTTATGCCCGTCAATCAGTACGTTTAACGGAGTACTGTCCGCGCTGCCGTCTAAAACCCCCTGCGTTGTTTGCCAGATCAACAGAGCCTCCCGGCAACCGTCCCGCATAATGTTGGCCTCCAGCTGCTCAAACTCCGTTGGTTGAAGCGGAGGAATCAGGCTTTTAAGTTCGGGCAATACGGTAATGTTCGCCTTCACCTCATCGAGCATACTCTGCATCAGATTGGCGGAATTGCGATGCAGGACGGGCGGCTCACCCGAAGCGGTTTTAAACTTTTTCATACCAATCAGGCTGGGTTTTTAGCTACCACTTCGTCGGCCAGTGCCTGATAATCAATGGCACCCGAGGAGGTGGGTTTGTACTCGAAAATGTCCTTACCTACGTACTGTGATTCGGCCAAGGCTACGTTCTGCCGAATTTCAGTATTGAAGAAAGGTTGTCCTTTCAGGTCGGCCCGTACCTGCGTCATCAGTTCCCGGTGTAGCACCCGATTCTGGCTTACCCGCGCCATCACAATACCCTCGATGCGGAGCCGGGGGTTGAACGACTCCTTGATGTCGTGAATCAGTTCGAGTAGGTTGTACATCCCCTTCACGGCCGAGGCTTCGGGTTCCAGCACCACCAAAGCCGCCGACGAAGCCACCAAAGCCGAATAGGTGAAGATGGTCAGCGAGGGCGGGCAGTCAATCAGAATGTAGTCGTACTGCGTTAGCAGCGGAGCCAGTGCGTTGCGGAAACGAAGCACACCACTTGGCGTTTTCGTCAATTCCGCTTCGGCCCGCGACAATTCCAGATCACTCGGCACCAGGTGATAATTCGGCTGGAGCGTCAGCACGGGCATAGGTGCCCCCTGCGTCAGGGCCTGGAAGAGCTGCTGCTCTGGATTGTGAATCCCTAAGCTCTGCGACAGGTTGCCCTGCGAGTCCATGTCAATCAACAGCACCGACTGCCCTCGATTGGCCAGCCCTTTTCCCAGATTAATGGTCGTCGTCGTTTTACCGACTCCGCCTTTGTGATTGACGACCGCCAGCACCGTGGCCCGGCGGTTGCGAAATTCCTCAATACCGTATTGGTTCAGTACCGGCTCCAGTGCCTTTAGGTGGGTTTCGGTCAGGGTTCGCTGACCGTTTACGGCTTTTGCCAACGTACCGGTCGGCAAACCGGCTTCTTTATTAAGGCCAGAGTGGGAAAGGGTAGACTTCTTCTTGAGAAACCGGACCACCTCATCGTGCGTAAGCATAAACGAAAGGGCTTAGTATTGGCCATAAAATTATACCTAATTTTACAATTTAGAATGTTGTAGGCATAAATTTATACCAGCATGTAGGACAACTTCACCTTCTACTTGCAAAGTGAATATCAAACTTATATTATAGCATCGCGTTTTATATTTAATCTATACACTATTCCGCATGATTAGCCTGCTATCCGGCGATTGTGATCCTACCGTAATTAAAGCCACCGTGCTTGGCCGGAAGAAGGTGCCGTTTTTTCAGACGCTTATTCAGGCAGGTTTCCCCAGCCCCGCTACAGACTATGTTGAGAAGGTTTGTGACCTCAACGACCTCTGCATTACGCACCCCGAAGCCACTTATTTTGTCCGGGTTATTGGCGATTCAATGTCCGGTGCCCGGATCGAACCCGGTGATATTCTGATTGTGGATTCGTCTCGTGACGTGGTGAATCAAAAGATTGTGGTGGCCTGGTATAACGGTGAACTAACCGTGAAGCGCATTCAACTTGATACTCCGCCGTTGATTGTCTTGCTACCCGCTAATCCGAACTACCTGCCCATTTACGTACAACCCGATGACGCATTCGATGTGCTGGGCATCGTTACGTTCGTCATTCAAAAGCCCCTATAAGCATGATTGCCCTTGTCGATTGCAACAATTTCTACGTTTCCTGCGAGCGGGCTTTTGCCCCTATGCTGAACGACAAAGCTGTAGTGGTGCTGAGTAACAACGACGGGTGCGTCATTGCCCGCAGCAACGAAGCGAAGGCTCTCGGCATTAAAATGGGCGTTCCCTTTTTTCAGTTGGAGGAATTACGTCGGCAGCACGACGTGAAGGTATTTTCGTCCAACTACACGCTCTACGGCGATATGTCGGCGCGGGTGATGGCTACACTGGGGCGGTTTGTTGACGACGTTGAAGTTTATTCAATTGACGAAGCCTTTCTGAATCTGAAAGGATACGAAACCGTATATCCTGATATAGCTCTATTTGCCCATACGATACGATCTACGGTGAAACAATGGACGCGAATTCCTACCTCTGTTGGCATTGCTCCGACCAAGACCCTGGCGAAGATGGCCAATTGGTACGCTAAACGCGACGTCAGCCACAACCAGGGCGACGGGCCGGGGGTGTATTGTTTAAACAGCCCGGAACGTATCGCGGACGCCCTGCTTGGTTTTTCCGTTGATGATTTGTGGGGGATTGGGTCACGGTATGCTGCCCTGCTCCGTCGAAACGGCATACGAACGGCCGCCCAATTGGCCGCATTGCCCGACGATTGGATCAACCAGCACCTGACCGTTAACGGCCTGCGCCTGGCGTATGAGCTACGTGGCGTACCGTGTAAAATGCTTGAGGTGGAGCCGCCCGCCAAAAAAGCGATCTGCACCGCTCCATCCTTTGGCCGGGGTGTTCATGACTTAGATACCCTTCGACAGGCTCTCACTACACACCTGAGCCGGGCGGCTGAGAAACTTCGCAAGCAAC
>CBDFHU010000049.1:0-30145 GCA_965247375.1 Arsenicibacter sp.
AAGCCGCGCCGGAGCGTGCCGGAGCCGGATCACTTCACCTGTTGGCAGGCTATGCCGCAGCGGGTCGGTCTTTAACGAACTGAGTGCCAGCCACAAATCCCCGCGTGGCGCTACCTCCCAGTTAGCAAACGGGATGATGACTACCGGATATTCCAGTCCTTTTGATTTGTGAATGGTCTGAATACTAACGGCATTTGTCTGCGCCCCTTCACCAACCGAAACCTTGTGCTGTACTGACTCCCAGTACAGCAGAAAATCAGCAAGGTGTCCGCTTTGTTTATGGCCGAACGTCAGTACCTCATCCAGAAACCGGAAGAGGAAGGGCGCTTCCGACTCGCGGTCGTACAGGCCGAAGAGGTAAATCAGCTTTTCGGCCAGTTCATACGCGTTGAGCTGCCGGAGCGCATGCGGGTTTAGTGAGTGGCCATGCTCGCGGAAGTAGTTGTAAACCAGCGTGTCATCGTGCGATTCGGCCAAGGTCCGGAGCTCCGCCGTCTGCGTATCGTCGGGCTGAATTCCCCGCACCACACGGCAGTAGAGGTATAGCAATTCGTACCGGAGCAGCTTCAGATCCGGCCGGATCAGCACCTGCATCAGCGTAACAATCATCCGTACGCTATCGGCATACTGTAACGACAGTGAATCGGCCGACACCAGCGGTATCTTCAACGCATTCAGTTCGTTAGCCAGGGCTTTCGCCTGGTCTTTTTTGCGGCAGAGAATGGCAATGTCGCCATATTGGTACCCATCGGCCAGGGCCTGATTCAGGTGTCCGAGCGTTTTGGCCAGCATTACACTGGTCAGGTCGGCCGATTCGTCGCCGTCTTCCTTGCTCACAAAATCGATCTGCACGTGGCCTTCTTCCCTGGCTTTGGGCGAATGCAGCTGGTGAAACAACTGCTCCCGGTCGAAGACATCGGCAATTTTGAGGTGATCACCTTCGAAACGGCGGGCCACAAACTCAAACAACTGATTGTTGAACGTAACAATGGGTTTGGCACTGCGCCAGTTCGTTCCCAGAATCTCGCTGCGCAGATTGCCGTACAGACTGTCAATGCGTTCGGCCGTAAACGACGCAGGGGAGTGGGCCTGTTTCAGGGACTCCAGATCATTGCGGTGCAGGGCCACAATCTGATCCATGTCCCCTCCCCGGAAGCGGTAAATGGCCTGTTTGCCGTCGCCTACCGCCAGATTAAAATGCCCGAAACCCAGCGCGTTATCAATCAGCGGCAGCAGGTTGGCAAACTGTAGCTTCGAGGTGTCCTGAAACTCATCAATCAGGATGTGGTTGTATTTTGCCCCCAGCCGTTCATACAGAAACGGTACCGGCTCTGTAGCGACGATGTTGAGGATCTTTTTGTTAAACTCCGAAATATGTACCCGTCCATCTTTACGGAGTAGCTCGTCAAATTCCGTACGGAGCTGTTTCAGCAGGGCGATTTTGTACAGATGTGGCATAATCCCGTCATAGAGCATGGCCAGACTCATGCGCTCTTCGCGGATGGTTTCAATTGCCTGAAAGCAATCGCACAATTCCCCGGCCATGCCGTCGATCACCGACTGTACATGTTTCGGGGCTTTTTTGGTATACCAGGCGCCCTCTCTGACCGCTTTTTCGTGGTAGGAGTTAACCGATTTATAGGCATCGCCTTCGGCAATGGCCCTGAAATAGCCGCCGATCCCCTTGCTGCCCTGCGAAAAATCAGCTTCCGACAGATGCTGACTGCTAATGAGTGTCCAGGCCCGGCGGCCGTGTACGACAATATCGTCTTCCATTTTCTGCCGGAAATCCAGCATTTTCCGGCGCATGGCCTTAATGGCGGCCGGTGTCAGTTCCTGAATGGCCAGAATTGCCTCATAGAGCTGATCGGAGGTCAGGTTGCGGCCAAACTCCTGCAACAGCACGGGTAACTGGTTCCAGTTTTCCCCTTCGGCGGCCGTTTCGCGGTAGTACTGGGTCAGAATGTCGGTGACATCATGCATCTCATCGGCCCCGGCCTTTTCGATCAGGTTATCAACCGCGAGCGCCAGTACCTCATCGGTATCCATTTCGACCTCAAACGAATAGGGTAGCCCCAGTTCATCGGTAAAGGCGGTAACGATCCGCTGGGTAAAGCTGTCAATGGTGGTGACCGAAAAATTCGAATAATCGTGCAGGATCGTACGATAAACGTTATGAGCCCTTGTCCGCAGCCGTTTTTTGGCTACCACAAAACTATCCGTACCTGCTTCAACGCCGTACAGCTCCGTAGTCAGGTCATCAATCAGGGGTAATTCCTTGCCGTCTGCCATGTCTTCGAGCCGTTCCAGAATCCGGTTTTTCATCTCGTTGGCGGCGGCATTCGTAAAGGTTATGGCCAGAATCTGGCTGAAATAGCGTTCACTGTTATCCGGTTTCAAGGCTAATTTCAGGTACTCCCTGGTAAGGGTGTACGTTTTTCCCGAACCGGCCGATGAACTATATATTTTAAACATAAGGATACGTCACTTTGGCGGATTGCCGGCAATTAAACAGGTGTTGAGCCGTATAAAGTTCGTATATTTCCTGCTCTTATTAATAAACGTTTATGAGACTTTCATCGTCTAACTGGCTTCATCTGGGGTCAGCGCTGATCATTGGTGTAGGTGTAATGCTGGGGACCATGTTTTTCCGGACGATTAGCCGCCAGCTTGATGAAGCAGCATGGGTGCGGGAAAAACACCAGACCATCAACCAGTTACTTACCATAGAAAAATTACTGGCGGACATGGAAACCGGACAGCGCGCTTTCCGGCTGACCAATCAGAAACGCTTTCTGATCCCCTTTACTCAGGCAATACCCCAGATCGAAGTTGCCCTCAAGAAAGCAGGTGACCTGACAGGTGATAATGCACAACAGATCGACCGTTTCGAGCGGACCCGCCTGCAAATCAACCACCTGATTCAGTTCTGGACTGACCTGACCGAACGTGGCCGGACCGGTATCGCCGGAACAGAGCTCGAAATTACGATTCAGGAAAAAAAGCAGATGGACGAGGTCCGGCTGGGGTTAACCCAACTGATCCGGGTCGAGCAGGAGGAACTGGAAAATAAAGAAAGAGAAACTACCGAATGGGTTGATTCGATGACGTTTAACAGCGTTTTCGGCACCGCCTTGCTTTTTCTGGTCGCAGCAGTGCTCACCTACTTTTATTTCCGGGAATTTAAAAAACAGAAAGATACTGAGGATAAACTACAGCATACGGTTGAAGAGCTGGAATCCTTTAATCAGCAGACCCGTGAACGGAACTGGTACCTGACCGGGGTTGCTACATTGAACGATGCGCTTCAGAATCTGAACGAAATCGAATCGGTCAGTAAAGAGGCCCTGAATGTACTGGCACAGTATCTGAAGGTGCCGGTAGCAGCCTTCTATTGCTTTGATGATCATACCCAGCAGCTGGAACTGGTTGCCTCGGTGGCGTTACCGGCATCGGCCCCGAAGGTCTTCAGGCTCGGGGAGGGACTGATCGGGCAGGCCGCTAAAAGTAAGGAGATTCAGATTACGGACAACATACCCCGGCCGTTCTGGACCATTGAGTCGGCGAGTGGTCAGCACGTTCCGAATCAGGTCGTTTGTATCCCGCTTCGGAACGGGAAGGAACTGAAAGGGGTAATTGAGTTCGGCACGTTTGACGGACTATCTCCGCAGGCTATGACGTTGCTGAACGGCATCGCGAAGGATATTGCCGTGGCGATGAGCGCCGTACAGTCCCGGAACAAGATCATGAGCCTGCTGGAACAGGTGCAGTTGCAGAAGGAAGTACTCGAAAATCAACAGGACGAACTCCGGCAGACCAATGAGGAACTGACCCGGCAAACCGAAAGCTTACAGGCTTCGGAGGAAGAGTTACGGGTACAGGAAGAAGAATTGCGTCAGATCAATACCGAACTCGAAGAACGGAATGCCGCCATGGAGTTAACGCGGCAGGCGCTGGCCGTGAAAGCGAAAGAGCTGGAAATTACCGGTAAATATAAATCCGAGTTTCTGGCCAATATGTCGCACGAGCTCCGGACGCCGCTCAACAGCGTATTGATTCTGGCGGGGCTTCTGTCGGAAAATAAAACGAAAAACCTGACGGATAAACAGGTCGAATACGCCCATGTCATTCAGAAATCAGGGTCTGATTTACTCAAACTGATCAATGACATTCTGGATTTGTCCAAAATCGAGGCCGGTAAAATTGACTTCCAGTTTGAGGATGTGGCGACGGATAGTATGCTCCGCGACCTGAACCAGCTCTTTAAGGTTGTAGCCGAAGAAAAAGGGGTTTCGCTGGTAACGGAAGTCAAAAGGTCGGTTCCCGAAACGCTGCATACGGACAAACAGCGGCTCGGGCAGGTCATTCAGAACCTGTTGTCGAATGCGCTGAAATTTACGCCGAAAGGGGGCATTGTGAGCCTGATCTTTGACGTGAGTGATCAGCTAAGCGGCTTCACCAATGAATCCTTGTCGATGGCCAGCCACGTGCTGCGTATTTCGGTTGCCGATACGGGTATTGGTATTCCGCTTGATAAACAGCAGCTTATCTTTGAGGCGTTCCAGCAGGCCGACGGGTCGACCAACCGTAAGTTTGGCGGAACCGGACTTGGGCTGTCGATTGTGAAAGAACTGGTCCGGCGGCTGGGCGGGGAAATCCGGCTCCAAAGCGAGGCGGGTAAAGGGAGTATTTTTACCATTTACCTGCCACAATCCGGCAGCAGGCCGGTCCGGCCGGGTGTGGAGCCGGAAACCGATGCGGTACCGGTTATGGCCGGGCTACCGGAAACAGACTTGCCCGGCGAAGCAGTGCCAGCCAGCACCGGTATGGAGGAAGACGACCGGCAGAACATCCGGCAGGGCGACCGGATCGTACTGATAATTGAAGATGATCCGGTATTTGCCCGGATTGTCCGCGATGTGGCTAGGGCCAGGCAGTATAAGACCGTAATTGCCCTGCAGGGCGACGAAGGCATGGAACTGGCCCGTCAATATAAACCGTCGGCCATTATTCTGGACATGAAACTGCCCGTGGTGGATGGCTGGAGTATCTTGAGCTGGCTGAAGAATGATGCCCGCTTAAAGTCAATACCGGTGCATGTGATTTCCGGCGCCGATGAGGTCCGGCTGTCGGATAACGGGCTGCAGGCCTATCTTCAGAAACCGGTTACCAAACAGGATCTGGATAATGTATTTGCGTTGCTGGATACCCAGCTGGGCGGACAGCCCAAAAAGGTAATGGTGCTTTCGGGACAGGAAACGGTGCCGGGGTCACTCTCTGCCTTTATCCGGCAGCGCTACGGCGATCTGATCTGCGAGTATGCCGCCACCCCGGAGGATATGCTGCATCGCCTGGAAACGAATCATTATGACTGCCTGCTGGTGGACATTCGCGGTAAACTCCATGCCGGCATAACCGAACTGGAGCAGATAAATGAACCGGCAAAAGCATCAAATCTACCCGTAATCTGTTATATTAACGAAGACCTGACAACGGCCGATGAACGCCGGCTGAAGCGGCTGACAAACGCCGTAATCCGCGAGTCTGCCCAGTCGTCGGAACGACTCATGGATGAGCTTGATCTGTTCCTGTATAAGGTACAGGAGGAGCAGCCGGAAAAGCTGCCGACGGCCGGACAACCGGCGGCAACGACTTCATTGAAAGGTAAAAAAGTATTACTTGTCGATGATGACATGCGGAATGTATTTGCTTTGAATACCCTGCTCGATGAGCAGCACATGGACGTTATTACGGCTGATAACGGGCGGGAGGCCCTGGAGATGCTACAGGAACATACGGACATTGATATTGTGCTCATGGACATTATGATGCCTGAAATGGACGGGTACGAAGCCACCCGCCGGATCCGGCAGGATTTAGGCATGACCGGCCTGCCGGTTATTGCTCTGACTGCGAAAGCCATGCCCGGTGACCGTGAAAAGGTTATCGAAGCCGGTGCATCCGATTATATTACCAAACCAGTTGATAGTTCAAGGCTGTTTTCGCTGATGCGGATCTGGCTGTCCCGGTAACGTATGTCGCCCCCCCCCCATTCTCAGCTAACCACCGATGAGCTGGATGAAATCATTGATCTCATCTGGCGGCAATATGGCTACGATTTCAGCCACTATGCACGCGCATCGCTGATGCGGCGGGTAACGCGGTGTATGCTGAATGCCGGCTTCCGGAACGGGTATGAGCTCAGATACCACCTGACCAACGACCCGAATTTTTTTTACTGGTTTCTACAGACACTGACGGTGAACGTCACGGAAATGTTCCGCGATCCGGTCGTGTACCGCGAACTGCGGGAGAAGGTGCTGCCTAAACTGGCATCCTATCCGGTTATTAAGGTCTGGCATGCGGGCTGCGCTACCGGGGAAGAGGTGTTTTCAATGGCAATTCTGCTGCATGAAGCCGGTCTGCTGAACCGTGCCCGCCTTTATGCCACCGATATCAACCCCGCGAATCTCGAACAGGCCCGCAATGGGGTAATTCCCGTACATCCGATGAAGGAATATGCCCATAATTACCGGCAGTCGGGCGGGCAACGGGATTTTGCGGGTTACTTTTCGTTCTTTAACGAAGGCGCTGAGTTTAAACCCGAACTACGCAAAGACATTATTTTTGCCCAGCACAATCTGGTTGGTGATCAGGTTTTTAACGAATTTCAGCTGATTATTTGCCGGAATGTGATGATTTATTTTGACAAAGTACTGCAAAATCGGGTTACTACATTGTTCTATGATAGTCTGTCCCCGCTGGGGTATCTGATGACCGGCATGAAGGAGTCGCTCCTTTTTACGAACGTTAGTCCGCATTTTGAGGAAATAAGCGCAGGGTTACGCATTTATCGCCGCAGAAAATGAGCTTGATGACAGGGAAACAGGTCGATATACTGGCAATCGGCGGATCCGCCGGCAGTATTCCGGTTTTAATCAGTTTGCTTAAATCCTTATCGCCCCCGATCCCGTATACAATACTTATTGTCATTCACAGATTGAAAAACGTTCATAGCGAACTTTCTTTATTACTTTCGGAGGGGTTAGGTTCCCTGCGGGTAATTGAGCCGGATGATAAAATGCCGCTGGAACCACAGGGTGTGTATCTGGCCCCCCAGAACTATCACCTGCTGATCGAGGCCGATCTGACGTTCTGCCTCGATTATTCGGAACCCGTGCTGTTCAGCCGCCCGTCTATTGACGTAACCTTTGACAGTGTCGCGCAGGTATTTGGTCCGGGTGCCGTGGCCATTTTACTGAGCGGTGCCAACGAAGACGGCGCAAAAGGAATCCGGAAAATAATGGACCAGGGCGGGACAGCCCTGATTCAGGCACCACACACCGCTGCCTATCAATCCATGCCACAGGCCGCAATCCGGCAGAATGAAGAAGCAATTATATTGCAACCAGATGAACTAATTGAGTTTCTGAAGAGCTCAATGGGGTAAAAACGCGTTTATGACATCAACGTTACTAAAAAGGCCGTTCACCATTTTATTGGTTGATGACCGGGAGGAAAATTTGCTGGCTCTGGAAGAAATGCTGGAGCAGGAGGGGCGTGTGTTTATTAAAGCATCCTCCGGAAATGAGGCGTTGCGTCATGCGCTGAAAAACGACCGGATCGGACTGATTATGCTGGATGTGCAGATGCCCGGGATGGATGGCTTTGAAGTAGCCAGGCTGCTGAAGACAAACCCGAAAACAAGGCATATTTCCATTATTTTCGTTACTGCCATCAGCAAGGAAGAGCAGTATATTCTGAAAGGATTTGATGAAGGAGCGGTTGACTATCTCCAGAAACCGCTGGACATTAACGTGACCAAGGCAAAGTGGCCGTCTTTGAGCGGCTGTATCAATACCAGAGCGGCCTGAAGGAAACCGTCAGCGAAGTAGAAAAAATCAATAAACAACTCGAAAAGTTTGTTTACATCGTGGCGCATGATCTTAAATCACCGCTGACCGGAATGATCGGTGCCCTCACTTTGCTCGAACAGCGCGAGGCCTTCGGTCTGGATCAGGAAGATGTAAACGAGTACATTAACCATTCGAAAGAAGCAGCTACCTATCTGTCGGATATGATTAATGCCCTGCTTGATTATTCCCGGAAAAGTATCACCCAGCAGACCGTTGAAGACGTTGATACCCAGGAACTGGTCGGACAGATTGCGAAATTACTCTTCCCGCCGCGCGGTATACGGATACAGATTAAAGGAGAGCTTCCGGTAGTGCGGGCAACCGGATGAAGCTACAGCAGGTCTTTCAGAATCTGCTGAGTAATGCTGTAAAATACCATGATAAGCAGGACGGTTTTGTGGAAGTAAGCTGCGAGGATAACGGTGATTTTGTTACCTACTATGTGCAGGATAATGGCCCTGGTATCCCCATGGAAGATCAGCAGACGATTTTCCGGTTGTTTCAGACCTCGGTAAATCATTCGGCGGCCGATTCCAGTACAGGTGTCGGCCTGTCGATTCTGAAATTGATTGTGGAAGAGCAGGGCGGGCAGATTAAACTCAAATCCAGCCCGGAAACAGGAAGCCTGTTTTCGTTTGACTGGAGAAAATGAACAGCCTTTTTTTTTGATCAAAAAATGTGAAAATTGCCACTACCAATTGGTAAGAATGGGGATATGGTTGTGTCCTGTAAATAGTAATCGTAACTTAAAGTGATAAAATTTTTGAGCATCGGTTACTTTTTGGCATCTACCGATATTAAGGAAATAACGGGCAGATAAGAGGTAAAAATGTATATCAACTCTTGAATAAAGCTACATATTTATTAAAATAATTATCCGGATTATGGAAAAAAGATACAATGTGATGATTGTTGAAGACGATGCATTTATCCGCAAAGTGCTTCGGCAGAGTTTACATCAGGATTTTGAGGTGATTTCGCATATCAATGCATTTGAAGCCATGGACTGGCTGGAGAAGGGAAACCCTGTCGATATCATTCTGACGGACCTGAAAATGCCGTTTATGAACGGTCAGGAGTTTATCCGCACAATTCGTGCCAGCGCGTTGTTCGGGAAAACGCCGATCATTATTTTATCAACATTTGATGATAGTGCGACCCGGATTGCCTGTCTGGAGGAGGGAGCTGATGACTACATGATCAAGCCGTTTAACCCGATGGAGGTAAAGGCAAAAATCATGGCCGTATTACGCCGGACGGAACACCGGGTTAAACCATCATCTGCCGGCGCTGCTGATTAATCTGTATCCGATAAAAAAACTGGCCTGACGACAGTTACCGGACCATCTGTAATCAGCTTTGCCCCATGGAACAACAGGAAGAAAAGAAAATTGCATTCCGGCTTCTTTTGGTAGAAGCTGATCCCTCGCGTATTCAGGCATTTAAAACCAGTTTCGGCGACATGGCGGAGGTCTCGGCCGAGCCCGACGGTGCCGATGCCTTGTTGTATGTTGAGTTAGGAAATCCGGTTGATCTGGTTATTTTCAATGATGAATTAGGGTATCTGACGTTTCTGCGCGGCATTGCCGACAGCCATTTTTTTGATGATACCCGTGTCATCCTGTTGAGTACCGATACCGGAGTTAAGCAGGAGGCAGCTCCCTACCGGAAGTATATAGTAGATGTATTTCCGATGGCTTATTCGAGCGAAACACTCGGCCGGCGGATTCAGTATTTCATCCAGAAAAAGCAATATCAGGAAGCAGACAAGCCCCAGTATAAGCCGGCACCCATCCGGATGCCGGTTGGCAAGCGGGCGTTCGATATTCTGGTTTCATCGATGATGCTGCTTATGCTGTCTCCGCTGCTGATTGTGGTGGCGATCCTGATCCGGCTGGATTCGAAAGGACCAATATTTTATAAGTCAAAGCGGGTCGGGACAGGCTACAAAATCTTCGACATGTATAAATTCCGGACCATGAAAACCGGAGCAGATAAGCTTATTTCGGGCATGGCTTCCCAGAACATGTATAACAAGGTGATCGAAGAGCCGGAAATGGATTTATGTGACGAGTGTGTACTGGCCGGTACGTCGTGTCAGCGGCCGCTGTTTCTGGATAATGAGCAGGTTTGTGAAAAACTCTACCACCGGAAGCAAAAGGCCAAGGCTACGTTTATGAAATTTAAGGAGGATCCCCGTATTACGGGGCTGGGTAAGTTTCTCCGTAACTCCAGCATTGACGAGTTGCCGCAGCTGATCAATATTTTCAAGGGCGATATGTCGTTTGTCGGCAACCGGCCGTTACCGCCTTACGAAGCCGAAAAACTCACCGTGGCTGGGTATGCCCGGCGGTTTGCCGCTCCGGCCGGACTGACAGGCCTCTGGCAGGTAACCAAACGCGGTAAAGCAGGCGTGTCGGATCTGGAGCGGATACAGCTGGATGTGCTCTATGCCAAAAAATACTCCTTCAAAACAGATCTGATTATTATGATCCGGACGGTGAAAGCCTTATTCCAGAAAGAAAACGTCTGATGGAGACACCGCTGGTTTCACTGATCACGATCAATTACAATCAGGCGCAGGTGACGTGCGACATGCTGGAATCTCTCCGGCTGTTGACCTATCCGAATATTGAGGTGATTGTGGTCGACAACGGTTCCCGCGACGATCCGCGGCCGCTGATCAGTCAGGGACATTTTCCGAATGTAAGGGTCATTATGAGTCCTGAGAATCTTGGTTTTTCAGGGGGAAACAATCTGGGAATCAGCCATGCGAAAGGGGAGTATCTCTTTTTTCTGAATAACGATACCATTGTAACACCGGACCTGATTACCAACCTGCTTGAGCCGTTTCAGAAGAATCCGGTTGTGGGGGTGACGTGTCCCAAAATCCGGTTTTACGACCAGCCGGATATATTACAGTATGCCGGTTATCACCCGTTAAGCCGCTTTACCGGCCGGACATGGGCGGTAGGGCTTATGGAGGAAGATAAAGGACAATATAATCAGGGCGGACCAACGTTTTTTGCGCATGGAGCAGCCATGATGGTTAGCCGGAAGGTACTTGATGTGGCGGGTTCACTCGATGACAGCTTTTTTCTGTATTACGAAGAACTGGACTGGTCAGCACGGATCCGGAAGGCCGGGTTTGTGATTTATTACGAACCATCGGCGCTGATTTACCACCGTGAGTCGATGAGTGTCGGTAAGCAGAGCGCCCTGAAAGTCTACTACCACATCCGGAACCGGCTTTGGTTTATGCGCCGGAATGTAGAAGGATTACCTTTATTGATTTTCTGTGTATATTATTTTTTGTTAGCGGTACCCAAGGCCGCGTTGGGTCACCTGATCCGGGGCGAGTGGGCATCGCTCAGGGCCGTGGGCCGGGCCATCGGGTGGAACCTGACCCATAAGCCGGTGTAGGCCATACTGTACTTACTGAAAATCCGAACGTTTATGCTTGAATCATTACTGGTTATTGCCATCCTGCTGGTGTTGTATACCTATGTGGGTTACGGTCTGGTGGTTTGGCTCCTCATTAAAATCCGCGGCCCTTACAAAGCGACGGATCGTATAGCTGGTCCGTTTGATCCGGAAGTTACCCTGATCATTCCGGCTTACAACGAAATGGCCTGCCTGCCGGAAAAAGTTGCCAACTCGCTGGCACAGGACTATCCGGCCGATAAACTGCGTATTTTATTTGTCACAGAAGGTTCCACCGACGGTTCGGAGGAATACCTGCACGCAACGCATGGCGACCGGATTGCTGTATTGGGAGGGCACCGGCGACGAGGTAAAGTGGCGGCCATGAACGAGGCCATGCTCTTAGTAAAGACCCCGATTGCCATCTTTACCGATGCCAACACCCAACTCAACAAACAGGCCGTACGGCTGATCGTCGAGCAGTTCCGCGATCCCAAAACCGGTGCGGTGGCGGGTGAAAAGCGTATTCTGACCGCCGACAGTGAATCGGCGGCGGGGGCCGGTGAGGGCCTCTACTGGAAATATGAATCGCAGCTGAAGAAATGGGATGCCGAACTGTACAGTATTGTCGGCGCTGCCGGAGAGCTGTTTGCCGTCCGGACGGAACTATATGAGCCGGTTGAAACCGATACGATCCTCGATGACTTTATCATCTCGCTGCGCATTGCCGGCCGCGGTTACCGGGTTGGCTACGAACCGGACGCCTATGCGCTGGAGCATCCGTCATTTTCGATTCTTGATGAACAGAAGCGGAAAGTCCGGATTTCGGCGGGTGGTTTTCAGTCAATGGTCCGGCTGGCCTATCTGCTGAACCCATTCCGGTACGGTATCCTTACGTTCGAATACGTCTCACACCGGGTGTCGCGTTGGGCAATTGCGCCGGTTTGTCTGGTGCTTATCCTGCTGCTCAATCTGTTGATACTGCTACAGCCTGACGCGCAGGCATCGCCTTTTTATCCGGTATGGGCCTTGCTGATGGCTGGTCAGATCCTGTTTTACGGCGTGGCCTGGCTGGGTTATTTACTCGAAAAACGGCAGCTACGCTGGAAAGCAGCCTTTGTTCCTTTTTATTTTACCTTCATGAATGTGTCTGCGTTGAAAGGTCTGGTCCGATACTTGCGGGGGAACCAGTCAGGGGCCTGGGAGAAAGTTCGCCGGGCAAACGAGGCGGTCATTCAAAAGTAGCCGGTGGCAGTTTCGTTAAAAGGCTTCCCTGCCAACGGATTGTCCATGCAAATGAATCGCGTGTTAAATCTTTCACATCCGGAAAACAAAAACTGGCTCTACAGCGCTTTGGGGACAGCCGGTGCATTATGCTGCGGTGTCCTGATTGCTAAGCTCGGTTTTGTCGGTATCGGACTATGTATTACGGCTCCCATCGGGATTGGTCTGGTAACAGGTATTTTTCTGTCGCCGCGGTTCGGATTGCTGGTCTATCTGCAGTACAGCTTTCTGGTGAATATTCTGGCCCGTTTTCTGCCGGTCAGTGCGCCCTTCGGGCTTGTGGTAGATGGCCTGCTGGCCCTGATTCTGCTGAGTCTGCTGTTCAACGGGCGCCGGTTAAACTGGACCAATCTGAAGAATCCGACGTTTTTTCTGGTCGGAACGTGGTTTTTGTATAACGTAATGGAGCTGGCGAATCCGGAAGCCCCGTATAAACCGGCGTGGTTTTTCCACGTACGGGCTTTTTCGATGCACTGGTTTTTTGTGACCATCATTGTGCTGGTAACCCCCATTAAGCGTTCGGACATATTGCTGGTACTCCGAACCTGGCTGATTTGGTCCGTTTTTGCGGCAATCTGGGCGTTTAAACAGCAATACCTCGGGCTGACTCAATCCGAGCTGGACTGGCTGAACTCGGCAGGGGGAAAGACCCACCTGTTGTTCGGGCATCTCCGGAGCTGGTCGTATTACACCGATGCTTCGCAGTTCGGGGCTGAAATGGCAGGGCTCGCGCTGATTTGCCTGATCTTCTTTTTTGAGGAAAAAAAGTGGATTGTGCGGCTGAGTTATCTGGGACTAGCCTTTGTGTATTTCTGGGGTTATGCCGTCTCAGGGACGCGCAGTGCCCTGTTTGTGTTTATCGCCGGGTATGGATTTTATCTCCTGCTGAAGCGCGATTTTACCAAAATTGCCCTTGGCCTCAGCGTGGCCATTCCGGTGCTGCTGATGTTGTTATATACCGATATCGGCAATCAGAACTATCAGGTATACCGGATACGGACCGCGCTGAAGCCACTGGAAGACCCCTCATTCCTGGTCAGGCTGGAGAATCAGGCTAAACTGGCTAACTACCTCCGTTATCTGCCATTCGGCGCAGGTATCGGTACGGCAGCGGATGCAGGAGCACGGTTTTCGCCAGGGCATTTTGCTGCCCAGATTCCGCCGGACAGCTGGTACGTGGAGTTATGGATTGAAACCGGCGTGGTCGGGGTCTATCTGTACGTGGCCATGTTGCTGGCCATCGTCGGGGTAGGGGTTTACCGGATCTGGCATTTGAGAGACCCCTGGCTTAGTAAGATCATGGGAATGTTTATTGCTGAGTTTGTGGGCATTGCCGTCATGGGTTATTCCAATCCGGTATTAGGCCAGTTTCCGACCAGCACCATGTTGTATCTGACGTCGCTGGCCTTTACGACCTGCAACCGCTGGGATACCCCCCCGGAACCTAAGAAACCGGTCTGACCCAGGCCTTGTGGTCAGCGTCATACTGTTTCAGTACCCGTGCCGGATTACCGCCGACAACGGAGTACGGAGGTACGTTTTTCGTGACAACACTGCCGCCTGCCACTACGGAGTGGCGGCCGACCGTTACGCCGGCTGTGATCACGGCATTAGCCCCGATCCAGCATTCGGATTCAATGGTAATGGGTTTTGTCGTAACGGGCTGGCGGTGAATGGGCGTGTGGATGTCCTCATATTCGTGATTCAGGCCGGACATAACTACATGCTGGGCAATGATTACGTCGGAGCCGATCACCACGGGACCGATCACGACGGAGCCGATGCCCACCAGCGAGTTATCGCCGATGGAAACGTCGCCGACCCCGTTGTTGACGACGCAGAAATCTTCGATGGCACTGTTCGCACCCATCGAAAAGCCGTTGAACGGAAGCACATCCATCCGGGCTGATGACCGTACCGACGAACTGCGGTGGCGCTGGTGCATAAACGGATTGACAAACCATTTGACCCATAGCCGGGGCCGGGCCTGACCCGTCGGGATCAGCATCCAGTGGACAAATTTTTTGACCGGCGGACGGCTGTCAAGGTAGGATTTAAGCGACATAAGGACTAAGCGGTTGGCAGGTTCCGGACAGCGTCAATGAGTTTTTGCATGGAGTTTTCCCAGGTGTGCTCGCGGGCAAAGGCAATGCCGGCTTCCGCAGATGACGGGAAATGACCCTGAAGTGCCTCGTCAACATACCGGACAAATTCACCGGCATCGCGGGCAAGGTAAACGTGGTCGCTGAAAATACCCATCGTCTCTGTTTTGACGGCCACGACCGGTTTTCCCATCGCCAGGTACTCGTCGATCTTACGCGGGTAGTTACCGATCGTAACCTCATTGACAATCTGAGGATTAATCAGTACGTCGAGGTGCACGAGGTACGCCGGAATTTCATGAGCCGGTTTAGAACCGAGAAATGTGATGTTAGGCTGCATACTGAGCCGGTCTTTCTGAATGGAGTCATCGGTATGGCCGATCAGCACAACCTGCCAGTCGGGGCGCTGACGGGCAACGGCTTCGATCAGGTCAACGTCAAGGCGGAGGCCGGTCAGGGCACCGGCATAGCCGATACGCGGTCCGGGTAATGCCGCCAGATCCGCAGGAGCGGGTGGTTTGGCGGCGGGATCAAACAAGGTCAGGTCGCAGCCCTGACCAATGTCAATGGCGTTCGGATTGTGGCGGGCGGCCTGACTGGCAAGGTACAGTGAATTGCTGGCCACCAGATCTGATTTGGCCATCAGCAATGGTTCGAGCCGGAGACCGTGTTTTTTCCAGTAGTCGACGGCAAGGAAATTGTCACGCAGGTAATAAACAGAGGCGGCCGGCCGGAGGAGTTCTTTGTGGTAAAAGCCCTGGATCATGTCATTGTCATTAATCAGGACAAACGACGGCCAGCCAAGTTTTTTGACCGACGCGGCGATTTCACGTGCCACCGCCTGGCCATTGCGGCGGTTCAGCCAGTCGAAAATCGGGCCGTCGGGCAGGAAATTGATGGACGCCAGGACCGAGGCCGGGTTTAGTACCCACAGGTTTGGCTCGTCCTCGAACAGGCGCTGGCCCCGGTGCTGATCCAGAAACTGTTTACGGGCCTTACCACGACCGGCCGTATCTTTATACACCGTGGTCCAGTCCATCGGATCGTTGACGAACAGAACGGAGTGATTCCGGGCCAAACAGCGGGCCATGTCACGGATATTGCTGCCCAGATTTTTTTCTTCCCAGGGTTGCCGGGAGGTGATAACGAAGTTCATGCCCGTGGAATGGGTTGGATGAAAAAAAAGTTACCGCTTAGGGGGAATATGTGTTACTTTTTTAATTTGAGCGATATTAAGAAACGAAATAAGTTTCATTGTTAACTCAAATCGTAACGCGATCATATTGACCTGAAAAACCAAATATTGTCATTAATTTTAAAAAAAGAGCGATTCCCGTATAACTTTTGCTGGTAAATAAAGCAGACAAAAACGGGTTTTCGCGGGTAAATCCGGATCGCAGCACGCTATGGGGACACGCAGGTATATACAAAGGATAAAACGACAGATTAAGCCATATGCCCTTGTATGTGGGCTCGTAATGACCGGATTCACACCGGTCGCCGGGCAGTCGGCCCCGCCGGCAACCGCTGCGCCTCCTGCCGGTGTCGGTATTGTTATCAACGATACGCTCTATTTTGATTTCAGGAAAGACATTTCGGCCCAATTATTGCCGTTGAAAGAATTGAGTGATATGGCCGTAGCCGCTTCGCCGCTGGTTAAATATGAGCATCAGGTAACCATCAGTCAGGGGGAGGCTGTCAGACTGGCCAAATCGCAGAAATTTACGAATGCGTCGGGATTTGTCAATTATTCAACCGGTAATCAGGCGATCCTGTCGACAACTCCTACCGGCAACGATGCCATCGGGCAGATTGCCAACGGGTATCGCGCAGGGGTGACTTTACAGCTCAGTCTGTTTGAATTGTTCGGCCGGAAACATGAAGTCCGGATGGCACAGTCGAACCAGCAGGCCGCCGTCTACCGCCGGGAGGCAATTGAGCAGCAAATCCGACGCGAGCTGATTAACCTGTATCAGGATTTACTGACGGCGCAGCGGATTTTACTGGTGAAAATGCTGGATGAAGAAAACTCACTGACTGCACTGCGGATTGCTGAAATAGAAATGCAGCAGCGCAAACTGGACCCGAATACGCTGGCCAATGTCAGTAACCGGTACTCAATCGTTAAATCGTCGACAGAGGAAGTAAAAGGCCAGTTATTAAAAAGTTTCTATCAGCTGGAGGCGCTGGTCGGAGCACCGATGCAGCAACTGAGGCGGAAGTGAATCTGCCGGAAGGCGGATCAAGGATTTATAGGCAGCTATACCGGTATGACCGGTTTATGGAACGATATGATTTCAAAACTATTTCTGCGGATACTGAAACAATATGCTTATTTGTTCGTGCTGTTACCGTTGATTACGGCAGGAACAGTGGCTCTATTGACTCAAAATCAAAAGAAAACATACTTATCCCAGGCAACCATCTACACCGGCCTGGCATCCGGGTACTCACTGAATGCCAACAAAAACAACGCGTCGTTCGACTATTCAGGGGTAAGTAATGCGTTTGATAACCTGCTGACTACCCTTAATTCAAAGGAAACACTCCATCAGATTGCCGTTAGCCTGCTGGCCAAACATCTACAGGTAGCACAGCCCGACACGCTGGTACTGGCCGTACCGGGGTTTGACAAACTTAAACAGGCGATACCGGATCTGTTACGCCGTGAGCTACTGTCGGCCGGTTCGCCGGCCCTGATTTATGCCCGGATCGATAGCCTGTCGCGGTCGGATCGGGAAAATCCGGTGAAGGCCCTGCTGTTCCGCTCCGAAAGCTATTACTCCGTCAATCAGATTGCTAAAAAGCTGATTGCTAACCGGAAAAGCTCCAGTGATATGCTGGAAATGAGCTATGAAGCCGACGATGCGGCAGTGGCTCAGCAGACCCTGCAGTATGCCATCGGTATTCTGAATGCTCGCTATACAGCCCTGAAAAGTGCAGATAGTAATCCGGTTGTTACCTATTACGAAGACAAATCAAAAGAAGCCAAACGAAGGCTGGATGAAGCCGAAGCCCGGCTGCGGTCGTTCAACGTGCAGCATGAAGTGCTGAACTTCGACGAGGAAGCTAAGAATATGGCGTTCTCGCGGGAGACGTTTGAGAACCAGTACAATCTGGAACTGATGCGGAATAACGCCGCGAAAGCCGCTATGGATGCCCTGATGCGCCGGATGGGCCAGCGCGGTAATTTGTTAGCCATCAACAGCGATATGGTCAAAAAGCAGAATGAGCTGTCTGATGCGGAATTACAGCTGGTTACGGCGATGGCCAATAATCAGGATAAAACCAAATTGCAGGAAACAGTGGTGCGGATTTCGGAGGAACTCCGCACCATCGCCCGCCGGTATTATGCCGCCGGTGACTCGCCGGAATCCATTCCGCAGGAAAAACTGATTGACGAGTGGCTGGCAAAAGTTATTGAATTTGAAGAGTCGGCGGCCCGGATTGGCATCTATAAAAAACGCCTTGGCGAGTACCAGGCTAAAACAAAGGAATACAGTCCGCTCGGGTCAGATCTCCGGGAACTGAACCGTGATCTGAGTGTAGCAGAGAAAGAATACCTGACGTTGCTGCAAAGCCTCAACGAAGCCCGGATTCACCGGCAGGACGTGTCGATTGACGGAGAACTGAAAATTCTGGACCAGCCTAATTATCCGGCATCGCAGAAAAAAACCAGCCGGATTGTGTTTATTGCCGGCGGCATCGGCGTGGGTTTGTTCCTCGCGCTGCTGGTGGTGGTTCTGCGCTTCCTGCTCGACCGCCGCATTAGTTCGCCGGATCAGGCAGAGTCACTGATCGGCCGGCCGGTATCGGCTATTTTTCCGGTTATCAAGCGTTTCTCCCTCGATGCCCGTAAGAGCCGGATCGCGCTCAGTATGTATGAACAGCTGTGCAATGCGATAAATGTTGACATTGCACGCTCGACCAGTAAGATACACCCGCCGGTTATAACCCTGATCAGTATGCGGGCAAAACAGGGGAAGACCTGGGTTGCCCACGGACTGGCCCGGCTGTATGCCGAATCGGACCAGCGGATTGCGTACTGTTTCCCGCGCCAAAGCGACGAAGATCACGGCTTTGAGCAGGAGAATGTGACATTCTTCCCGTACCGTGTGTTACCGGGTTTTATGAATACCATGTCGGTTGATGAGCTCATCCGCCGCGATTATCCGTTTAATCCGACAGATTTCGACAAAATAATTCTGGAGCTTCCGGCTTTTATTAACAGTCCGATTCCGGTTTATTTGGTAAATCAAACCACGGTCGCGGTGATGGTGGCCGATGCCAACAGTGTATGGGGGCGGGTAGAAAAGAACTTGCTTGATCTGTATCTGAAGGTGGCTAATCACCACATGTTGCTTGTCCTGAATAAGGTAGACGGCGAATATACCGAAGCGCCGAGCGTGGAAGAAGCCCGCATGGTACGGATTCAACCCGACCACCTGAATGAAGGGCGTTAATGCCGAAATACTGACCCATAAATAACGTATGAGTACTACCCGGAATGCAATTGACGGCGGGAAATGGATTACCATTTCTACGGTCATATCCACTGTGTTTCAATTTGCCCAGGTGTCAATTCTGGCCCGGCTGTTAGACCCTGCGGTGTTCGGGGTCGTCAGCGTCAGTACGCTCATTATCAACTTCTTCTATATTTTCAGTAATTTAGGTTTTTCCAATTCCATTATTTACAAACAGGAGAGCGATCAGCGGGTATTGTCGACGCTGTATTATGTAAGCCTGCTGATGGGCGTGCTGATCTTTATAATTGTTTATTTCAGCGCTCCGCTGGTAGTTGCCTACTATAAAGAGCCGAAACTGGACCGGGTGATCCGGCTGGCCTCCCTCTACTTTCTGATTATCTATTTCGGGCAGCTATACCTCTTTATTCTTCAGAAAGAACTCCGGTTTAAATCCATTGCCATCATGGAAATTCTGGGAGCCTTTGTCGGTACCGGTATCGCCATCGGACTGGCGTATAGCGGTTTTGAAGAATTATCCCTGATTTACGGACAACTGGCGATGCATATTGTCCGGACTGCCATTCAGATAATGTTCGGTATCAAGCTGTTTTTCCCTTCGTTTTATTTCAATATAGGGCTGGTAAAAGAGCACATTAAATTTGGCATTTTTAATGTCGGAGACGGGCTTCTGGGCTTTGTTCAGGGAAATTCCGATAACATTATTGTCGGTGGTTTACTGGGTGTAAAAGCACTTGGATTTTATACAATAGCCTATCAGCTGGCGGTCTTTCCGATCAATAAACTGAATCCGATTATTCTGCAGGTAGCCTATCCGATTCTGGCGAAAATGAAAGAAAATGCCGATGAACTAAAACAGTCTTACATTAAAATTCTTGACCTGATCAGTTACCTGAATATTCCTCTCCTGGCCGGCCTGTTTATCACGGCTGAGAGTGTGGTGCCGCTGCTATACGGCGAAGGCTGGGAAGAGACCATTCCGCTGATTCAGATATTTGTGCTACAGAGTTTTTTCAGCTGTCTGGCACATCCGCTGTTTACGCTTGCGTTTACAAAAGGCAAACCCAATCTGCTCTTTTACCTCAATCTGGCAACGCTGGTTGTCAAAATTCCGCTGCTGTTACTTTTCGGGAAATACTGGGGTGTTACCGGCATTGCCATGGCGTTTGTATCGGCAACGTTCTTTAATCTGGTCGTCAACTTCGGCATTGCGCATTCGCTGATCGGGTCGTTTTTCGGCAAATTCCTGCGAAATATTCAAAAACCGCTCCTGTTCGCGTTACTAATGATCGTTGGCATATATCTATACAAAGTGGGGGTAGGATATGCCGGTCCGATACACACCCTGGTGGAAATTGCCATCGGCGGGCTCATATTCGGTGCTCTGACACTCCGTTTTAAATTGTCGCTTGCTGAGATAAAAGCGTTCAGACAACAGATGTAATATGAAAACGAAGCATCGTTTTGAGGTTCTCGACATTTTCAGGGGCATTTTTGCGTCGATGGTGGTTTTCTTTCACCTGTCGCCTTTTGCCGATACACCGCTGCTGAACAATCCGCTGGTTGACAACGGCGACATGTTTGTTGACTTTTTTTTCGTACTGAGCGGCTTTGTGATTGCCTATACTTATGGTGAAATACGGTCGTCGGGCGAAGCAAAAAGCTTTCTGTCAAAACGGCTCTGGCGGATTTATCCGCTGCACCTGATTATGCTGCTGGCGTTTCTGGTTGTAGAGCTATCCAAAAACTCATTATCGGCGTACATTCATGTTAATAATTCGGTGAAGAGTAATGATGTATATTCATTTATCTCTTCACTCTTATTAATTAATTCAATTAAACTGCCGGGCATTCAGGATGTAAGCTGGAATATTCCCAGCTGGTCGATCAGTGCCGAAATGGTAGCTTACATTCTATTTGCGGGTGTGCTGATGTTTATTTTTCGTCTGAATCTGCAAAAAGCTAAAGGCATTATCTTTCTCACAGTGGCTGGTTTGGCTGCATTTATTTTAATAATCCTTACCGGAACCTACCGACTGAATTATAGTTTTGATTACGGTTTTCTGCGCGGTATTTTTGGTTTCTTTTCGGGAGCTTTTTGCCTGATTTGTTTTCAGATTACATACGGGAATATACATAACTTACGCCGCTATCTGTTTGATTTTCTGGAACCTGTTATACTCGCCGCTATTTTCTACATGATCATATACGGAGAGCAGTTTAAAGAAACCGGTCTGGTATATGATCTGGTATTTGTGGCGGCGATTTATATCTTTTCGTTTGAAAAAGGGTTTGTGTCAGCATTGCTGAAAAAGCCGGTTATTTTGTCAAAGGTCGGGATGTACAGTTACTCGATTTACATGACCCACACGCTCATTCTGAGCCTGTTTAACATTGTCTTTATCCGTATCCTGAAATTGCCGCCATCGGCGTACGTTTATTTAGTATTTTTGAATTACTACCTGATTTACAAAGTTTCAGAGTGGACCTATCACCATATTGAAATGACGTTTAAAGGACTACCCGACTGGCTCAAGAAGCATCTGTATCCGTATAACCCTGCTAATCTGCCGCAGGACCGGATCGAGGCCATACGCAAAAAAATAGCAGAACAGCAGACCGGCCTGCCCGATGTATCGATTGTGGTGCCGGCCTACAACGAAGAGGCTAATCTGTTACATACGCTCTCGTCGCTGGCCAATCAGAAAACGACGTATTCGGTTGAACTGCTGGTTGTCAATAACAACTCCGTTGACCGGACACAGGACATTCTTGATCGCTGCGGCGTACGGTCTGTACTGGAAAAGCGCCCCGGCGTAGCCTATGCCCGTCAGGCAGGTCTGGAAGCAGCAAGGGGCCGGTTTATGGCTAACGCGGATGCTGACTGTATTTATCCCGCCGGTTGGGTGGAGGCCATGATCCGGCCGCTCGAAAAACCGGAAGTGGCCTGTACCTACGGGCTTTATTCGTTCCTGCCAAGCGGTCATTCATCGCGTCTGGCGTTAATGGCTTACGAAAAGGCGGCTCATCTGGTGAATGCGGTCCGGAACCGCAACCGGGCCTATCTGAATGTCTATGGGTTTAATTTTGCCTTCCGCCGTGCCGATGCCCTGGCGGTGGGTGGCTTTGAGCTGAATTCCGGTCGCGAAGGTTCTGTAGCTGAACTGATTGCCGGGGGCGAAGCGCCGCCTGATTCGGGGCGATGTGAAGATGGCCTGATGGCGATGGCCCTGGAAGAACAAAAGAAAGGACGTATTCTGCGGATTGCCCGGCCGGCTGTGCGGGTCTGGACCAGTGACCGCCGGCTGGTTGCCGATGGCAGTCTGGCACAGGCATTTACGCGGCGGGTGCGCAAAAGCCTGCAGGAGATGGGTTTTTACCTGTCTTCGTCTAAAACGACCCCGTCCTGATATGAAGGCCCTGCGGCAGCACGGTATTTTTGGGATATGCCTGTTTATGAGCCAGTGGCTGTTTGCGCAATGCCCGTCCGGTAAGGGGCTTATCGTTGTACAGGAAACGTTCGGAACAGGGCCTTCTGAACCGTTGCCGGCCGGACGGATACCGTTTACGTACGTGACCGTTAAATGCCCGAACGATGGTCAGTATACCATTGCAAAGTCAGTAAGTGATACTTGCTATACATCTACCTGGCACGGCGCGCCATCAGATCGTTCCGGAAACGGCAATATGCTGGTCGTGAATGCCCCTTATCCGGGCGAGTTTTACCGGCAAACCGTCAACGGGCTCTGTAATGGTACGACCTACGTCTATTCGTTCTGGATTGCTAACCTGAACACCATTGTGCCGCCAATGACCTGTGATATTCTGATTCCGCATAACCCGGATATAACTATCATTGCGCAACGGCCCGATGGCAGTCTGATCGATTCGGTCAGTACCGGCGTGATCGACCGGACCACCAGCCTGCAATGGCGGCAATTCGGTTTTTCGTTTACGATTCCCGGCGCAACCTCCGACAGCAGCTCGGTGGTGATCCGGCTGGTGGATAAAGAAAAAGGAGGGTGCGGTAATGATTTTGTCATGGATGATCTGACCCTGACCCAGTGCAGTGACTGCTTTTTTTCGTCGGTCTTTGTGCCGGATGCCTTTACCCCGAACGGCGATGGCCTGAATGACGTACTTGAGGTCTACAGCGGCAAAACCGGTACGTTTCTGATGACCATTTACGATCGCTGGGGCAGTGTAGTATTTGCCTCACAGGAACCACTCATGCGCTGGGACGGTACCTATAAGGGAGAACCCTGCGAAGAAGGGGTGTATACCTGGCTATTAACATACGAAGGCTTAACGGCACAAAGCCGGTTTAAGCGCACAGGACGTGTACTGCTATTACGTTGACTATGACTACCCCGATCCATAACTTTCCGGGTGTAACGCTGTTGATCACCCATTATAACCGTAGTTCATCACTGGAACGGCTGCTAAAGGCTTTTGAGGCCCTTAATTGCCGGTTCGATGCTATTGTGGTTTCGGATGACGGCAGCAAACCCGAACACCTCGATGCTCTCCGGCAGCTAACACAAGTGCATGCATTCCGGCTGATTACGACCCCGCAAAACCGTGGTCTGGGCAACAACATCAATAAAGGACAGGATGCCGTTCAAACACCGCTGACGTTGTATGTACAGGAAGACTTTGTGCCGAAGCCCGCATTTGTTACCCATTTTACGGATGCTCTGGCGATCATGAAACAGGACCCGGCCTGGGACATTATCCGGTTTTACGCCTATTTCCCGTATCCGAAGCTGAAGCCCTTCGGTAAAGGCTTTTCAGAGATGATTTATAGTTTCTGGACGCCCGATCACCTGAAGTTTTATTTCTACAGCGACCACCCGCACCTCCGCCGGAGTAACTTCCTGTCAAAGTTCGGCCGGTATGCTGAGGGGATTAAATCGGACAAAACGGAATTTCTGATGTGTCTGTCGTTTCTCAAACGCGGTGCGAAGGGACTGTTTTTTACCGATTTTACCGCTGTGTTTGATCAGGTAAATTCTTCTGATGAGCCGAGTACTATCGGCCGGGCTGACTGGCGGCAAAACAAATCGCCCGTATTTCTGGCGCTTCGGCGGATGTACCTCGTTTTGCGGTTAATGAAGAATCAGATTGAACTGGCACGCACAAACTAATTCCATATGCCTCATTATTTTCCTTCTGTTACCCTGCTGATTACCCACTACAACCGAAGCCGTTCACTGGAGCGATTGCTGGAATCGTTTCGTATGCTTGGGTTTGTGTTTGGTGAAATTGTGGTGTCCGACGATGCCAGCAAGCCGGAGCATCAGCAGGTGCTGGCCACTCTTCAGAATGTGTATAATTTCCGGCTGGTAACCGCGCCGGTGAACAAAGGGCTGGCGAATAATCTGAATAAAGGGCAGGCCGCGGTGAAAACGCCGCTAACCTTGTATGTACAGGAGGACTTTATTCCGAAACCGGCTTTTATTGAGAAGTGTAAAGAAGCGGTTTCGATTATGGAAGCAGAGCCGGCCTGGGACTTTGTTCGTTTTTACGCGTATCTGCGCTACCCGTATCTGAAGCCCTACCGCGCCGGATTTTCGGAAATGCTTTTTAAGCTCTGGTATACCGATTACCACAAGATTTACCTCTACAGCGATCACCCGCATCTGCGCCGGAGCAGTTTCAACGAGCGTTTCGGGAAATATGTAGAAGGAATTAAGTCTGATAAAGCCGAGTACCTGATGTGTGTGTCTGTCTTGCAGCACAAGCCCAAAGCCCTGTTTTATGAGGACTTTAAGGGGCTTTTTGATCAGGTAAACTCATCTGATGAGCCAAGCACCGTAACACGCGATAATTGGCGTCAGCAGAGCCGGAATCCCTTTGTTGCTGTCGCCCGTTATGTTTACCGGCAGCTCAAATACAACTACGACCTACTATGATTGTAATGATTGGAAGATTAAAAGATTAGGTGATTTGATTGGCCTGAAAAAAGTGGTGGCGCGACCAGGCGTTCCACCCATTCGTGCCACCACTAAAAAGCTACCAAAAAGGAGCATACGCGTCAGCAAAAAATCATGCCGGTCATTGAATCACACAAATCATGTGTCTTAGTGGACTTTGATGACTTTGCGGAAGGCCCGTTCATTGCCGCGTTTTACATCGACTACATAGGCGCCCGGCGCTAACCGGCTGAGGTCAATCCGTTCGTTGACGGTAATTCCGGCCTGCGACACCTCAATCTGCCGGTGCAGCGTACCCGCCTGTGCATCGAACAGGATAATACTGACCGGCTGCAACAACGGATTAGGCAGACTCACCTGCACATAATCACTGGTCGGATTAGGAAATACCTTTACCGTAGTTGCCAGTGTTTCAACAGCTTCCGGCGTAATGGCTACACGGGCGCCGGAAATATCCAGGGCCTTTACAAATACCGGGGTTTCGGTGACGGTCAGGGTAAGAGTCCCCTGATTCACGACAACAGTGTCAATATGCATTGTCGCGGCACCGGCCTGAGGCGTAAATACCAGGGCTTTGGCTATGTTTGTATTCCCCAGATTCAGCGAATAATTGGCCGTACGACCCACTTCATCAGGAACTACCAGGGCATAGATTGACTTACCGTTTTTCTCGTACCGGTCGACAATCGGGTCGGTATGCAGAGTTTGTTTGTATTGATAGTCGCCAAGCAGGTTTTTGGTCTGTAACAGAAAATCAGCAGCAGGCTTACGGGTCTGATCCGGATTAACAAGCCCTGACGAACCAAACTGAATCGGATTGTTGATGTTATCGTCGTAGAGTTGGTAAAAAAATACCTTGTCGATACCGGCACGTGCGTAAAACAGCGAAGTCCGGAGAATCCAGTCGGCCTGCGTCTGCAAAACCGATTTCGGACCGATGGCGATGGCTTTCAGCGGGCTTCCCTGATTAACGTCATAGCCGGTTTCGGTAATCCAGACCGGCATGTCATTCAACTGGTCATGTGCGGTTTTCAGAATCTGGCTGGCAACAAGGCCCGCAGACGATTTTTCGGGCGCTGCCCCGCGCGTGCTCTGCCCGCTTTGTGATGAATTGGCATTGTCGGGGTAAAGGTGATAATTGATGACATCCCAGCAGACATTGACGGAGCCGTCCGGCCGGTAGCCACGGTATTGCCGGCACCAGTCGATCATACCCCGCAGGTAGTCGTCACCAGCATAAACCGATGCCATCCCGCCGATAACCACCTGAACCGAAGGGTCTGCATTTTTAACGCCAACACCGGCGCCCATTGTGTTTTTATGGCCATCGTAGAACGCCGACAGGTTCGCGGCGTATTCGCGGGCAGTCTGGTAGCCTTTACGGCCTTTCCACCACTTATCACGCTCATTGTCGCATTCGATGTATTTAATCACGCCCAGACCGATTTTAACGGTATTGATACCATCGCCGGTCCAGCGTTGTGAACTGTTTACGTGCAGCAGCGACGGATCGACCGACGTATTACTACCATACCGGGCAATATACTGGAAGGCTACCTTGGCCTGTTCGAGATAGGAAAGCGGATCAGCAAAATCCTTGCCATAGCGTACCGGCACATTTTCCGTGTCGCGATCCGAAGACGGATACGTGTTCAGCATCCAGTTCGGCAACGTTTTCAGGCAGGCCAGCACCTCAATACCATCCGCTTTGCAGCGCTCATAAATCGCATCGTAGTTCCAGCCACCGCTGTGCGTCGGGTTGTAGGTATAACCTCCCTCGGTTGATTCCAGCTTTTCCCAGTCCATGTAATGCCGGATACCCGCAAACGTTTTTACCGCCTGCATTTTTGTTTCGTTGATAACGGTTGGGTTCTGTCCGTCTTCAAAGTCCCATTCAAATGCATTTACGCCAACCATGTCCTTAAATTTCGGAAATTTTTGGGGGACGGCGGTTGTTGCTGCCGTTGGCGGAGTATAACTGCCATACAGTTCAATTTCCGTCGGATAGCCCCACCACGCATTGATCACCAGATAACGGGCATTCGTAACCGGCACGTCCAGCATGAACTTAGCTTCGCCGGATAACTGACGATCGGGATACGGACCAACCCAGCCGTTGTATTCTTCGCCGGTAAATGTCGCAATCGGGATACGCTGCCACTGATCGGTGATGATCGACAATGTCATCGGATTATCCTTCATAGAGCCCTCACCGTCAAAGAACTTTATCTTTTCGATGCGCATCGTTTCGCCGGGTTTCAGCGGGTAGTAGGCATCATAATTGGCCAGTACTTTCCCCCAGCCGGTGTTTACCTGCGTTTGCGTATCTCCGTCGAATAAGCCCTCCAGCCCGTTGCTGACGTTATTCAGCTGATACCAGCGTTTCGGATCCACCGCGATTTTCACGGCCGTTGACGACACCGGCGGGGTTGGTGGGGTAACGGTGCCGTTGTTACTGAAGCTGAGCCAGTTAAAGTTCCAGTCGCCCGCCTGTGCATGTACCCGTAGTTTCTGACCACCGGCAGGCAGCGTGATGTTGGCTGTAAGCGTTGTCCAGCTTTGCCAGCCACCGGTTTGGGGCACAGCGAGCGTTGCCAGCACACTATCGGCGTCATTTTTTAACTGAATAATACCGCTTCCCCACGAGTTTGATACCCGGAACGAAGCGGTATAAGAACCAGCAGCAGGAACGTTTATAGCGTAATCCAGCCAGTCACCGTCATTGATCCAGCCTACATTTAGTCCGCCGCCTTCGTCAGACGTGTTTTCTGTCTGAATGCCGTACATGCCTGAATGATTCTCCGCCTGGATGACTCCCGGAATATTGGTAGCCGGTGTAAAAGAGAACCAGTTGAAGTTAAAATCACCGTTAACAGCATGAAGACGAAGCGTCTGATCGCCTTGTGTCAGCTGAATGGTAGTCCGGACACTGGTCCAGCCTTGCCAGCCGCCTGAAAGTGGCACCGACGTGCTTTGCAGAACCGTACCATTTTCGGTCCTAACCTGGATAATACCGTTGCCGTAGCCATTTGCCGTTCGGAAGGTCAGGTTATATAAGCCGGTCTGTGCTACGGATACGTTGTAATCCATCCAGTCGCCGTCATTGATCCAGCCTACATTCAACCCGCCGCCCTCGTCAGAAGCGTTTTCAGTCTGAACGCCCTGCATGTTAACATAGCTTTCGGCTTCGATTTTGCCGGGAACGGGCTGCAGGTTTGTCAGTCCAGCGGCCTGCTGACCGAACACCTGTACTTTCTGAGGAATATTATTAGAATATTTATGGATGCAGATGGCGTCGGCCAGAACAGGGGCCGGTAACTGCCAGTTAACCCAACTCATGTAGCCGGGACCGTCGAAACTGCCGAGGAATATTTTTTCATTTCCGTTCAGCGCATAAATTAGGGCCGGCTTATCGGTAAAAATACCCTCATAATCATACAGTGAAATACGGTTGATATAAGATTTGCCTGTAAGTTTGAGGGTAACATCAACGTATTTGAAGTTGTTCTCCCATGCATTCGGCACCAGGGTGTTCAGATCGTCGGTCAGCCATGAAGTATAATCCTGTCCGGTGTTTTCACTTGCCGTTACCGATGAAAAATAAATGCGTGGTGACGTTTGGGCGTTTACTGTTAAAATAGTTACAAGTGACAAAAAAGTGAGTATAAAATGCTTCATAATTCAATATTTATGAAATAAAATGTACAGGATTCGGCCAAAAAGGTAATTTTATACTGATTTTCCACTAATCAAAAAATGGTGTTATGATAGTTGACAGGGAGGGGCGTGACTGAACTTAGTGGTCTATATACGTTTATGAGCCTAAACATGGATTTGTAACATGACATTTGTAACTTTTTTTTCAATCATTGCCTTTCCTATAGCTATCTATCTGATGGCCAATGTTTTATATTTATGCCTATCTGCGGTTGCAGGCTGGTTCGGTGACAGTGATGATGTGCCAGTTCAGAAACAACCGGTACATTTCCGGAAAATTGTTGTACTGATTCCTGCCTATAAGGAAGATAAAGTTATTCTGGACTCAGTGGCAGCTAACCTGAAGCAACAGTACCCGGCTGACCGCTTTGATTTGCTGGTGATTGCCGATTCGTTCAAAGCAGAGACGTTACGGGCGCTCAGCAAACAACCGGTTCGTGTACTGGAAGTAAGTTTTGACCAGTCAACCGTGCAGAAATCGCTGAATGCAGCACTGGCCTCGCTCGGCGAAAATGAGTACGATATCGTCGTTATTTCAGACGCCGACAACCACATGGCACCTGATTTTCTCCACCGGATCAATCTGGCATTCGACGGTGGCTGGCGGGCCGTTCAGGGCACCGCGTGGCAAAAATACCAACACCAGCGTGGCCATTTTTGATGCGATGAATGAAGAAGTCAGTAACCATATTTACCGCATGGGGCAACGGGCTTTGGGGTTATCTGCCCAGTTGATCGGATCGGGCATGGCGTTTGAGCCAGCTGCCATGAAACGGGGAATGAGTCAGCTGAAAACCATGGGTGGCTATGACAAAGAGCTGGAAATCAGTTTGCTGACGGAAGGTATCCATATTGGTTATCTGGATGATGCCTACATCTACGATGAAAAAGTGCAGAACCTGGAAGTCTTCGAACGCCAGCGTACCCGATTGCTGCTCAGGTGCATTGCTCAGGTGCATTTGTGAAAACCTACTTCTCCCTGGGTATGCGTGAACTGTTCAGGGGAAATTACCAAGCAGCCAACGCCGTTTTAAAATTTCTCATCATTCCCCGCACACTTTTACTGGCGTTGCTGTTTACCAGTTGTCTCCTTGGTATTCTGACCGGTTTTAAACCGCTTTGGTCATGGACAGGCTGGATGCTGGGTGTATTAGTGTTTGCGATGGTTATCTCCATTCCCGGCTACCTGTGGAAGCAACTGTCTGTACGGGATCTGACCACGTTTCCAAAGCTGGTTTTCCGCATGATCCGTTCGTTGCTGAAGGTAAAAACAGCAGGGAAAA
>CBDFHU010000050.1:0-7836 GCA_965247375.1 Arsenicibacter sp.
TAGCTGGCGACACAACGGGAGCCTTCGTCCAGTGGCGCCGGCCCCATCTGGCGTAGCTGTTCGCGACGTTGCAGTTCCTCTCGGGTTTCCTGGTTTTCCATTTCTGGCCAGGAGTAGATAAGTTCCACTTCGCGCTGAGGCACATCCTCCTCGGCCTGATCAGACATAAAAGCCGCAGGCTTGCCATTCGCTGTAATGAGAGGCCAGTTGGGTAGGTGCTCAAACCAGCCTGCACCATCGAAACACCACACTCCGAACCCCGGCCCTGGGCGAAGATAGAGATAAGTGCGGGTGCAATGGCGTTCCCATAAGCCGACTGCGTCCAAGTAGAACACGACCGGTTGCGATTGCGGCCCATCCAGCAGGTTAGGTAGGGCGAGGGGCGGGCTCGATTTGGTGGCAGTTGGCGAGTTGTGAGTGATGTTCCCGGTCATGGTGTAAAACACATATAAAAGAGACAAATTGGATAAAATCATTTGGTTTAGCGAGTTTCGTGTACGTGCGCCGATAAGCAAAATCCGCGCTATGTCGAAAGTTCGTAGAACGAAAAAGAAGGCCGAGCCGGAAGCGGCATTTGCGAAGGCGTTGGGTGCCCGCGTTGCCATGCTGCGCCGTCAGAGGAAGTGGTCGCAGGAAACTCTTGCGGCAGTATCTGGCGTCGTTGCTTATACAGTTTCCAAGGTCGAGACCGGCCACAACGACGCGCGCATCGGAACACTTCGCCGCATCGCTACAGCGTTGGGTGTAACCCTTCCCGAGATGGTTGAAGGGTTGGAACCGTCTTTGGCGGGGCGTGCCGAACGTCGGAAGGTCAATGACATTGCTCAGATGCTTTTGCCGCTTGATGCAGACACAATCGAAGTGATTAAAACGATGGTGTCTGCGGCGCTGCGCCTTCGCGGTGATACCGCCAAGAAACGAAAGCCAAACCGTTAGTTCATTTGGCGACGACCCTTAGATGCGGCATACCTATGCGCCAACAGCCCAAGGGATGCCCCAATGCTCGCAAATTCCCAGTTTGTAGTTCGTCGCTTCCCTTTGCGGGCGTTGCTATCTGCGCTGATGTGCTTGGCGTTAAGTTCGCCGGTTTTGTCTGCCGATCTAAAGTTGGCTACTTGGAACCTTGAGCACTTAGCGGAGAAAACCAACGCGGGGTGCAATCCCCGAAGCGACGAGGACTATGAGGCACTAAGAAGCTACGCCAACCAGCTTAACGCTGATGTGGTTGCTTTCCAGGAAGTGGAAAGTGTGGCTGCTGCTGCTCGGGTATTTGACCCTGACAAGTACCGCATTGAAATCAGCCGCCAAAACTTACGCGCGGGCTATCCATGCAAGCGTGGTGATCCTGCTGCAGGCAATTCGACCAAACAACTCACCGGCTTTGCTATCAAGAGGTCAGTTCAGTATCGCCGTAACCCAGACTTTGAAGAGGTTGATGTTAGCGACAATGGCAGTTTGCGAAACGCCGTCGACTTAACACTACTCGGTAAAAAGCCATTACGATTGCTCGCCGTACATCTCAAGGCCTCATGCCCAGGCAAAGCCGTGACCAACTCTAGCGATGAATGTCGCACTCTGTTTAAGCAACAGGCAGTGCTTGAACAGAAATGGATTGAACCCCGCTTCAACGAAGGCAGTCCATTTGTCTTGCTGGGTGACTTCAATCGACGCCTGCTATCGAGTGGCGACGACTTCTTGGCCCTCACCAACGACGATGACCCGATAGGCTTGCATTTGAACCCTGTCCAGGCAGCAGGCGAGCGACGCTGTGTTGAAAAGTTTCCTGATCGCATTGATCACATCGTCCCGGACACTCGGGCTGCAGAGCGGATCAGTTCAGGAAGCTTGGTTGTTCAAACATTCGAGGGTGGGAAGGCGCTAGCGGATCATTGCGCAGTTTCTGCAATCTACTCAGCAAGCTAACAACGCTCTCGAATTGGTATAATAATATACCAAATACGGTCGGTGTCAATACCACTCAATACCACTGAAAAGCGCGGTTTTCCGGCCATCTAGCCATTCTTGAGCCACTGATCATTAGCTAATCAGGGAGCAGTTTTCGCTGCTCAACTATGGCAGTGAGTATGCGCTTCCAGGTGAGCGCACCCTCCACGTCACCGGACTGCATCATTACTTCAATGCGTTCTTCGGCCATCAATTCGGCGTCGGCTGCATAGGCTTTAATCGCGGCTGCGGCAGAGCGAAGAATCTCAATGTCAGTAATCATCGGGTCATTATCACCGAATGGTTTGGCAAGAATTACGATTGGCTACGACTGTCGAAACCGCCAACACTACCGCCAACAAAAAGCGAAATCAGCAAGCGGTCAAAATCTATCTTACTGAAATGGTTGGCGGATTTACGCTGCCAAAAGTAATGGCTTGTCATGCACCATCACAACGGCACTGGCGTTTAATTCCAATGCGCGTTTGACTACTTCGCGCGGATAAACTGGCGTGTGATCGACCGTACCTTCAGCTTGAGCTTCGTCCGCGACAAGTTTGTTCTTGCGATCAAGGTAAAGCACACGGAATTGCTCGATTTCGTTATACGCCATCTGCGCTGTGCAATATTCGATCAGTGCATTCCACGAGGAAATAACCGGTGCTTCTTTCACCTTCGTCCGGAGGAGACGTTGAGCAGCAGCTTGAACCGCCTTTAGGGCCACGACACCAGAATCGCCAATGCCTTTGACATCTCTCAATGCATCAGCGTTGGCTGAAATCACCTCAGCGAACGAGCCGAATTTCCGCAAAAGATCTTTTGCGATGGGTTTGGTGTCGGCGCGAGGCTGCGCCATGAAGAGCAACAGTTCTAAGAGTTCGTAGTCGGGCAGGCTGTCTGCGCCGGCATTCAGAAACCGCTCGCGCAAGCGTTGGCGATGGCCAACGTAATCGGGTGCTGACTCGGCTTGAGAAGACTTGGCGGGCTCAACGAACAAACCTTGGGCAGTTGCGTCACCAAGTCCTTTGCTCGTCATGGCGGTTAGGCGCTTTTATAAGGGGGCAGGTTGTAGCCCTTGGGCGAGAGTGTGAAAATCTCGTAGCCCGTTTCTGTCACCGCAACCGTGTGTTCGAACTGCGCTGATAATGTGCGGTCACGCGTAACCGCTGTCCACCCATCATCGAGAATAACAGCTTCTGACGAGCCAATGTTTAGCATTGGCTCGACCGTAAAGAACATCCCAGTTTCCAGACGCAAACCTTTGCCACGCGAGCCGTAATGCAGCACTTGCGGCGGCGCATGCATGGTGCGGCCAATGCCGTGGCCACCGAAATCGCGCACAATCGAATAGCCCAATTTCTCGGCATAAGACTGGATGGCGTGGCCGACATCGCCCAGCGTTGCGCCTGGACGCACTTGCTGGATGCCGCGCATCATGGCTTCGTGTGTGGCTTCACACAGCTTGCGCGCCTTGTCGCTGACTTTGCCGACATAAAACATGCGGCTGCTATCGCCGACCCAGCCATCAACCATCGGCGTGACGTCGATATTAATGATGTCGCCGTCTTTCAAAACACGCTTGCCTGGAATGCCGTGGCAAATGACATCGTTTACGGATGTGCAAACAGATTTCGGATAGCCGTGATAACCCAGCGGGCCTGGCGTTGCGTTATGTTTGGTGTGGAAGTCAAAGCACAGCCGATCAATCTCGCCTGTCGTAATGCCGGGCTTCACGAAATCGGTGATGTAATCCAGCATCTCGGCCGTGACGCGCCCAGCCTTGCGCATGCCGACAAAGGCTTGCGGGTCGTGAATGACAGGTTGTTGCGGTTGCTTCAGCATACTTAAAACGGCTTCTCAGGTTCAGTTTCGTTTTCTGGGCCATAAGGCGGGAAGGTAAAGCCCTTAGGCGACAGCGTAAAAATTTCGTAGCCGGTGTCAGTCACGCCAACTGTATGTTCGAACTGGGCTGACAGTGACTTATCGCGTGTCACGGCCGTCCAGCCATCATCCAGAATTTTGGTGTCGTAGCGGCCCGCGTTCACCATCGGCTCGATGGTGAAGATCATACCTGGCTCTAACACCAAGCCTTCGCCTGGATCACCGAAGTGCATCACATTGGGCGGTTGATGGAAGACGCGGCCAATGCCGTGTCCGCAGAAATCGCGCACAACCGAGAAACGATTTTCTTCTGCGTATGTTTGAATCGCGTGGCCGACATCCCCTAACGTGACGCCGGGCTTTACCATACGGATGCCGCGCATCAGAGCTTCGTAGGTCACTTCCACCAAACGCTTGGCTTTGATTTTGACGTCACCCACGAAATACATGCGGCTTGAATCGCCATACCAACCATCCAGAATCGGCGAAACATCGATATTCACGATATCGCCATCTTTCAGCACGCGATCACCCGGAATGCCGTGGCACACCACATGGTTCACAGAAGTGCAGATGGATTTAGGATAGCCGCGATAATTCAGCGGGCCCGGAATGGCGTTATGACGCAGATGGTATTCATGACACAGGCGATCAATTTCACCGGTCGTCACCCCGGGGCGTACATAAGGGGTAATGAAATCCAAAATCTCAGCCGTGAGCTGGCCAGATTTGCGCATGGCAGCAAAAGCTTCGGGCCCATGAATCTCAATATCGCGGGGGCGGGTTAAGGCCGCTTCTCTCATTTCCATGTTCATATCGTGTGTCGCGCCGAAGAGCTTTAAGGTGTGGGGTGAGGAATAGATAAGGCCTTAACGGGGCAAATCCATCGTTAACCGCTTAGCGATGGTTATAGCATTGGGCGTCACTTCACAACCATAGCAGATCGCCTCAACCCCACTTTTGATAGCCTTTTCAAAGGCTTTGCCATAATTCGGGTCGATATCCGTAGCGATTTTGAAGTGCGTACTATCGGTGCGCTGAACCAGATAAAACATCATCGCCCGGCCTCCAGCGGCCACCACATCGGCGAGTTCATTCAAGTGCTTAGTCCCGCGCTCGGTGACGGAGTCTGGGAATTCTGCAGGATGTTCCAATCCTGCCTTACGCTTCATGGTGACGTTTTTAACTTCCACATAACAGGGCGGTTTGCCGGTGCTTTCTAGCAAAATGTCGATGCGTGAATTTTTGCCGTACTTTTGCTCGCGCTTTACAGACTCATAACCAGTTAGTTCAGGGATCAGTCCGGCACTGATTGCATCTGCTACCAGCTTGTTCGGATGGCCAGTATTGATGCCGACCATGCCGCCGAAAACTTCGATCAGTTCCCATGTGAACTTTAGTTTGCGTTTGGGGTCATCGACAGGCGTTAGCCATACCCGGCAACCGGGTTCTTTTACCGACAACATTGAGCCTGAGTTTGCGCAGTGCGCGGTCACAATGCTGCCGTCACTCAGCTTCACATCAGCGAAGAAACGTTTGTAGCGGTTAATCAACACGCCTTCGAGCAGAGGCTTTTCAAATTTCATGGCTGCTTTGGTACTTTTTCATCTAATGCAATTTCAGTGGTGGTTAGCGCATCGGCCAGGCGCGCTTTTGCACTGCCCGGGCGCAATGCTTTTTGTTGCGATGTGTGCGGCGACCAACCGGTGAGGGTGACGATTTGGAACGTCGCAACTGCTCGCCCGCGCTCATCAACGAAGCGCTCGGCGTACATTTGCAGCGCACGCCCCAGCACATCGCGGCGCAGGAATTTTTTGCTGCGCTCATTTACAGCATTGGTTTCGCCCATGGCACGTAAATCGGTCATCAGCCTTAAAGGATCGGCGTACGTCACAGTAATCGCATCGGCATCCACGACCGGTAATGCAAATCCAGCACGGTTCAGTAATCCGCCTGCGTCACGCACATCAACGAATGGCGATACACGTGGGCTTGCGCCGCCACGAACTTCGCTTTCAGCTTCGATCAGGCACGTGCGCAGTTCTTTCAGAGTTTCGCCGCCAAAAAGCGTTGCGAGAAACAGGCCATCTGGTTTCAGGGCGCGCCGAATTTGGACCATGGCCCCAGGCAGGTCGTTCACCCAGTGAAGTGATAGGTTCGAGAGCGCGAGATCAATGCTGTTTTCGGCGACAGGGAGAAACTCTTCATCAGCTGCAAAGCTGGGGGCGGTGCGCGCTGCTTCACGCGCCATGGGCGGCGAAAAGTCGCACTGCAATAGATGGTCGACTTTTGAAGCCGGACCTAATTCTTGTGCCAATTCGCCATGGCGGCAGCCGATATTGAGGCCCAGTTCAAATCGCCGCGTTACGTCGTTCAGCCGGTCAAGCAGACGCACAGCTGCTTCGCGGAACAAGAAGTCTGCGGTGCTTAAGATTGCCGAGGCGCGGTCGCGGTGACGGCGGACGGCGGTGCGGTCGAATACCATCATACTGTCGGGCATGGGGCTATTTATGCCATGCTAGCGATTATGCAAACAGGGTTTGAAACAGGACGGGGTGTTATCCGCCGCTTTGGGCGCGGACTTCTCGATATTTTGCTGCCGCCACAGTGCCTGGCCTGTGACGTGGCGGTCGATGAGCCGGGTAGTTTGTGTGCCAGGTGCTTTGGACAGTTCTCATTCATTACCAGGCCTTACTGCCACATCTGTTGTTTGCCGTTTGAAACTGCGGTGGTCGACGATGAGGTCATGTGTGGCGCATGTATGAAAGACCGCCCGGCTTTCCGTCGTGCCAGAGCGGTATTCACTTACAAGGAAACGGCTCGCACGCTTGTCTTGAAGCTGAAGCATGCTGATCGAACTGACGCAGCCGCGCATTTGGCAAAATGGATGCGGCGGGCTGGTGTTGAGTTGTTTGATGATGCCGATTGTATTGTGCCTGTCCCCTTACATTGGCGACGGTTGTGGTTCCGCACATACAACCAGTCGGCTTTGTTGGCGAATGCCTTAGGAAGCCTTATCGCAAAGCCTGTGATGCCTGATGGCTTGGTGCGCATGCGTGCAACGCCAACACAAGGTGGGCTCGACCGTGCGCAACGCCGACGGAATGTCATGGGCGCATTTGCGGTAAAAGACGCAAACGCGATCAAAAACAAATCCATCTTGCTGATTGACGACGTGATGACGACAACGGCCACTGTTGACGCTTCTGCGCGCGCATTGCTGCGGGCGGGTGCGAAAGCGGTAGATGTTTTAGTTTTGGCGCGTGTCCCCGCGCCGGGGACTTAAGGCGTATAAACTTTGCCGCCACAGGCACGTTTGCGGCGTGCAACTTCTGCTTCATCCATCGCGGCCGTAATTTGTCGTAACGTCTCGCTGTCCGCATGCGTGGTTTTGCGGCTCCCCCACCGATAGGGCAGGCGGCGTAGCGGTTGCGGTAACGTCGCAAGGTGAAACGACAGCGCGCGAAATTTTTCTGCAAGTACCGCGTACGTCTGTTCATCAAGCTGGTTAAGATCGTGGTCTGGGCTAACGACAAACCATTCGGCACCAAATGTAGCCAGCGTCAACTTTTGCGGTCATTTCATGAATCGTGATTCCGAAACGATCTACGCCATCATAAAGGGCGAACATGCTGGGGTATCGGCCCGGGTATTCTGGCGGCCCTGGGTGGAAATTGTAAGAAGGGGCCTGGCAGCCGGGCCAAAATATCTGCTGGGACAATCACAGGGCTACAGAAGGAAATCAGACGCGTATCGGCGAGGTCACCTGCTGCCGCCGCGACGAGTTCATCTTTTGTGCTGGCTAAATCAACCTGGAGATTGGCCTCATGGCTTCGCAATATTGCTGCGAGGAAAGGCCCCTCTGTTTCACCGGATAGCAAAATGATGCGTTTGATAGCCATAAAGTTTCCTAAATTTCTCACTAGGAAAATGAAGCTCAAGCCCTTGAAACAGCAGTTTCAGCCTACACTAATCTATACCTCTCCCATTCTGGGGTATGTCACCGGGCTG
>CBDFHU010000051.1:0-13273 GCA_965247375.1 Arsenicibacter sp.
CGGCCGGATTATATACCAGATCATAAAGCCAATGCTGCCCGGTCAGCTGCTCATATGGCAGTTCAGGCGCGGCATCTACGTTCGGGTATGTACCTACCGGCGAACAGTTCACAATCAGTTGGTATTGGTCAATAACCGCCGGCAGCTCGGCATAGGTCAGGTTATCGGCCGTTTTGGTGCGCGATACCATTTTGTGACCGATCCCCAGATCTGTCAGCGCGGCCACTACCGCCCTGGATGCTCCGCCGGTGCCCAAAACAAGAGCTCGAAGCCCGGTGTGCTCTCCCCTCTGCCCAACACCCATCCAGGCTTCCAGCGATTGGCGGAAACCATAATAATCGGAGTTAAAGCCCGTACGGGAGCCGTCTTCCTCAAGCCGGATGACGTTCACGGCACCTACTTTTTCGGCCGAGGCATCGAGCCGGTCGAGGTACGGCAAAACGGCCTGCTTATGCGGAATGGTTACATTGAGGCCTCGAAGGTTAGGTAATGCCAGTAACTCCGGTAAGGCTGCCGGGACATCCGGCATCTCAAAGAGGTCATACCGGCAGCCGGTTATGCCTTCACGGGCGAATTTTTCGGTAAAATATTTTTGGGAAAAAGAATGCGTCAGCGGAAAACCAATCAGGCCAAAACGTGTCATGCGCGTGTGTACCGGTTAAATTTCCGGCAAGATTATCTGCTTTTGCCAGGATTAACAAGGAGAACAGTGAATCTTTTACCCACTCACATACAATTCGTTTCACGAAAAATGATGGTGGACAATCATGGCTGATTTTACACTTGAGCTTCAACTTGTGGCGTTTCTCCAAACCTGATCTACCTCTTTTTACCACATAGGCACATAGAAAACATAGTTTTTTTATGTCCTCTATGTGCCTCGTATGTTAGCGGGAGTTTTTTTGTCAGGGGTAAAACAGCGAACTTGGGTCAGTCAGTCAGGAGGCGAATGTGTCTATACAACCATCGGGTATGTCCTCACATAGTGTATCCCTGACTGGCAGTACCCCTTTAGTCACAACAGCACCTATGCCGCTCATTTGTCCATGAGCAGGCCCTATGGACGAGAAACGACTTTTTTACCATGACAACACTACCTCTTCTCCGCTACAGTGTCGGCATTGATGTGGCCAAAGATAAAATGGCCCTCTGCCTCTGTGAATTACGCAGTGATCTCTCCCTACGCATTATCGCCAGTGGTAGCGTCAGTAATACACCTGAGGGCTTTGATCAGCTACATCGCTGGATAAAAACCCGGTATAAACAAACCGAACTGCCCCTGCAGATCGTCCTGGAAGCCACCGGCATCTACCATGAGTCGCTGGCCTGGTTCCTTCATCAGCAGGGATACCAGCTGAGTGTGTTGCTGGCCAATCAGGCCAGAGCCTATGCCAAAAGCCTCAATCTGCGCAGTAAAGACGATCAGGTGGATGCTCACATGCTGGCCCGGCTGGGGCTGGAACGCCGGCTGACGCAGTGGCAACCGGCCAGCGAACAGATGTATACCCTCAAACAGCTGTGCCGGGAGCGGAGCCAGCTGCAGCAGCAGCAAACACAGGTCAAAAACCAGCAGCATGCCCTACAGCACAGTAAGGGGGCCACCAGCGCCCATCTGGAGCGGCTGGCCAAACGGCTGGCGTTACTGGCCACTCAGCTGGCGGAGATCGAAGCGGACATGAAGGCACTGATCAAGGCCGATGCCTCACTGCAAAAGGCCGTGCAGCGGCTGACGACGCTACAGGGGGTGGGCTGGCTGACGGCGGTCATACTGCTGGCAGAGACCAATGGCTTTCAGTTGTTTACCAGCAAGGGGCAGCTGGTAAGTTATGCAGGCTATGATGTGGTGCGTCAGCAATCGGGCAGTAGTCTTAACAAGCCCGGACACATCTCCAAACGGGGTAGCCGTCATCTGCGCAAGGCCCTGTACTGGCCCGCGCTGACAAGTATCCGCTATCAGGGGCCTTTACAGGATCTATACAACCGGGTCTATGAACGGACCAAAGTAAAAATGAAAGCACTGGTGGCCGTACAGCGGAAGTTACTGGTACTGGCCTATAGTTTACATAAAACCGAACGGGACTATGAGGTAGCTTATCAACAAAACAGGCAGGCCCAGCGCTGCTGTCCTGCCTGAGGGGCATGCAGGCCGTGACCTGCTGCATCATCTACACAAATATATATATTTTACCCCACAACGTTGCTTTTTAACACAGCACCTATGTGGTAAACATTTTTAAATCCATTTACAGCTCTTCTTTTACAACAAAACGGCCTGTCTGTCATACATAAGCAGACAGACAGGCCGGAAAGAAGTATGTATCGGCGTTGTTATTTCAACATCGCCAGATCGTACAGCATGTACCAGTCTTCATGCGACAGCTTGATATCGGCGGCATTAACCGCGTTGCGGATACGCTGCTCAGACAGTGACCCGATGATCGGCAGGGTACCGAGCTGATACAGCCACGCCACCGCAATCTGCTCGACATTGGCGTCGTGTTTGCGACCGATTTCTTCCAGCTTTGTCCGCAGCAGCACGGCTTTATGGTCATTACCGCTCAGGATGCGGCCACCGGCCAGCGGCGCCCATGCGAGCGGCTTACTGAAACGCTGCTTGATGAAGTCGATCCGGCCATCTTCCAGCGCCGATGTATTGACCAGATTGAGTTCGATATGGTTCGTAACGATTGGCTGCAGCAGGCTCGATTCCAGCAACTGATGCTGAAAAACCGAGAAATTGCTAACCCCCAAATGACGGATTTTTCCGGCATTCACCATTTCGGTCAGCACATGCGCCGTTTCTTCCGGATTGCTCAGCATATCCAGATGGTTCAGCAGGAAAATATCCAGATAGTCTGTTTTCAGGTTCCGAAGCGAGCTTTCAACGCTTTTGGTAATGTATTCGCGGGTGTTATCGTAATAGGTAAAACCCGCCGCCGACGTCCGGACACCGCATTTGCTGAACAACACGATGTCTTCGCGACGAACCGACTTCTGCTGAATTACCTGACCGAAATACGATTCAACCGCTCCGTTTCCGTAGTTATCAGCATGATCAAAGGTGTTAATACCCAGCTCAAGGCAAAGGTTAACCACTTTTTCCATAGTGCCGACCGTCTCTGCACCTTTATCTTCCCAGCGCCAGAAGCCATAGATCGCCTCGGTCACTTTAGGCCCCGAATCACTTAAATATACTTTCTTCATTGGCTTACGATGTTGTGGGTATCACCTGATCAGGCTTCAGTACGCCGCATTTTACGTTTAACCACTTCATATACCATTGGCAGTACCGACAGGCCGATAATGCCGAACACGACAAGTTCAAAGTTTTTCTGCACGATTTCAATATTTCCGAAGAAATAACCCAGCAGTGCGATACTGGTTACCCACAGAATTGCCCCGAAGATACAGAACCGGATATAGGTGCTGTAATTCATACTGCCGGCCCCTGCAACAAACGGGGCAATGGTCCGGACAATCGGAATAAACCGGGCAATAATGACCGTCCGGCCACCGTATTTCTCATAAAACTTCTCGGTTTCGCTGATGTATTCCCGTTTGAAAAACAGAATACGTTCCCGCATTTTAATCTGGGTACCCAGCTTTTTGCCGACGAAGTAGTTGACATTATCGCCCAGCAGAGCGGCCACAATCAGCAACGGAATAATCACGCCTACGCTCAGTTCGTTGGTATCGCGGGCGGCCAGCGCACCGGCAGCAAACAGGAGCGAATCACCCGGCAGCAACGGCATCACAATCAGCCCCGTTTCGGTGAAGACGATCAGGAACAGAATGGCGTACAACAACAAGCCATACTCATTGGCCCACAGGTCAAGATAGCGGTCGAGGTGTAATAAAAAATCGATCAGAGATTTAATCAGCTCCATTGGTTTGTTTTTGGTTGTGCGATGCCGTAGCGATCAGCGGTTTAAGGATCCGTTACAGCTTCGCGCTATCCAGAAAATGGGTGAATGTATCGCCGCGTAAGCCAAGGCGGATTGTTTCAAGCGGAATCACTTCGTGCGGAGCAATATTACCCAGGTTCACGTTGGCCCCCAGCAGTTTTACAAACCAGACCTGCTGCGATTTTTGCGGCGCCTCCCAGATAATACTTTCAAACGGCACCTGTGTCAGGATCTCTTCAACAAGCCCCTGACGAACTTCGCCGCTCGACCGGAACAGACCAACGTTACCGCCTTCGCGGGCTTCGCCGATTACCTTCCAGGCGCCGGCCTGCAATTCGGCCTGCATCAGCTGAATCCATTTATACGGCGGAATAATCTTCGCTTCGTCTTTCGAACCGACTTCAGAGAGAACCGTTACCTGTTTGGCCAGTTTGCTGATGTATTCACATTTCACATCCTGCGGCATCTCGATTGATCCGTCTGAAACTTCAGCGTACTGAAGGCCATACCGGTCCAGAAGGCGCTGATAATCTTCGAATTGATTCCGGACCACGAAGGCTTCGAACAGGGTTCCGCCAAAGTAAACGGGGATGCCGGCATCGCGGTAGACTGCCAGTTTTTCAGGGAGATTCGGGGTAACAAACGAGGTTGCCCACCCTAATTTCACAATATCAATATAGCTGGCTGATGTTGCTAACAAGTCTTCGACCTGCCGTATGCTCAAGCCCTTATCCATTACCATCGTCAACCCGCTTTGACGGGGTTTCACGGTACGCTCGGGTATTTGCGTCAGTGTATAGTTCATCCGCTCGTATAGGGGAAGATCTTTTAAAAAAAACGCCCAAAAGTAACACAACTCACGAAAACCTCACAGGAAAGTACAGAAAAATAAGCAAGCGAACGCCGTTTGACCTGGTTAAATCCAACTACCATATAGACTCAACGGGAATATATTTGTGTACAAATTTCGCCCTTAAACATGGATGAACTAAACTTGTGCCGTTAAAATTGAGGAATTATCATGGAAACAAATGCCCGTCTGACTTTTTTTCAATCGATGCTCGGCCAGCCAATGACCAACAGCCCGTCGCCGGTTGGCCGCTGGCTGAACGGTACCCTACGGGAAGCTGAATTCGGCAAACTGGTAGTAGACTATATTGTCCGCGAAGAACTGACTAATCCGGCAGGGGTATTACACGGGGGAGCCGCCGCCGCTATTCTCGACGACATTGCCGGGGCGATGGTTTTCACGCTCGGCCGGGAATACGCCTATACCTCAGTAAACCTGAACGTTGACTTTTTGCATGCGGCCCGTCTCGGCGACGTGATTACGGCCACGGCCCACGCCGTCCGGACCGGCAAAAACATCATTCATGCCGAAAGCGTCATCCGCTCCGCCGACGGCAAAATCATTGCCAAAGCCGCCACGAACCTGATTCAGACTTCGGTGAAAATGCCGTTTTAATCTGCACATCAAAGATGATGGATACGGGCAAATTCCAGAAGTCCGGACAGATGGTTAATGTTTAGTTTACGGTAAATATTCTTCCGGTGCGATTTCACGGTTTCATACCCGACAAATAGTTGCTCTCCGATCTGTGTACTGCTCAACCCCTGACGTATCAGCGTGATGACCTTAATTTCTGTGGGCGTTAATTTATACTGCTCTGTCAGCCTGTTACCCGGGTGGTTGCCGGATTGATCAGAAATTGCGGTATCAGGAAAAATGTTAGTTCCTGCCATGACGCGATAAATAGCATCAACGATCGCTGACACCCGTATGTGTTTCAGCAAATATCCGGCGGCACCAGCCTCCCGTGCCTCCTGCTGAAACCGATGATAATCATACATTGTCAGCATAATGGCTTTAACCCCGGGAAACTCAGCAGTTAGCTGACGGACACAAGCGATCCCGTTGGGGGCCGGTAAATTGATATCTACCAGCACCAGATGCGGGGCCAACTGCAGCACAGCCGGTAAGACATCTGCACCACGCAGCACCTGTCCTACAATTTTCAGGCAGGGATCAGCCTTCGTAAGCTGCATGGCCAGCCCATCGCAGAATAAGGCGTGATCATCGGCCAGTAAGATGCGGATCGTTTCCGGAGGTGTTGTACTCATGAATATGGGATGTCAAGCCTGATAGTGGTACCGTGCGCAGACGAATCAACAGCCATCTGACCGCCTAACCATTCAGTGCGTGAAGCTACGTTTTTCAGTCCGATTCCGGTTACTTTCCCCTCAGTTTTATTGATGAACCCTTTACCGTTGTCTTCAACTGTAACATTCAGCAGTGTGGTATGATACACAAGCTGAATAACTGCTTCTGTGGCCTGACTATGGCGAACAATGTTATTCATCAATTCCAGTACCGCCCTGTAAATAGCCAGTTCTGCAGAAGGTGAGAGTGTGACAACGTCACCGGCATACAGAAACACAAAGGCAATACCGGTAACTCCCCGCATACGCCGCGTCGTTTCGCTGAGTGCACCAATCAGACCTAGCGTATCCAATTCGTCCGGCATCAGATTGTGAGAAACCGCACGCACATCGTCAATCAGCCGATTGATCAGCAACTGTGCTTCCGTATCGTTTTCTGACAGTTTCCCCCGCAATGTGATCAGTGATATCCCGATACCATCGTGCAGATCCTGTGCAATACGCCGGCGTTCGGCCTCCTGTGCATTGAGGATCTGCACATTAGCTTCATTTTTCATACCTGCCATGTTCAATTCTGCTAGTGTTTTTGCTCTGGCCAGCTGCGTACCGATGAGCGCCAGCATTAATATTCCGGTGACCAGTAGGCCAGACACGACGCCAAAGACGGTAACTGCTTTCTGTTTATTATTTTCACTCTGCAACGATTGTTCGCGGAAAGCCTGTTGCTGTAGCTTCTGCGCTGCCTGCTGCCTGACAAGGAGCAACTGTGTCTGTTGCCGGGCCAACAGACGCTCCTGCCGGTCAGCCTTTGCCCTGGCCTCTGCCCTCAAACGGACCAGTTCAGCCTGTCTCCGGATATTTCGCAGGCGCTCGGCCTGTAATTGTTCAGCCTGCTGTATCCTGATAGCCAACCGGTTATATTCCTCCTGCTTATGAATCAGGGCCAGTTCAGACGACCGTTTATTCAAATCAATCGTATCGCGGACAGCCTTATAGTTCCGGTAAAATAAAAGTGCATCCTTCCACTCATGCCTTCGTCCGGCAACCTCATATAATGTCTTATATGCATCTTCCAGAATGAAGCGGTTCGGCTTAGGCAGTGCAAGTACCTTTCCGGCATAGACCGTTGCCAGGCTATCTTTTTTCAATCCGGAGTAGACAACTGCCAGAGTACCCCACCCCTGCGATTCGCCGCTTGTCCTCACATTTTTCCAGATCGCCTCTGCTTTTTTCGCATACACCAGCGCAGAATCAAATTGATTTTGTGCAAGATATAAGCCGGCCAGATCATCATACACATAGGCATGTTCGACCGCCGACGGACTATATCGCAACATACGTTCGGCCGAGCGAAAGTGTCTTTCAGCCTGCAGGAAATCCTTTTGCTGCTGATAGACCGCACCCATTTGCTGTTCCAGATCAATCAGCAGACTATAGGTCATACGGGGATTGGCGAGTGTATCAGGACTGATAACCACTCTTGCAGTTTTCATATAGCTAAGTGCCAGCGGATAATCTTTCATCAGCCCATACAAACTTCCTAACCGGACGTTTGTCTGAAACCGGATTTGCCGGTACACAGGCAGCGGGGGGATCATCTTCAGAATATCAAGGTTGATACGTAACGCCCGGGGCGGATCTTTTTCGGCAACGCGGTAATACTCTTCCTGAAGCAGCAGTCCGTTTACAACAAAAAACAGGTTTTTGCGCTGCCGGGCCTCACGGACCATCTGTTGGCTGTAATACAGCATACTGTCTCTGCGGCCATACCAGTTTTTATACACCCGGCCTAAAAAATAAAGCGATTTTAAACGCAGCGTATCGGTTACCGGCGAGCCCGACAGTTTAGTCATCAGGCGGTACCGTGCCTTTCCAACTTCGGCGAGGCTATCCAGATAACCCGGCGCGGCTCTTCGATCAAGCCGTATGTCCGGCAAGGGCGGGTATTGCGCAGAACACGTAAAAAAAAGCAGGAAGAATAACCCTGACAGGAAAGTAATGCGGATTTTCATTGTAAAGCTTTTCCCAAAACTAATCTGTGTATCCGCTTAAAAAAATCCCCCGATTGGGGGATAGCGCACGAAGAATTGCGTAGTGACTTTTGTTACCAGAACCCTTTTTCTCACCTATTAATCATGAGGTTATCTGGTCAAAACTACCACTTACTTATCAAAAACGACACGGTTATCACTATGCAGTTACGGAATCCACCCTGATCAGGCGGCTATCCGGTACACGCCTGAAGCATAAAAATCAGTTCACAAACACGTATACAAACTTTATGAAACCACCATTACACCGGATTCTTATCCTTTTCCTGCTGCTTTTTGGCATAGCAATGATTCCCTTGAAAAGCTATGCGCAAACGCTTTCTGTTTCTCCTTCTACCACATTTGTTAACATGGGTTATGTGACAGGTGAAGGACCGGCCACATATAGTTTCTTTGTAGGACTGAATAGTTCTAATTGGTCTTACACTGTTACAGTAAGTAACAGTACTGCCTTTGATTTATCCACTTCAGACGGGCAGTATAGTCTGGGAAACTCTTTTACATCTACAAGTACTTGTTCAAATTGTGGTTATCTGGTAACCGCACGACTGAAAAGCGGTCTTGCCAATGGCTCCTATAACAGCATAATAACAGTCTCAGCTTCTAATGGTCAAACAATACCATTCGCTATTTCGGGTAATGTAGCCTCGACGGCAGCCTCTCTACCACGAATTACGGTCAGCCCAAGCTCGTTGACTGCTTCTCCTAACGCTTTCACAACGAGTATCAGTCTGAGTGGCAGTAACATTCCGTACGGAAGTAGTCTGTTTGTCAGTCCGCCAAACGGATTTTCTGTTTCGCCTAATAATACTTCTTTTTACAATTATGGATACCCACTTACTTATTATGGTTCACCAATTCCGGTTTATCTTAAGGGAGATGGGACAGGGGTACTACCAGCAGCAGTAAGAGTATCAGGCGGAGGAGCAACGGTGGTTACTATCCCGATAACTGCAACAAGCGGAGTACTTGTCAGCGATCCGGGCTCTCTCTCACTAGGATATCGGCCAGGCCAGGGGCCTTCTTATATAAACGGCACAATCTTTCAGCAAAATAGTGATTCAGCTCCCTGGAGCGTTTCCTGTTCACTCTCTAATACAAACTTTACGTTTACAGGCACTGACGGGCAAGGCTCTTTTGGTCAGACATACGGGCCAATCAATATATCACAAGGAAACTTCGGTACACTTTATACCATTAAAATGAACGATGGTTTACCCGAAGGAATATATCCCGCGACCCTTACAATTTCATCACCGGGACGAGCATCAATTTCAGTCCCGATTGTAGGGACTGTCTCCGGAAACCTTACCAGTTTGTCGTCTTTAACCATCAATCCAAATCCAATTATTGTTACCAATACACCAGGTTCATCAAGTATATCTATTTCCGGCCTGAACCAATCCGGCGGCCTGAATTATTTTTCACTATCAGACCCGACTAATTTTTCTCTCGCATATAATGCAGCCGGGCCTTTCTATTCAGGAATAGGCACTTTGTCATCAACTATTTACTTTAAATGGAATGGTAGTAGCCAGCAGCCGGCATTCCTTAATGTTATTGGCGGAGGTGGACCCAAATTAACTATTCCTATTATCAGTAATACCGCCACCACTCCCGCCTCCCCTACCGTTACGCTCAGCCAGTACGAGGTTTGTCTCAACAGCACTGTCAGCGCAACCGTCGCCTGTCCGACCGGGACCACGGTACAAAGTCTTACGGCTACCGCTACGGGCGTAAACAACTATTCGTTCAGTTGCCCCGGCTCGATCACCGGCACTACGGTCTCACTCACGGTACTGACACCGCCCACCTCTCCGACCCTTATCGGCGGTAACAGTTATATCCGCTGTCAGAATACGGCCTTTTCAGTAACGGCCGTTTGTCCGGTTAACGCAACAGTTGCCAGCCCCTGCTGTTCGACCTTAAACGTATCAGGCAATGTGGTTCAGTTGTCAACAAATACCACCGGGGTCTACTACCAGCCGCTGGTCTGCGTCCGCAATACCAACGGGAATTATTGTTCGAGCAGTCCGGTGATTGTGTCAGTAACCATTGCGGCAGGTACGGTCTCCGTCACGCCTTCAACAACAATTACTGCCGGACAATCGCTGACCCTGTCGGCGTCTACCTGTGCATCTACGCCTGTATGGTCAACCGGGCAGTCAGGTCTGTCGATTATTGTCGCCCCGAACAGTACGACTACCTACACAGCCTCCTGTCCGGCCAGCGGAACCACCTGCTCCATGAGCTTTGTTTTTCCGGTCAGCGTTGTGCAACTGGTTGCTGCCCCAACTATTGTGCTGAGTCAGACAGCAGTATGTCAGGGTAATTCGTTATCCGCCACGGTCAGTTGCGGCATAAACAGCTCACTGGTTTACTCTACAAATGCCGTCGCGTACGGGGTTCCAACGGCAAGCAGTCTAAGCAGTGCCTACGCAATTATGATTCCGGGCAGTGCTAATCCCGGAAACTATAACTACACACTGGTGTGCAGCAACGGAAGTCAGTTCAGCGCTCCTGTTCTCCTAACGCTCAGTGTCGTAGCGCAGCCAACTGCCCCGGTCCTTATTGGCGGTAACAGCTTCACCGTCTGCCAGTTCAGTCCATTATCGACAACAGCTTTCTGTACATCCGGTGTCTTTTATACCATCAGCAACCAGGTATCGGTTTCGGGCAATACACTCTCGCTACCGACGGCAACGGTGGGAACCAGTTCTATAGTAATTGGCTGTACAACCGGGCTCTGCTCTTTTTCAACCCTGGTTACAGTTACAGTAACGCCACCGGCAGCGTTATCAATCCGCAATCCGGCTCCGCTGATTTGTCAGGGGACGCCTGTTTCACTGACGGCCATCGGTTGTAACGGGACCGTTACGTGGTCAACCGGTCAAACCGGTACCGTATTGCCGGTTTCAACAACGGCAGCGGGTACGGCAGCGATATCGGCCACCTGTTCAGTTGGCGGAGGGTGTAATCCGGTTACGGCCATAAGCAGCTTCACCGTACTTGCTCCTCCTGTTATCAACACAACAAGCGCGACAGTCACCTGTGCCAATCAATCCGTAAGCATCAGTAGCAGCGGATCACCGGCCAGCCGGTATTTGCTGATCAGCGGTTCCGGCTCGGCCAGTAGTACAACCGGATTGTTTACAGGCGTACAACCAGGCACTTATACAGTCGTCGCCCAGGGAGTTAACGGCTGTTCGGGTCAGGCCACACTGACGGTTATTGGCAGCAATAGTTTACCGGTATTTGATGTATTACAGGTCAGTAACGCCGGGCAGATCTCATGCGCGTCCCCTACAGTACGCCTGGTAGCCGGCACGACCAGCCCGACAGCCCACACGTTTAGCTTTGCGGGACCATCGCTCACCATCAGCGGGTTCAACGGCAACAACGCGACGGCTGTCATCGGGCAGGCCGGTGTGTACTCGGTCACTGCCCTGAATCTGGTAACCGGTTGTTACACAACAAGCAGCATTACTGTCAGCGGAAACACTATACCACCTGCCTTGAGCGTTGTGTCCGGTAACGGAAATATTCTGACCTGCAGCACCCCTGCACTGACCATCGGGGCTTCCGGCGCTGCCAGCTACACCATTGCCGGTCCGGGCATTGGCACCAGTACCAGCAATCAGGTTACGGTTAGTCAGGCCGGAAACTTTACCGTCACCGGTCAGGGGACTAATGCCTGTCTGTCGACAACTGTAATCAGTATTTCGGTCAATCAGTCAGCACCACCAGTATCTCTTGTTCCTTCTTCGGCAACCCTGACCTGCGCCGTACCAAGCTTAACGCTATCGGCTATCGGTACCGGCACGTATCGGTTCAGTACCGGCTCAACTAATCAAAGTATTGTTGTCAGTCAGCCTGGTACGTATTCGGTTGTCATCACAGGAACGAATGGCTGTACGGCCGCTGCCGGTGCAACGGTTTATCAAAGCAGCGATATTCCAACCGTCAGTATCAGTACAGGCAGCACTGTGCTGACCTGTGCCGTTCGCAGCCTTACCCTGACAGCACTGTCTTCGGCAACCGGTTTCCGGTGGTCAAATGGTTCTACCGGCAATACACTGGTTGTGAATACATCAGGAACGTATTCGCTGACCGCCATTGCCGCCAACGGCTGCACGGCTACCACCGCAATCACGATCAGCAGCAATACAGCAACTTCCGGCCTGTCCGTTGCGGGCAGCACAGTCCTGAACTGCACCACACCGGTGACCAGCCTTACGGCGACCGGCCAGGGTAATATACTGTGGTCAACCGGCGCCACTACCGCTGCCCTTTCCGTATCAGCAACAGGCGTCTATTCGGTTACGCTGACCAATCCTGCCGGTTGTAGTTCCGTTGCCAGCACGACTGTAACAGAAAACAAGACAGCGCCAGCCGCAGGGTTGACACCAACTTCGGCAACCATTACCTGTACGAATCCGGCCGTCACGTTACAAGCCTCCGGCGGGGCCGGTTATTTATTCAATACGGGGGCCCAGACCAGCAGTATTATGGTCAATCAGGCGGGTACGTATTCGGTCGTGGTAACGGGTGCCAACGGGTGCACGGCAGCTGCCAGCACAACGGTCATTCAGAACGCCGTTCTGCCGGCCATCAGTCTGGCTCCGGTCAATGCTACCTTAACCTGTAGTGTGCCTACCGTGACACTGGTAGCAGCAGGCGGGGTAAACTATGCGTTCAGCGGGCCGGGTTTCACACAGATCAGTAACTCGGGTACGGCCATTGTCGGCAATCCGGGTACATATGCCGTGACGGTTACGGCAGCGAATGGCTGCAAGTCTGCCACAGCGGTCATCGTCAGCGCCGAAGATAGTTTTACCAACACCTTTATGCAGGTAGCTGTATCAGGTCAGATAGGCGGCAACAGCACCTCCGCAACCCTTGTTGCGTCCCTGGCAAATCCGTCAGCCTATACGCTTACCAGTCAGAGTGGGTTCAGCGCCGTCAGCGCAGATGGTATTTTTGTCGTTGATCAGGTTGGCTTATACACCATCGCCACCCGGAATATCGGCGGTTGTTATGTAACAGCTCTGGCAGGTGTCTATCCGTCTGATGCACCGCTGGTGCCGGATACGTTTGTTCCGTCAGACATGCTGTCGTGTCCTGAAGACGGCCAGCCTCAGTCAACTGCCGGCTTAT
>CBDFHU010000052.1:0-10829 GCA_965247375.1 Arsenicibacter sp.
GTTCATCATCAGGAGTGTTTCTCCAGCGGCCGTCAATGTTGGCCCAAACAGCTCTGTTTCCTTCAATCTTTACTTTATACACATACTTTTGTCCGTCAGCGGGTCTGGTGTATGAAACAATATAAATATCGGCTGATTTTTTAACGGAAATAATTTTAGCAGGCTTCAGCATAACAGTAGCGATTGTAAATTTGGCCACGTCGGCTTCGGTATATTTCTTTAAAGCAGAGGGTGGTGGCGAAGTAGAAAGGCCACTGTCGGCCGGGATAGAAACTGGGTCAGGTGAAGCCGTGGCCAGCGTATCCATTTTAGACTCACTTTTATTTTTGGCGAACAGCCGGATAAAATCAGAATCGACACAAGGTAAGGTGTTAATAGTCTCATAGTTAAATGGTTTATTTTTCTGCAACATACGCTGCCTTCGCCTTATTTACCAATAGGCACAAAAAAGAAGCCTGCATTTGTACAGGCTTCTTATGTAAGAATGGCACAAGTTACTTTCTTTGAAAGGCCGCTTTTTGGGCTTCGTATCTTTCTTCGAGAGACTCAAGCCATGTATACATCTGAAATACCGTAAGGCTGTAAGGATCCGGACATCCGGCTTCGGCAAGTGCCACGCAAAGCTTGCTGTAGTCCTTTTCGAGAGTTGTGATGATGTTTTTGCCTTCCTGAAAGCACATCGGTTTACGAGTACTCATAATATCGGATAGAGCCTCTCTGACCGTCTCATTTAATTCTTCGGACGGCTCGATGGCAGCCTCTGCTTTCATGAGGTAATAGCGCTCATATCTGGCCATCTGGTTGAGGGTCCTGCCTTTCCCGAACCGCTTGGGAAAATACCTTGTCAGCTCATCCTGAATATTACCTGATATATCGGCAACCTTTTCGGTAAGCATCTCTTCGGTTAAGCCAGAGCTGGCCCAATCATTCAGCCGTGCCAGCATTGCATCCTCGGAGTAATCGGTGCAGGCCTGTCCGTTGACAGTGTCCACCAGGCAGGCAAATTGCAGCTGAACCGGATAGTAGTTCATGGCAAGGAGAGATTGTGCCAGTCTGATGTTGTTGAGTAGCTGATTAGCGCTTTCTGTATGACTGGTTTCGTTAAATAGATCCATCTGCTCCTGCCTTTCCCGATGTCCCTGTTCACCTCCGCCAAGTTCTCTCTCCATAATATCATACAAAGAGAATTCGCTGTATCTGGCTGATGGGAGTGTCTTTATGGATTCATTGACACCTAGTACCAATGAATCTGATATATTCAAATAAACCATATTACTTGAAACTCTTTCGCTTGTTAAGATATTCCCGACGTTCTATACCCCTGCGGACAGCATTATGAAAATTCCCTTCTTCATCAATGATTGTCTCATGTACAGGTCTGTTATTTATAGCCCTGCCAACTTCTATTCCTATTGCGTTTGCCAGGCTTTTTTGATTTAAGCCACTGAGTCCATTTGTCATTGAAATACTCATTTCAGTGATTCTCCCTTCTCTGAGCATCTGAATAGACTGGTTAATTTCATTGAGATTTCCGAAATGACGGTCACGCGCTCGCTGGTTATACATTCCGGCGAGGATAGCCGATGTTTCAGAGGCTGTGTATATTGTGTCGCCCCGTTTGGTGCTGATCATCGTCGGGCGGTCGAGCAGGCGGGCCTTGCCGTCCTGTACCCAGAGTTCGGGGCCGGCCTCACCGGCGAGCGCCGGACCGGTATAGGGATTGGTAGCTTCCTTACCGGTTTTGAAGGCAGGCAGAGGCTTGGCCAGCACTGCCGCTGCCTGAATGGCTCCGGTTGCAATAACAAACGCAGTGAGCAGGCCCGCTGAAATACCAAGGTCAGCATAATGGGTACCGCCGCCGGTTGACAGAACCGAAGCAACACCCATCGCTGTATTTAACGCGATACTAAACAGCGCGGCAGCTCTGTCGGCCACGGCCTGTTTGCGCTGTATTTCCGCCTTTCGTTTGGCGTACTGCTCCTCAATCCGCTGTTTCTGCTCGACTGAATCACCTGCGAGTCGTAACTCATTTTCTCTCTGCTTTTCAAGCCTGGCCTCATCCCTTGAAAGGTGTGCACTGGTAATATCCGACACAGCTGAGCCGACAGTGCCGGCCAACTCAAGAGCCATATCCCAGAGTGCCTTCCGCTTTTCTTTTACCTTCTCAATGTTCTTTATTTTATGGTTATTAGTTTCGTCGTCTGTGTTCTTTTCAATGGCAGCGACGTCTTTACTCCGTTTTTTATCATCCTCCGCCTCGGCATCCTTAAGAGCCTTTCTCAAATCCATGATTTGCTTTTCAGCTTCAAATATTTCTTTGGGCGTCCGGTTCGCTTCGCTTTTAAACAGTTCGAGCGCGGTAATCTTGTCATCTACAAGGCTCCGGTAAAGCTCTTTGTCTTTTTTGTAAGCATCCTCTGTAGCCTGTAACTCCTCCCTGAGCTGATCCATAACAAGCGCATGGAGCAGGTTCTGGCCTTCAGTCTTACCTGTCTTGCCGGAAGCCATCTGCTGCTGAATCTCATTACGTCTTTTTCTGTATTTGGCTTCTATATCAATTAGCTGATCATCTAAACCGGCGGATACTTCATTGCTTATTGATTTTAACCCGTCCTTCGTTTCAGTGAGCTGTTTTTTCCATGAGCTGACCTCTGCCTTTACCCGCTCATCATGGTAGCGCGACTGTTCGCTTAGCAGATCATTGGCAAGGTCCTGGTAGAGCTTGCTTTCCATCTGTCCCGCCTCCTTCAGTACCTGCATTTGCCGCTCAATTCCCTGCACATTTATCTTGTGCTTCTCTTCGACATACGCCTGCTCATCAATAAGGCCCTGCGATCGTCGGTCATCAAGGCCGGACATACTGGTACCGGTAGTGTTTTTCACCGATGACAGATCGAGCTTCAGCTGATCGCGCTTGTACTGGGTATCTGCGTCGAGCTTTTCCTTAATGAGCTTCCTGTAATCGTCAGTCTCTTTTTTGCCGGCCTTTTCAAGTAACGCCTGACGTTCCTCAATACCGGAAACAGTAATAGCCAGCCGATCCTCAATGTATTTCTGTTCACTGATCAGACCATCCTGCCGGTCATTGGCCAGTCCGGAGAGGGCAGCGTCTGAACCGGCCTTGCTGTTACCCATCGCCTCGCGCAGGCGGGCCTCTGCTTCGCGTTTGGCTTTATTGACAGCCGCCTCTGAGGGGCCATCCTTAGCGGCGGAGGCCGGAGCTTTATTCAGGGTAGGGTTGATCAGTTGATCGCGTTCCTTTTTGAGCTTATCAATTTCAGCGGCGACGACCTGCTGCTGTTTCATATTCCCCTTATTGAACAGATCGGCAGCTTCAGCTTGTTTCTTGGCAATCAGCTTGCTTTTATCATCAATTAAAAGCAGCTGTTTGGTTGCCATATCGCCTGACTTCTCCACATACTGACGGGTTGCAGCATCCAGCTCCCCGCCGGCAGAAAGAACCTGTTTTGCTGACATCAGCACGATTTGCTTCTGTTTGTCTGCTTCTGCCTGAATTTCACGGATACGGCCGTCTGAGAGGGCTACCTGGCGCCGGTCGCCTTCATTTTTGGCAGTCGCCCGTTTTTTCTCTTCATCGCTTCTGAATGCGTAGGGTGTCCAGTTAAACGATTTCTGCTCGGTGCCTCGGTTAAGGGTTTCCTGTGCCTGCTGGGCACGCTGAATACCCGCCTGTGCTTTCAGATTCAGATCCGCTATAGTCTGTTTATTGAGCTCTGCATTGAGATCCCGCTGCGCCTGGGTAAAGCTGAGTACCTTACCTTTGTTGATGTCGAGCGCGTTGCCGTAGCTATCAAATCCGGTGGCAGCATTCGGCACCAGACTGGTAAGGCTATTGATCACTGACTGTAGTTCTGTTTGTTCATCAGCGGTCAGCTTTGATTTACTTTTAAGCTCATCGTAGCGCTCCATGAGTGAGGGAATTTTCCCCTCCAGATTAGCCAGCGTCTCCGATTGTTCCGCGAACCGCTTTGAGGATAGTTCGACCTGCGGAGTCAGACCTTCCCTGATCGCTTTGGCGCCCGAAACAATCCAGCCGATCCAGTTCCCCATCGTGTCGCCGATATCAAGCGACCTGACCCACTCCACACCTTCATTACGGAGTCTGGCCAGATTAGCAGCAAGACCCTCGACTCTGCGCTCATTGTTTGGATTGAATGTTTTTTCCAGTTCGGCGGCAAACTTGGGCAGGAAGTCCGAGGCCACGACATCGCCCGCTTTCAGCATATCGCTCAGCTTTGTGGTAGTCACGCCCATTGCTTTGGCTGCTATATTGAAGCTGCCCGGCAATACTTCGCCCAGCTGCCCCCGGAGTTCCTCGCTGGCCACCGTGCCCTTGGACATCATCTGGCCGATGGCCAGCAGTGCGCGCTGCACATCCTCGGACGGTTTTTTCAGCCGGCCCATGGTCGAGGTTACCGACTGGAAAATCTTGTCAGTTGCCTCGCCCTCCAAACGGGTACCCAGACTGGATGCAGTCAGGTTAGTATAATTACGCTCAACGACATCCAGATCCTGTCCCAGATCCTCCGAGACCCGTGACAGCATCACCTGCCGCTGAGCAAACAGGGCGGTATCATTGGATACAACTTTCAGCGCTGAATCAAGGGAATCAAATTGCAGGGTGATGTCGCCGACTTTGGAAACGGCCGAAAACAAAGAATCCAGTCCGGCCAGTGCAGCACCGGCTCCCAGCAGTTTGCTGATCCCGCCGCCCGCCATGCCGGCGATCGAGGAAATATCCGGCATTGAAGAGGAGGATCCTGTTTTAGGGTAGTTTCCTACGTTAAACTGATACTGGCCCTGTGATCGTGAAATAGACTGAAGAAGTGTCAGGTTTTTCTGGTACTGCTGATTGAGGGCGACCGCGGCGCGGTTCTGTTCATTGATCTTGCCGGTAGTTTTATCGTAGGCATCCGGCATTCCGTCAAGTTGCTTCTTAAGATCGCGTGTCTGTTTTCTCAGAGCATCGTAAGACCCCTCAGCGGCATCCACAACGCGCTTTCCTTCCCTGAGCACACCATTCTGTACCTCAATGGCCTTTGTGACAACCCTTGTTTCCTGAAGAATCGCCCGCTGTTGTTTTGCGTAATCCTTAGCGGCCGGGTTGAGTGCCTGATAGCGGGCGTTAAGCTGCTCCAGCTTTGCCGTCAGTTCCTGAATCAGTAGCTGATTGGCCTTTTCTGCCTGACCAACATCGTCCAGTTGTTTACGGTAATTAGCAGCCCGTTGAGCAAGAATGTCGATCTGGCGGGCATTCTCCTCGAAAGGCCTGGCCGATGTGCCGGCTTTAATTGCATCCGCAATCTCCCGCAATGCTGCCTTTGTCTCGTCGAGGGAGCTTTTTACGCGATTAACGTGGTTAACAAGCGAGTTAGCCCATTTTTGAGCTGACTGGTCTAATGTGGCGATTTCACGCCGGTAGCCTTCAAAGTCGAAGACTTCCTGAGGTTGAATAATAGACATTTTACACCTTGTTTAAATGAGGTGCAGCTGCCCCGCGATAAGTGTCTATTATTGTTATGAACCTAAAGCTCTACGTTGTTACTCCAACTATATACTACTATTAGTAGAAACATATACTTTGTTAGAGAAGCAACGCTTTGCCGATGGCTCAAAGTACAAATATAAATAAAATATCTATTCTGATAGACTTTATATTTGTACTTTTAAGGAAAGGCAAAAAACTGAATTATGAATACACCGAAAGAGATTGGTGAATACGTTAAGCAATTGAGGAAGCTAAAAGGATTGACTCAAGCTGAGATGGCTGCAAGTATAGGTATCGCTACTAATACTTATACCCAATTTGAGACGGGTAAGACTAACATGACCTTAGCTACTCTTAACCGGATTTCTGATGCACTTGGCTATGATCTACTTATTTCCTTTGTGCTAAAAAAGGAAAAGAAAGATTAAAAAAGTTAAGCTAAAATATCTATCATAATAGATATTTTAGCTATATTTGTATTGTCGTTACGATGAGCAGAAAAGGCGTATAGTACCGTTATGTTGCCCGCTGAATGGTAAGCCCTTCGGAATCGACAAAAATAAAACCCAAATGCTGATAAGTTTGGCGACCGACAGCATTTGGGGAGTTGTTTAACAATAAACTTTTCAGTTCCAATGTCAACGGTGCAAAACTATGTAGCGAAGAGGAAAGGTACAACTTCTTCTTTACAAACGGTCCCAGACCAGACCCTACTCCCTTCTATCGCCGATGAGCGGCAAAACGCACCTGCTCCGGCTTACGATTACCTCGAAGTGAGGCTAACAATCGAAAACCGGCCTTATGGTAACGGTTTTCAAAGCCCTGCATTCGTCATGCTCAATGCACTCGACGAAAAATGCGAAGATGCTCTAAAACGTATCCGTGCGGCCGAGCGCAGCGGCGATATTGAGACCGCAGACAGTATTTACTGCGAATACAAGGCCCTTGACGACGTCCGGCAGGATATTTCCTACGGCATTTGTCTGGCAGATATCGAACGTGCTAAGACCATGAAAGGAGGGGTGCAGGCATGAGATTTGAACTCGAAATAACGACCGGAGAAGCCTTTGATCAGCTGTTTTTTGCCCTTACAGAGCAGCGGGATAGAAATCTTAAGTGTGCCATCAAGTCAATAGGTACCGGAGAAAAGGTGCTTGAGAATTTTGTTATGGCTATGGCTGACGTAGAAACAGTTGACAGCCTGATTGCTGATCTGGTTACAGGTCTCAATGAGAGCGCCTATTCGCATGAGGCGGAATATACCCCGCACATAAAAGAGGGCAGGGACCGGCTCGGGCAGTATTATATTGAACGCAAAATGCAGGAGTGGGCACCGGTTATTGAATCAGTCAGAAAGAATATTGAGTCCTCAGGCCGTAATGAATAAACCGCCGGAGAGCTGCCTGATTTTTTAATGATTTAACAGTCTTTATTTCTAATAATCAAATTTTTAACCTCTGAGATTTTATGGCTACAACGCACAATTCTGCGGTTGGCGGGAAAACTACGTCCAATCGAACCAACAAGGCTGTTCAGCCGGTCAAAGCAGAAGCACCTAAGTACGTATCTTCGGTTATTACTTTACCTGATGAACTGGCCGACTGGCTGTCATACAATCTGCCACGCATCCGTCAGTCTAAAGGCCATCTCCGGAGCTGGTTTATGGCCTTTATGCAAACCGACCTGGCCGGTGAGATGGGAGCTTATGAGAAAAGCCAGATGATCTGGTTTTACGAGATGCTTGATGAGCTGTTTTGCGATTGTCTGTTGGCCGAAGCAGTTCGCCCGAAAGCAGAGGAAGGAGGGAGTGATGTTTATTAAGCTATCAATAGCAACAGGTAATGACTTTCAGTTGGTTTTTACGGCACTTATGGCAAGACGGGAAGAGGCTCTGGATTGTGCCATCACCTCGCTTGGTCCTGACAGGGACTATCAGAATGCCTTCTTTGAGAATATGCGCGATATTGAAGCGCTTGACTGTATGATGCTTCAGATGGTAACGGCGCTCAACGAGGAAACGGCAGGTGAAAGACAGAAGCAGGAAGACCGGGATTTCAGTACAGAGAAGGAGCAGCCGGACTTCGGCAAAGGTCTTTGGCGGCGGATGAGTGAAAATGTAGCGGAAAACTTTAAATGCACTATCAGTAATGAATGAACTGATTAAGGTACAGGACAAGGACGGGCAACAGGCTGTTTGTACCTGCAAGCTGCATAAGTTCCTTGAAAGTAAGCGACAGTTTGCAAGCCGGATCAAAGACAGGGTTGAAAAGTATTGATTTGTCGAAGGTCAGGACTTTTTAACAAAGCTGTTAAAAAGTGACAGGGGGAGACTGACAGTAGTGTACGCCCTAGTCGGCGAGCTAAAAGTAGTACCAAGGGATACATCTCGTTTTGTCAAGTGCATAACTGTCTGACCCTTAACAGCGTCAGGAATCCTGACGCTGAGTCCTAGCAGAGTGCTGCTACTTATCTCCACGCTGTTTGGCTCGGCATCATTGTGGCCAAACAGCGTGGTATGGCAACTACTTGTACAAACGTTCGCGACATGTATGTGAAGTATACAGGCAATCAAATGAAGAGGATATACTTGATATCCTTGAGAGATACGGGCCAGGCCTTGATTGATTATATGCCCTAGTCTGCGTTGAAATAAATTACGAACAATAACCAAGTACTCACGGGTCGAAGAGATATGCGGCCATAATTCTGAAACATTTATGAAATCTCAATATAATCTTGTCACCAAGCCAAGAATACCTATATCAGTGCGCTTCGTGGTGCGCTCAAAAACAACAACTCTTCAGGTTAGATTCTGGGTTAACGGAGAACCGGATGGAGGGTTTTGCCGGTTACCCGGCGGCGAGACGCTGAATATTGCCGGCCTTGTGTGGAATCAGTCTATGCAGCAGGTAGAAGGACGTTCGCCCATGGCCACAAAAATTAACAACAAAATAGTAAGTACTAAAGGTCAGATGATAGCCATATTTGACCGGCAAAAGGCTATTGGTATTACTCCGACAGTTAGATCGGTGAAAAACTGAATTTCTTACAGGCGTGCCATTTGAGAAAAGACTACCGGAAAGTAAACTGACACTTGCCGGTTGCTATAAAAATTACCTTGATTACCTGAAGACCCACGGCAACCTCAGCGAGTCTACACTTGAGAAATGGGGCTATGGCTTTAACTATTTGGTGGAGTTCCTTAAGCGTACCAATGAGCTGCACAGAGCAATATCATCGGCCAATATTCCATGGGCAAGACGTTATCATACCTGGCTGGTACAGGAGAATAAAATGTCCCCTGATTCGGCTACCCGTTATGTAAACCGGCTAAACAGTACTATGATCTACCTGGTGGAAACCGGTGAGATAGATGGAAACCCTCTTCATGAGCTAAAGTTGCCGAGAGGTAGAACAAAGGATGTATACTTCCTTGAAAACGAACATCTGGAGAAGTTCTGGAACCTTGAATTAAAAGGTAAAGCTAGGGTATGTCAGTGGTGGATGGGAGTTATTTTTTTGACCGGTCTGGATTATGTGGATGCGGTCCAGTACGTCGAAGACAGAGAGAAGTACGAACGTGCGACTTCCTATGGTAAGAAAATTGTTATCCGCCGCAGTAAACCCCCAAAAGCAGAGTGTCATATTCCCGTACTGCCTGAGCTGGAAGCTTTGCTTAAAATGCGACCTGCCGGATCTCCTCCCCCGGACTGGGAGATCAACAGAGAAATGAAGGCAGTCGAGGTATTGATTGGTTTTGAGCAGCGACTTACCTGCAAGATTGGCCGCAAGACAGCCGGGTATCTTTTTCTGCAAAAGGGCTTCAGGCTGGAGGCTGTCAGTAAAATACTGGGCCACTCATCGATTGCCATCACCGAACGGTATTACGTTAAAGCGACTGGTAGCATTGTAGACAGGGAAATGGAAAAGGTTTGTGAGGCCAATACGCCTCTACCTGAGATACAAAATCAGGCTAAACTTTGTATGAAACAGCCTACGCAGTGGTCTTATGGGAAGGCATTGAGATAGTTGGGGACATGAAAGCCGGCGTTGCAATTTGCAACGCCGGCGCACTTAAGGAATTTTCCCCGCTGCACGTTGACGATGGACTCGGGCATCTTGCTTGCTGACTATAGACTTCCAGAGTTGTGCTCTGAAGATGGCTTTATCAGGATCAGCATTGGCGCCTGCATATTTTTCCTTTTTCCTGGGCCCACCCTGATTGTTAACCAGCAAATCGATTTTCGCTTTCAATTCGCGTATCTCCTCAAAAAGCGGGTCAATTACTTCCGACAGAGTCTCTTTCAGTTCTTCTTCTGTTATTGTTATGACTCTCGACTTCTTCATATCATAAAATTATTTGAACGACAAGGGGGAGCTGGACTGCCCTTTACTACTTAATGACGCTACCTTGGGGTGGAGATTGTAATGTCGTCAGAAGCAGCCCTACTTTTTCCTGATGTAAGTCTTATTGCCTTTGGAGTTGTAATAGTACCGGCCACCGCGCGGTCCGGTGTATATAGGAGCTCCGGTGCCCGGTGTCGTTCCCGGCAGATAACCGCCGGACGTCGATAAACTAACTGACTGCCGGCGCGGATAGGCAGAGGTGGTTTTGTTGACACTGAGCCGAATATCTGCCACTTTAGCGACTGACTCTTTCAGGATATAAACGTGCGGGTCGCTTATGTGCAGCCAGTAGCCATTGTATTCCACGGGCTGAATACGTGTCGTCTCTAATTCGATCCGTCTGCCGATTGTATTGAACCGCTCTCCCTTTTCTATGTCTGCCAGTCTGATGTAACGGCCGTCCTCCAGCGCGTATACTTCAACAGGCGCCAGCGTCTCATACTGATAGACGGCAATTTCTCCCTTTTTATTCTGCCACTTATTAAACACCTGCTCGGGAGTCGTAATGCTGCCCCGGATAGCCAGCGAGTCTTCAGCAGCCTTCTGCTTCATTTCATAGGTTACAAACTCACTCAGAGGCCGGTAAGCCAGTGGCCATTGCGTTAGGCCCACCTCGTTCTTCTGTAACAGCATGAGCGTCGGATCCCGCAGAAAGACAGAAAACCCCCTATAGATGACTTTCCGATAATCCTTTGAAGGCGGAGGCGTTTGGTAGGTATAAACTGTGTCACCGGCAGATATGGGCCCAAGAAAAGAACGTCCCAGCGAATCGGCATAAGCTTCTGCCTCTTTGTAAAGAGCGTAAACGAATTTCTCAACAACGATTCCTTTTGGTGGCTTTATGTTCGATGAAGCCGGTACTACAGCCTCTTTGAGTTTGCTGACCTGTACCCAATCAGACTGGGCAGCAGTA
>CBDFHU010000053.1:0-12074 GCA_965247375.1 Arsenicibacter sp.
GTCAGATGTCAGTACATCAAAATCGAGCCGTTGCCGGACACCCTCAAGCCCCTTTGCATTGAACTCGTCCCTCACCTGGTTGTTTTTCAGGTAATAAATCCATTGGTCCAGGGTATCTTTTGCTACATCATCAAACCGGTTAACTTTAATGATGTAGTATTCAGGATAAATCTGGTGGATATGCTCATAGCCCAATGATGATTTTTGCCGGGCAGAAAGCCCCAGTATGTCGCCACGATGAATACCGACGAATTCATTTTTGCCATGATACACGTAATCGTCACCCTGCCCCAGATCAAAATAGACAATATTGATTGAGTACACTTTCCGCACACTCCTGTAGGAATCGCCCAGCCGGAAATAGTCGGTCAGGGCTTTGGATGTACCAAACAGCATCCGCTGAAAATAATCCGCTTCGCTGTTATTCTGTAGCTCAATAATGACCAGTTCTTTCCGGCTGTTCAGGGCCAGCATATCTACCCGGTTGAACTTCGTCAGTTCATCCTCCTGGTTGCCTTCACTTTCCAGAATCTGTTCAATCTGAATGTCTTCCCGCAGCAGTTCCGACAAAAAGCCTTCCAGTACCACGTAATTGGCCTTATTACGCAGCAAACGCTTCATTGCCCAATCGAACCGAACCAGATTTTTCCCCATTGCATTATTTTTTATCAAAGATACATCAATTCCTCTCGTCCGGAAACCGGGCATCTTCTGCCGAAAGCGACCCTTCATTCTGCCGGTCGGGTTGGGTTAACGCGGTCAAACGTGTACCTTTGCCGATTCTATGGCAAGACTCTTAGCAATCGACTATGGCAGCAAACGCACCGGGATCGCAGTTACCGACCCGATGCAGATTATTGCGACCGCACTGGAGACCGTTCCAACCCATCAGCTGCTCGATTTTCTGAAAAAATACACCGGCACCGAACCCGTCGAGGCGTTTATTGTCGGTATGCCTACGCGGCTGGATGGCACCGATACGGATAACACCCAGCGGGTACGCCAGTTTGTGAGCCGGCTTGAGAACGCTTTGCCGCAAATTCCCGTTTATCTTCACGATGAGCGGTTTACGTCGTCGATGGCTTTACAGGCCATGATCGCCGGAGGCACCAAAAAGAAAGACCGGCGCGAAAAAGGCAATATCGACAAGGTGTCGGCGACCATCATTTTACAATCGTTCATGGAAAGTAAAAAATAGTGCACCCGATAGAACCTCATTGCTGACTGCTATCCGATGACACTCATTATACAATTATGATTCTTCCAATTGTTGCATACGGCGATCCGGTTCTCCGGAAGCCCGCCAAAGACATCGAACCCGGCACTTTCGATGTAAAAAAATTCAGTGACGATATGTTTGAGACGATGTATGCCTCGTCGGGTATCGGTCTGGCGGCCCCTCAGGTCGGACAAGGCATCCGTCTCTTTGTGGTCGACGGTACACAAATTGATGCGGATGAGCCGGAAGATGAAAAAGACCCGAGCCTGATCAACTTCAAAAAAAGTATTTGTTAATCCGGAAATCATAGAAGAAGACGGCGAGGACTGGGGTTTTGAAGAAGGCTGTCTCAGTATTCCCGGTATCCGTGCCGAAGTATACCGTCCCGAAATCATCCGGATCCGCTACGTTGACCTCGACTGGAACGAGCATGAGGAAGAGTATGATGGTATGGCCGCCCGCATCATCCAGCACGAGTATGATCACCTCGAAGGCAAACTGTTTACTGATTACCTCTCGCCGCTGAAGCGGCAGCTGATCAAAAAGAAACTGTCCGACATCACCAAAGGTAAGGTGGATGTTGATTACCGCATGCGGTTCCCTAAATAACGAATCGGGCGCCGGCATCCGGTCCGGCGCCGCTTTCCTTCCCTCCTATGCGCATCACCCTCATCCAGACGGATCTGCACTGGCAGGACCCCGTTGCCAACCGGGCCATGCTCGAAGAACGCATCTTTGGTCTGGAAGCAACCGACCTTATTGTGCTTCCCGAGATGTTTACGACCGGCTTCACCATGCAGGCCGAGGCCGTTGCTGAGCCCATGAACCTGACCACCCTCCGGTGGATGAAGCAGATGGCAGCCCAGACGGGTGCAGTGGTCACGGGGAGTTATGTAGTACAGGAGGGCGGGCGTTTTTATAACCGGCTGGTCTGGATGGAACCCGGCGGTGCCGTTGATACCTACGACAAGCGGCATCTATTCCGGATGGCGGGGGAAGACAAAACCTATACGGCCGGCAACCGGCGGCTGGTGAAAGAATGGAAAGGCTGGCGCATTTGCCCGCTGATATGCTACGACCTGCGGTTTCCGGTCTGGAGTCGTAACCGGGTCATACAACCGGGTACACCGGCTCAGCTGGACTATGATCTGCTGCTTTATGTGGCCAACTGGCCGGAGGTGCGCCGCGAGCCCTGGAACACCTTGCTACAAGCGCGGGCCATCGAAAACCTGAGCTATGTCGTGGGCGTGAACCGCGTTGGCGCCGATGGTAACGGCATTCCCCACAGCGGCGATTCGGCCATTATCAATTACAAGGGAGAGGTCCTGGTCCGGCATACGCATACGGAAGTCTGTCACCGGCAAACGCTGTCCCTGGAGGAACTCCGCGACTTCCGCGCTAAATTCCCGGCGTATCTGGATGCAGATGGTTTTGACCTGAACTATACGTAGAGACGCAATATCTTGCGTCTCCTGCTAACCGACAGGTATTGCCTTGATTTTCCCGCCAACACCCAACGTTGATGGCCTCAGCTGAAACGAGACGCAAGATGTTGCATCTCTACGGGTAATCCTTTCCCTCCGGCTTATTGAGACGCAAGATGTTGCGTCTCTACTCGAGGACTTTGGGAACCTGGAAAAACTGCTCGTCGTGTTGCGGGGCGTTGGAAAGCGCACGCTCACGGCTCAGATGACTGCCAACAGCATCTTCCCGCATTACGTTTAGCTCTTCTGAAATATGCATCAGCGGTTCAACGCCCGTGGTGTCTACTTCGTTCAGCTCTTCCATCCAGGTCAATACCTCGTTCAGGCTATTGAGCATCCCTTCCTCCTCTTCCGGACGAACTTCCAGACGGGCCAGATGCGCAATCTTATGCAGTGTTTCTTTATCTACTTTCATAGCTGATTGACTAATTGAACGGCCGCTACAGCGACCAGGTAAACAGGCTACACACTCACCACGTTTACAGACTTCATCAGTTCGGCGTCGATGACCTGAAACGTCTGTTCCTTAAGCCGCTCGACATCGTCCTGCGTCATGCCCGTCGTCATGATCGGTTCATGCACAACAACACGGATCGCCATGTGGTGCATCCGCATGTTTTTCTTGTCCGGCAACACCTTGTAATTATTCAACAGCGAAATCGGCACGATAGGCACCTGCTGCTGAATGGCCATCGTAAAGGCTCCGTCCTTAAACGGATACGCCATCTTTGGCGGATTTTTGGCACGGATACCACCCTCCGGAAAAATCACGATACTCCGGCCTTTGGCCAGTGTCCGGATGCATTTATTTAACGAATAGGCCCGGCTTTTCGCTTCCTCCCTCGTTACCTGAATGTGCAGTTTGGCAAACATATATCCCAGCATCGGGATTTTCTTTACCTCACTCTTCCCGACAAACGCATAGTAGTTTTCAATCACGACCCCCATCATGGCAATGTCGAGGTACGAAAAATGGTTTGCACAGAACACATAGGCCTGCTTCGGGTCCGGCCGGAACCGGTACTCAACCCGCACGGGCATGCCGATCCCGAAGAAGAACAGCTTTCCCCAAATGTAATTGATCCGGTGGGCCGCCGGTTTCCATGCTTCACGCTGCAGGCAGATGTACTGTATCGGAAACAGAATCAGATACAACACCGTAATCCAGACAGCACACCAGATTGAGTAAATGAGCGTCATAGTCGGTTGAGCATCCGGACCAACGACGTATACTTCCCCGCCGCCAGTCCGGATGCCTTATTCTGTCTTAGTGTTTGAAATGCCGGACGCCCGTGGTTACCATCGCCAGGCCGTTCTGGTTGCAATAGTCGATCGAGTCCTGATCGCGGATAGAACCGCCGGGCTGCACAACCGCCGTAATACCGGCCTGATGCGCGATTTCAACGCAGTCAGGGAACGGGAAGAATGCGTCTGAGGCCATCACACTCCCCGCCAGATCGAAACCAAACGATTTTGCCTTTTCGATCGCCTGTTTCAGGGCATCAACGCGGCTGGTCTGGCCCACACCGCTTGCCAGCAGCTGACCTTCTTTCGCCAGAACAATCGTGTTCGACTTCGTGTGCTTACACACTTTCAGCGCGAACTCCAGCGCCGCCAGCTCACTGTCGGTTGGTGCTTTTTCGGTAACGGTTTTAAACTGAGCCGCCACTTCGGTCTGCCGGTCCTGATCCTGTTCCAGTACCCCGTTCAGGATGGTCTTGATCATTTTCGACGGCAACGTAACCGGCTTACGGGTCAGCAGAATCCGGTTTTTCTTCGATTTCAGTAATTCCAGTGCTTCCGGAGCATAGGCCGGAGCAATCAGAATTTCCATGAACAGCTTGTTCAGCTCTTCGGCCGTAGCCAGATCGACCGGTACGTTGGTGATAATCACACCGCCAAAGGCCGACACCGGATCACAGGCCAGGGCGTTCAGGTAAGCTTGCTGCGGGGTTGCTGCCGTAGCAATCCCACACGCGTTCGTATGTTTGATGATGGCAAACGTAGCCCCTTCCGACGCCGAAAACTCGTCGATCAGGTTTACGCAGGCATCTACGTCGACGAGGTTGTTATACGACAGTTCCTTGCCATGCAGCTTATCAAACATGGCTTCCAGATCACCGTAGAACGTCGCCTGCTGATGCGGGTTTTCGCCGTAGCGAAGCGCGTTGGCCGGCAACTGCTTGTAAGATGACTGATCACCGGCCGTAACACCGGCAAAATAACCGTGGATGGCCGTGTCGTAGTGCGACGTTACCCCAAACGCCGCCTGTGCAAACTGCTTACGGTCGGCGAGTTCAGTACCACCGTCTTTTTCCGTCAGCAGGTCAACCACGGCACCGTACTGGCTCCGCGACGAGACAATCAGGACGTCTTTGTAGTTCTTGGCCGCTGCCCGGATCAGCGAGATACCGCCAATGTCAATTTTCTCAATAATATCTTCCTCTGAAGCACCTGATGCCACCGTTTCTTCAAACGGATACAGATCCACTACCACCATGTCGATATTCGGAATCTGGTGGCGCTCGGCCTGGGCTACGTCCTGATCAAGATCACGGCGGTAAAGGATGCCACCAAATACGGCAGGGTGCAGCGTTTTCACCCGGCCGCCAAAGATCGACGGATAGCCGGTCAGATCTTCAACGGCCGTAACCGGAATGCCTAACTCTTCAATAAATGTCTGGGTACCACCTGTTGAATACAGTTTTACATTGTGCTGGTGCAACAATTTCACCAGGGGTTCGAGACCGTCTTTGTAATAAACGGAGATTAAAGCGGAGGAGATTTTCATGATTCTTCCTGAACAGCATCCCTGCTGTTTCCAGCCTTTTGATTGATTTGATTGCCGGATTTGATGTTCGATTGGGCGACGGCACGATGCCATGCGCCATCAATGAAGCCGCAAAGATAACCAAAAGCCTGCATACCACACGCGTTCCTGGCGGCTTCCTCACGAATGCCGGTAAATTTCCGTTATTTTTGCACAGTAGCCCTGAGCCGGTCGCCCGGCGATGCTGTTCAGGGCGGACGAACCACTACGATGAGTACATTCAAAAAACTGGCCGGCGACACGGCCCTATACGGTGTCAGCACCATTCTGGCGCGATCCATCAACTTTGCGCTCGCCCCCATCCAGACCTATGCCTTTGAAAATCCCGCGGATCTTTCGTCAAACGTAACGCTGTACGCCTGGATCGGCATGCTGATGTCGGTCTACACACTGGGGCTGGAAACGGCCTTTTTCCGGTTTGCCGCCCGCGCCAAAGGCACCGAACTGGCCGGTGAGCGGCAACTGATTTTTAACCGCAGCACGAGCCTGCTAATGCTGTCGGGGCTGATTCCGGCGATCCTGACTATCTTTTTTGCCGGACCGATTGCCGGTTATCTCGGCTATCCGGGCGAAACAACCGCCGTGATGTGGTCGGGATTGATTCTGGCCGTTGATACCATTGTTGCCATTCCGTTTGCGCGGCTGCGGGTCGAGAATAAAGCCCGCCGGTTTGTACAGGCCAAAGTGATTAACATCCTGATCAACGTTGCGCTCAATATTTTCTTCATTGTCCTCTGCAAAGACATTTCGGAAGGCGATTACCTGACCGCCCTGCAACCGCTGGCCGCCTGGATTTACCGGCCGGAGATCGGACCGGCCTACATTCTGCTGGCCAACCTGCTGGCCAACGCCCTGTACTTTGTATTTATGCGGGATGCCTTCGCCGGCTTCCGGTTCACGTTTGAGTGGGCCGTTGCCCGCACGCTACTGGCCTATTCCCTGCCCATCATGCTGACTAATGTGTCCGGTGTGCTGAACTCCCTGACCGACCGGCTGCTGCTCCGCCGCTTTCTGCCCGAAAACTTTTATCCCGGCCTGACGTCGGAGGATGCCCTGGGCATTTACGGTAACTGTCTGAAGCTCTCGATCTTTATGGCGCTCGCCATCAACTCCTTCAAGTTTGCGGCCGACCCCTTCTTTTTCAGCCGGGCCGAAGACAAAAACTCGCCTAAACTGCTAGCCGATGTCACGAAGTGGTTTATCATTGTCTGCGTGGTACTCTGGGTCGGAGTGAGTCTGAACCTTGACCTGGTCGGGCTGTTGCTTTCGCCCAAATACCGCGTCGGGCTGGTTGTTGTACCCGTTCTGCTGCTGGCGAACCTGTTTCTGGGTGTCTACTACAACATTTCGTTCTGGTTTAAACTCAGCGACAAAACGCAGTTCGGTACCCTCATTACCGTCATCGGCGCCATTACGACCATTGCGCTGAACATGGTGCTGATCCCGCGCATGGGCTACATGGGCTGTGCCATTGCCTTTCTGGCATCGAGTCTGGTAATGATGATTCTGTGTTATGTACTCGGGGAGAAATATTATCCGGTGCCCTACCACCTGAAATCGGCGTTTTGGTACATCGGCAGTGCCGGTTTGCTGATTTATTTTTCGGGGCAGATCAGCATCAGCAACCTGTGGATTGCCATACCGTATCACATGGCCCTGTTTGTGATCTATCTCGGCACCATCGCCATCATTGAACGCGATACGGTGAAGCTGGCACTGGCCCGCTTCCGGAAATAATCGGGGCGACCACATGGGATCGCCCGTACAGGGGAAAAGGTTATTTTATGTCCCGTAACAGTTTATTGGCGTAAATAAATTCGTTCAGTTCCGGAACGGTCGAACGGGTAATAGTGGTATTATCACCTTCCCACATTTTCAGGCCTTTGTAGAGGAACATGATTTTTTCGCCGATTTCGAGCATCGAATTCATGTCGTGGGTGATGACGACGGTCGTGATGTTGAACTCGTCGGTAATTTCCTTAATCAGCTGATCAATCTTGATCGACGTCAGCGGGTCAAGACCCGAATTGGGTTCATCGCAGAAGAGGTATTTCGGATTCATTACGATGGCACGGGCAATGCCAACCCGTTTTTTCATTCCCCCCGACAGTTCCGACGGCATTCGCTCGGCGGCGGCTTCGAGGCCCACCCGTTGCAGGCAGAACATGGCTCGTTCTTCTTTTTCAGCCGATGGGGTATCCGTCAGCATATCGAGCGGGAACTGCACATTTTCCAGTACCGTCTTGGAGTCAAACAGGGCCGATCCCTGAAACAGCACCCCCATCTCCCGGCGGATTTCCTTTTGTAGTTCTTCATCGCCCGTCAGGAAATTACGGCCGTCATACAACACATCACCCTGATCCGGCTTCACAAGACCGATCATACACTTCAGCAACACACTTTTACCGGTACCGCTCCCGCCAATGATCAGGCTGGTTTCGCCGGGCCGGAAGTTACCGCTGATCCCGGCGAGTACCTGCTGGTCGCCGAAGGTTTTGGCAATATTCTTTATTTCAATCATTGTCTGAATCCTTATTAATGGTGGTGTGTTTAGAGCAGCAACTGGGCCAGCAGGAAATCGGCCGCCAGCACGGCAATACAGCTGTTGGTCACGGCCGTTGTCGACGCCGCCCCGACTTCCAGCGCACCGCCCCGCACGTTATACCCCTGATAAGCCGAAATCGTCGAAATCAGGATGGCAAAGACTACCGATTTAATCAGCGCAAACGTCACACTGAATGGTTTGAAATCCGACCGGAGACCGTAGATATAATCCTGCGGGGTAATAATATCGGTCAGCGTACCGGCCACGTACCCGCCCCAGATCGACAGAAAACCGGCCAGAATAATCAGCAGCGGAAACATGACCATCGAGGCAATCATTTTGGGCAGCACCAGATACGAACTGGAGTTAATCCCGATTACTTCGAGAGCATCAATCTGTTCGGTAATGCGCATCGTTCCCAGCTGACTGGCAATGTTCGATCCGACCTTTCCGGCCAGTACTACGCTCGTGATGGTTGGCGCCAGCTCCAGAATCGTACTGTCGCGGACAATGACCGCAATGATCGACAGCGGAATCAGCGGGCTGACGAGGTTATAGGCTGTCTGCACACACGTAACCGCTCCGATAAACGTCGAAACGATAGACACGATAAAGACCGATTTAATGCCGATGGAAATACACTCTTCCATCACTAACCGGTAATACACCGTAAATTTTTCCCGGTTGGTGAAGAGCGTACCTAAGAAAATAAAATACTTACCTATATGTGACATGTCTGGTAATTTATACTGCTTCGCTGACGAAATTGCCGTTCTTTGCCGCAAAAACGGGGTGTATATAGCCCACAACCGACAATTTGCAGTAGACTCAATTAGAAACGCCGGTAAAGATAGAATGGTTTGTTACGTAAATTGCCGCTTCGATAAAAATTGATAGCCATACCGGGCGATTCCGGCTGATGACCGGCGCGGCGTTACCCGATCACTTTACCAACAAAGCCAATTATGAATCCATTACTTGTTGTGACAGGCGGAACAAAGGGAATCGGACGGGCCATTGCCGACCGGTTTGTCGGCGAGGGGTTCGATGCCGTGATCTGCGCCCGTACGGTAGCCGGTATCGACGGCCCGAACTACCTGCCGTTTGCCGCCGACCTGTCGACCCGCGACGGTGTTAACAGCCTGATCAGTTACCTGCAATCGCTGAACCGGCCGGTTAGTGTACTGGTCAATAATACCGGCGTTTTTCAGCCGGGGCAGATTCATACCGAAGCCGAAGGCGTTTTTGAGCAACTGATGGCTACCAACGTTGCCAGTGCCTACCACCTGACCCGTGGTCTGGTCGGCGATATGATAACCCGGCGTACGGGGCATATCTTCATGATGTGCTCGACGGCCAGCATCACGGCCTATACCAACGGCGGCTCATACTGTATTTCCAAATACGCCCTGCTGGGCATGAGCAGGGTGCTGCGCGAGGAGTTAAAACCTCACGGGGTTAAGGTAACAGCGGTGATGCCGGGGGCCACATTAACAGCGAGTTGGGAAGGTACTGATCTGCCCGAAGACCGCTTCATGAAACCGGAAGATGTGGCGGATACTGTCTGGGCAGCCTATACCCTTTCGCGGAGTGCGGTGGTGGAAGAGGTGCTGATTCGGCCGCAACTAGGCGATATTTAGTAAAGATGTTTGTATCTTGCACGCCACTTCATCCATAAACTCCCAACTGTAAACTGCAAACAGCAAACTGTATATTCATAAAATGTCTTCTATTCAGTATCTAGGCATTGATGTCGGCGGAACGAATGTAAAAATGGGTATTGTAGATGCCCAAACCGGCAAAATTTCTAACTTCTACAGTCACGATACGTCCTCCTGGCGCGAATCGGGCCATTTCATGGAACGCTTCGGCGACGCTATTGCCATTCAACTGGCCGATCACAAGGACATCACCAAAGTTGGAATCGGTTTGCCGGGCATGATTAACCGTCAGCGTACGGTTCCGCTCGAAATCACCGCCATCCCTGAATTGAATGGCGTTCCGATGGTTGAGACCCTCACGAAGCGTTTTCCTTCCGTTCAGTTTTTCCTGGAGAATGATGCCAACGCCGCCGCACTGGGCGAGTTCTACTTCGTGGATGACATGAACGACGAGAATTATATTTTCATTACCCTGGGAACAGGCGTCGGTGGTGCGGCTATTATCGACAAAAAAGTGTTCAAAGGCGGCGACGGTAATGCAATGGAGCCCGGCCACATTCCCTCACGGAACGGTAAAGTGCTGGAGCGTAACATCGGCAAGAAAGAGCTGCTGGATCTGGCCAACCTGCGTCGTTCGGAGTATACCGGGTCCACGCAATTGCCGGACGACGGCGAAATTTCAACAACCGGTCTGGTAGCAGCCGCTGCTGAAGGCGACAAACTGGCGCTGCAAATCTGGACGGAAGTCGGCGAGATGCTGGGTGAAGGTCTGGTATCACTCATCCGGATTCTGGACATCCGCAACATTCTGATCGGCGGTGGTCTGTCCGCTTCATTTGAGTACATTCTGCCGGCGGTGCAGAAAGAGCTGGATTTCTGGCTGACACCTTACTATAAAGACGGTCTGTCGATCAAGCGGGCAACGCTTGGAAACGACGCCGGTCTGCTGGGAGCGGCTTCGCTCTGCTTCGAATAAGTATCCGTTTTTTTCATATAAAGCCCTGATTATCCCTTTATTAACGGATGACCAGGGCTTTCTTTTTTTGTATAGCCCCTTCACAAATTCCGGACCATTCTACCTTTTTGTCCAAAAAAATGAGTAACCGATACCCATCGTTTCCCGTTCAATAACTAGTTACCTATTTTTACATTAAAGTAACCATATAATCCAATAAAAACACCGCACTTTACTATCAAGTGACTTTTTGTCAATATATATCTTCAATACATTTGGTCACACATTTGCAGTTTTTATCAGTATTCACCCAAACAGACGGACTATGGCTAAAGCTCAACTTAACTATTCTTTTTAAAATCCCCGGTGGTCAGACGGCCCACACACCGCTGACCGGTTTACTGCCCGGGTAAGGCCGGTTCCGGCTTTATCTGCTTCGGGTGCTCACCTGCCTGAAGGACGTTCTCTGCTTTCTCATTGCTTCGGGGCAGAGTCAGGTATATCGTTTGGAACGCATTCAGTATAACATCACCCGTAACTCCGGAAAAAACGGAGCCTGGTATTGCTTTGCCTGAATCGTCTGGTCAACTATCTCTTATTCAACGTTTATGCAAAAAACACTACTTCGTACCCTTAGGCCGTGGCTTCTGGTTTGGGTGGTACTTGCCATGTCCCTGAGCGGGGTGCTGGCACAAAATGCTACGGTTACGCCAATAGGGCAGATTTGCCTTGGTCAGCCGTTATCGCTTAGTATTGTACCAATAAATTTATCCGGTTTAGCGGAACTTCGTATCAGTGGTCCTAACGGCGTAAGTGCGGTTGTCGGTAATAATGGCGTAGTAACCCTTCCCACCGGCGTGGGCGGGCTTCAGGCAGGCGCTAATAACCTGACTCTGACTGCTACCTTATTAGGTCAAACTCTGTTAACACTTCCGGTTACCATTACGCTTCCTAACGCGGTTGCGGCCGTTACAAATCTGGTTTCACAAACAGTGCTTCAAGGCAGTACATTAACGTTAGCGGGCACATGCCCGACCGGTGTTCTGAATTATACGTCAACCAGCGGGACTGGTACAGGAAATCCAACCATTCCTACGGGTACAACAGGTGTACAGTCGTATACGGTAGTTTGTATAGACGGCAACGGCTGTGTCAGCCCGGTTTCAGTAGCTAATGTAACCGTCGTCGGCGGCGGCCTTAGCTTATTACCCGGTACACCAACACAAATCTGTCTGGGGCAGCCCCTGAATCTGGGCCTGCTGGGCAGCGGTATTCTCAGCGACCTTACCGGTGGAGGAGCCAACAGCGGCCTCATTAGTCTGTCGGTCACCGGCCCTGTCGGCGTCTCAGCAACCGTGCTTGGTCCGGGCCTGTTGCAGG
>CBDFHU010000054.1:0-15959 GCA_965247375.1 Arsenicibacter sp.
TATGACTACCTGCAGGAACGCCCTGCCGATGCCAAGATCATCGTTGGCAAGATCATTGAAGCAGCCCGTGCGCGTGAAGCCGCCCGCAAGGCGCGCGACATGACGCGCCGCAAGGGCGTGCTCGACGGCATGGGCCTGCCCGGCAAGCTTGCCGACTGCCAGGAGAAAGACCCCGCCATGTGCGAGATCTACCTGGTCGAGGGTGACTCTGCCGGTGGTTCTGCCAAGCAGGGCCGTGACCGCAAGTTCCAGGCAATCCTGCCTCTGCGCGGCAAGATTTTGAACGTTGAAAAAGCGCGTTATGAAAAGTTGCTGACCAGCAATGAAATTTTGACGCTCATCACCGCCCTGGGTACCGGTATCGGCAAGGCCGGCGGCACCACGGGCAATGACGACTTCAACGTCGCCAAGTTGCGTTACCACCGCATCATCATCATGACCGATGCTGACGTTGACGGCGCCCACATCCGTACGCTGCTGCTGACCTTCTTCTATCGCCAGATGCCCGAGCTGGTTGAGCGCGGCCACATCTACATTGCCCAGCCACCGCTGTACAAGGTCAAGGCCGGCAAGGAAGAACAGTACCTCAAAGACACCGCAGCACTTGACGGCTTCTTGCTGCGCATTGCGCTGAAAGATGCGTCACTGCAAACCGCGGCCGAAGGCGGCAACCTGCTCAATGGCGAAACGCTGGCCGAGCTGGCACGCAAGCACCAGCTGGCCGAGTCTGTCATTGCCCGCCTGCGCGACTTCATGGATGCAGAAGCCCTGAAGGCCATTGCCGACGGCATCAGCCTGAACCTCGACACAGTGGCCGATGCTGAAGCCTCAGCCGCCCTGCTGCAGAAGTTTTTACCCACCGCTGAAGTGGCCGGAGAGTTCGACGTACGCACCGATAAACCCATCCTGCGCATCAGCCGCCGCCACCACGGCAACGTCAAGAGCAGCGTGCTCACGCAAGACTTTGTGCACGGCGCCGACTATGCCACCCTGGCCGATGCAGCCGCCACGTTTAAAGACCTCATCGGCGAAGGCGCCAAGGTCATGCGCGGTGAAGGCGAGCGCCAGAAGGAAGAAAAAGTCAGCGACTTCCGCGAAGCGATGAAGTGGCTGATCGGCCAGGCAGAAAACGCCACCTCACGCCAGCGCTACAAAGGCCTGGGCGAGATGAACCCCGAGCAGCTGTGGGAAACCACCATGGACCCACAGGTCCGCCGCCTGCTGCGCGTGCAGATCGACGACGCCATTGAAGCCGACCGCGTGTTCACCATGCTGATGGGCGACGAGGTCGAGCCGCGCCGCGAGTTCATCGAGCAGAACGCCCTGCGCGCCGCGAACATCGACGTTTGATCTTCACCAATAAATTATTCTTGCCCTGACCCATGACCGAACCCACCGCACGCCCCGAGTTGCCCGACCACCTCTCTACCGACGAACGCAGCCCGCATTTCGTGAAAGAGATTTTTGAGCACGAGGTCGGCATCCGCTTCAACGACAAGGAACGCAATGACGTGCAGGAATATTGCATCAGCGAAGGCTGGATCAAGGTGCCCGTGGGCAACAAGGTCGACCGCAAGGGCAACCCGCTGACGATCAAGCTCAAGGGCAAGGTCGAGGCGTTTTACAAATAAGCGGCGCAATACAAAGTAGGGGCACCCGATGAGCAATGCAGATGAATACGTCCCGCCCAAAGTCTGGACCTGGGACAAGGAAAGCGGCGGCCACTTTGCCAGCATCAACCGGCCCATCGCTGGTGCGACGCACGACAAGGAGCTGCCAGTCGGCAAGCACCCGCTGCAGCTTTATTCTCTGGCCACGCCCAATGGCGTCAAGGTCACCATCATGCTTGAAGAGCTGCTGGCAGCCGGCCACAGCGGTGCAGAGTACGACGCCTGGCTGATCCGCATCAATGATGGCGACCAGTTTGGCAGCGGCTTTGTGGCTGTGAACCCCAACTCAAAAATCCCGGCGCTGATGGATCGCAGTGGTGCAAAACCCGTGCGTGTGTTTGAGTCGGGCGCCATCCTGCAGTACCTGGCTGAGAAGTTTGATGCCTTCATGCCCACCAGTGGCGTGGCGCGTTCGGAGTGCTTGTCGTGGCTGTTCTGGCAGATGGGCAGTGCGCCTTTTCTGGGCGGCGGTTTTGGTCATTTTTACGCCTACGCCCCCGCCAAGTTTGAATACCCCATCAACCGTTACGCCATGGAAGTTAAGCGCCAGCTCGATGTGCTGGACCGCCATCTTGCAGAGCACCACTACCTCGCTGGCGACGACTACACCATCGCCGATATGGCCGTGTGGCCCTGGTACGGCAACCTGGTCAAGGGCCTGGCCTACGGCGCAGGCGAGTTTCTCAGCGTGCATGAATACAAAAACGTTTTGCGCTGGACGGACGAGATCGCATTGCGCCCGGCCGTACAACGCGGCCGCATGGTCAACCGTGTGATGGGCGAGCCCTCAAGCCAGCTGCATGAGCGCCACGACGCCAGCGACTTCGATACCCAGACGCAGGACAAGATAGCCCCTGCCGCCACGGGCAAGTCGTAGAAGTAAATAGCAGATGCCGTTGATCGCAGCCAACACTTGACCTGCATCGCCGTCATCGACTTCGAAACCACAGGCCTGTCACCCACCATGGGTGACCGCGCAACTGAAGTCGCTATCGTGCTGGTCGAAGACGGCCAGGTGGTCGACCGCTTTCAGAGCCTGATGAACGCAGGCCTGCACATCCCCGCTTTTATCATCAGCCTGACGGGAATCACCAACGCGATGGTCGCTGCCGCACCCGCCGCAGAGAGCGTCATGCGTGACGCCAGCCGCTTTGTAGGTAACGCGCCCATGGTGGCGCACAACGCCTCGTTTGACCGCAGGTTCTGGCAGGCTGAACTGACCCGCGCAGGGGAAGAAGCCACACAACCGTTTGCCTGCACCATGCTGGTTGCCAGAAGGCTTTATCCGCAGGCGCCTAGCCACAAGCTCGGTGTGCTGGTGGACTATCACCGCTTGCCCAGGGCTGGTCGCGCGCACAGGGCGATGGCTGATGCGGAGATGGCTGCGTCGCTGCTTGGGCAGATCCAGCATGATTTGCGTACACGGCATCGTGTTGCCAGGGCAGATCATGGCGTGTTGATGGCGTTGCAGCGCTGCGCTAAGCCTGCAGTGGGTGCGCTGATGGCGAGATATGCCGGTTAGAAGGGTTGATTTGTCGCCTTAAATTTTTCATCTGGCATTTGATTTTCGGGCTCAATAAAACAAGGTGTCTTAACTTTGCGTTTGTGCTTTGTGTCTGCGTGCTGGGAAGTTATCATTCCTTCGGAAACATTGGGGCGGTGAGATATACGCGCCAATGAGGAGGTGCGCTTTGGTATCCGCGGAGTACTGCATCGGCGAAAGCGGATCAAGATGCCCGCGGGCAACAAGTCGGTCCGAAATGGAACCCGCTGACGATCAAGTTGAAGTGACAGCTCGAGGCGTTTTATCGATAAACGCTAGGGCAAAAAATATCGACGATAACCAATAGATGGCGTGCGCCCAATTGTGTTAATTTTTTCCACGTTTTGGAGCGCATTAGCTGGTTCTCTCCCGTGCATACGCAGCGTCCGCAAATAAGAAAATCAAAAGAAGTGACAAAAGGAAAATTTATAGATCTTTTTGCTGGTTGTGGTGGTCTATCGCTAGGCTTATCGCGGGCCGGTTGGAAGGGTGTTCTGGCTGTTGAAAAAGACCCAATGGCTTTTGAAACCTTGAAACTTAATTTAGTTGATGGAGTGGAAGCAGGGCGATTTGCTTGGCCCGTTGGGATTCCTAAAGAGCCGCTCCCAATTCAATCGCTACTTTCTGACTATGAGAAACAGGTAAAGCTTCTAAAAGGATCTATTGATTTGATTGCGGGAGGCCCACCTTGTCAGGGATTTTCTTTCGCTGGAAAACGTAACGGAGCCGACCCCCGTAATCAAATGCTTCTGCATTACGTTGGAATAGTCAGCCAAATTCGCCCTAAGTTCATACTTATTGAAAACGTCAAGGGAATTACCGCAAAGCATAGTGCTTCTGAAGAGGCGTATGCGGACGTGCTAAAGCGAAAACTCGGTGAGTTGAATTATTCGTGTGTGGCGAAAATCATAAAGGCGTCAGACTGCTTTGTTCCTCAAGAGCGACCTCGTTTTATTCTTCTTGGAGTTGACAAGGAAGCATTCCCAAATGTTGACATTGAAGCGCTACTAGCTACTGAGTGGGACACGATGATCGAGAAGGGCAAAAAAGCTTTTCTCATTAACACCGGGCTTGAGGATAAAAAAGTCTCGTGTCAGGATGCGCTATCTGATTTAGAAACAAAAGGCGCGGCACTCATCGATTGCCCGGACGCGAACAAAAGGCTGCAAGTTGTTTACAGGCGACCAACAACTAAATACCAGAAGTTGATGCATGGTGAAGTGAGTGCGCCGTTTATGGACAGCATGAGACTTGCCAAGCATGCTGCATCGACGATTGCGCGCTTTAAATGGATTCAAGAAAACTGCCGTCATGGGATTAACCTAAGTCATTTGGAGCTGAGTGAGTTCGCAAATCGAAAACAGGTGCAAGTCGTATTGGATGCCAACAAACCATCCCTTACGTTAACAACCCTTCCGGATGACTTAATTCATTATTCTGAGCCTCGTATTCTTACCGTTCGCGAATATGCGCGTCTTCAGTCATTTCCTGATTGGTTCAAGTTTCATGGGAAATACACGACAGGTGGCCTTAAATCGAACCCAAGAATGCCCAAGGTACACGCAGATTGGGAATGCCGTGGCACCATTCGTTGCCGAAGTTTTGGGATACGCGCTTAAGGAATTGTCGGCAAAGTTGATCCAACTTAATGCAAGAACTAGATTTAGAAAAGCCCCGTCTCCGCCGGTAAAAAAGCGGCTTAAAGTGCGAGTGCGCGTGGTTAAGCAGTCGGCTACCTGGTGGAGAGCGGCAAAGAAATAAAAAGGCCCTAGTAGGGCGATAACCTGAGGCAGCCATGACAGATAGTCGCAGCGCTTATGAATTTCCTCGCGGTCTGGCTAATTGGGCTGGGCATCGCTCTGGGGGGGTCCGTCGAATGTTCGATGACGGTAGTGGACGGCCTAGCGGAGAGGTGGTCAAAACACGGTTGCTGGAATTACTGGAGCAGTGGGCTAATGACTTAGTGGCACAGGTGCCAAACACCCCAAAGATTCTTCTTCTTGTTGGTGGACCAGGAAATGGAAAGACCGAAGCGGTCGAGGCCGTTATTGGACAAATTTACCAGTTGCTCGGCCCAGACGGTCTGTTGGATAACGCGCTTCAGAATGCGCTGTCATCCGCAGCAGGGCAAGCGGTTCCCCGAATGGCTATTGCCACGTTAAAGCTCAGCGATGATAGATCCCTATCCCTGCATGTGGTTCAAGACGCATCAGTAAGTGACGGTTCCAGGCCTGATGCCAATGCGCCGGAGCTTTTACTGCAAGAGTTGGAGTTATTCGCAAATCCACAGAACGGCGTTTACTTAGCATGCGTAAATAGAGGCGTATTAGACGACGCGCTAATTCTTGCGACTGAACAGGCACGCAACACATCCAGAACTCTTTTGGAGTCAATCACGCGTGCCGTAAGCTTGACGCCTGATGCGCCTCAGTGTTGGCCGCTGGAGGGATTTTCTGAGGTCGCAATATGGCCGATGGACGCAGAATCATTGTTGGTTTCATCAAGTGCTGATCAGCCTTCGCCTGCGGCAAGAATTTTGGCGAAGGCTGCAGAAGCCGAACGTTGGCCGCCCTTCGGCACTTGTGCGGCTGGAGTTCGATGCCCGTTTTGCCACAGTAGAAAAATACTTTCGAGTGCTTCTGCGGGCAATGCTCTTCTAAATATCCTTCGCTTTTATGAGTTGGGCTGTAGCAAGCGCTGGACCTTTCGGGATTTGTTTTCCCTATTTCCTCAGCTGCTCGCATATACGCCGGCGACACCGATGAGCCCGTGCGAGTGGGCGGCTCATTGCATTGAACTTGATAAAAAAGTATCGAGCGGAGTGGATAAGGAGCGGGCGAGTGCTTTGTACTTTTTGGTGGGTGCGGGCTATCAGCATGTGCTCTTTGGCGAATGGGAGCGTGACGCTGCCCGAGCGTTGTTCGTCGATTTGAAAGAGATGAAGCTTCAACAGGACCCCACCCTACTTGGCCTATATCATTTTTTGCGCTCATCAAAATTAGCCTCGGCTCCTACTACCGTACGAAGCCTGTTAATTGGCCTCTCGAATCTTTTGGACCCGGCTATGGCGAGCCCCGAAAGCCTGGTGCAGTTGAGCACTACAAAGACAATAGTCCTTGCAGATATAGATGTGCGGTTTAGTCGCTCTGTGGCTGCTGGCCTGGAGTACCTATTGCAGAACCGATGTTTGTCGCCGATGGAGCGGGGACTTATTGGGGCGGCTTATGGATATTGATGAAAGGCTGAGTACGACCGAAGTTCGAGGCAGTCGTACGGCGGTAGCGAAACGAATCCAGCGCACCGTTCGAGAGTTTGCATGCCGCTTGGCCAGGAGAAGTATTGGGGGGCAGTATGGGATCGTCCGCGATCATGAGATCCTGCAGGCGTTTCAAAGAGTCGTGGAGGAGCCGCTTGGTGGCGATGAGCTTTTTCATAAGGCCGCGAAGAGTGTTGAGGCATTGTTGAACAACGGCGGTAATTTCGAGGTGTCGTTGAACACGACTTTTGGTGAGCCTTTACCTCCTATGCAACGGCGTGCCACACTGGTGGCACCCAAGCAACGTGTTAAACCTCGAGCGATCACCTCATCCGGAAGGCCGACAGCGCCCTTTGGCTTTTTGACGGTCGGAATCGGCGTATCTGCGCAACCGGTGCCCCTTACTTATGAACTGTACAAAGCCGTGTGGGACCTGGGTCAGGGATTGTCCCCTGCGTCGCTGCCTACGACGGTTGTGGCTTTGCTTGACTCAACTCGAGCTAGGCTGTCGGGCCCCCTCGTTCGAGATGCTGACATTCTTGAAGAGGCGGTTATACGCATAGGCGTTGCGAAAGAAACAATAGTGAAGGGGCCGAGAGGGTTTGTTGTTCAACGGGACCTCCAATCATGAGTTATGAAGAATTTTTGGATTCTCCTTGGCAAAACTCCCACCCGGCGTATCAGCGCTCTGTGTTCGCGATTAAACCTGCGCCAGAGTACGCGAGCGGCGAGGTCCTTATCTCTGCCCTTTACCGGCGTGTGGGGTTTGTGGGGGTGGGTGAGCCGGCAGTACCTGCGCGCGGTCGGGATTTTGAGAAGCGAGTTCGTAAGGATGGGTATTCAGGCAAAAGCAACTCGAATATTTCGGATGAGACTTGGCGGACTGTAATTAACAGGATTTTGGAAAGCCCCAAATTACCTAACCAGTCCTCTAAACCTTTTCTCCAGATGTCCCCAATAGTTCCAGATGTGACGCTCTATTCTGGTGCGGCTAGACGAGTGGGAAACTCTTGGTCGGCCGGTAAATTGGTGGAACAAATGGTCATTTGTGGCGCCAGCTCTCGCGAGGAAGCTAAAGGTATCTGGCGCGCACTTTACGAAGCGTTGTCGATCGGCAGCCACGACGACGTTTGGGCTCAGTGGCTGCAGCAAGAGTTTGAGTTGCGCCGCGAAAGTGCAAAAAATGATGAATGGATTTACACCGCGATTTCCGACGAAGACGAAGACTTATCTTCTGCGGATAAGGAGCACTTAAATTTTCCAGCTAAACAGTTTGTGCGCGATTTGGCTGCAGTAATTTCCGCAAAAGATCATATGACGCGCACGCAATGGGTCAGCCTGCTGGGCGCGGTCATACGGTTGGCGTCTGTGACGCACGTAGCTTGGCTTTGCGACGTTCATGATCGACTTTGGCGTACTCTTCGGGGCGTCTTGGTTGATAACGATCAGCTTATGGATGAAGATGCGTTTAAAAAGACTATCTTTCCTAAGCAGATCGCATATCTCGATTACGGAAGCGCCGCGATTCCGTCTTTTCGAGACTATGCAAGTAAATATTTGGTAGCTCGACTCGGTATAAATTTGCTTCTATGGAAGTTGGATATAGCGAACAACTTACCGTTGTCAGGCGTTTCGGCCCTCCACTCATTTGCGAAATTGGTGAGTGTGCGGCGATCGGAGCTTATCGATCTTGGATTGCTTTCCATTTTTGACGATCTTCAGGATAAGCAGGTTCGTGCCTTGGGTTGCAAAAAAGGGATTGGGTCAAACCTCATAGAGTTTGCGAGGCATGTACTGGGGCAGCGCCAAGCTTCTTCGGAAATTCTTCGTGGTTACGATCAAAGTTACTTCCTCAAGAAAAAGGGCCGGCACGCAAGCGCTCCGTGGGTTGTTTCTTTAGGGCCAGTTTCTGTCCTGGCGTTAGTGCATTGCTGCTTGTATGGCAGGGGTGGTCCAAGGTCCGTGAGCAGGCTTTCTGAACATCTTATGTTTTATGGTTTAAGAGTAGGGACGCAGGACATCGCGAATAGCGATCTTGGAGCAATGCTTCGGATGCTTGGTTTGGTACTGGATAGTCCGGATGCGGAAAGCGGCATGCTGCTTTTGCCGCCTTTTGCTAATGTTGGGACCGGGGCAAAAAAATGAGTAATGTGCTGGCACATCAACTGGCAACATGGATTCGTGAGGAGGTTGCGAGTGCTTTTTCACAGTTACCAGATGCTCGGTCAGAATTGCGGTCTTTTTTTCATGGTCCGCCGCTAGAACACTTGGGAGCGGTCTATGACATCCTTTGTACGGATGGCTTTCTAAATTGCAAAGCCATGAACGGGGAGGAAATTACGGTTCCAGTGCTGCTCCAACTTCGGCAAACATTGGGGAGTCAAAACCCGCTACTTGGCCAGTCGGGTAAATGTGATGAGTCGCACCTATTGAATTTAAGAAATTCGCCGGCCTGCAGGCAGTATCTGGTTTTGGTTCCCCCCGATCAGCATCGCAACCTCTCGATTACATCTGCTAGCACTGAGTTCGGGGTTTCTGCGGCATGCAATACAAGTAACGCCAGTTTTCAAGACTGGTTCAGAGATCCACTGATTCAGCGCTTAATTGCATTCGCTATCACCGAATTTGCTGCGAAGTCCGATGGTGCGCATGCTTTAGTCGAAGTGGGCATGCGTGCTAGCGAACTTATGGGAAGCCAAGGGGGGGGGCGAGCATCCGCGTGGAATGTACTGTCTCGACTTCTAGAGGCGAAAGCCTCTAAGACTATAGGAGTGGACAGCGCTTCGGCTTTGAGTCTCGCCTGCGGATTTCCTCCATCGGAAAAAGGAATTGTAGATTCTGCGGGCGCGATACAAGCGCTAGAACACCTCGCCGACGCACTGTCAGACGGATTTAAAACGGGCATAGAGCGGATTAGGCAAAGCACAAACGATCCTGAAGACCTACTAGCGCTCGACGGATGCCTTATCCAATTGCAGAGTTCTTGCCAGGTGCTTACGGCATTTGAACGTGCAACGCCTGCGTTTTATGCGCCGTTCGGAGGGACTGAGTTGGCAACCCCTCCTTCTTGGTGGAAGCACTTAACGATTGAAAAGTGGATCGAGCTTTTGGAGGAAGAGGTTGCCGACAAATCTGGATTGACGATTCGCGTTACAAATTCCTTAGCGCCACCAGTAAAGGGCGGCTGCGCGCTGGTTGCGAATGTGGTGGAGCTTGCAATTGCAAATGAAGGCGATGGCGCTAGCGGAGTGGATGTAAACGTTAAGCGAGTTTCGTCCGTCAGAGGAGCACAACAGTCAAGTTGGGTTCTGAGCCTACCGGGGAATGCCACTGCAATAGACGACCAACCACCACCTCACGGTACGCCGCTGAGGTATACCGCAGATGCAATCGGCTTTAAGCCTGCACTGCTTAAAGTTTTGTCGCTCTCCACCTGGACACCTGGTATCTATATATCTTCACGTACCGCTACCAAGCTGACGCCGACGAGGGCGACAAAAGCAAACAAAGAGAAGATCGCTTATGAGGCAACTTTGCATCTCACTGGCGCCGGTCGGCATTACATTGACCTTTGGGTCGCTCGTACCGTATCCCTAAACCAATCAGTTGTTGGTCGCGACGCGGGCGGCGAGGACCTCGGCGCAAACAACATAAATGCGCAAGTTGAAAAGGTAGACGAACTGAAGTGGGGTTTTGAGGTAGATATCCCTGGCGATTGCTTTCTTGATTTTGGGTTAATTCGCAAAGGAAGCCTGACTCCTGAACTTGTCCGACTTCATATAACTTGCGGGGAAGTAGTAGTCACAGATTGTAGAAGTGAGTTTGAGCGTGTGATCGGTCTTAATAGGCTGGACGATCGCGCGAGGGCAAAGCAAGAAGTGCACGTGAACAGACATGCCAGGTGCAGTGATTTGCAATCTTGGATGCTCGAACCAGCAAACATTCAGAAATCTTTTATGCCGGTTGTGTTGGCGGAAGACTATGTTGATTTTTGGGCGGCGCCGAATTGGAGTTTGGACACGGGTCCCATCCTATCCGCAGGTAGTTTCCTACATGACCCAAGGCCGCGGCCGATTGATTTTGAGCCGTCGGCTAAATATCTGGAAGCTCGGACTGCCATCGCCGAGCGAATTAGGGGTGATGACGGCACTGGTTTAGTGGAGGCTGCCGCCCTCGGTGATTGGATTGGTCGCGATGAAGGATTTTCACAGCTGATCGAGATTTATCTCGACGAGTACTTGGCCTGGCTCAGCGCCGCCCCTGAAACGGCCGCCTGGAGCGACCTCATATTGGTTGCCTCTTTGAATTCTGAGAGCAATACGCTTGAGCAAGTCCCCGAAGCAATCATTTTGTCTCCCTTGCATCCAGTTCGGTTGGCCTGGCATTGCGTGGCACATAAAATTTTGCTTGACGCTGTTAAGTTATTTTCTCCCTGTCCTGCAGCGAGTATTCTTGATCCTGATTGTGTGCCAGACGTTTTAGCCCTTCCGTTGCGTCTGGCGAATGGCGGGATTCTTTATACGCCGTTTATATCCGTGGAAGTTGATACCGATTATTGGGGCGTGCTTTGGAATGGGACGCGGCTCAACAACTTTGCCAAACGTAGTCAAGATGGTCCGTTTGGGGTGGATTTCGGAATTCAGGTGGGCGGCGTTTCAAGTGGGTTTAGTCCTGCACAGGTAATGCGTGCCCTTGATGATGCAACGGAAATGTTTTCTGCTAAACCGCGCCTCAACGTGCTTATTGCGAGCAGTAGTAGCTCAACCGACGCGTGCACTGCCGGCATATTTGATTGGGCCGGAAAGCAATGGGGCAAATCGGATGAGGAAAATAGTGCGGGGCAATCTTTAGGACCGCGAATGCTGGACGTGTTTGACACCAGAAAAGGCACTAACACAGGCCCTGATGAGGCCGCCATCTCAAACCTTACCGAGGACACAAACGGCGCAGTGCGCTGGTTTCGCGGCAGGCCGAATGGTGCCGTGCCTGATCTTGGGATCATTGCGCAGCTGGAGTCGGCAGCCCCGACGACTGAATTTGGGGCTGAAAACAGATCCCCGTTGAGTGCAGGCGCGCTGATTCGGCATAAGATCCGCCGCCAATTGCCAGGTGGTCAAAGGGCGTTTCTTAGCGAGTCTAAGCAAGGCTACTTGCAATACCCTCGGAGCGACTCGCTTGTCAACAAAGTCGCAACTGCTGTTGCTAGATTGGAGAACTTGACGGAGGCAATTATTGATTATTCGTTTGCACCGAATGTTCACGCAATTAAGCATGTACTTAATGATGAGAAAGCCGTGTTAGTCGCGGTGTCGTCATCAACCATTGATCCAGCTTGTTTCCTGGGCCAGTGGCTCGGAGGCGCTTGTCTTTGGGACTATGACCTTCCGTCTTACTCTCGACGTGCAGGGGATACGAACGGCTATTATTTGATTTCGCAGATTCGAGAATCCGAAAAAGAAGGCTTAAAGAAAGTCCTCTCAAGGTTGCCTGGTTGTTCGGAGATCGCAGACGACCACCTCTCACAGATTCTGCTGGAGATCTCACGGCGGGGAATTCCCACCATAAGAGGAATTTCGGGTCACGATAGCGGGGGCACCGGCGATTTGGGATTGTTTGTTGCCGCGCGGTTGCTGCAAGATCAATTTCGGGAGACCGGTGGCACGGATAGTCTGCTGAAGATTGTGGGACCTATAGAAAATGGCGTCGAGTTGACGTTGGTTGTGCCTGTGGACCCGTTCCGGGGGTATTTAGATGATCTGTCCCGTGCATTAAGGACGGATAAGAAGGACGGCTCTCTGTCACGACCAGACCTATTAGTTGTGTGCGTACGACTAGTTGGCGAGACTGTGTCAATCCGACTCACACCCGTCGAGGTCAAATGTAGACAGTCTGGAATTTTCCCTGCTCAAGCTAGTGTCGACGCGCTCCGGCAGGCAGCAACGTTATCGGGATTATTTTCGAAATTGAAGGAAAAGGCAGAGAACCCCGACCTGCTCATTTGGAAACTTGCGTATCAGCACCTTCTTCTTTCGATGATTGGTTTTGGGTTGCGGGTATACAGCCAGCAACTTGCAGCCAATCACAACAGCCGGGCCTGGTCTCAATATCATGAGCGAATTGCATTGGAAATTTTGGGGGACAACCCTACAGTTGAGATTGACCTAACGGGGCGTTTGATTGTGATTGACAAGAGCTCTGCAGGCGAAGTCAAAGACATCGACGCTGATGGTTTTGCGGAAACGATTGTTTTAGGGGCCGCAGACTCAGGGGAAATTGTTGTTGGAGATCCACGTGGGTTATATGAAGCAATACAGAAGAGGGTGGGCGATTGGCGCTTGATGCCTACTACTCAGGTTAAAGGCACCGAGAACGGCGTGCTGAATACTTTTGGCACTGATCGTGCAATTGTTCCCCCCGTGTTGGCTCAATCAACAGCTCCTCCGGAAAATTCAACTGCGGAGCACAGCGAGGTTGCACCAGCAGTCGAGCTGCCTTTGAACAACTCGGAACACATGGGTAAGGAGGTCGAGTCTCCGACCAATGATGAAGTCGCAGCCAAGGGAATCGAGTTGCGAGTTGGAAGCTCTTTTGATGCCTTTAGGGACAAAGAGAGAGTTCTCAATATTAGCGATACCCGGCTAAACCAACTCAATATAGGTGTCGTAGGTGATTTGGGCACTGGTAAGACTCAACTTCTCAAGTCGCTGATTTATCAGATCGCGAATTCAGCTCGTCAGAACGCGGGAACTGCGCCAAGGTTTCTGATTTTTGACTATAAAAAAGATTATGCGAGTGATGACTTCGTTAATTCGGTAGGGGCAAAAGTCGTAAAGCCTTATAGGCTCCCAATCAACCTTTTCGATACGTCCGACTTAGAGGATTCGGCGACGCCCTGGTTGGATCGCTTCAGTTTTTTTGCCGACGTGCTGGACAAAATTTATTCGGGCATAGGACCGGTGCAGCGGGGCAATTTAAAGCAGGCAGTTCGTAAGGCTTATGAGGTAGCGGCACTGAATGGTAAGCAGCCGACGATCTACGACGTTCATTCTGAATATCGGACAATTTTGAATGGAAAGTTGGACTCACCTTTTGCAATTATTGATGACTTGGTAGACCGGGAAGTATTTTCTCGGGAACCTGCAGAAGGTGCTGGGTTTAAGAGTTTTTTCGATGGAGTGGTTGTTATCTCGCTGGGCTCTCTTGGTCAAGATGACCGGGCAAAAAATATGCTTGTGGCCGCGATGCTCAATATGTTTTATGAGCACATGTTGAAGGTTCCCAAGAGAGCCTACCGGGGTTCGGATCCGCAGCTCCGAGTGATAGATTCTTATTTGCTGGTTGATGAAGCCGACAACATCATGCAGTACGAGTTTGATGTTCTTAAGAAAGTTTTGCTTCAGGGTCGGGAGTTTGGTGTCGGGGTAATTTTGGCGTCCCAATATCTAAAGCATTTCAAGGTCAATGCAAGCGACTACCGGGAACCATTGCTAACCTGGTTCATTCATAAGGTACCGAACGTGACGCCGCAAGAATTGGCTGGGCTTGGACTTACGGCGGATTTTGCGGAGCTTGCCTCTCGAGTCAAGCAGCTGCCAAATCATCATTGCCTTTACAAATCGGCGAATGTGGGAGGCGAGGTCATTTTGGGCATGCCTTTTTACCGAATCATTCAGGAACGGTAGCGGTTCCCATCTACTCTCAGAAGGTCGGTATGGAACGCATGTCTAAGGAAAGTCGCTCAAAGATAATGAGGGCTATCAGATCCAAAGATACCAAACCTGAGATGTTGGTTCGACGAGGGCTTCATGCAGCGGGGTTTCGATACAGACTTCATGTGCGAGATTTACCGGGCCGTCCCGATTTGGTATTTCCGCAACTAAAAGCAATTATCGAAGTTCGGGGTTGTTTTTGGCATTCGCACTCCTGTATTGGTGGGCGGATACCGAAGACGAACAGTGGGTTTTGGGTGGCAAAGCTTGAGGCCAACAGAACACGAGATGCATCGAATCTGGTTCGTTTACGAATGCTTGGGTACGCGGTCAAAATTATTTGGGAATGTGATCTCCAGCCGCCTGAAAAGGCTTTGAAAACTATAAGTCAAGCGGTCAAGTGGTTAGAGCGGCGCCGAGATTGAGGGACGAGCGCGTTTTCATGTTCGTGAGCATTGATCGTTTGATGGAAATCGATTAAGGCGATTGAAGTGTAGTCAGTACCGCACTGCCCTCACCCCATCTTCAAGCTCAAGGCACCATCCTCTGCAACTCAGGATCCTTGTCAATGAACTGGTGCTTCAGCGCGCCGCCCACATGCGCAACCCACAGCACATACAGCAGGTAAGCCGCGACAGTGTGCAGCAGGCCGAAGGCGTCGTGCAGCATTTCTTTTGTTGCGGGCTCTATGGACATGATCCAGCCTATGCGGGGCCAGGGCACGAGGCCGAAGAGTTGCATGGGGTGGGTGGCGGCGTCTTTCCAGGCGGAGTCGTGCAGCCAGCCTGAGATGGGCAGCAGCAGCATGACGCCGTAGAGCGCGATGTGCGCCCAGTGTGAGGCGCGCTGCTCCCAGCGTTTGTAATGTGACGGCAGCGCAGGCGGGGTGTGGGTGTAGCGCCAGAGCAGGCGCACGATGGCCAGGCCCAGTACCGTGATGCCTATGGACTTGTGGGTGTCTATGACCAGGCGCACGCGCTCTTCGGGCCAGTAGTTGACGAACCAGATCAGCACCAGGTTGATGCTGATGAGCAGTGCGATGAGCCAGTGCAGGGCCATGGCGGTGCGGGTGTACTTTGTTACTTTGACCGTTGTTGTCATGGCTTGGGCTGCTGAGCTGTAGTGTGGTTGATCTGGTCGATGGTAGCGGTGAACCTTTGTTGTAAAGACAGAGTCCGACCTGCTTGTGGGTCTTGATGGCGCGGGGCATCCATATTGCATGTGGGTGCGTACCAGCCTGATGGGTTGGGCTTTTTGGCCCGGTCCTTGTCCTTTAATTTGACCAGATGAAGTTTGAACCGTTCACGCTGAGGTATCGAAGCGACCGCTGGTGAGCTGGCCCTTCGATACCTCAGGGCGAACGGGGAAATGTTGAAACTTTATTGGGCCTGATCAACAAATCGCCGCACCGGAACCGTCTTTTGCCTCTTTTGTCGCCCTCTCCCGTCGCCGCCCTGCGTGCCCGTTTGCACGCTGCCTCACCGCGCTACGCCCCGCCGCCTACGCCTCTGCGCAGCCATGTGATTCACGGCGCGGTGCTGATGCTGTGGGTGGCGCTGTTTGCGATGGTGTTCCGCTTCTCGGGCGTGCTGGTGTGGTCTGTGGGTGTGGTGTATGTGGCTTATGACACGGTGCTGCTGGCCTTTGTGTTCTGGCAGACGCTGGGGCTGGCGAAGCTTGTATTGCCCACAGCCGCTGTCAAAGCTGGAGCCCATGCGCCCGTGACCCTGGGAGTCATAGTCGCCGCGCACAACGAGGCCGCCGTGCTGCCGGTCACGCTG
>CBDFHU010000055.1:0-21559 GCA_965247375.1 Arsenicibacter sp.
CTGACCATTGGCACCCGGCCGGAACCGCTCTTCGTAGCTGTCGGTCCGGGTCAGGTTCATGTTAATCGTCATCCGGAAATCCTTAAATGGCTCAAGGTTGGTGCTGGCTGTAAAGCGCTTGCCAATCGTTTGCTGGAAGGCCGTGTTCTGTTCCACACTTTTCGAAATCCAGCCGCGGTCGCAGCCTTGTACTGAATATTCCGGTCCTGAGATCCCAGCACAAACGGCAGCCCCGGGGCCATGCTCCCTTCCGCCATGCCGAAGAAACGCGGTGTTGGCAGGAAGCCCGGCAGTAAAGTCGATTCCTGGATCGTATACGAGTAATTAATGCCGCGGATCGTCATCAACAAGCGGGTCGCACTCTTCAGGAATTTGCTCTCCGAGCGCTGGATTTCCTCATCATCACCCGGGCTGCGGGAGAAATTCTTCGGATTGGCGAAGGCGTATTGGCAAACCGCAGGTACCGGATTTTATTGTATAGTCTTATCAGGTCAATCCGTCCCGATATACCCCGCTCACGGTTATTGCGGACAATGTTTCCGAACAGATTACCCGCCGAATCGGCCAGCGCATAGGAGTTGCCTTGGAACTGATAGCCGACATTGTACGTAACATCTGCCGACATCCAGTCCGTAAGCGGAATCTTGTCCAGTGGCAGACGGTATGTGGCGCGAAGTTCTTGCTGGTAGTTTTTCAGACGGCCCAGCTGTTTCAGGCTGCGCAGCATGGAGTCGCGTTTGACCTCAGTATTGATGGCACCGTAAGGTTCATCAATGATGGCGTTGGCCTGGGCCTTGTACGTGATATTAATACTTTTCGTCAATGCCCAGCTCAGGTCGTAATACCGGTTAAAGAGGAAGTATTTCTCAAACTGCGGGGCTACTCCGTTGGTAGTCAGATCGGAGCTGCGGTACTGGGTTTTGATAAAACTCCGGTCCAGATCCGTACGGAACGAAACAACCGTCGGCAGCAGCGACAGGTTCAGGTCTTTCAGCCAGAACAGGTATTTGCGCTCCAGACTTGGTACGTTCTTGAACGGTTCCCACGACACCGGCCTCGGCGTGTAGTTGTAGGCAAATCCGCCGCGGTATTGCCGCTGGAAATACTCCTGCATCAGGATATTCTGACGGCGCCCTTCATTAAAGGCGTAATTGAACGAGAAGTTTTCAATATCGTAGAAATGAGCCTTCGCGTTGGTGTTGGTTTTGACCTTCCGTACGTTCGACAGGTTAATGCCTTTCCGGTAGTTATTGTCTTCAACCATGCGGCGGTAGGCATCGCGTTCAGATTCCGGCAGGGTCGATAACGCCTGATCGAGCGGCATGTCCGGATCGAGCGGGTTGAAGTGCGGAATTACGCGGCGCATGTCATAGTTGACATACATCGGAATCCGCAAGCCCCAGTTTTGCGGGAACAGCTTGTCAACGGCAATGGACGAAGAAATACCAAACTCCATTGAAGTCTCCTGTGAGCGGTCACCGATCTTTGTCTGAACCCCGCCAAATCCGAATGTCGACAGCTTACCGGAAGCCTGAACTGTAGCAAAATCGGCCAGTTTGGCATTGAGTGTACCGACCGCTGCCGTACCACCCGTCTGAATCGTAACCATTGGTACGGAGCTCATTTACCCAGATCGTAAACGTTTTTGGGAGTTCATCCGGCGATTTAGGATTCCTGACCCCGATCATAATCGACTGGACTGAGCTCAGATCCGGGTTACCCACCACGGTAATTGGATAATCTTTACCGTTATCCGGGTTCGAATAAATAGTTGTAAACGGCAAACCGGAGGTCCGGCCATAATCCCGGTCCCGGTCAGCCTTGGCATTTACCAGAGCTTTCAGATCCACATCCAGTTCATTCTGCGATGGCCAGATTTCTGTATCTGCCTGCGCTGTTGACGGTGTTGCTTTCAGCTTCGGAATCTCAATTTCGTAATAGTTCTGCAGGTAATCCGTACCGATGCGGATGAACGCTGATACCTGTCCGTCGGCTGCTGTACCGTTGCCATCTTCGCCGTGCATGTGGATAAACATCTTCAGGCGCTGGCGGAACAACATATTCAGGTTGGTAATTTTAAACGCCCCCCGGGCATCACCGTCCCGCAGGTTTTTCACCGACAGCGCCATCGACTGTTCGTTCAGCTCGACGTTCGCAATGTTGGTATAGTCACGGTCACGCTGGAAGCCCGGCGGTACAACGTACGTAAACTTCGGGTTCGGGTTAGCCGGATCCACGACCGTCTGGCTGTTTTCTTCAATGTTGACAGTCGTGACCTTGAACTGCGCATCGTAAGGCTCCGGTACTTCCTGTAAGCCGCGCTGGTTCAGATCACCGGTATATTTCCGGTACTGATTAGCCTCCAGCTGCAGCTGGGCGAAGCGAAGCACCACCGGCTCGGCAAAGTCGGTCAGGTACATCCGCATAAACCGGATGGATTTAAAGCCGTTGATGCTACCTACCTTCCGCATAAATTCCCGTACCGGAATCCGGAACTGATACCATGTCGCGCCATCCGTAACAACTTTGTCGGTAATGTATCCCTGTCCGACCTGTAAACCGCCCTTGCGCAGATCAATCTCGTATTCATAATACGCTTCATTATCGTTGATCGTATTATCGGTATTGAGATCCTCAATGTCCGGCAGGTTGTTATTGGCAGGGGTCAGCAGCTGGTCGGTAGCACTGTTTTCCGGAGAGTTATTCTCCATTCCCATGTACTTTTTGTACCGGCTGACGATGTATTTCGCCTGATTGGCTTCTTCACCCAGATAGAACTGGAAGTCGTCATTTGACGGGTCATTCAGGATCGCACTCAGCGCCGCCGGATCGGTTACGCGCTGGCGGACCGCATCAACAAAGTCCTTAAAGTAGGCCCGTTCGGCGGCGTTGCCTAACCCGTCGAGACCAACGTCCTGCCGTTCGCGGGCACCTGCCTGGTTAGTAAACGCATTGGTGACAAACTGCTGGCGGGTAACCTTACCCCATGCGGTTGAGTCAACACCGGTAATGTTGTTCCGGTCAGTCGGATCATCACTGATCGGCAGACCGTTTTCAAAAGTTGTAGCGGCTGTCTTTGACGACATCCTCCGATACGTCACCGAGGTTGAAAATCAGCTTACCGCCCGTCGTGTTGTTTTTGTTTTTGGTATTGTCCGGATAGGCACGAACAACGCCGTCCGGCCCTTCAATAAACGGATCAAGCATCCAGAACGTCAGGTTTTCGACGTTGATGTTATCAAAGTCGTTGTCCGACGTTACAGCCCGCATGATTGCCCCGAAGTTTTGACGCGGATTTTTCAGCTTACCGTCAAATGTCAGGTCGCGGTTGTAGTTATACATACCCCGCTCTTCCGGAATATACGCCACGTCGAGTACGTTAGCAGGTTGCTGTACGGTTGGTACCGACCGGCCCGGGAAGAGCGTGGTCGGCAGGTAATACCGTTCGTAATAGTTTTGTTTATCCGCTTCGGTTAAGTTAACATTAGCGTCCCGGATATTGGCGTTTTCATTGTAAATCGTCTGATCGACGGTGTAGACCGAAATACGGGCGCGGTTGTAGGCGTAAGGCAGTGGGTCGTTCGGTGTACCCTGCGGGAATTGTTGCGGGGTCGAGCCCAGCCGCCAGCGGGTTGGCTGACGCGTCAGGTCAAAAATCGTCCGCGTGGCCTCGAAATCGTCGATAAACGAGTTGTTGTTAACCCGTGGTGCTACGCCCGGAATCAACTGTGCCACCTCGCCCTGGAACTGGATATTCGACATTTCCTTGGTCTGGATAAATGGCAGCCAGTCCATAAAGCGGGTCAGTGCGGCTGAGTTTTTCCGGATATTGGCGCTTACGCCCAGCATGGTGTTATTGACCGGTTCGTTGCCGATGGCCACCCGCGTCAGGAAGCCCGCCGGGGTTTCCTTCATCTTCATGGCCGTCAGACCAAACGTAACGTCAGGGCTGAAGGCATAATCGAGGTGAGTACCCACCAATGTCCGGATCTGGTTCTGGAACATATCCGGTAACTCGTACGAAATGCGTACTTCGCGGCCGGAATTTGTGACGCCGTCGTTCAGGATGCGTAGTGACCCCGACGACTCGTCGAACTGATAGTCCTGTCCGGCCGACAGCGGTACGTTACCGGCTACCACCTGTATAGACGCCGATTTGACGCCGAATGGCAGCTGAACAACCTGACCGGTCGATGACTGGAAGCTGCCGCGGATAAAGAACTTATTTTTATCCGGCAACTGCTGGGCATCGGCCAGTGTTTTCCGGTAAAGCTCGTTGAAGACATATTTGGCTTTCAGATCTTCTTCCGACGGCAGGAATTTATTCGACAGATATGACCCGAATGGTTCCAGCACCGGGAAGATGACCCGCCCGAACCGGCTGTCAACCGTCACATCTTCTACATAGTCGAAGTTACCGTCCGGCTGCCGGTCCTGCATCTGGTTCAGTACGTCCATGTTAAATACCTGCACCAACGGACGGTTCCGCAGGTTTTCGCCCTCCTGGAGGTTCGGTACGTCCATACCGGTAATGTCGTCCTTGTAGATCAGCCGCAACTGGAAATTCTGCTTCGTGATCTGCGTGGTGTTGAGGGAGTAGATGTTTTTCATCATCAGATCCCACATCGGCAGTTGCAGGTTGTTGCGGATCGTGGCCGACTTGAGAAGCTTTAATACCAGCACTTCGTCGTCTTTCCGGTTCTGGTAGTTTTCGGTCAATTCACCCACCTGATAGCGCTGGCCCTGGTAAGTATATTCATACGAAACCGCCAGTACTTCGTCGTTACGCAGCGGCGTTAAGAGGGAGATGTAACCCAACTGCGGATGAAATTTGAATTCTCGGTCGGTCAGGCGTTTGGCCCCACGCAGTAAGTCATAGTCACTGCCTTTCTGCATTCCGAGCGTCGATTCTACTACATTGGCGGTCTGATCGACCTGACGCAGCGAGGCGTTGTTGCGCAGCCGTTCGTATAGGCCGTTGGTACCGTTATTGACCGGTGCACCGGCGCGGAGTGGCTGTAGGTTGCCGTTATTCGGGTTGTTAAATTTGCTGCCTTCCCCCAGATCGGAGAAACCGGCAATATTCCGCAGGCTTTCTGTCGTATTCGTACGGTTAGTGACATACACTTCCACACGGGTAATGGTAACGCCGGACGTAATCTGGGGGATATACCGCAGCGAGCGCTCGTATTGATCGCGGAAGTATTGTGACAGGAAGAAGTGGCGGTTTTCGTCGTACTGATCGGCCCGGATTTCATATTGCTTACCGACGGAGCCATTCCGCAACACGATTTCCTGTTTTTTCGACCGTTGCTGAGAAGCAACCACCGTCGCCATCAACCGGCCGAACCGCAGCTGTGCCTTCGCCCCGAACAGGTTCTGAACCCCCGGGATCAGCTGACTGTTGATGTTCCAGTTGATGTTACCGGCTTCCAGTCCCTGAATAATACTCTCGTTGGTTGGGGTAAAATCAGGAACCCCCGGCATTCCCGGCTGACTTAAGCCCGACGAGTTCATGCCCGGCATCCCCGGCAGGCCGGGTTTACTCAGGCCATTCAGCCCGTTGGGCATGTTAGGCATATTCGGTAAAAGGCCCTGTGGCTTATAATTCACCTTCAGGGCATTTTCGAAGTTGAAGCTTGACTTAGTGTCATAGTTGGCCATAACGCCGAGCCGCTCCCCGATTTTACCGTTGAAGTTAATATTGATCTGTTCGTTGAAAATAAAGTTACCCGTCCGCCGGAACTGGACTGGTAGCACCGGGTTGTCGATGAACTGGTGCAGATACCCGAAATCAAGGGTTACGAAACCATTTGGTTTAAAGTCGACCTGGTTGCCGCCGAAAATCCGGTCAACAATTGGCGGTAATTCGAGTTTAGGTATAAGACCACGGCCGCTCAGCGCGCTCTTGCCATCCTGACGGGCACTGTATTCCCGCAGCAATGACTCCTGTGCCCGCTCGTTTTGCAGGCGGTTGTAAGTGGCATACGGAATGGTTTCGGCCGGACGGAGATACAGCCCGTTCTGGTCTGTGTTAACGCCAGGTGTTGGCGGAGCCGTTGCCACACGGTTGTTGTTTGGCGGCGTAGTAATGGGTGTACCCGGTGCCGGCGTTGACGGCGACGAAAGTGATACGCCCGGCCGGACACGTTCGTAAACGCCCATCTGGCCGTTGGGGTCGAGCCGGAACTCGGTTGATACCCCTTTCGGATCACGCAGGATATAAGGCGAACGCGGCGGCCGCTCCGAAAAACGGGTAGCATACCGGTCGGGCCAGTTTACAGTTGGCCGCCGGTTGGCATTGCGAAGTGCGCGGATACTGTCGGCCCGCTCCTGTGCCAGCCGGGCCGCTTCTATCCGCTGGGCGTTGACAGATGACGTACTCTTAGGCGGCGTCTGACGCTTTGTGGTGTCAGGCGCTGTTGGCCGGCGACTGCTTCCGCCCCGACGGGAAGGTGTTTGTTGCGCCAGGCTAACGGATATTGAAACTGTAAAGACTACGGTGCTTAACAGCGCCAGTGTCGTAAAACGCGGCCAATATCGCCCCGACAATGCCTTGTAAAAAGCTGCATTTGTCGGGAAGGGTAACCTGTGAACGGTGGATAGGTTCACCATTTTGAATCTGCTGAATCTGGTAGTACTACGAACGATATAGAGTTTCCCAAGTTGTCTTTACTTCAAACGGCGAATAGCGTGCCAATCGTCTGTTTGGGAGAAAATATTTGGCTGATTAAAACCCGTGTCTATACGCGCTGCCAAAAGGTTTTCCGGAGCGCATATACAAGGCTTATAAATTAACGTAAAGCCTGACGGATCAGGTCTTCAACCGTAACCGATTGGCCGTTAGCCGCTTTTAGTACAGCATCAACATTGCGTTCGGCCATCGGCCGGGCCAGACCAAGTGCCATCAGTGCTGCAAGCGCTTCTTCCCGGATCGGGTTTGCTCCCTGACCCTGACGGTAGGTAGGTACATCCGGAACAACGCCCAGTTTCTTCATCTTATCCTTCAGTTCGAGAATAATCCGTTGTGCGGTTTTGGCGCCGATGCCTTTAATCGACTGCACCATGCCTACATTTTCAGCAAGGATAGCCAGCCGCAGATCTGAGGGCGAAAATGCCGATAGCGCTGTCAGGGCCGTATTCGGTCCGACACCGGATACACTGATCAGATCCAGAAACAACGATTTCTCGTCGGCTGTAGCAAAGCCGTATAATGACTGTGAATCTTCCCGAAACAAATGATGGATAAACAACTTCACCCGATCTCCTCCGCCTGGCAAGGTCGAATAGGTTTGCAGAGATATATGGATCTCATAGCCGACCCCCTGTACATCAATGATCGCGTACGTAGCTTCCTTGTACGCGAGTTTTCCGTCTAAATAAGCAATCATGCAGAGCCGAAAGCCTCTCTTTTAGCTTTTTGGTAAGCTGTAAAGATACGAAAAAACCATGACTTTTCCTGAAAATTGCACTTGTCTCAGATCAGGCTGCTGTCTGTCTGGCAGCCTGATCCGCTTTCAATTAGGGCCAGGTGACCGTTATGAACGATACACCCTGACGAGGCAGGCTGAATGACAAGGGTAAAGTACCTTTTTGGGTAGTATACCAGACGGGTGCCTGCAACAGGGTCAGTTCGCCTGCTTTTTCCAGTTCGGCAATTTGTTCGGGTGCCGGATTTTTCGGCGATCCCATTTTTTTCCAGCGTTCATAGGCGTTGCTATGCTCCTGGTCGATGCGATAGTGATGTACCAGCACACGGCCCTCCGGCAATCCGCTTACCGACAGATTAACCTGAGCAGCAGGTGTCAGCAGGTTATCATCGTGGTAATGCCAGACCATGACCGCAGCCTTATGCGCATCTTTACTGGCCAGAGCATTGATATCGGCTTCGGCCCGTACGCTCTGATCACGTACCCGCAGGTAATTGTAAGCCAGATCGTTATTGACGGCTACGCGGTTGGCAGGCATCATGCCGAACATCCGGAATACATTCAGTACCGGCTTATCTACACCGTTGGTTGCCAGGTCACGGAAGCCTCTGAACCAGGCCTGATCTTCAAATTCAAACGCCCAGGTTACGGCGCCGAGCAGATTGACGCCACGGGCGTTGGCCAGATCATATTTGCGGGCAAAGGATGCCGCTGTATAACTTGAATACATGGTTCCATTACGGTAAGCATTCTGTGGGTGAAGGTCCTCCGAACACGCCGCACAACCTTCGGGGTCGGACTCACCGATAATGATCGGCAGGTGTTTAAGTGTAGGGTAGGACGCTACAATCTCAAAGCCCTTATCAATGTCGCGGAGCTGGGTGCCCATGTTCATCTGCACAATCCCGTTAACTACCTTCGGCGCACCCTTGGCGTGAAATGTAATAAAATCAAGGGGAGAACCGGTTTTGCCGGTTACATAATTTTTGCCGCTGACCACGTGATCCAGGAAGGCTTTCAGGAACTTGGCGGATTCTGACCAGCCGGGTCCCGTCACTTCCGGCCCGCCGACTTTGGCCGTTGGCAAGGCACGTTTAACGGCGTCGGCGGTATAGTCGTAGAGTTTGATATATTCTTCGGTGGTGCCTTTCCAGTAGCCGATGTTGGGCTCGTTCCAGAGTTCCCAGTACCATGATTCTACCTCTTTGCGTCCGTAGCGGTCGATGGAGTGCTTCACCCATTGATACACCAGTTCGGCCCACTTCTGATAGTCTTTAGGCGGGTAGGCCCAGCCGGTGTAAATGTCGTTGTAATTATCACCCGGTTTCCAGTGGTGGCGGTAGGGCTGCGGTTTCGTGGACATGGCTTCGGGCATAAACCCGATCTGGGCAATCGGTTTCATGCCCCGCTCAATATAGGTGTCAAAAATCCGGTCGACGATTGTCCAGTTGTAGACCGGTTTGCCGTTGGCATCTTCGGTATAGGCATTGGTTGATCCCCATTTCAGGGCCGCCTCCCCGTCGCCGGTAACGAGCAGGCTGTGGGCCCGCACATTGACCGGTACCTTGCTCAGATTCGCAATTTCGGTCAGGAGTTTTTTGCCGTCCTTCATGTAGGTGTAATTGGGCTCGTCATAGCCGAACCAGGCCCAGATGGGCTGGAGCGTTCCGGCCGGCTTGTTGAGGTCAACGCGGATACTGACCGGTTTGGTGGCGGCCGGTTGTGCCTGCGCGGCAGAGAAAAAGACTGGCAGAAAAACTCCTGCCAGGGCTAAGCAGAGAAAGCGGTTTAGCAGCGTCATTGAATGAGCGGGGGTTGGTAGGCATAAAACAACGGAATAGCCGGAATTTACCCGGCTGCCAGTGGTAACCCGGCAACGGATAAGCCGGATTTGCCCGTTCGGGCTGTCTGCGGAACCTGAATCGTAAACAGCCGCCGTGCATCCCGAAAAAAATCCTTTACTTTGTACGGCCAAAACCGCGTAACTACCTATGATTTAAGAATAATCCGTGAAAAAACCGGATAAATTCCTGAATATAAACAGGGCGGTAATGGCTACGTAACCCTGTTATCGAAATTTAACCAATTACAAGCAGACGCAATGAGTACCATTCAGAGCATTCATGCCAGACAAATTCTGGACTCGCGAGGTAACCCAACCGTAGAAGTTGACATCCGTACCGAACATGGCTTTTTAGGCCGTGCCGCTGTACCGTCAGGAGCGTCAACCGGAACGCACGAAGCTGTTGAACTTCGCGATGATGACTCGAAAGTATACGTTGGTAAAGGCGTATTGAAGGCCGTATCAAACGTGAACGAATTGATCGCCCCTGAACTGGTTGGCATCTCGGTATTTGAGCAAGGTATGATCGACAAGATCATGCTGGAACTGGATGGTACACCAAACAAAGGCCGGTTGGGTGCTAATGCGATCCTGGGCGTTTCGCTGGCACTGTCGAAGGCAGCTGCTCAGGAAGCAGGTCTGCCATTATACCGCTACATCGGCGGCGTAAACGCCAACACACTGCCGGTTCCGATGATGAACATCCTGAACGGTGGTTCACACGCTGATAACTCAATCGACTTCCAGGAGTTCATGGTTATGCCGGCCAACGCACCGAGCTTCTCGGAAGCCCTGCGGATGGGAACGGAAGTATTCCATACACTGAAGAAAGTATTGAAAAGCAAAGGCTTATCGACAAACGTTGGTGACGAAGGCGGTTTTGCCCCGAACATCACGTCGAATGAAGAAGCCATTAAAACGATTCTGGAGGCTATCGAGAAGGCGGGCTACCGTCCGGGCGAAGACATCTGGATTGCGATGGATGCCGCTACGTCGGAGTTCTACAATGCCGAAGAAGGCATCTACCACTTTAAAAAGTCGACCGGCGATAAACTGACGTCATCTGAAATGGCCGGTTACTGGGCAGACTGGTGTGCGAAATACCCGATTCTGTCGATTGAAGACGGTATGGCCGAAGACGACTGGGCGGGCTGGAAAGCACACACAGACGCACTGAAAGGCAAAGGCGTTCAGCTGGTTGGTGATGACCTGTTCGTAACCAACGTAACGCGTCTGCAGCAGGGTATCGACGCCGGTATTGCCAACGCGGTACTGGTGAAGGTAAACCAGATCGGTTCGCTGTCAGAAACAATCGACACGGTTAACCTGGCGAAACGTAACTCATACAAAAACATCATGTCGCACCGTTCGGGTGAAACAGAAGACGCAACCATCGCTGACCTTGCCGTGGCACTGAACACCGGCCAGATCAAAACCGGTTCGGCTTCTCGTTCAGACCGGATGGCGAAATACAACCAGCTGCTTCGCATCGAAGAGGAACTGGGTGAAGTAGCGTACTTCCCGGGGCTGAAATTCTAAGCAGTCCGGATACCGGATCAACTGATAAGTTCAGCAGTTGATCCGGCTTTAGTGCTATCAAACGACAACAGACGTATGTTTAAACGGATGCTTCGCTCGCTTCGCAATTTTTACGTCGCTACGGGCGTCGGCCTGTTTTTATGGATGGTATCAGTGGATCCCAACGATCTGCGCTCGCAGTTCCGGAATTGGTGGACGCTCCATAAACTGCAGAACGAAGAGGCATACTATCAGGGTAAAATCAAGGAGGTACAGAAGGCCCGGCGTGAGGTGCTGGGAACTGATCAGCTCCGGGAGAAATATGCCCGCGAGAAGTATCTGATGAAAAAGCCGACGGAGACCGTATATGTCATTGTCGATGAGCAAAACGAACCGATTGAAAAATAAAAGAGTGGGAGCGCCGGTCCGGTACTTCCACTCTTTCTTTTTTTGCCATGATTAACGTGCTATTCGTCTGTCTGGGAAACATCTGCCGTTCGCCGGTGGCGGAGGGCGTTTTTCGTCAGCTGGTTGCCGAACAGGGCTTGGCCGGTGAGATTCAGTGCGATTCGGCCGGAACGGCGGCCTATCACGTCGGGGAACTACCTGACCGCCGGACCCGTGAGAATGCACTGGGCCACGGCCTGAAACTGACCCACCGTGCCCGGCGTATGATCGGCGAAGACCTCGCCAACTTCCAGTATGTAGTGGCGATGGATGAAGCAAATTTCGATGCCATTCTGAAACTCAGCCATCGCAGTGTCGGTTTAATCAGTGAAGATAACATCTTCCTGTTGCGCGAATTTGATCCGGTGGTCAGCGACGAAGCCAGCGTACCTGATCCTTACTACGAAGGTCCTGAAGTATTTGAGCAGGTGTATCAGATTGTGCTGCGCTGCTGCCGGCAACTCTTGATTTACCTGGCTCATCACCATAAACTTAAGCTGTTGAATGATAAACTGACTGACTGAAATGGTTCAGTTGCGTCATTCAACCTTTCAATCATTCTGTTAATTTATGAACAAGAAGGTTATTCTGATCATTATGGACGGTTGGGGCATGACCGTTCAGGCCGACCGTTCGGCCATTGCTGCTGCCAATACGCCTTTCTACGATAAAATCTGGGCGAACTACGCACACAGCCGTCTCGAAGCCTCGGGTCTGGCCGTGGGCCTGCCGGCCGGTCAGATGGGCAACTCCGAAGTCGGTCACATGAACCTGGGTGCCGGCCGGATTGTGTATCAGGACCTGGTAAAAATCAACAAGGCCGTCGACGAACATACGCTGGAAAAAGAACCGGTGCTGGCTGATGCCCTGGCGTATGCAAAGGCAAACGGCAAGAAAGTACACTTCATCGGACTGGTGTCGGACGGGGGCGTACACTCGCACATTGAGCACCTGAAAGGGCTTACATCGATTGCTCATGCCGAAGGACTGCGCGACGTGTTTATCCACGCCTTTACCGATGGCCGCGATACCGATCCGAAAAGCGGACTGGGTTTCCTCGGCGATCTGCAGGATCACCTCAACAAAACCACAGGTACCATTGCCAGTATTACCGGCCGTTTCTACGCCATGGACCGCGATAATCGCTGGGAGCGGGTGAAACAGGCGTATGATGTGATGGTAAAAGGTATTGGCCAGAAAGTACGTACCAATGAGCTGTTGCAAGCCGTTGAAGCCTGCTATGATGCCGATATTACGGATGAATTTATCAAGCCGATTGTGGCTGTCAAGCCTGACGGGTCGCCAGTGGCGGTTATTGAAGAAGGTGATGTCGTCATGTGTTTCAACTTCCGGACTGACCGTGGCCGTGAAATCACGCAGGCCCTGACGCAGCGCGATTTTCCGGAGCAGGACATGCACAAACTGAACCTGTACTACGTGACGATGACCAACTACGACAGCGAATTCACCGGTGTACACGTTATCTATGACAAGGACAACCTGAATAAAACGTTGGGTGAGGTCGTCTCGGAAGCCGGCCGGACACAGATCCGGATTGCCGAAACAGAAAAATACCCGCACGTTACGTTTTTCTTCTCAGGCGGTCGCGAGGAGCCGTTTACAGGAGAACGACGCCTGCTGTGTCCGTCGCCGAAAGAGATGGTTGTGATCAATGAGCATGGAGAGTCGGTAACAATTCCGGTAAAAACCTACGATCAGAAGCCGGAAATGAGTGCGTATGATATCCGGAATGTGATTGTGCCGGAACTGGAGAAAGAAAGCGCCGATTTTATCTGCCTGAACTTCGCTAACCCTGACATGGTAGGCCATACCGGCGTATTCGACGCCGTTGTGAAGGCCGTCGAAACCGTTGATCAGTGTGTTGAAGCCGTCGTAACAGCCGCCCTGGCGCATGGCTATGCTGCCATTATCATTGCCGACCACGGTAATGCGGACTATGTAATCAACGACGACGGCTCGCCGAATACAGCGCATACGACTAATCTGGTACCGTGCATTCTGGTAGCAGAAGATTACCACCCGACGCTGAACGACGGTAAACTGGCCGACATTGCCCCAACGATATTGCAGCTCATGGGGATTCCGCAGCCGGCCGAAATGACGGGAGTTAGCCTGATTGCAAACTGATTTTTAAAAAATCTTGTTGGCCATTCAGCAAGCAGTATCTGCGCCCTCTGCAACCCTGCGGAGGGCGCCTTTTTTGTAATTATGAGACACGTCTTACAACTAGCCATATGCCTGAGTATGGCGGCTTTTCCGGCCTGTACGCCAACCAGCGAGCAAAACCAGACCAAGGTATATTATGACCTGGAGGGGTTTGTGAAACAGCAGATTGCCTTACTGGAAAAGGAAAAGCCGCTGGTGGATAAAGCCGCTACGATTAAACAGCAAACGCAGACGAAACAGACCCGTGAGATCGACTGGGCGCACGAGCTTGAACTCTTCGTGCAGGCTGATCTGAACAAACCGGCTTTCCGGAGCAGCTACGCGGTTAGTCAGGCTGACCCCTTGTCATATACCTACACACTGAAGCCGGAAGAAGATAAGCTCACGGTACGGTCGCTGAGTGTGCAGCTCGATTCGGCTACCCGGAAGCCCCGCCGGATTGAAGCCCTGCTGCGGACCAAAAACCTGCTGTATGAATCAGACCGGCATGTGTTGATGACGTGTGCGCCGGCGGCCAACAAGGAATGGCGGGTACAGCAATATACCATCGACGGGTACCAGCAGCTCCGCTTTTTTGAACGCAACGATTTCGGCATCAACGCCCGGATCAGGTGATGCGTCTGTTTGTTAAATAAAAAATGTCTTCCTGCTACCTAAGTCTGCGGTAAACTACGTTATTTCGCAGGAAAAGTTGATTAATATACGTCAAGTAATCGGTTTATAGTGAACCGGTTTACGGATTGAACATTGTTGAGTATGGTAGGGATTATCATGGGAAGCCTTTCCGACCGGAAGGTAATGCAGGAAGCTGCCGAGATTCTGACTGAATTCGGAATCGCGTTCGAAATGGACATTGTATCGGCGCACCGCACACCCGAAAAGATGGTTGAGTATGGAAAGACAGCGCGCGAACGTGGCCTGAAAGTAATCATTGCCGGTGCCGGCGGAGCCGCCCATTTGCCGGGCATGGTAGCCTCTCTGACTATGTTGCCCGTAATCGGGGTACCCGTAAAATCGAGTAATTCGATTGATGGCTGGGACTCGGTGCTGTCGATTCTGCAGATGCCGTCGGGGGTTCCCGTTGCAACGGTTGCGCTGAACGGTGCGCGGAATGCAGGTATCCTGGCGGCACAGATTATCGGTACATTTGATACGGCTGTGGCGGCCCGGCTGGATGCTTACAAAGAAAGCCTGAAGGCCAAAGTCGATGAGATGAGCCGGGAGCTCCACTCGCTAACCTAATTTGCAAGTAAACCCATATGAGTGCACATCAACAACAAAGCGGTAGTTCACAACTTCCTGCCATTACACTTGCGGTGTTGGTGGCCATGATTATTGCCCTGTTGTACATCGGCTACGAAAAACTGGCTGACACAACGGGTAATACCGACGAATTGACGAATATTCCGATCGATTCGGTGCAGCGGAATCTGTCGCTGGAAGGCGAGCCGGAACTGATTGCACCGGTGGATACGCTGGTGGATACGACGGCAACGCCAGCGCCGGTTGATTTGTCGCAGGAAACGCCGCCGGCCGAAGCTGTAGCGGAAGAGACCAAACCGGTAGCGGAGGGCGAAGAAACCAAAACCGCCGCCAGCGAGACAAAACCACCGGTTGAGGAAAAGCCAAAGCCGGAAGAAAAGAAACCGGACATTCCGAAAGGCGGCGTTACGACAACGTATACGGTCGGCGACGGTGAGACATTTTATGGTATCGCTAACCGGTTGAATATGAAGGTAAGCACGCTCAAGGCCATGAACCCGAACGTGTCAGAGGAATCGGTAAAAGCGGGTGTAACCAGATTGAATGTGAAAGCCAGAGCGGTGCATACCGTCGGACCGGGCGACGTGCTGCGGGTCGTGGCCGAAAAATACGGCATCAGCAAGGAAGCGCTGATGCGGGCCAACGGAAAAAGCAAGGATTTTGCGCAGCGGGGCGAAAAACTCATCATCCCGTACGGCGACCGCCAATAAACACAGGGGCTGACGAATTTCGTCAGCCTTTATTTTTTCTCGTAAACCAGTCCCATCGTCCACCGCAGGTCGTTGTTTTTACGCCCCGGCGAGACAATACTTTCGTAAGAGTTAAACGCGGTCGTCCGCAGACTTACGGCAGCTGTTACCCGCACCTGCACGCTCAGGCTGGCATTCCACCGGACATTGCCTTTCTGGTTAAGAGCGGGCTGATAAAAGGCTGTATGTGAGATCGACCAGCGTTTGTCTTTTCCCATAAAATACTCCCCGTAAATCCGCGCCGAATTCCGGAGTACTTTAATGTCGCTTAATTCAATAAAATTGGTGTACTCATAGAGCAGAACATCTGTAACAGACAGGTAAGCTGCGGGTTTACTGATTAGTTTGTAACCTGCTCCGGCAGCAGCCGAAAAACGCAGGGCAATTTTGCGCAGATTGCTTTTTTCGAGCGAACCAAACGCCAGATAATAGAGTCGATCTTCGTATTTAAAGGTTGACCGCAGATCGCCTGCCCATTCCCGTTCGTTCAGCAAACCGTTTTGCCGGCCATAAATAAAGGACGGATTGGTAGAGAGTTTGAACTGCCGGCTTAGCTCGTAGTCAATGGCACTTGTCAGCTGTAGTAATATGCGGTTAACGTTGCCGCTGTTGGCCGTTCCGTCGGCCGTGAGTTTTATGCGGTAGGTTACTGAGTCGCGGGCCGGTTTAGACGTAATCCGTGTAGCTGCTGAGTCGGCCCGGGCTTTTCGGATGGTATCCGGAGCAGAAGGACGGAGCGGATCTGAAGGCTCGGCAACCTGTGCGGCAAGAGAGGTGTAAATAAATGATAAAGCAGTGACTAGTAGCGCAGAATAACGATTTTTCATAACAAAGTAGGGGTAAGGTTACGTGGTCTTCCCCTTTATAGTAACGTAAATGACGTAGTTTTGCTGTGTCAATTTACTGACTTGCCTCAATAACGACCTGATTACAGATACCTTTTTTACTGCCTATGACTCGCTGGGGAATACTTGGACCGGGCCGGATCGCCCACAAATTTGCACAGGATTTACTGACTGTACCGGACACTGAACTGTATGCCGTTGCCTCCTCTGACCAGGCGCGGGCCAACGCATTTGCGGCGCAGTACGGGGCAACATATGCGTTCGGCGACTACGAGTCCCTGCTTGCCTGTGAGGAAGTAGATGTGGTTTATATTGCCACGCCGCATGTGCAGCATTATGCCAATACCATGATGCTACTGGGCGGTAAAAAGGCTGTTTTGTGTGAGAAACCATTTGCGATGAATGGCCGGCAGGTGGCTGAAATGGTAGCACTGGCCCGTAGTCAGCATGTGTTTCTGATGGAAGCCCTCTGGAGCCGGTTTATGCCCGCCATCCTGAAAGCAAAGGAACTCATTGAGGAAGGAGGCGATCGGCGAGGTACAACTGGTGAAAGCCGATTTCGGGTTCCGGGCTCCGTTTGATCCGGAAGGGCGTTTGTTTAACAAGGCGCTTGGCGGCGGGTCGTTGCTTGATATTGGTATTTACCCGCTGTTTCTGTCGTATCTGCTGCTGGGTCAGCCCGAAAGCATCAGGGCGGCGGTTAATATCGGCTCTACGGGCGTTGACGAGCAGTGTGGCATGGTGCTGACGTATGCCGGCAACAAAATGGCTTTGCTCGACAGCACCATTATGGCGAAGTCCGATTGCGCAGGGCTTATTTACGGCGAAAAAGGCATGGTCCGGATTCATGGCCGGTTTCACGAAAGTATGGCCGTATCGCTGGAAACAGACGGGCAGGAGTCCGGAACGCTTCGATTTCAGCCGGACTACACACGGATATGAATATGAAATTCAGCATGTCGGCGATTGTCTGGCGAAGGGCCTGACCGAAAGCCCGATGTGGTCGCTGGACGATAGTACTAACCTGATGGGGCTGCTGGATGCCATCCGGCAGGCAACCGGTATTCAGTACGACGCTGATCAATACTAATTCCCTTAACAACTAATCTTTTTTTATCATGAAGAAACTACTGCTTCCTTTGTTACTGGCACCTGTGTTCGCCTTCGGGCAGGAATGGGAACCGGTAACGACCCAAAATACCTGCGAAAAGCGCCATGAAAATGCCGCCGCCCTGGTTGGTGACAGCCTGTATGCGATTGGTGGCCGTGGCATGAAGCCGCTGGAAGCCCTGAATCTGAAAACCCTGATGTGGAAAAAGCTGCCAACGCCGCCCGTTGAGATGAATCACTTTCAGGCCATCAATTACCGCGATGAAGTGTATGTGATCGCTGCTTTTGAAGGAAAGTACCCGCACGAAACGCCGATTCCGAACATGTATATCTACAGCCCGAAAACCGGCAACTGGCGCAAAGGGCCCGAAATTCCGAAAGAGCGGCTGCGTGGCTCAGCCGGTGTTGTGGTATACAAAGATAAAATTTACGTCGTCTGTGGCATCATGGACGGTCATTACGACGGTCATGTAGCCTGGTTCGACGAATACGACCCGCAGACCAATACCTGGAAACAGCTGCCTGATGCGCCGCGGGTGCGGGATCACATCAGTGCGGCGATGGTGGGCGATAAGCTGTATCTGTGCGGGCGGACGGAAATCGTCGGCAAAGACCAATCAGGTACTCGAAACGACCATTGCCGAAGTGGACATGTACGATTTCAAAACCGGTCAGTGGACAACGTTACCGGCCGAATCCAATATTCCGACGCAGCGGGCGGGCAGTACAGCCGTCTCTAACAACGGTAAGGTCTGGATTATCGGCGGTGAGAGTCCGCAGCTCGCCGCGCATAACGAAGCCGAAATACTGGACCCGAAAACTAACAAGTGGACAGCCGGCCCGCGCATGAAACAGGGTCGGCACGGGACACAGGCCGTGGTGTACAAGAAAAAGATTTACATCGTTGCCGGTTCTGCCAATCACGGCGGCGGCCCTGAACTCGACACTGTTGAGGTCCTGAAGTAGTTTCAATTCATTAATGAAAATATAAAACTGTATCTTTGCGGGCGTAATAATTCCTCTTTTTATGGACGTTAAAGATAGTAATGGTAACTTGTTAAAAGACGGGGATTCGGTAACCCTCATTAAGGATTTAAAAGTACGTGGCTCCTCGTCGGTGCTGAAGCGTGGTACACTGGTTAAAAATATCCGCCTTACCGACGACGAAGCTGAAATTGAAGGCAGAAGAAGACCGGACAATGATGGTCTTGCGGACTGAATTTCTGAAGAAGGCCTGAGTCATTTTGGTAATGGATATACACAAAGCACCCTGTATCAGCCTGGTACAGGGTTTTTGTTTGCTATGCTGCAACGATTCCGTCCGGAAACGGGTCTTCTCAGAAAACACCGGAAAGATGTTACGAAAAACACACCTGTTACCCCTCATTCTTCTCGCCCTGTTACTAATTCAGGATAGCTGCATTGACCTGATCGACGGTAAAAATCACAACCGTGGTATTATTGTCTCCGGCTATCCGGCAAACGAGTCTGCATTCTACAAATCTCTGTTATCTCCCGTCATGGTTTAGTGATAATCTGCTAAGCAGGCAGGACATCGTTATTGACAGTGACAGCGCGTTCCGGGCATTTTTTGATTATAAGAAGTATGCCCGTCCGGGGAATAATAGTTGCAGCTCTTTTGGGCCGGAAACGATTGATTTTGCCAGATTTACGCTGCTCGGAAATTATGCTGACGGCGGTTGCGATGTCGCTTTTACACGCCTCGTTGAGCCGATAGACAAACAGAAAAAATACGTTTATACCATTAAAGTCCGTGAGTCCGGCTGGTGTAAAAAACTTAGCTTCAGTATGAATTGGGTACTTGTCCCGAAACTACCTCGAGGTTATACTGTAGAATTTAAAGTGAAGTAAGCGGGATTAACGGTATCTTTGCTGCGTCAATACTGCAAATTTATCATGACTGACCGCTACGCCCAACGGGGTGTTTCCTCTCAGAAAGAAGACGTTCATAACGCCATAGCCAAGCTTGACAAGGGTCTTTTCCCGAAAGCTTTCTGCAAAATTGTGCCGGATACACTGGCCGGTGATCCCGATTACTGTACCATCATGCACGCCGATGGTGCGGGTACCAAATCGTCGCTCGCCTACCTGTACTGGCGTGAAACCGGTGATTTGTCGGTTTGGCGGGTCATTGCCCAGGATGCTGTGGTGATGAATACCGACGACCTGATCTGCGTCGGGGCGACCGGCCCGATGCTGCTTTCGTCGACTATCGGACGGAACAAAAACCTGATTCCGGGTGAGGTAATTGCTGAAATCATCAACGGTACGGAAGAGGTGCTGGAGATGCTGCGGAACCACGGTATTGACATTTACAGCACCGGCGGCGAAACGGCCGATGTCGGTGATCTGGTCCGGGACGGTGATTGTCGACAGTACGGTGATTGCCCGCATGAAGCGCAGTGATGTGATCAGTAACGACCGCATTCAGGCCGGCGACGTAATCGTGGGGCTGGCTTCGTTTGGTCAGGCAACTTACGAAAACACCTACAACGGCGGTATGGGCAGCAATGGCCTGACGTCGGCGCGGCACGATGTACTGGCGCACTATCTGGCCAATCAATATCCCGAGAGCTTTGACCCCGCCGTTGACCGTAGCCTGATTTACAGCGGGTCAAAACAGCTAACAGATACCATCGCCGGTACCGGCCTGAACGTCGGGCAGCTGATTTTATCACCGACACGGACATACGCGCCGGTGGTTAAGGCATTGCTGGGTGAATTACACGCGGAGATTCACGGGATGGTCCATTGCTCGGGTGGTGCACAGACCAAGGTGCTGCACTTTGTTGATGGCGTACACGTGGTAAAAAATAACCTGTTCCCGGTACCCCCGCTGTTCCGCCTGATTCAGGAGGAAAGCGGCACGAGCTGGCAGGAAATGTATAAAGTCTTCAATATGGGCCACCGCCTTGAAATATACCTGCCTGAAGCCAACGCACAACAGGTGATTGATATAGCCAAATCCTTTGGTATTGAGGCACAGGTTGTCGGCCATGTTGAGGCGTTTACAGGCAAACAGGTGACGATTCAAAGCGAAGCCGGCACCTTCTTATACTAACAGGAATTGGAACTTTGCCAGCGTTTTCAGACCTTGGCAAAGTTCCTGTTTCTGTGGTTTATGAAGCGTGTTATTGGTTTAATAATCAGTTTATTAGTCTTGTTTTCGGGCTCGTTAGTGTTAGCTCAAACCCCGTTTACGGTTACGTGGGGGTTCGATGGCAATACCGGCGCGGCATCGTCGAGCCCAAACGTTCAGGGCAACGGCGCTAATTTAACAGGGCGTCAATTTATCCGGCATTTCACCCTAATGCGCCAGGGCAGTCGGGGCAAGGCCGGAAATATCCAGAACTGGTCGGTCTCGACCTGTAATTACAGCGAATTCGTCCAGATTACAGCTTCAGCCGCTCAATGGCGAAAAATGACCCTGACGGGGTTCTCTTTTTTCTATAACCGGTCAAACGCCGGGCCGCAGGAGGTTTATGTGCGTGCCGGTACCGATGGCTTTTCCGCCGATATCGGGGCCTTTTCCGTCACAGATGGGTATCAGCAAGCCAATATCGGATTGGGCTACGCCAATGTATCCGGTTCCATCAGCTTCCGGATTTATGCCTGTAAATGATTTCGCGGGCGGTACGCTACGGTTGGATAAATACTGTGTGAGTGGTACGGTGACGCAGACACAGACACCGGTAACGCTGCTTTATTTCCGCGCACAACCGGAAGGTAACGGGGTGCAAACCGAATGGGCAACTGCTCAGGAAGATAAAGCCAGCCGCTTTGTTGTGCGGCGCAGCCGGGATGGTCAGGTCTACGAAACCATACACGAGCAATCAGCCAGCCGGAAATTCACAAACCCGCCGGATCATATACCTTTCGTGATAATCAGCCACTGGAGGGAGGAGGAATTATTACCAGCTGCTGCAAGTCGACAGCGACGGCGGCAGTATGCCATGAAGCCGGTTTATGTTACGATAAAAACAGACCGTCCGTCAGCAGTTGTTGCCCCTAATCCTGCGAGTCCGAACGGCATTTTAATCATGTTGCAGCAGGCCGTCGGCCGGCTGTCGTTCTCCTGAATGCGGACCGGTCTGCCGGTCGCCGGTCAGTGGCAACAGACAGTTTTGCAGCAAGGACAGATGGATT
>CBDFHU010000056.1:0-14074 GCA_965247375.1 Arsenicibacter sp.
GAGCAACGGACTGAAAGAAGTGGAGGTTATTTTCCGTTCGGAAGCTATTCTGGTCGGCGCACAGACCATCAGCGACGAAAAGCAGACGCTGATTGACAAGCTGCTGTTCCGGATCAAAGCCGTTCAGGCAGCCAAAAACAATAAATACATTGTGCTGAACGCCCCCAACGATTCGCTCGATAAAATTACCTCGCTCCTGCCGGGCATGAAAAGCCCGACTGTTACGCCCCTGGCTACCGAAGGCTGGAGTTCGGTACATTCGGTTCTGAATGAGAACGACTTCTGGGAAAACATCGAAGCCATCCGCGCCGCCGGTGCACAGGGCATTCTGGTGATTCCGATTGAAAAAATGATTTACTAAACGCAGCCGTTATGCAACTGATTCCTTTTCCGGACCGGAGCGAGTGGCCTGCTTTACTGGCCCGCCCCGTGCAGTCGTCGGCGCAGATCGAAACGGCCGTGGCGCCGATTCTGGCGCAGGTGAAAGCCGAGGGCGATGCCGCGCTGATTGAGCTCACCAAACGGTTCGATAACGTTGATCTGGCCCAAACCGGCATTCAGGTGCCGGCCGAAGAACTGTCCGCCGCCGAAGCGCAGCTGAGCGACGAGCTGAAAGCAGCGATCCGGCAGGCGTATGCCAACATCCTGACCTTCCACGCTGCCCAGAAGCAGCCCGTCGAAAAAATCGAAACGATGCCGGGCGTGACCTGCTGGCGCCGGTCCGTTGGTATTGAAAAAGTAGGCTTGTACATTCCCGGCGGAACGGCTCCCCTCTTCAGCACGGTGCTGATGCTGGGCGTTCCGGCGCAACTGGCGGGTTGCCGCGAGGTGGTGCTCTGTACGCCGGGCAATCACCCTGCCATCTTTTTTGCCGCACAACTGGTTGGCATCACAAAGGTGTTCCGCATTGGCGGCGCACAGGCTATTGCCGCCATGGCCTACGGCACCAAAACGGTTCCGCAGGTCTATAAGATTTTCGGGCCGGGAAATCAGTACGTGACGGCCGCCAAAATGCTGGTTGCTAAAGAAGGCATGGCCATTGACATGCCGGCGGGCCCGTCAGAAGTGGCCGTATATGCCGATGACACCGCCATTCCTTCGTTTGTGGTGGCCGATTTGCTGTCGCAGGCCGAACACGGTGCCGATAGCCAGGTCCTGCTGGTGACAACCTCGCGGAAGCTGCTGAACAGCGTAAATCTGGCGCTGACAACTCAGTTAGAACGGCTCCCGCGCCGTGATTTAGCGGGCAAAAGCCATCGAGAACAGCAAGGCCATTCTGGTCGAAACCGGGGAAGAGGCCATTGAGCTGCTGAACCAGTATGCGGCCGAACACCTGATTCTGAGCGTAGCCAACGCAGAAGCAGTCGCCGAAAAGATCATCAACGCCGGTTCTATTTTTCTGGGAAACTACACCCCGGAATCGGCCGGTGACTATGCATCGGGTACTAACCATACGTTGCCGACCAACGGCTTTGCCCGGGCATACAGCGGCGTATCGCTGGATAGTTTCGTGAAGAAAATTACCGTTCAGTCGATCACCCCGGAAGGCCTGCGCGGGCTGGGTCCGGTGGTCGAAGCGATGGCCGAAGCCGAATCCCTCGATGCCCATAAACGGGCCGTCAGCATACGATTGAAAGCCTTAGACGAGCTCTAAATGCCAACGCCCCGTCTAAACTTTCAGGCGGGGCGTTTTTTATTTTCCACTCCGATACAGACATGAAAAAACGATTATTGATTATCCTACTCGGGCATTTGTGCCTGGCCACGACTACCAATGCCCAGCAGGCGACCGGAAAAGCGCAGCAGATCATTGAACGCATGCAGCAGGTCTATCGCACCGCCAAAACCTATCAGGATCAGGGCGAGGTGGTTTCTGAGTTCACTGGTGAAAACAAACAGAACTTCACCTCAAAACTTATTTTTACTACTGCCTATAACCGGACAACCGATCAGTTTCGTTTTTTTTATGAGGTTCAGAAAGGACCGGGATCCTACACGTATGTTTATCTGATCTGGTCAGCAAACGGCGATGCAAAGCATTACTGGTCGTCTGATAAAAAACCGAAAGATGACTTTACTCTTGAATTAGCCCTTGCAACTGCAGCAGGAGTTTCAGAAACTTCATCCCGGAAAATTACGAATTACCTGTTTAATCACTCAAATATGACTGGTTTACTATTACAGCGGCTTACCAATGTAGTGTTAGCCGGAACCGAGACGATTGAGGGCACCTCTTGTTATGTACTGAAAGCGACCGATACCGCTCAATCCATTCCAACAATTTTCTGGGTTGATACGCAATCATTTGCAATCCGGAAAATAGAAGAGCACATGCAGATACCTAAAACTTCTGTTAAGAGGACTATGTTTTTCCGGCCAACACTGAATAAACCCATTGCGGCAAAAGACCTGGCCTTTGATTATGAGCGCTACAAATCTTTTGAAAAATAACCTGACCATCCGCCAGCTTTCGCTGACTGACGCCGAAGCACTCGCCAATCTGGCACTGCGGGCCTATCAGGATCATTACCTGCATCTTTGGCTCGATGGCGGCGAATGGTACATGAACCGCTGTTTTACGAATGCGCAGCTGGCTACCGAGCTTGCCGACCCGAACAGCCGGTTTTACTTCATCAGTGACGCCGGAGAGGCGGTCGGTTTTCTGAAAATAAACCTTGACAAGCCCTTGCCAACTGACCTGTCGCAGCAGGCTATGGAGCTTGAACGCATCTACTTTCTCGGTTCAGCAACCGGAAAGGGCCTGGGCCGGTTTACTGTCGATTTTGTGGTCCGGCTTGCGCAGGAACAGAATAAACCCTGCATCTGGCTGAAGGCGATGGATAGCAGTGAGGCTGCACTGAATTTTTACCGGCAGAACGGATTTGTCGTCACCGGCACCGAACGGCTTACCTTTGCAACAATGAAACCTGAATTACGGGGTATGCTGGTCCTGAGCCGGCCTGTCTCCACGGATAACCGATTTATTAACAAGTAACCAATATGCGTCCTTTTAATCTTGCAGCTATTCTTCGTCCACACATCCTGAACATTACGCCGTATTCCTCAGCCCGTGACGAGTATACGGGAAAAGAAGGCGTATTTCTGGATGCTAACGAAAACCCGTTTGGTCCGGTCCTGAGCGGCGATAATGCACTGACGACCTTCAACCGCTATCCGGACCCGTATCAATCGGCCATTAAAGAGCGGCTGGCACCGATTAAACACGTCCGGCCGTCACAGATTTTTCTGGGCAACGGCTCCGACGAACCGATTGACCTGCTGGTCCGTGCTACCTGCCGGCCAGGCATCGACACCATGCTGACGATGCCGCCGACCTATGGCATGTATGAGGTATCGGCCGCCATCAACGATGTGGCCCTGACCAAAGTGCCGCTTACGCCTGATTTTCAAGTAAACACTCCGGCGGTACTGGCGGCTATCGCGGAGAAAAAGCCGAAAATTATCTGGTTCTGCTCACCCAACAACCCCTCAGGAAATTTACTGAGCCAGGAAGCGATACAGACCGTACTGGATACCGCCGAAGACTGTCTGGTGGTAGTTGATGAAGCCTACATTGACTTTGCCGAAGCCGGAACATCGTGGGTATCGCGGCTCGGCCAATACCCGAATCTGGTGGTGTTACAAACCTTTTCAAAGGCATGGGGGCTGGCAGCGCTGCGACTGGGTATGTGCTTTGCGTCCGAAGCCATCATCAGTGTACTGAACAAAATTAAACCACCTTACAACATCGCGGCACCGACTCAGCAACTGGCGCTGGACGCCCTCCAACTGGAGTCGGCCAAGGACCGGATGGTGGCGAAGATTCTGCACGAACGGTCGGACTTACACGAAAAACTTCTTACATTGCCGATAGTCCGCCGGATCTTTCCGTCAGATGCGAATTTCCTGTTAGCTCAGTTTGATGAGGCAAAAAAAGGTGTTTGACTTCCTGATCGAACGACAGGTAATTGTCCGCGACCGTTCCCGCGTCATTCTGTGCGATGACTGTCTGCGGATTACGGTCGGTACGGCGGAGGAAAACAACCGGTTAATTGATACGCTGAAACAGTACCGTGTCACAATGGCTACGACGTTTTAACGTTATTCAAGTCAGACAACTTCACATATGTTTAGAAAACTGATTCTCGGTGCTCTGGTGATACTAGGCACCGCCTTTACGCAGCGGGCGCAGGCCCAATACAATAACTGGGCAGCAGGTTTCCGGATCGGGGAACCGGCCGGTGTTAATATTCGCAAATACTTCGGAGACAATAAGGCGTTTGACCTGAATATCGGTACGTATGGCGGTTTGTACGGCAACAAACGGGATTACCGCCGTGGTGTTTACCGGAACGTAGGCCTGACCGTTCAGGGCAATTATGTGTGGCATAACCGGCTGTTTGGCAAAGATGAACTCCGTGGCTACTATGGCCTTGGCGGGCAGATTAACTCACGCCGCTACTATCCGCAGCGTCTCCAGACTTACAATGAATACGAAAGCGGTTTCTCGCTGGGCGGCTCAGCCATTGCGGGAGCAGAATACTTTGTTCCAAACAAACCATACTCTGTTTTCATCGAAACCGGCCTGTATGTAGAAGTACTTCCGGCGCCGCTTTTCCTGAACGTACAGTCGGGCGTTGGCCTCCGGTATAATTTTTAACGCATGATCAATCAGTCTGATATTCAGCTCGCACACGACCGGATCCGGCCGCATATTCACCGTACACCGGTGATGACCAACCAGACCATCAATCAGCGGATCGGGGCTGACCTGTATTTTAAGTGCGAAAACTTTCAGAAAATCGGGGCCTTCAAAGCCCGTGGCGGCCTGAATGCGGTGTTGCAGCTATCGGCTGAGGAACTGGCCAACGGCGTAACGACCCACTCGTCCGGTAACCATGCCCAGGCCATTGCCTATGCCGCGCGGCAAGTCGGTACAAAGGCGTACATAGTCATGCCGCGTACCGCTCCGCAGGTTAAAAAAGACGCCGTCCGCGGCTATGGTGCCGAGATCATTGAATGCGAGCCGACACTCGATGCGCGCGAAGCAGGTGTGCAGGAGGTTATCGACCGGACCGGTGCGGCCATGATTCACCCGTTCGACGATGACCGCGTGATTGCCGGACAGGCCACCTCGGCCAAAGAACTGATCGAAGACTACGGGCAGGAACAACCGTTTGATGTCATTCTGGCCCCCGTTGGTGGCGGCGGACTGATCAGCGGCACGGCCCTGTCGGTGCATTATTTTTCGCCCCAAACCCGCGTAATTGCCGGAGAGCCTGAAGGCGCAGCCGATGCCATATTGTCGTTCCGGTCGGGGGTGATCGAAAAAGCTCCTTACATCAATACCATTGCCGACGGGTTAATGACTACGCTCAGCCCGCGTACGCTGGCTATCATCCGCCAGCATGTTTCGGATATCCTGACCGTTTCAGACGCTGAAATCATCGGCGCCATGCGGCTGATCTGGGAGCGCATGAAGATTGTGATTGAGCCCTCATGCGCCGTTCCGTTTGCCGCCGTAATGAAGCACGCCGATCAGTTTACCAACCAGAAAGTCGGTATTATCCTGACCGGCGGAAATGTTGATCTGGGCAAGCTACCCTTCTGACCCGAAAACGCACCAGTCTGCTACGGCAGGATTGGTAGTATAGGCCACGAGAAAAGCGGCCACGATGCACGTACTGCCCGTGAGGAGTACGTGCATTTCATTTTCAGCGGCCTGTACTATGCCGCCAGCCACCGCAGCAATTTCCAGTCCACCGATGTTGGCCAGCAACGCCTCAGGCGTTTCCGGGGTTTCCTTCGCCAGAATAGCCGCTGCCGTTTCGGGCTCAATGCCGTCCGGCAGACAGGCTGACAGCGGCATACCGGTCAGGGCATGAATCAGCAAACCGGCCGGCAGACCGCTTCCGGCTCCGATGGTGTCGAAACCTACCGTATTGCAGTCGCGGTAGGCGACCCCGTTTACCAGCGTACGGCCGGCATCTATCGCCGCCTCGCATTCGAAGAGCTCCATCGCCGCCAACTGCCGGATGTCACCGGTGGCCGGCCGGACCTTAAACTTCACAAACACGGGCGTATTTACCGCAAATGTGCCCTGCACACCCACATCGCACAGCAATAAAGTCAAACCCTTTTCGGTGTAGGCGTCAAACATATAATTGCCGTCCTCAGTCAGTTGCTGAATCAGGCGATAACTCTGCGTCGGGTCGGTTTCCTGTTGCCAGCCGTGATCACCGGCAAATACCAGTACGTGCGCATTTGACACCTGACCGTCAATGCTTTCCATCCGGCCGGTTAGCTCCGGTAAGACTGTGGTTAAGGCATCAATCCCTTCTGCCTGCTGATTCCGGTTCTTCAGTTGTTGATGTAACCACGCCAGTATCTGCGGGTTTTCTATCTTCTTAATCATACTTTAACTCACAATTAGGCTGCAAAATTCTGAAATTGCCCCGGTCTTTTGGCCCGTTTGTCCGAAACTTCAGACAAAATTCTAATTTGTAACCGATTTTACGTATATACGATGAAGAAGCATAAACAAGCCATACACCCCAAAGTACAGGCCTCCATTGAAGAATCAACCCTGATTTCCGTTTCTATCGAAGATGACAATACACCGCTGACATTCGGCGAACGGCTGGCCGATAAAGTGGCTGATTTCGGGGGCAGCTGGACCTTTATCATCACCTTTGCCGTCATCATTCTGGGCTGGATTGTCCTGAACTCGTTTATTCTGTACAAGCAACCGTTTGATCCTTACCCCTACATTTTACTGAACCTGATGCTTTCCTGCCTGGCCGCCCTACAGGCACCGGTTATCATGATGAGTCAGAACCGGCAGGAAACCAAAGACCGGCAACGCGCCCAGAACGACTATCTGGTCAACCTCAAAGCCGAAATCGAAGTACGCACCCTCAACGAAAAGCTGGAAATCATGAGCCAGACGCTCGAGGAACTCAGGCAACAGCAACAGGCGTTGATTGACCGGCTTTAATGTTCTGGATTGTTACTGGTGGTTGCCTGGTTCTGGTGGTTGCTGAGTTCCCTGGCTTATTAGTGGTGGCACGACTCTAACAGGGCCGCCTGGCGGTCGTGCCACCACTTGCCCCCACCACTCGCTCCCGAACCCACAGAACTATCAGAACCCAGCAACAACCAGCACAAAAAAATACCCTCCATCCTTTAGATTTTCCATTCATCACGATTTGGATCAGTCGATTTGGAAAAGCGTTCAACCATTTAGACATTTGTCTAAATATCTAACAAATCTTGTATGAACGCACTGTTCAAAGCCCTGAACGACCCGACCCGGCGGCAAATCCTTGACTTGCTGCGGGAAGGCGATCTGACGGCGGGGGATATTGCCGACCGGTTCGACATGACGAAACCGAGCATTTCCCATCACCTTGACCTGCTCAAACAGGCGGGTTTAGTCGAAGCGACCAAGGAGGGGCAATTCATCCGCTACACCCTTAATACAACCGTACTTGATGAGCTGCTCGGCTGGCTCATCGGCTTTAAGTCAACGCCAAACCAGTAACCAACAATACCATGAAAACAACTACCCGCTCACACGAATGGCTGATTCTGGCCCTCATGATTGCTCCGTTCATCTACCTGGGCACACTCTACAACAACCTTCCCGAACGCGTCCCTTTCCATTACAATGCAGCAGGCATCCCCGACGATTACGGCCCGAAATACGGACTCGTTTTGCTGTTTGGCGGTATCACAGCCTTCCTGTATTTCCTGTTCCGCTTCATTCCGGACATTGACCCGAAACAACAGCTCAATACGTCAAATTACCGGAAACTGCGGATCGCCATTGCGGCCTGCTGGAGTCTGCTCCTGTTTCTGCTCTGGTACAACACTGCCCACGGCGCACAATCGGATACGTTCCTAAGTTTTCTGCTGGCGTCAGTCGGGCTGATGATCGCCAGTATCGGCAACTTTATGTACAGCGTCCGGCCTAACTATTTTGTGGGCATCCGGACGCCGTGGACACTCAACAGCGAGTTTGTCTGGCGCAAAACCCATCAGAAGTCAGCCCCTTACTGGGTAGCGGGCGGGTTGCTCTGTGTCGTACTCGTATTTCTGGTACCCGCTACCTGGAAAACACCGGTTTTATTAACCATTACACTTGGACTTGCCTTTGGCTCAGCCCTTTATTCTTTTCTTCTTTATCGTCAGGAAACAACCAACCATAACGCATAACGATCATGAAATCAGTACTCACCACCACTGCCATTGTGCTCCTGTCTGCTATTCAGGGGTTCGGACAGACAGCCACCAGCGAGACGGTACAACAACCCCGCCCTGACGTAACGCTGGAAGGGACACTGAGCCTCCCCGCCAATGCGACAAAACCGGTGCCGGTCGTACTCATCATTGCCGGTTCGGGACCGACCGACCGCGACGGAAACAGTAAGCCGGCTGTCGTCAGTGATACCTACAAACAACTGGCCGACAGCCTGAATGCGCGCGGTATTGCCGTGCTTCGCTATGATAAATTCGGAGCCGGAAAAAGCCGGCCTGCTGATATGAGTACTTTTAAGGAAGCCAATCTGACTTTTGACAGTGCCATTCAGGATGCGGCCGGCTGGGTTAAGCAACTGAAGGCCGACAAACGCTTTTCGAAGATCGTCATTGCCGGACACAGCGAGGGTTCACTGGTAGGTATGATAACAGCCCATCAAACCAATGCCGACGGCTTTATTTCGCTTGCCGGTCCGGGCCGCAATATTGCCGGGACACTGAAAGAGCAACTGAAAACACTACCCGATGAGATGCGGCAAACGGCGTACAAAGACCTTGACTCGCTCCGGAACGGGCAGTTTGTCAAACAACCACCCATTATGCTGATGAGCCTGTTCCGCCCAAGTGTGCAGCCGTACATGATTTCGTGGATGAAATATGACCCTGCCGTTGAAATTAATAAAATCAAGGCTCCGGTACTAGTTATTCAGGGTAAACGGGATTTACAGGTACAGATGCTAGAAGCAGAAACCCTTACTAAAGCTCGTCCGAATGCCGGAACCGCGTATTTCGACCGCATGACCCATACCCTTAAAGACACGGAAAGCGACGATCAGGCGGCCAACATGAAGACCTATAAAGACCCGTCGCTGCCGCTGACAACTGGATTGGTTCCGGCAATTGTCAGGTATATTAAGGGGTTGTAATGTAAGCGATTATCAATCCGCGTTCAGGCTGTTCCGGATTTACAAATCCGGAACAGCTATTGACGTTTATTCGCGGCCGCAAATGCGTTTGTAGGAACAAAAGGCGCAGGTTTTCAGATCGCTGGTCCGGACAAACGGCTGTTCGGGGTCCAGAATTTTCTGAATCAAACCGGCCAGTACGGCTTCGGAGGCCTGTACGTACGTCTCCGGTGTTTCGCCTTCCGAAAAGCGGACGGTATTCGTTTTTAACGCACCATCTTTATCGCGGAAGGAGTAAAAACCGGCAGTCACCGGCAAATTGTCGCGGTTCAGGTCATTTTTCAGATACAGGTACTTATAGAGCCACAACTGCCTCGCCTTGCCCCAGTCAGAGCCGGTCTCAGCGGGTAGTTTTTCGGCCGCCTGATCCATCGCCCGCTCGCCCGGAAGCTTCACCGTTCCGGTTTTATAATCGACAATCCGGATCTGTCCGTTGTACTTTTCGATGCGGTCAATTTTACCCGCCAGCTTCACGCGGATCGGGCCGGTTGGCAGCTGTACCTCAATTGTGGTCTCCAGTTTCTGTTCAGTACCCAAGACCTCCAGTCCGGTCAGTTCGGCTTGCCGGCGCTGAAAATTCAGCATCAGTTCCTGCGCCGTCTGGTACATCAGCAGATTCAACCCCGACTCCATCACCCGTCCCTGCATCACATCTTTAAACGTTGTTTCGAGTATTTCCTGCACAATCTCTTCCGTTACCGGTTTATTCACCATCCGGAAATCCTTATCCAGTGTTTCAAGGGCCAGGTGCAGCCAGCTACCGAATTCGGCAATCCCCATTTTTTCCTCCAGATCGTCTTCCTCGCCTACGCCTACCACCCGGGCGAAATAGTACTTCAGCGTACAGTCAACAAACTGGTTCAGGGCCGTCGGGTAAAGCCCTTTTTCGGTCAGGTTGTGCAGTAGTGACTCCATGACTTTACCCGTTTTGGCGATTTGCCAGTCGGTATTGATCGGCGGCCGGTCATACGATTTCCCGATCCGGACTGCCGGATAGGTGAGCTTAATCAGTCCGGACTTCGGAATCAGCTCATATTCCAGCTGCCGGATATAGCGGCTTTTTTCGCCCTTACCCATGCCGTAGGCGTCGGGCGAGGTCGTGTAGAGCAGCGTAATGTCTTTGGCTCGTTGCAGCAGGCGGTAAAAGTGGTAGGCCATCACCGCTTCCTGCTCCCGATATGTCGGCAGTTTGATGTCCGGGGCCGTGCTGATATCAAACGGAATCAGTGAGTTCAGCTTCCGGGTCTGCGGCAGGATTCCCTCGTTGGCCGACAGAATAATTACCCGGTCGAAATCGAGTCCCCGCGTCTCAAGCATCCCCATGACCTGAATGTGGCTATTGCCTTCGCTCGTAAACGGAATGGTCGTTTGCCGGATCAGCTCATACAGGAATTGCCGGAAACTGCGCAAGGTCACCTGCATGGCGCCTTCCTTCCCCTGTTCGCGTTCAAGCGTTGTTTCCAGCTGTTTCAGCAGCGTATAAAACAGGTACAGGTATTCAATTTCGATGGCGTCCTGCGTTTCGCGGTAAACCGCGCGGAGCTGGTCGATCAGATCATACAACAGCTCAATTACCCGCCGCGGCTGATCGTTGGGCCAGCGCCTAAACAACACAGTCACCAGCGGATCGTGCTGCCCTAATTCCAGCATTTCGGCTTCGGTCAGATACGCCCGCTGCTCCGACACAATTTTCTCAACGATCCACGAAAACAAGGGTTTCGGCAGCTCATTTACTTCATCGGGCGACATCAGTCCACGAATCCGCTCATACTGCCGCACAAACGGGTGGTTCAGGATTTTGATGACGTGCTTGTGGTGAAATTTCGGAATCCGCAGATCACGGCCGTCGCGTGTACGGAACTCATGCACCGTCCGCTGCATTTCAAACAATCCGTCAACCAGTGTAAACAGCAGTGAATTCCGGAGCGATAGCCCCATAGTCACGTTCAGGTCCTTCACGGACTCATCGAGCGCATACAGCACCGGCACCAGCAACGTCTCATCCGCCAGCACAACCGCCGTTTTCGGAGCAGCGGACAGGGGGCTGGGAGAAACAGCGGGACGATCAGCCCCAGGCACCTCGCCCTCGGCCCCCTGCCCCTTACACAGTTCACCGGCGACCTTGGCCTGCATACTGGCCGTCGGCACGCCGATAATCTGAACGGTTTTGGGTGTACCGAGCAGGTCATTGCCGATTTGTTCGCGGTTATCCCGGTTAAACAACCAGCCGCTTTCCCGGTAACGCCGCAGGAACTCACCGGCCTCCTGCCCCCAATCATTCATATAATACGCATCGGCATCCCAGAACAATTCGGCCTTTTGGGCTTCGAGCAACACCTTTATGATATGTTCTTCCGCACGGCTCAGCGCATTGAAGCCGACAAAATACAGCTTTTCATACGCCGGATTATCCCGGATGAGGGTGTCAACCTGCTCGGCCAGCCGCCGGTAGCCCATACCCCGATACACCAGTCCCTGCGCATCCAGCCGCGTGTGCAGGGACTGGTAGGCCGCATGCAGGTTCTCAAACAGCTGGAAATAGCGGTCTGTGCCTGTTGTGCCGGCAATGGTAGCGCCTTCCGGAATACTGGCCTGCCAGCGTTCAAGTGCCTTCGCGGCAGTCAGGTAATCAAACAGGTAAGACGGCTTCACCAGATACTGATCAATCCGGTCAAAGTCGGCGAGCAGCACCGACGCCCAGCCAATGAAGGGTTCGAAATCGAGGTGTTCGTCGATTTCGCGGAACACCTCATACAAATCAAACAACAGGCTGACCGGGTCGATGAGCTGGACACCGGCCGCCTGCATGATAAAATCGTCGATGGCCAGCGTGTGGGGGGCCAGAAACGGGCGTTCACTTTGCGCAGCCAGGTACTCTAAAAAAACGGTCACCGCCCGTCGGGTCGGCAAGATCACCCACACGTCATCCAGCCGCGGCCCATGGTTCGCGTAGACTGTGCGGGCGGTTTGTTCAAGGAAATTCATTCAGTAAGGTTAGTGCATCCGGTCGCCCCGAACCTCCGGCATCGCCATAATACCGGCTTCGGGTTCAAGTATTTCTTTCCGGCGCTTTCGTACTACATCAGCGGGCCTGTATGCCTCTGCCAGGTCAATAAAGTTACGATAATGACCGGCTTCCGACACCATCAGGTCATGGAAAATAATTTCCGTCTAATCAAACAAATACCAGTCGACGCCGAAAGCGAAGGTACGGCGCATGCCGAGGTAATCAGCGCCGACAAAGTAGGTCGGTTGCAGCAGGCCCTGATTGACGTGCGACATTTTGACGAACAGCCGCGTCCGGTTAATCCGGAAGTTGGCAAACACGTCGGCCAGTAAATATCCCTCAACCCGCCGGTCATTCTGTAGATAAAACTGCTGGGTAAGCGGCATGTAGTTGTCGGCGTAGTAAGCTGATTTATAATGCAGTTCTACCCCCGTCTGAATGTATAACACCTTAGCAAACAACAGGTCATAACTAGCCCGCAGATTCGCGAACAGTTTCGGCGCACGCATAATATCACTGCGCGATATCAGTGTGTAATACCCTTGCCCCGATGCCTGGAATTTCCCGATACTTACCTGAGCACCGACTCCGGCGCGCAGAATACTGAACGCACTGCTCAGTTGTTTCGGCAACGCATTTTCATCGAAATAGATGTAGTTGTTCAGCAGGTAATAGTCAAGCCCGGGCTGAAAGCGGATTTTCCGGTAAGCCAGATTAAGCTTACCATAGGCATGCTGCGTGCCCCGCAAACCGAAATTATTCGACCAGGTCAGGTTATTGCTTTCAAAGCGTTGCTGCAGCAGGGTCGGCGACACGAAAACACTGCGGTAGCCGGCCGTAAAGAGTTTAGTTTCCAGCTGCCCCTCCAGCCGGATATCCCGGCCTACGAGGTACTCCCCTTCAACGGTCAGACGCGAGAGACTGTCCGGAAAGTAATAGCCCAGCCACAGGCCCAGAAACAGCTCATTGCGGTCGATCAGGCGCGTCGGATTACGGTACGTGCCGGTAAACACCGAATCACCCGTAACGGCCAGACGATTGTATTCGCCCGTCTGCGAATAAATCCGGTGGCGCATGTAAGCGCGGTAGTTAAACGCTGATTTCCCTAGCTGATAAATGCCTTTCAGACCAAAATTATTTTCCAGCAGGCGATAGAAAATGTCCTGATGCGTCGTAGCGCTGTCGAGCTGAGTACGACGCGAGGCAGGGAACAAAGCAGGCACCACGGCCGGATAATAGCTGGTCAGCGCCGAATCCTGTGCCAGAGCCGTGTCGTAAAATGTATTGATATGGCGCTGATAATCGAGCCGGTGGTATACCTGGAGACCTGGTGCCATGATATACTGCTGATACAGATGCCACATATTCCGGCGGTCAAAACCTTTGGCACTGCTGAGTTTAGCCGCCCCGTCGAACGTGTAGCCCAGTAGCTCGCCCCCGCTGCTGCGGAGCGGCAAGACACCGCCCTGTTCTTCAATTTCGTGATTCAGGTGGTTGAAATGGGCAAGCAGGGTGTATTTATCGTTTTTAGACCGGTAACTTGTCTGCCCGACGAAAGCCCAGCCCTGGGCCAGGAAGCTCGACGGATCAACGGTCTGGTTCACTCCGAACTGCTTCCGTGACGTCACCCGCTGGACCTGAAAACCGGCATTCCAGCGGGAGTTAATATTCTGACTAAAATCGAAGTTCAGTACGTTCTGGTTCCGCCCCCCCAGCACAAAGTACATCCGTGTAAACGGCGATTTGGTGTCATAATATTTTACCTGCATTGTCTGGAATGCATACGGCGCATAGGCATAAAAGCCATTCTGCGCCCCCAGCTGCTGCTGTTCTTCGTAAAACA